>CAVCRX010000054.1:5666-18199 GCA_963604935.1 Bacteroidaceae bacterium
GGGTGAAAGCTTGTAACAGCTTGTTACAAGCTTTCACCCTGAGCTTGATAAAGACACGCGTTTGCATGAATTATTTTTGACGCTTTAGATTCGCGATAAAAGAGCCCTGCCAGCAAGCAAATAAGCAGGGCGCACTTATAAAAATTAAACAGAAGTAGCAAAATTGCTGCAGAGCATAAGAGCCTGATCAAACAAGACGGTACGAGCCATGCCGTTTGTCTTGGTCAGGCTCCGTTCATAAAATGACACCAATTTAGTTACATTTAGCCACCTACACTTAAAGAACCTTACCCGCGTGAAAAGGCCGAGAATCATTTACCCCTAAAGGCTAAGGCTTTCTTCAGCACTTTTCACATTCGCAGGAGCCTAAAGGAGGCATGTATGAGCATTAAGAATGTAGTGTTGATTGGTGGTGGCGTACTCGGAAGTCAAATTGCTTACCAAACCGCTTACGCCGGCTTTAATGTAACCGTATGGCTGCGAAGCGAAGCTTCTATTGAACGCGCTAAGCCTAAGTTCAAGCGACTTCATGACATCTATATCGCAGAGCTGAATTCCGCAAAAGAAAATCCTGCTGCACCCGTATCGCGCGGCCTCGTCTTTAACGAAACAGACCCTTCCAAATTTGACCTCGACCAAAAGATCAAAAATGCCGAAAAAGCTTACCAAGATATTACTTTTGAACTAGATTTGGCAAAAGCAGTCGCAGATGCCGACCTTGTTATCGAAGCTCTTGCAGAAGACGTTGCTCAGAAAAATGAATTTTATACAAAGCTTGCGCCCGTTCTTCCTGAAAAGACAATTGTTGCAACCAATAGTTCCACCCTCTTGCCTAGCATGTTTGCCGAAACTACTGGGCGCCCAGAAAAATATCTTGCGCTTCACTTTGCTAACAACATCTGGATTGGCAACACTGCCGAGGTTATGGGGCATGCAAAAACCGACCAAGCTGTTTTCGATGAAGCAGTTGCCTTTGCTGAAGCTATCGGCATGATTCCCTTAAAGGTGCTCAAAGAACAGCCTGGTTATATCCTTAATTCCCTTTTGGTCCCCTTCCTTTTTGCAGCAGAAGGACTTTGGGCAAACGGCGTTGCAGATGTTGAAACAATCGATAAGACTTGGATGCTCGCAACGGGCGCACCTCGCGGACCCTTCAGAATCTTAGACGTCATTGGTCTTACTACTCCTTACAACATTGTAATGATGAAACCTGAAGCTAAAGAGCCTGGAACAAGTGCCTACAACATTGCCCAAAAGCTCAAGGAATATATCGATGCAGGTAAAACAGGTATCAATGCTGGCGAAGGCTTCTACAAATACAAGTAATCCGAGCGCAAAAGGTAAAAAGACTTAGAACTAAATAAGCGCACGACGAAGTCCACTCAGACTGTCGCCCGTTCCGCTATTCAAAAAAGAGAGAAGCTTAATTGCTTCTCTCCTTTTTTCATGCGATCACTGCTTCATGTACTAGCATGCGGATTTCTTACGAAATCCTCTTTTTGGTTTTCAGAGCGAAGCCTTCGGAACTTTGTCGTGTGCTTCCAGAGCAATGCCCGAGCTCTTCCTTCGGAGCTTTATCGGGTGCTTAACTAAGGATTCCTTGTTCCTTAATTGCTTCAAGTACATCGTAATCGGCACCAAGCCACTTTGGTGTATTTAGTTCATTCAGGCTAAGCCATTGAGCATCATCGTGTTCCAGGAGTTCCAGCTTACCTTCTGAGACATGACATAAATAGCAATGCATAATCAGATGAAATTTTGGGTAGTCATATTCCACTGTTGCAATGAATTTATCAATTACAACAGTTACTGCCATTTCTTCTTTTAGTTCACGAACAACAGCTTCTTCTGGACTTTCGCCTGACTCAAGTTTGCCGCCGGGAAACTCCCAGTAACCTTTATAGTCACCATAGCCTCGTTGGGTTGCCAAAATTTTATTGCCTTTTTTAATTACTGCTGCAGCGACTTCTATCGTCTTCATGCTGCACTCCATTCTTTGCTATTCGCTAAACACAAGTCCAAGTAAACACAGTTAAACACTCATGTGCCATATCTATTTTGGGTAAGTATACGCCGCCAATATAGGTCCCTCATTTCTCTGGCGCTTGACAGCTTTGAGAAAATAAAACCCAAAAGGGAAAGAGGAATTATGACACAGGGACAATCAAGCACGCGCCGAACTTTGCATTACTACTGGCAGGTTACAAAAAATCATAAGGGATATTTCTTTGGGCTGATGATCTGCACTTTTTCGTTTGTAGCCCTTTTAACTTATGGCAATCCTTATGTTATGAGTTTGATTGTAGACAAGGTTAGTTCAGAGCCTGTCGCAGCTGACCAGGTCTTTAGTGCTTACAGCCCCTACGTCATTGCGCTTATCATAATCAATGTGTTAGGCCAGGCAGCTAGCAAATTACAGGATTACACGCTCTATAAGTTAGAGATTGCTGCCAGTTATGACTTAGCAACAATGAGCTTTGATACGCTCTGTAATCAATCGATTAGCTTTCATTCAAATCGCTTTGGTGGCACTCTTGTTAGCCAAACTTCCAAATTTATGAGTGCCTACAATCAACTCATTGAAACGATCAACTTCCCCTTCATGCCTGTTCTGTGCTCCATTATTTTTACCTGCGGAATTTTGGCGCCTCGCGTCCCTCTTTATGTTGCAATTCTGATGATCTTGCTTGTTATTTACGCAAGCGTTTCGTACTACATGTACAAACGAATTCTTTCATTAAACGAACAAGCAGCGGGTGCGCAAAATAAGCTTTCGGGCGAACTCTCTGACTCCGTAGCTAATATCTTGGCAGTAAAAACTTACGGTCGCGAAGATTATGAGCGTAGTCTCTTTGATGCCGCTAATAAAGAAGTTGTCTTGCGTGACTCCAAGCGCATGTGGGCGTCGCTCACCCGCGGCATTACAACTGCTTGCATCACGGTCGTCATTATGAGTGTTGTAGCGGTGTTTATCGCAGGTGGTAATGCTTGGTTTGGCATTACGCCAGGCACCCTGGTATTGATGTTTACCTACACCTACACCATCACCAATCAATTTAACTTTATCAATAATGGCTTGCAGCGCTTTAACCGCGCCTTCGGCGATGCCTCAGGCATGACACGTGTGCTCGACGAGCCTCGTTTGGTTGCCGACAAGCCAAATGCACAAGCCCTACAGGTAAACGCTGGCAAGATTGAATTTAAAAACATTGGCTTTTACTACACCGATGGAGACACAAAAACACGCGTATTCGATGACTTTAACCTCGAGATTCCCGCTGGGCAACGAGTAGGTTTAGTAGGCATGAGCGGAGCCGGTAAGACTACACTGACCAAACTATTGCTGCGCCTGTCCGACATTCAAGATGGACAAATTTTAGTTGACGGGCAAAATATCGCAGATACAACACAGCAAAGCCTACGTAGGCAAATTGCCTACGTTCCCCAAGAGGCACTGCTCTTCCATCGCAGCATTGCCGAAAACATAGCCTATGGAAAACCCGATGCAAGCATGGAGCAAATCCGTGAAGCTGCCCGCCAGGCGAATGCGCTGGAATTCATCGAAAAGCTCCCTCAGGGCTTTCAAACCATTACGGGCGAGCGCGGCGTAAAGCTCTCCGGCGGACAGCGCCAGCGCATTGCTATTGCGCGTGCCATGCTTGCCGATTGCCCCGTGCTTGTACTTGACGAGGCAACAAGCGCTCTTGACTCCGAAAGCGAAAAGCTTGTTCAGGATGCTTTAGCTAAATTAATGGAGGGTCGCACTGCCATAGTGGTAGCCCATCGCCTTTCCACCGTGGCAAGCCTTAACCGTATCGTGGTATTACATGACGGAAAGATTGCAGAAGACGGGCCTCATTCACAGCTCATCGAACAAAATGGCGAATACGCCCATCTTTGGAACCGCCAGACGGGCGCTTACCTGGAATAAGGCGCCTTTAAATCATAAGTAAACTCGCACATCTGCTCACGGATTGCTTTTGCCCCGCAAACTTTAGACCACTACCAGTGCGATGGCAGGCAAGGTAATAAGCGACAGCACGGTAGTCAAGAAAGTGCCGCGCGACATGGTAAGGGAATCTCCGCCATAAGCAAGACACATCATCGTTCCATTTGAGGCAGCAGGCATAGCTGCAAGCAAAACCAAAATAGCCAACAGATACGGGTCGTTCACAAAGAGCCCAAACAGGAAGTACATCATTGCGGGAATAAGTATCAGCCTAATAAAGGTAGTGACATAAGCCCAGCCGTTAAAGAGCATCTCGCGCACAGGCATTTTTGCCAACGATGAACCAATAATAAGCATTGCCGCAGGCACCGTCATTCCGCCTAAGATATCAACAGTTTGTCCAATTGGGCCATCATCGGTGATATGCAACAGCGCCAAAATCATAGCAGCATAAGAAGCGAGCATGACGGGCTTAGTGAGCATGATCCAAATTGCCTTCAATTGCATCTTTAGGCTACGACGTTCTTTGGTTTTACTGTCGTCGCCAGCAACAAAAAATACGCCAAGAGAAAAGACTGCTAGGTTAAAGACAATATTGAAGATAGCGGCATAAAGTACAGCATCCTGATTAAAGACAGCTGCAAGTACCGCAAATCCCAAAAAGCCAACATTTCCAAAAACCATCATGAAAGCATGAGCACCACGAGCTGCTCGTGGAAGGCTTCGATAAACAAGATGCGCAACAACAAAAGCAAATGCAGACACCACAACAAAGTAAATTAACGAATAGCCAAACATCATTAAAATAATTTCGTCTGAGGGCAGGTTTTCGTCTGACAAAACCGAATTCAAAATAGTTGCCGGCAAGGTGATGGTCATTACCAGCTTTGAAAGATTGCCGTCAAAAGAATCGCTTGTCATTTTCTTTTTACGAGCGACAAAGCCACAAATCATAATAAAGAATAGCATTGCCATCTGGGTAAACGTATGCTGAAAGACCTCCATAGTAGGCCCGACACCTTCTTCCCTTTTGCTTGTATCACCCGGGAAGAGGTTGGCGGCATGCTTTTGGCGCTAATCAAGCAAGCTGTAAGAGCCCCCTCGAGGGCGCATGTGAGTATACGCCTCTGCGCTCACAGAAGAAGAGGCTTAAGAAAGCCTTAACAAAGCCGACACGAATGTGTTCACTTCCGAAGTTTGGGCGGGCAAAATTTGAGGGCCAACTCCAAAGAAATCGGAGCCAGCCCTCAAATCTAAAGTTGATACAGATTTATGAGTAAGCCTGTTAGCTAAATTTAGCTAACACCTATTACCAACGAGTCTGGAGCGTTGCCAAATCTACAGGACCTTCAACATCGCCCGATGCCATAGCAGCAGCAATCTGCTCATCGGTGTAGCCCAGAGACTTCATAACTTCCTCGGTTGCCGATCCTGCCTTACCAGTAGGCTTATATCCAGGATCTGCTGGCTCAGACTCGAACTGGCAAGGAGGAGTTGCAACCCAGCGACCACCATCAGGATAATCAACCTTAACCAGGTAATCGTTGTCCAAAACATTTTGATCTTCATAGATATCCAAAGGAGTCTGACAAAGTTCGCAAGGAATTCCATTTTCCTTGAAGATCTTGAGTGCTTCGGCGGCGGTCATCTTGCTTAAAGCATCATCCATGATGCCAACAACCTCAGGGTTAAGGCCAGCCTCGTTCATCTTGACACAGTTGACCAAGCGAGGCTCATCGACCATATCTTCACGGCCAACAAGCTTCATGATCTTGTTGTAATCGCGGTCGTACTCAGGGTCGCACATAGCAATAACCTTGCCGTCACCGCAGGTATAAACATTGTTGAAGGGGCAAATAACTTCAAGGCGACTCTTAGGATAAGGATTGCCATACTGAGCTGAAATCATACCTACCATCAATGCATACAAAGCAGCATGCTGGAGGGCGCAAGTTACATATTCACCCTCGCCAGACTGCTGACGGCCAAGCAGGGCAGCCAGAACGCCTGCAGCTAAGAACATGGAAGCTTGCATGTCACCATAGCCATTGGTGGGAATCATGGGAGAATCGCCACGGTTAACCGTAGTGCCATAAACA
This sequence comes from Bacteroidaceae bacterium, assembly GCA_963604935.1. Taxonomy (GTDB): domain Bacteria; phylum Actinomycetota; class Coriobacteriia; order Coriobacteriales; family Eggerthellaceae; genus Anaerotardibacter. The sequence goes on from CAVCRX010000054.1 coordinate 11,715, forward strand.
CCACCGCGAGCCATATAGCAGGTAACGTCAAAACCGGGATCATCCTTTTCGGCGCCCTTCTTGCCGTAGCCTAAACCATGACCCATAACGAGCTTAGGATACTTGGCGTGCAAGGTCTCCCAATCAAGACCCATTTTCTTCAATGACTTGGTGCGAGTATTAGTAATAAAAACGTCAGCCTCTGCCAAGAGCTTATCCATGACTTCAGCGCCGACGGGGCTTTTCAGATTAAGAGTGACGAAGCGCTTGTTTAGATTGACCATGTCGAATGCCAGATTTTCTTCGTCCGACATAGGCATATTAAATACTGCAGCCTGGGTAACGCGGCAAGGATCGCCCTTAGATGCTTCAACCTTGATAACATCAGCGCCCCAGTCGGCCAAAACACGACCAGTTGCAGGCGTTGCCATGTAGGTGGTTAAATCAACTACCTTGATTCCCTTTAGTGGTTTCATTTTTTCTCCTCCCCTCTCCGAGCCGTTTAAGCCTTGCTCCCCCTCGAAGCATGCAATGTAGGCTAGGAACACACGCTCGGAGAAACGTGTACTCTTTGATTATAGGAGGATTTCGAACGCGTTCATATAAACGTTTTGGGGCGTCTGTCTAATTTTTTAAAAATAAAATGCCTGTTAGAATACGGCAAACAAGAATACAAGGGAGCTTTCATGCCACATTTTAATCGCTTTGGCGACACCCGCCATTAGCGGCCCCAGCTAGTACCAGCCGCCATCTGCCGGCATTCTTCTCCACTATTTCCGAATAGCGTTTGGTGTTAATTACAGCCAGCCGCCTGCCGCTGCCGCAAGCTACTACTTATAGGGAAATTTACTTGCGATCACGAAGAGCTTTTAATTTTGCCAAAGTATCGCCATCGATTCGTTCGGCCACAGTGGATCGACGCTTCGTTGCCACCTGACTATCCAGTCTAGCTTCATAATGAAGGTCATCCATCTCGAAACTAAAGCCATCCGCACTCATACGATCAACGCCGCCGCCAAAAACAGTGTCCTGAATGTCAGCATCACTGGTGACAACCATTACTTCAAGACCTTTTTCAGCAGCGTCGTGAGCTGTGCGCTCAATAACATGATCGGCTGATTGTCCAGCTGGCGAAAAGACAACCTTTACGCCACCAATCTGCTGCGTCTTGCCTGCATCACTTGGATTTTCAGCAGCATCAAAAACGATAACCGCCTTATATTCATGACCAGCATAGGCTGCAACATCACTAATGAGCTTTTCGCGAACCATATTGTAAGGAACCTGCTCATAATCTGGCAGCTTACGCATGTGAGAATAGCGCGCGCCACTACGAATGACGTTATAGCCATCAACAATTAAAAGTTTTCTGCGCTTGCGAGCCACTTACTTGCGACCTTTCGTGCACTGACGCATCCATTCGTACATGCAAGCGGTTGCAGCTTGAGCAACATTAAGAGAACCAATGGAGCCAGCCTGAGGCAAGCTTACCAAGAAGTCACAACGCTCCATCGTTAAACGGGCAAGGCCATCACCTTCAGAACCCATGACAAGAGCAATCTTGCCCGCCATATTGGAATCCCAGATGGAATCTGTTGCCTTTTCACTTGCACCAGCAACCCAGAAATCATTTTCTTTAAGAGTTTCGATAGTCTGAGGAATGCCCGCCACACGCGCAACAGGAATATTTGCGATAGCGCCTGCAGAGCTCTTGTAGGTTGCAGCAGTTACCCTGACCGAACGATTGGCAGGAATAAGGATGCCGGAAGCACCTACAACCTCTGCCGAACGAGCAATAGCACCCAGGTTACCGGCATCGGTGATGTGGTCGAGCACAACAATCAGAGCGTTACCATCGTTTGCCTCTGCTCGCTTTTTAGCAGCAATCAAAATCTCTTTAGTAGAACTGTATTGAAACGACTCAGCCTCGAGCATAATGCCCTGATGAGATCCGCGCTCGGAAAGTTTATCCAATTCAGCACGAGGAACTTGCTTTACAGAAATACCCATCTTGTGAGCACGACGAGTAATTTCGTTTACGACTTTATCTTTGCGAAGACCTTCTGCAACATACATACGACGCACGGGTACACCATTGCGCAAAGCCTCGTTAACGGGGCGTTTTCCTTCAATAAATTCAGCCATGGGGCACCCTTTCACAAACAAAAGCTAACGAAAAACAAATTAGCCAAGTAAACAAAGCCTACGCGTACTTTCTAATTGCGTGCATAGAAGTGTACCACGCGCTTTCTATACAAGTTTTAGGCTCTTAACAAACAAGAAGAACAAGCAAAGCTACTGAACAAACTTAATCGCGGTGCCATAAGCAAGCATCTCGATAGTTCCTTCGGCTACAACTTCCCCGGCAAAACGAACACCAATTACCGCATCTGCACCCATAGCCTGAGCCTGAGCAGCCATTCGATTTTCGGCTTCCTGGCGAGCGCCTGAAGTCATTTCGGTGAAGGTTTTAATCTCGCCACCAACCATGGCTTTAACCCCTGCCATTAAGTCGCGACCAATATGGCGCGAAGTAACGATATTACCCTGCACCAGACCAAGGACATGATAGTTAGTACCAGGAATATAGTCGGTGGTTGAAATAAACATTGTGGCCCCCTTTTTAGATTTGCTTCCTGAATTATCCCATGCTCATAAGATGATTAAAACTCCATAAAGACTCATGTCCACGAAGCGTCATAAATACGCTATAATTCACAAGCACCGCGAACCAGCCGCTTTATTAGAAGGGCTTATGTCTGAAACATAAGCAAAACCTTAAGCGACGGGGAACGGAAACTGGCCCATCGTCCAATGGCAGGACCCTGGTTTTTGGTACCAGTTATGTAGGTTCGAATCCTGCTGGGCCAGCCAGCAAAAACTTAGAGCCGCAGCCTTTTAGTTGCGGCTCTTTTCTTTTACGGCGCCTAGATTCAATTACTAAAACATCAAGCAAGAAAACGCGATTAGAAATAAGAAGAAGCGCCTGGTAAAAACCCCAAAGGCTATCGCCTTGCGCTTCTTTGACGCCCTACATCCGAGCCAAACATGCTTATTCTTACATGTTTGTTTATTTCATAAAGCCAAAGAGACCCTTCTTCTGTTCGTAAGGCTCGATAGCAAAGCTCGTAAGCTTATAGCCAGTAGGCTTCAGGGCCATTAAGGCCTGACCTTTATCAATGCTTTCTTCGGAAATAATTTCGACTTTTCCATCAGTGTGCGAGGCGCTGACCTTCTTTACCTTGAAGCTATTACGAATGGCATCGCATACATGTGCTTCGCAATGACCGCACATCATTCCTTCAACGCCCAAAGTGATCTTATACATATGTTCTCCTAGAAGTCGGGTCTTTATCAGAGCATAGTAAGCCTCAAACAAGGCTACTACTACTTATGTTGTTGCTCTTCTTCTGCTTTCTTAACAGCAGCTTCAAGAGCATCTGCATCGATAGAGCAACTGGGGCATTCTTTTGCGCCAGAGCTTGCGCAGCCAGAGCATCCCGCACAAGAGCCGCCATTTTTACGCTTTTTGATTTCTGAGCGAATAATAAGCAAGCACACTAGCAGCAAAACTAAGGCAACGGCAACCGTTGACGGAGTGGTGCCCAAGCTTTCAAAAAAAGCGTCCATGTGTGCCTCCTTTCGTTAAGTAAAAGCAGACAGGGCAGCCAAACTTTGACTGCCCCATCTTTATCTCATATATAAGCCCAAGCTAAAAGCTATTTAATTTCGCTTTCGATTTGAGCCTTTACCGCATTCTGAGACTTAACGCCCTTGTACTTGTTGGGGCGGAAGAGCAGATACAGGAAGCCGATGAAGCTTGCTGCAGCAAGAACGGTCCAAATGCTCAGAGGTGCTTCGCCGGTGATCAGGCCACCGAAGTTGAAGACCCACAGACCGATGAGCCATGCAACGCCCATCTGATAGCCAACCTGAGCCCAGAACCACTTCTTGGAGTTATGCTCGCGAGCAGCTGCGGTAAGAGCAGCGAAGCAAGGAACGCAGATGAGGTTGAAGGCCATAAAGGCATATGCGGTAACAGGACCATAGGAGTTTGCGAAGTTTGAGTACCAGTTGCCGGAGTCGCCTGCATAAAGAATGCCCAGCGTTGCAACAATGTCTTCCTTTGCAGCCAAGCCGGAAAGCGATGCTGCAGCTGCCTGCCAGTCGCCAAATCCAAGAGGAATGAAGAGCCATGCAAAAGCAGAACCAATAGCAGCAAGCAAAGAGAAGCTTGTGTCGGAAACAGCGCAGAAGGTGCCCTCTTCGAAACCATAGGTAGAGAGGAACCAAATGACGATACATGCGAGAAGCAGGATTGTGCAAGCCTTCTTAATGAACGCCCAAGCGCGCTCCCACATGCTACGCAGAACACCACCAACGGTAGGCAGATGGTATGCAGGAAGCTCCATAACGAAGGGAGCAGCCTCGCCAGCAAAAGGCTTGGTCTTCTTCAAGATGATGCCAGAACACAGAACAGTTGCGATACCCAGGAAGTAAGCACTTGGCGCAACCCACCATGCGCCACCATAAATTGCACCTGCAAACAAAGCAATAACAGGAAGCTTAGCGCCACAAGGAATAAAGGTAACGGTCATGATGGTCATACGACGGTCTGCCAGGTTCTCGATGGTACGAGAAGCCATGATACCGGGAACGCCGCAGCCAGAACCAATCAGCAGAGGAATGAAGGACTTACCGGACAAACCAAAGCGACGGAAGATTCGATCAAGGACGAAGGCAACACGAGCAAGGTAACCGCAGGATTCCAGGATTGCCAGCAAGATGAACAGAATCATCATCTGGGGAACAAAGCCAAGAACAGCGCCAACACCAGCAACGATACCATCCATAATCAGAGCATAAACCCAGCTCTCGGTATCAAAGTTAATGGACTCAAAGAAGCTATTCAGAAGCGATGGAATACTGGGGATAAAGATACCGTAATCGGAAGGATCAGGGCCGGCTTCACCATAGTTATCAGCGGTTTCGCCATAGGACTGAACAACAGCCAGAGCTTCGTCGTAGGCATCCTGATCGACGGTTACGAATTCATCTTCGCCAGTTTCGTCGTCGTAAGAGTCGTAGGTTCCACCAACACCAGCATCCAGAACGGTAACAGCGTCAGTGTATTCGTCGTTAACCTCATCGAAGGCGGCCTGAGCACCATCAACCTGAACAATAGGAGAAGGATCAAGGAACCAGCCGTCGTCGCCAAAGACACCATCGTTTGCCCAGTCGGTAGCAACCGTACCAACAGTGGAAACAGAGATGTAGTACACCAAGAACATGATGACAACAAAGATGGGCAAACCAAGAATACGGTTGGTAACAATGCGGTCAATCTTGTCGGAAGTAGTGAGTTGACCCTTGTTCTTAACCTTAAGAGCGCCCTCTACAATGCCCTCGATACGATCATAACGGCCGCAGGTAATCAAGCTTTCAGAGTCATCATCAGCTGCGTCTTCTGCTGCAGTCGTAATCTTTTCGATGGCAGCCTTAGCGGAATCGCTCAGATTAAGTGCATCGATGATTTTTTCGTCGCGTTCAAAAAGCTTGATACTATACCAGCGACGCTGATCAGCTGGGATGCTTTCAGGTAGCTGTTCTGCAATTTCACTTAAAGCTTTTTCAACGCCCTCTTCAAAAGAGGTAGGGACGATAGAATCCGCATTACCGTGAGCCAAAGTTGCGTCGACTAAGCCCTGGATGCCTTCGTTCTTGAGAGCGGAAATCTCTACAACGGGCATACCCAAACGCTCTGACAAAGCAGCGACGTCAATTTCATCGCCGCGCTTCTTAACTTCGTCCATCATGTTGATGGCAACAACCATAGGAACACCAAGCTCAGCAAGCTGAGTGGTGAGATAGAGGTTACGCTCAAGGTTGGTACCGTCGATAATATTGATGATTGCTTCGGGCTGCTCGTCCAAGATGTAGGTACGAGTAACAACTTCCTCCAAAGTGTAAGGAGAAAGAGAGTAAATGCCAGGAAGGTCGGTGATTACGACTTCATCCTTGGCCCCAAAAGAAGACTTAAGCTTGCCTTCTTTCTTCTCAACGGTAACGCCAGGCCAGTTACCAACGTACTGGTTAGCGCCCGTAAGTAAGTTAAACAGAGTTGTCTTGCCGGCGTTGGGGTTACCTGCAAGAGCAATACGTGTTGCCACTTTCGTGCTCCTTTGTTTTTGTTGTGCCGGTAGGGGTCCGGCCTATAGCCTCCCGTAGCGAAGGTTAACCTTGTCTAACGGTTAGCTATAGCTAACTTGCATTCCTAAAAAGAGCGGCTTACTGCCGCTATCGAAGCTTGTTTCATAGATTCGCATTCTTGATGAATATAAATACAGCCTATAAAGCAAACTCCCCGACCCACGCTTTGGTGGAATTTGAGGCGATTACTCAACCTCAATCATGTCGGCATCTTCCTTTCGTAAGGAAAGCTCGAAGCCTCGAACTGTGACCTCTACGGGGTCACCTAAAGGGGCTACTTTGCGCACATAAACCTG
>CAVCRX010000055.1:0-1976 GCA_963604935.1 Bacteroidaceae bacterium
CACAGCCCCTAGCGCGCCACAGTGACCCCAAATTTTCACTCAAAAGGGGTGTTTCCATACACAGAACCCATTTCGCGCCACTTAGTACGGGGTTCATCATACACGGAGGCCGAAACGCGCCACTGATATGGGGTCAATCATACACGGAGGCCATAACGCGCCACAAAGTCGGTACGCCATCATGCACACAGGCCGAAACGCGCCACACGGGGCAAAGTTACTGTGCAGAGAGTCTATTACGCCGAGATAAGAGGAACCCTCCGCGTGCAAGTTACCTTCATAATCAGAAAGGTACTTCGTAAATCCTGCTACTCAAAGCTCACTAATGTGTCGCCTTGGTAGCGGACGGTGAGTTCGCCAAAATCTTCATTCGCGATAAGCTTTTCCAGGAATAGGTGGTCGCCTTCCCAAAGGTTTAAGCTCAGTACTTCATCTTTAGGAATCCAATAGAGAGTACCTTCGTTGCATTGCGGCAGGGGAGGTTCGGTCTCGCGGGAAAAAGCTCTCTTATGACAGCCATCAGAAGCTTCCTGAATCTGAGGGCAACTTAAATCTTCCGTGTCCTGACTATCGTTTAAAGGACCTTTGGTCTGAGCGTTATACGAATCTTCTGAATTTCGGCAAGCATCGGAAAGACCCAGATTCTGACAATCGTCAATCTTCCAGCTGAAATTGTCAGAAGTGAAAAGATACATGTCTTCGTCTTCCCAGGTATCAGAGATGAAGTGCACTACGCCATGAAAATGCACAGACTCCAGAGTAAACCCGGTCTCCTCAAATACCTCACGAGCAAAGCATTCATTCGCATCTTCGCCAGGAAGGAATTTGCCACCAACGCCGAGCCACTTTCCTTCGCTTTGGTCTTTATCCTTCTTATTGCGAAGCATCATGAGGTAACGCCCATCGTGTTCAAGATATCCTAGCGTTGTCTTTTTCATGGTTGAATGTTCGCTTTCTGCGTAGCTTTTCGTCTGGACCTAATTAAAGATAGTGGATGCATGAGCATTTTGAGTCCTGTATTCTTGCTTTAGCTTGAGTTTGCGAAACCGAGCTTGAAAAAATCCGACCGCGATTACACTTGCAAAAAGCCACCCGCAATTGCGCTCACAATTTCGCATCCCCGCCTTCTCAATTGCCGCACAATTTTTACAGCCTTCGTCCCGCAGTTTGAAGCCAACAAAATGTTAGGCTTCTTGTCGAAGATTTTGCACAAATATGGTCGGAGCTTATGAACATATGCCGTTTTGTGCTGCAAGGCTATCCCAATATGTGATATACCTATCACACTCCATTATAGAAAGAGTCCGTTATGAATATGATTTTTGACCGCAAGCTGCCCATTCCTATGGAAACCAAGGAAATGTACCCGCTCACTCAGAAGATGGCGGAAACCATCGATGCTCGTCGTGCTGAGCTGGAGCGTATTTTTACTGGCGAAGATTCTCGTATCGTTTTGGTTATCGGCCCCTGCTCTGCCGACAATGAAGATAGCGTGATGGATTACGTCAGCCGCCTGGTTCCTGTGCAGGAAGCAGTCAAAGATAAAATCATGATCGTGCCGCGCATCTACACCAACAAGCCGCGCACCACTGGCAAGGGTTACAAGGGCTTGGTTCATCAGCCCGACCCAACCGGAAAGCCCGATCCATTCTCTGGCATTATCGCTGTGCGCGAGCTTCATATGCGCGCCGTCGCTGAAACCGGATTTACCTGCGCAGACGAAATGCTCTACCCCCAAAACTACAAGTATCTGGACGACTTGCTGGGCTATGTTGCTGTAGGTGCTCGCTCGGTTGAAAATCAAGAACATCGTCTGGTATCCAGTGGTATCGAAGTGCCTGTAGGTATGAAAAACCCCACTTCGGGCGACCTAAACGTAACTCTGAATAGCGTTGTTGCAGCTCAGTCTCAGCATGACTTTATCTATCGTGGTTGGGCAGCTCATTCTCAGGGCAACCCTTTGGCACACATTATTA
>CAVCRX010000055.1:1986-19249 GCA_963604935.1 Bacteroidaceae bacterium
CGGCTACACCGACGAATACGGCGCCGCCTTGCCTAACTACCACTACGAAAACATCCTGCGCGTGCAGGAACACTACGCCGAGCATCCTGAACTCGCAAACCCTGCTGTTCTTATCGACTGCAACCACAGTAATTCGCGCAAAAACCCCTTTGAGCAGCCTCGTATTGTAAAAGAGGTGCTTAACTACAGTTCTTACAACCAAAGCCTTAAGGGCTTGATTAAGGGCTTTATGATTGAGTCTTACATCGAAGACGGTAATCAGCCTGTCGATGGCGGTGTGTACGGCAAGTCAATCACTGATGCCTGCCTGGGTTGGGAAAAATCAGAGCGCCTGATTTACGAAATCGCCGACCTGCTCTAAATCTGCGTTTAGCCTGACTTAGCCTGCCTCAGATCGCCTTAGCCGTTTGTTATAAAGGGGAATGGCTTTGGCTGTACATTAGCCTGATTTAGACTGCCCCAAATTGCCTTAGCCCGCCTTTGCCTACTTTAGGCCTGTGCCAGCTTGCTTTAAAGCCCACGTTAGTCTGATTTAGCCTTGCGATTTTCCCGCCTGTATACAGGGCCTTAACCGTCTGCGCCAGACTTTACTGATTCTTTGCATTTTCTATGCCGTACGTAAACGAATCGAAGATAAATTACAATCGTATGGATAAGAAGAATAAAAAGAATGAAAGGGTCTGCATGACAGCAAAGACCGAAATTTGGAGCATCGTCGACATGGGCTCAAACACAATTCGTTTGTGTGTATATCTCGTAAGGCTCAACGGCGGCACCTACAAGAAGCTCCTCGACGCACGTGAAACCGTGGGTCTGTCCTCGTATGTCGAGGAAGGAATGATGACCAAAGACGGCGTTCGCGCCGCATCCAAGGCACTCAAAAAACTCTTGCGCACAGCTGAGCTTGTTGGCTGCAAGCGCAATTTTATATTTGCAACGGCAGCAATTCGTAACTGCAAAAATTCCGACGAGGTCGTGACCTCTATCCAGGATAGGACTTGCTGCAAAGTTGAAGTAATTTCTGGCAAAGAAGAGGCTCGCCTGAGTGTTCGCGGTGCGCTTGAAACCGTGGATGTTGAGTCCGGCTTATTCTTTGACATTGGTGGCGGCTCGACCGAGCTGGCTATGCTTGATGGTAAGAACTATGTGTTTGGGCTCAGCCTGCCTTACGGCTCGCTTTCGACCTGGCATGAATTTGTTACCGAAGTAATGCCCACAAGTGGCGAGCTTGAAAAGGTTGCCACTTGCATTCGTGGCGCCTTGAAGGAAAGCGCAGCCGACCTAACACTTGCCACTGAAATGTGCGGCATTGGTGGCACCATGCGTATGGCTCGCAAAGTTGCCGCTGAACTAGGTGCCGTCAGCGATGGCAGGCGCGTCCTGAGCTTGGCTGATATCAACCTCATTCTTAAAACCGCAGAAGAAGATGAGGCAACGCTTGCTCGCATCATGCTAGAAATCAACCCCGCACGTATGCATACCTTCCTGCCTGGTTGCGTAATCGCACGCGAAATTATGCTGGCAGCAAACGTTGATAGTGCGGTTATTTCCAAGTCAGGCGTCCGCGAGGGCTATCTGCTCTCAAAGATGAAGAAGATTGCTCGGGTTAACAGCTGAGGATGGTGGTTTAGCTTCCCTCTAGGTTCAAAATTGAAGCTTGCGCCAAAACCGGTGTTGAAGCCGGAGCCTCGGTCAAAAGCTGAAGTTGATGCCAAAGAGCCTTACCTAAACGCTAAACTGATTCATTATGATTTACTACGTTGAAGATGACACTAATGTTCGTGAGCTCGCAATCTACGCGCTCAAACAAGCTGGCCTTGAAGCAAAGGGTTTTGCCGAGGCTTCATCGTTTCGCGCTGCGCTCACAACCGAACTTCCCGATTTAATCCTGCTCGACATCATGATGCCTGGCACCGATGGAATGACTCTGCTGCGCGAACTGCGTGCAGATCGTCGCACGGCTCAACTTCCCATCATGATGCTTACCGCTAAGGGCACCGAATTCGACAAGGTGCAGGGCCTTGATGCTGGCGCCGACGACTACCTGGCAAAGCCCTTTGGCATGATGGAGCTGGTAAGTCGCTGTAATGCTTTGTTGCGTCGCGCTAGTTTCAGTGAGCAAGTTGAGGGACGCGTTTTACAGTGCGGCGTTGTTCGCCTGGATGAATCCGCGCATGAAGCATGGGCAGCTGACGAACTTCTCGATTTAACTCCTAAAGAGTTCGAACTTTTGCACACCTTGATGGCTAACCAGGGTAGGGCGCTATCTCGCGCTCAGCTGCTCGAAGATGTCTGGAATACTTCCTTTGTGGGTGAAACGCGCACCGTTGACGCCCACGTTCAAACCCTGCGTCGCAAGCTTAACCACGCAAGCGAGGGTTCTGGCGAATACATTCAAACAGTCCGCGGCATTGGTTACCGTATTAAGGCTTTTGAGGGCTAATGATTAAGCAGCACCGCAATACGCTTTTTGGCAAGATCTTTGTGGTCTTGTTTGTTATTTCGTTTGCGGTTATGACGCTTTCTACGCTTGCGGCAACCTTGGCCTCCTTTTCTTCGTACGAAAACGAAGCCGAAGATGCCCTTTTAGCGCAGGCGGAATCTTGCGCTCAGCTCCTTGATGGCAAGACGGCCGAAGAAATCGAGGCCTCCTTGCAGTCGTATCCTTTGGCCGATCTGCGCACGAGCTTAATTAGTAAAGACGGCACCGTTTTGTATGACAACTGGGCCGATGCTTCTGGGATGGAAAATCATGCTCAGCGCGAAGAATTTTTACAAGCGCAAGAATCTGGCAAGTCAACCATCATGCGCCGTTCCGAAACCATTGGTACCGACACGCTGTATGCGGCGGTTAAACTTAACGATGGCATGGTTTTGCGCTTGGCAGAAACACGCACTTCAATAGGCTCTTTCTTGAGCGGAATGACGCTGCAGCTTGGAATTTCGCTGGGCTTGATTATCTTTCTTTCTTTCGTTTTTTCGCGTTGGCTTACACATCGCATCATGCGTCCGCTTAAAGAGGTGAACCTTACTAACCCGCTTGATAACGATGTCTACGAAGAGATGCGCCCTATGCTTCATCGGGTGGATGAGCAGCGCCGCGAACTGAAGCGCCAAAACGCCGAGCTTGAGCGTGCCGTTGAAGCGCGCCGTGAGTTTACGGGCAATGTGAGCCACGAGATGAAGACACCTCTTCAGGTGATTGGCGGTTACGCCGAACTGATGGAATACGGCGCCACCAAGCCAGAAGATAATGCGCGCTTTGCTGCTCTTATTCGTAAAGAAGCAGCGCATATGCGCGGACTTATCGATGACGTGCTGACTCTTTCGCGCCTTGATGAGCAAGGCGACCAAAGCCACGACCCAATTGATCTTTCGGCTATGTGTCGCTCGGTTATTTCGAGGCTCGAGACAACCGCTGCCGAGCGAAAGATTACCTTCAAGGCAGACATTCAAGATGGTATTACCATTTACGGCGCTGAATCGCTGGCGCAGCAGATGGTGTACAACCTTGTTGATAACGCGGTGCGCTATAACCGCGACGGCGGACGAGTGACCGTCGCCCTAAATAAGACTACAGATGGCATTACGCTGAGTATTTCTGACCAGGGCAAAGGCGTGCCAGAAGAATATCGTGAGCGCATCTTTGAGCGTTTCTATCGCGTGGACGCCAGCCACTCCCGTGAAACTGGCGGCACTGGCTTAGGCCTGGCCATCGTTAAGCATTCCGTTGCATCGTTGGGCGGCACGGTGTCGGTTGACGATGCGCCCGGTGGCGGCGCTCGCTTCGTGGTGACTTTTCCTTACTAAAACCGCTGCCAGCAAACTGCACTTAATGCTTGCTAGCAAGGCGCACTAGGTAATTTGCCAACAAATCATGTTAGGCAATTAGCAAATGAGCTGCACAAGGCAATTTGCAAGCGAAGCGCACTCGACAAGCCGCTGACGTCCCGCACTGGGCGACCTGCTAACAATCCACAAACTTTACCCAGCTAGAGAAGCCCTTTAAGCGTGATAAGTAACAATCAAATCCAAGCTTCGCTACGCAATCGATTTCTAATTTAAAACTTTAAAAAGATAGCCTTGGCTAACAATTTCTCGAAAAAATGTTAGCCAAGGCTATCTTTTTAAAGTTAAACGCGGTAAACTTCGCTGGAACAAATTGTGAAACATCGTTTTAACAATGATGTTTCAGGCAAGCGCAAGACAAGAATTTCCGGTGGATGCAATTACGTAAATGTCGCAGTGCTTGTCTTAAGGCTTAGATACGAAAGAGACGAAGACTAGCGTGGAATTATTTATCCCTAATATGCTTATCGCATTGCGCGAGGGCGTAGAGGCAGCCCTTATTGTGGGCATTATCGTTGCCTTCCTTAACAAGATTGAACGTCGTGACGTTTTACCTAAGCTCTGGGTCGCCGTCATTATTGCAGCGGCTGTTCCTCTGGGTTTGGGTGTGTATTGGACCTGGGGTCCTTACACCATTACCTTCCAGACTCAAGAAATCCTTGGCGGTGTTTTGTCGCTTGTTGCGGTAGCTTTTGTTACCTGGATGATTTTTTGGTCGGGAAAAAATTCTCACCGCATGAAGGAAGCTCGCGGCGATGTCGAAAAGGCATTTGCCAAAGGCTCTATTACCGGCATTATCATCATGGCTGTTATTGCCGTTATTCGTGAGGGCGCCGAAACTGCAATTTTTGTATGGGCAACCGTAAAATCTTCTGGCAATACCGGAATTATGGGCCCGGCGCTTGGTGTTTTGGCCGGCTTAATTTTAGCAATCGTCATTGGTTACCTGGTGTACAAGGGTGCCATCCATATCAACCTGCGCATCTTCTTCAATGTTATTGGTTACCTGCTTATCTTTGTTGCCGCAGGTATTCTTATCTACGGTATTAACGACCTGCAAGAAGCAAGCCTTATCCCTGGTCAGGGTACTTACCTCTACACCTTCGCAGCGCAGATTGCGCCGGTTGCTGGTACTTGGTGGTTCGTACTTCTGAATGCCTTCTTCCAGATTCAGTACATTCTTACACCCAGCATTTATATGTTTGTCCCCTGGCTTATCTATCTGGTGACAACGCTGGTTCTGTTCACTTTGCAAATCAAGGGCAAGCTCAAGTTTGGCAAGGAGACTGAGGCTCAGACCGAAGATGAATCTAAGCCTGAAGTAGAAGCAAGTGCCACCTTAAGCACTAAGTCTTCAAGTTAAACAAAAGCCCACAACAATATGGATAAATTGCAAGAAAGGAGCAATTAAAAAATGGAAAAAACGATTGGTGCAAACCTGAAGCGCAATGGTGTTGTTGCCGCAGCTTTGGCTCTTGCCCTTGGTGCAGGTTGCGTAGGAATGACTGGCTGCGCAGCCAACAATAACGGTGGAAGCTCTGATGGTCCTATTGAGGTAAAGATTACCGACACTTCCTGCGAGGTATCTACTAACGAAGTTCCTTCCGGAACCGTAACCTTCAACATCACCAACAGCGGCACCGCTACCAACGAATTTGAAATCTTGGCAGAAGACCAGCTGCAGATTATCTCCGAGCGTGAGAATCTGACTCCTGGCACCACTGTTGAACTCACTGTTCAGCTTGAGGCCGGCAATTATTACACCGCTTCCAAGACCAACATGGTTGGTGCTCTTGTTGGCACTTCCGCCTTCACCGTTAACGACTCCGGCGAAGCTGTCGAAGTTAGCGATGACGAGAAGGAACTCCGTGAAAAGGCAGTTACCAACTACACCGCATACATCAAGGACCAGGCTGGTCAGCTGATCGATGCTACCAACGAATTCCTTGAGGTCTGGGATGCTGGTAAGGGCGACCTGGCTAAGGCAAAGGAACTCTATCCTACTGCACGTATGTACTACGAGCGCATTGAGCCTACTGCTGAGTCCTTCGGTGACATCGACCCCAACCTTGACCTTCGTGAAAAGGATGCCCAGGCTGGCGACCTTGACGATATGTCCAAGTGGAAGGGTTGGCACGCAATTGAGAAGGATCTCTGGAGCGATTCCGGCTTCTCCGACAAGAAGCGTGCAAAGCTTGCTAAGGAACTGAAGGCCGACACTCAGGCACTCTATGACCTGGTTTACTCCAAGGACTTCTCTGTTTCCCTCTCTGACGTTTCCAACGGTGCAATCGACCTGATGGAAGAGGTTGCAACCTCCAAGATTTTCGGTGAGGAAGAGGCATTCTCTCACACTGACCTGTATGACTTCTGGGCAAACGTTGAAGGTGCAAAGGTTGCTTACGGCAACGTTAAGGACCTCGCCAAGCTCAAGGATGCCGACCTGGTAACCAAGCTCGACAGCGCATTTGACGATGTTCAGTCCGAGCTCGAGAAGTACAAGTCTGGCGACACCTACAAGTCTTACGAGGAGCTTTCTGACTCCGAGGTCAAGACTCTCTCCGACAAGGTTGATGCTCTTCGTGGCGACCTGGCCGACCTTACTGCAACCATCCTGAAGTAAAAACTTTAAGGTCTGGTTTCTAGGTTTCGGTTTAACGGAAACATATTCTTCCGGATAAATATCTGGGAGTGCCATACGGGACAGTGCAAAAAATGGGCTGTCCCGTGTGGTGGTTTTAAAGGAAATATTGCACTTATGTTTCGTGCC
Organism: Bacteroidaceae bacterium; assembly: GCA_963604935.1. Lineage (GTDB taxonomy): Bacteria > Actinomycetota > Coriobacteriia > Coriobacteriales > Eggerthellaceae > Anaerotardibacter. The sequence continues at coordinate 8,606 of CAVCRX010000055.1, forward strand.
GCTTGCCTTTGACCTGCGGCAACCAGACTTTGGTCTGGAACTACAAGAGAAATGAGAAGACCATGGCTGAAGAAGAGATTGAGATTATCTCCGACGATGAGTCTCCTTCAACTAAAGAGGAAAAGTCCTCAAAGGATGCTCAGGAAAATAAGCAGGAAAACGCAGCTCCTAAAAAGAAGTTTAGCGTTACCCGTCGTGATGCAGTTATTGGCGGCGGTGCATTGGTAATTGGCGCTTTGGCTGCCGGTTTGGGTGTTAATGCATCAAAAGATAGCCGCAGCGCTGAACAGATCGAAGAAGACACCAACGGTGAAGTTGTTTGCAACGTTCAGCGTATGGTTACCGAGTTCCGCGGCGAGCGTCAGGCTGGTATGTATGACGCTCAGCAGAATCTTTATGTTTGCTCTTACGACATTCTTGATGGTGTTAATCGTGATGACATCATTGGCCTGTTTAAGGAATGGACCAAAGCCGCTGAAAACATGTGCGCAGGTTACCCTGTAAACGAGCCTGATGCCCTGAAGTACGCTGCTCCTAAAGATACCGGCGAAGCTTACGACTTGGGTGCAAATGCGCTTACTATCACCTTTGGTGTTGGCGCTACCTTCTTTGAAAAGAAGGGCAAAGATCGTTTTGGCTTGAAGAAGATTAAGCCTGATAATCTGATTGAAAAGATGCGCAAATTCCCTGGTGACGCTCTAAATGATGACGAGTGCGGTGGCGACTTGTTTATCAAGTGTGCAGCCGAAGATCCACAGGTCGCTTTCCACGCTTTGCGCAATATGACACGCATTGCCTATGGCGTTGCAACTACGCGTTGGACCAAGAACGGCTTCATTCGTACCTATTCTCCTGAAGGTACTGCTCATGCTCCTCGCGACCTCTTTGGTTTCCGCGATGGTACCTCTAACCCCGAGCATGGTAACGAAGAAGATGACAAGCTCATCGAGGAGTGCGTCTGGATTCATGCAGACGACCCCGAGGGTGAAATCTTCGAAAATGGCACCTATATGTGCTGGCGTTCGTTTGACATGCTTATCGACTCTTGGGATGAAGTTCGCCTGGACGAGCAGGAGCGTGTTATTGGCCGCACGAAGCTTGACGGCATTCCTTTGTCTGCTGTTGGTCAGCCCGGTGCCGATGAGACAGCAGAGGTTGACCTTTCTGCAACCGACGAAAATGGTGACCCTCTGATTGACCCTCGCAGTCATATTGCAACATTGCGCGCTTATCGTAACGAAACTGGCTATGTCATGTATCGCTGGGGTTGGAATTTTGCTCACGAGCTTGATAAGACCGGCACGCTGCATTGCGGCATGCATACCGGTGGTTATGCACGTGACCCAGAGAAGCACTTTTATCAGTTCCTTGACAGGTTCCGCGATTGTGACATGACTGACTACATGCGCTATACAGGTAGTGCGTTATGGCTGATTCTTCCTGGTATTAAGGAAGGCGACAGCTACGTTGGTCAGAAGATGTTCGAGGCTACAGAGTAATTTCAAGCTGCTTGGCAAAGCCTGGCGTCGAGCTAGTGCTAGGATTATTGGCGCTTTGCTAATTCCATAATCTCTGAGTGTTTTTAGTGCTTGCATATTTGACGCATGACCTGCGAAAATAGAACGCTTAGAGCTTTGATATAAGCGAGTAAATGCGGGAGTACCCTTAGGGAAACTTAAGGGTACCCCGCGTACGCATTTTGAGAGAAGGACGAAATGCGCAATCTATCACTTACAAAACAAAGTCTTGTACGCATTGTTTTTTGCGTAGCGATTGTCTTTGCTTTGGGTATCTACAATTTTGCTACGGCTCAGGGCATAGAGAATCAAGAGTCCGATGCTTCTCAAAGCCAAGAAGGGCAGGGGCCTTTTCTTAAGGATGGCACCTTTGAAGGACAAGCCTATTCGTACGGCGGCATGATGACCGTCAAGGTTACCGTAAGCAATGGCTACCTCACTGATATTCAGGTGGTAAGTCACTACGACGATTCGCCTTACATCGACAACGTAAAGGATGCAAAAATTCCTGAAATTAAGGCAAAGCAGTCGCTCGACTTGGATGTGGTAACCAACGCTTCATATTCAAGCCATGGTTTGCTCTACGCGGTACGAAATGCGCTTATTAATGCTGATGCCTTGCCTGACGATATGAAAACTTCGTTAGCTTCCAGTAAGTCGACCAGTCTTAGCTTGGCTGATACTGCCTTAACTCTGGATGATCTAATTGGTGCGAAGGCTCGTGAATCAAAGGCGCAAAAATCGCTTTCGGGCTTTGCGGCGGCGCAGTAGGTGATGGCAATGATTAATAAGTTAGAGAAAACAAATAATCATTCTAAGAAGAAGCTTGCCGCAACCGAGCTTAATAGATGGTTTCGTCTAGCTATACAGATTGTTTTTCTTATTTTGGCGCCGCAGGTATTTTCGATGGCTTTTGCAGGCGCAAAATATTTAGTAGTTTGCATAAGTAAAGGCCAGCTTATAGAGGCAACCAGTTTTGTTGTTCTGCTTTTGGGGCTCTGCATTTCTGTTGTACTGTTTGGTCGATTCTTTTGTGGTTTTGTTTGTGGCTTTGGTGCCTTTGGCGACATCATTTATCAGCTGATTCATGCAATTTTGGCAAAGTTTGGTATCAAGAAAATTCGCATTCCAGAACAAATTGAATCCAAGCTGCGCTTTGTAAAGTATTTGGTGCTGCTGGCTATTTTGGTGGCAGTTTTTGCGGGAGCAAACGAAGCTATTAATGTCTATAGCCCCTGGACAGCGTGGGGTAGGCTCATCAATCTTAATGGAATGATGATGACCGTAATTGGCACCGTTTTGCTGCTGCTGATTGTTGTCGGTATGGCGCTAAAAGAAAGATTTTTTTGCGAGTTTTTATGCCCGTTGGGTGCAATTTTTTCGATCCTGCCACAGCTGCCTTTTGCTCGTGTTCAGCGTCATATGGATACTTGCGTGGGATGTTCCCGCTGTAAGCGTGCTTGCCCTGTTTCGATATATCCACCCAATGGCGGGCCAGAGATGGGAGAGTGTTTGGCCTGTGGTAGGTGTGAATCGCTTTGCCCTACAGCTTGTATTGCGCAGACGAGTCTGAAAAAGCTGGAAGCATGCGTTAGTGAGCAAGGGATCGAGGTTGAAAAGATTGAAGTTCCTGCTGAAGGCGATAAGCCCGCGCGAACTAAAACAAAAATTCGCAGCACTAAGTCTAGCCTTGGCGCTTTGCAATTATCTCGCGTGAAAAGGCAAATAGTTCGTTCGCTTATTCTTGCGGTGGTCTTTTTACTTTTTTTCTGGCTGGTAGGCGCGGTTAATTACTTGCCTAATTTGGGCTTGTTTTAGGAGTATGTATGATTAAAGCCCGTCTTTTTACTCAAGCAAAACAAGGCCTAGGCCCTTTAATTAGAGGAATCTTGCTGCGTTTGTGTGCCTTGGTTATAAAAGTGGGCTTTCTTTATTTATTGGCAACTCTTTTAGCTTGGACGATTGATCAGGCCTTGCTGCTATTGGCGTCAATAGATTCTGGTGCAAAGGGTGCCTCTTTGTTACTAGGGGCAGTTCAATCGAATCTTGATTTTGCGCTTTATTCGTTGGTTTTTGTGCTTATTGTTGCGGCTTATTTGCTTTGTCAGACTCTAGCTTTGCGACAATGCGAAAAAGCAGGCCAGCTCGCAAAAAATGAGCTACTAAAAGCTTTATTTGGCAAGTTAGTTGAGCTTGGCCCAAGTTATGAAAGCAGTGTGTCTTCCGGGAAAATAAGTTTTCTTATGGGTGAGGGTATCGCGCGTATCGTGTCCTACGTTGCCACCTATGTGCCGCAGTTGGTTTATGCACTAGCTGCGCCTGTAATTCTTGCCTTAGTGCTCTTTTTTATGGATGCACCGGTTGCTTTATTGCTGCTGCTTTGCGTTCCTGCTATGCCTGTGAGCATCATGATGCTTATGCGCAAGGCTAAGGGCTTAGCTGGTGAACAGTGGGATAGCTATGTCGATCTGTCGGCATCATTCAAAGATGCTCTTGCTGGCATGCTTACCTTGAAGGTTTTTAGGGCTGACGAGCGCAAACAGGAAGAGCTTGCGCAGGAGGCCGAGCAATTTCGTCTACTAACCATGAAACTTTTGCGCATGCAGCTTGGCAATGTTGTCTTGATGGATGCGTGTACCTATATCTCGATTGCGCTGGCGTATTGTGCGACGCTTTTTCAGCTTGCTTTTGGCCTTATTGATGTGCGTATAGCTTTGTTTGTCCTGTTCATGGCGCCAGGTTTCTTCTTACCCATGCGCAAGTTTGGTGCGGCTTTTCATGTTGGAATGAATGCTTCCGAGGCAATCGATGGCATTCTGGCTTTTTTGGATATTGAGCCTGCAGCATCCGGAGTTAAGACATGCTTAGATGCAGCACCGAGTATCGTGTTTGACCAGGTTGATTTTTCTTATGGTGAACATAAGGCTCTTGATGGGTTTAGCTTTTCTTTAAACACCAATACCTTAGTGGGATTAACGGGCGCTTCGGGTTCGGGCAAGTCGAGCGTGGCCAAATTACTGAGTGGCCAGTTGGTGGGCTATAGCGGAAGTATCAAGATTAATGGCACGGAATTGCGCGAGCTTGATTATTCGTGTTTGCGAAGTTTGGTAAGCGTTGTTAGTTGCGAAAGCCACGTTTTTAAGGGGAGTATTCGTTCGAATCTGGCGCTTGGAAAACCCGATGCGAGCGATGGTGAATTTTGGTGGGCGCTCAACAGGGCTCATCTGGATGATTTTGTTGTTGATCTGGGTGGCTTGGATTCTTTAGTACTTGCAGATGGCAAGAATCTTTCGGGTGGTCAATGTCAGCGCCTTTGTTTTGCACGTGCTCTTTTGCGCGATACGCCTATTTATATCTTTGATGAAATTACTGCAAATGTTGATGCTGAAAGTGAACGCTTTATGGCCGAGGCTATTCAGCAGATGTCGTTTGATAAAACAATTTTAGTAATCTCGCATCGTTTAGCCGATCTTGTTTGGGCTGACCAGATTAACGTGATGAAAGATGGCCGCGTGGTGCAGAGTGGCTCTCATGCGGCACTTGTTCATCAGGAAGGCGAGTATCAAAAGCTTTGGAATATCTCGTCAGAGCTTGAGAGCTTTGCAGCACAGGCGGAGCGGGTAAAGGACGAAATTCCTGTACAAACTGAGCTTGAGCGTACGATGGCAAACATGCCGCAGTTTGCAGCAATGCATATGCAGGCAGCAATCGATACTCGTGCGCTTAAGCGCTATGAAGTAGGCAATAAGGCTGCAAGCCCGAGCGGTCACCCAGCTTGGATTCCTTTGCCTGATTATTTGGATGCTGCGCTTGAGCAAAACTCCGCAGGCAACAAGGGTGTCGAGTCTGAGCTTGCGGCTGAAGTTTCAGGTGCTAAGGGTGTCGAGGCTGAGCTTGCTGTGGAGGTGGCGGGTGTAAAAGAGGACGCTCACGAGTTTGCTGCAGGGAAAACGGGTGTAAAAAGCGCTTCGAAGTTTGCGGCCGATGCCGCAAGCTCAAAATGCGCCAAGCCAAAACACGACGCCCGAACCTATCTTCGTCGTTTGCTCAACTTGACGCAGGCTTGCCATAAGGGGCTTTTAGCTGCGGTTTTATATGGAGTCGTAGGAAAACTTTGCGCAATGGGTGTAGTGATTTTTGCAGCCTTAGGTGTTTTTGCTGCTGTCTTGGCGGGTCCTTCTGATTTTATGGGCGAGCTTTTGGCAAAGGTTTCTCCTTCGTTGTTGCAGGCACCACTGGCTCTGCCTGTTGCTCTAGCGCTCTGCTTTGTTTGTGCCTTGCTGCGTGGTTTTGTTCACTACAAAGAACGCCTCTTAACGCACGACCAGACTTTTAAAACCTTGGCCCAAATCAGAATTCAGATATTCGAGCATCTGCGAAGTCTTGCCCCTGCTCGTTTTGCCGAAAAGGATGCAAGTAATTTAGTGTTGTGTGTGACCTCGGATATCGAAGAGCTAGAAGGCTTTTATTCAAAGGCGTTGGCTCTCGTGGCTTCAAGTTTTGTTACTGCCTGTTTGGCCTTACTTGCTCTTGCTGCTGTGCTCATGTCGGCGGCTTCTTCTGAGCTTAATGCTTTGGTGAGTGCAGCTGCGTTTTTGTCGATTTTCCTGCTTGCTTTAGTGGCGTATTTGGTTGAGCTTTTTGCTGTGCCTTTGTTAGTTTCGCGACGCGAAGGTAAAAAGGCTGTTGAGGATCGTCTTCGTCAAGGGATTCTTAACGAATTTATCGAAGATAGCGTAAAGGGCTTTGCTGATTTACAGCTATATGAGCGTGCCAATGAATACGCAGAAGAAATTTCTTGCCACCTGGATGAGGGTATTTCATCTGGGCCAGAAGCATATGCTCGCTCATTGCGCGCGGCTGCCCCGGCTGCCGTTTCGTTGGTTTTTTGTGCGGCGATGGCTCTTTTGGTGAGTTTTATAAGCTCAAATGGATTTGCGCTTCTAGTTTCTGGTGGTGGTATCGGAAGTTTCCCGAGTGAAAGCGTGCTTGCTTTTGCGAATTTGGCGCTTTGGATGAGCACCGGCGCTTTCTTTATCTTTTATGCAGCCCTATCGGAAACCGAAGAAGTGGCTTCGCTGGGAACCTCGCTTAGGCGCTCGGTTGCTTGCGCTAAAGAAGTTCTTTCTGTAATGGACGAGCGCCCTGTCGTAGAGGAAAAGCCCTTCGCAAAGGAAAAGTTTGTCGCAGAGGAGGGGCGTACTCCGCAAACCCAACAGCAGACTTGGGAGCAAAGCCAGCAGCAAAGTCGGGAACTTGCCCAGGAGGAGCTCCAAGATCTTGCCCAGCGCTTAGCTTCTTTAGGGTCAGAAGATTATGTGCTTGAAATTGAAGACCTCAGCTTTTCTTATAGTGCTTGTCCAGATTCACAAGATGAAGACAGGGCGTCTGATTTGGGACAAAAAACAAGCTCAAACAAAGCGGAAGAGGCTTTAAGCCAGGAGGTTTCAAGTCAGGAAGTTTTAAGTCAGATTGACATGGCCCTTGGAGCAGGGGTTATTGTTCGTGTTGTTGGCGCAAGTGGTGCCGGAAAATCCACCTTACTTAAGTTAATTGAGCGTTTCTGGGACCCTTCTGCTGGCCAAATTAAAATTCTAGGCAAGGATATCCGTGAACTTTCTTTGAGTAATCTTCGTCAGATACTTTCCTATATGAATCAGGACACGTATCTATTTGATGCCAGTTTGCGCGATAACATTGCGTTGGGGAATCCTTTGGCAACAGATGAAGAAATCTTTGCTGCGCTTAAAAAGGCAAGCGCTCTTAAAATCGTGCAAGATCTTCCTGATGGGCTGGATACAGCTTGTGCTCAAATAGGATTTTCGAGCGGGGAGCGTCAGCGTATAGGACTCGCACGAACTCTTTTATATGACGCGCCCATTATGCTCCTTGACGAGCCCAGTAGTAATTTGGATAGCCAGACAGAGGCTGCAATCTTGCTGGCTCTTAAAAAACATTGCGCAGATAAAACAATCATTTTGGTAAGCCATCGTCCTGGTTCCGCGCTTATTGCGGACGCAACTTTTGTTTTGTAAAGAAGACTTTGCAAAAGCTTGAGCAACTTTGCGTTTCCTTTTCATTGACCTCGAAAAGCTCTGACCTCTCACTTCTAAAGTGGGTCGAGTTGTTATCGAAGAAAAAGGAACGAAAATGGACATTGCCACTTTGGTTATCGTCGGACTCGTTATCGCGGTTGCTCTGACGTTTGACTTTACGAATGGATTCCATGACACCGCAAATGCTATGGCTACATCCATTGCGACGGGCGCGCTGAAGCCCAAAACTGCAGTCATCGCTGCAGGCACCTTGAATCTTGTTGGTGCATTTCTTTCTACCGAGGTTGCCAAAACGATTTCAGGTGGCCTGATTAACGAAGAAGCGGTGTCGATTGGCGCCGAATTTATTCTGGCTGGTTTGATAGGCGCCATTTTGTGGAACCTTTTGACCTGGCTGGTAGGCTTGCCTTCTTCGTCTTCTCATGCGCTGTTTGGCGGCCTGGTTGGCGCTGTTATTGTTGGTGCTGGTGTAGAGGGTGTTAACTTTGGTGTTGTTATCACCAAGATTCTGATCCCTGCTTTGGTTTCGCCTGTTGTTGCTGGTCTTGCCGCTTTTGTGGCCTGCAAGTTGATATTCTTCATCGTTAAGAAGATGGACGAAGACAAGATGATTGACGGCTTTAGGCACGGTCAGACCATCACCGCTTGCTTGGTTGCTCTTTCTCACGGCACCAACGACGCTCAGAAGACCATGGGTATCATCACTCTGACCTTGGTTTCTACTGGTCTGCAGGCTTCTGGCACTGGCCCCGAGCTTTGGGTTGTAGCTGTCTGCGGCTTGGCTATCGCTCTTGGTACTTACATGGGTGGCTGGCGCGTCATTCGTACTCTTGGCAAGGGCCTGACCGAGATTACGACTCCTCAGGGATTCGCTGCTGAGGCCGCATCTGCTACCACGATTTTGGTTTCTTCGCACATGGGCTTTGCTCTTTCTACTACTCAGGTTTGCTCTGGCTCCATCATTGGTTCTGGCTTGGGCAAGAAGGGCAACGAAGTTTCCTGGGCAACCGCTGCGCGCATGCTGGTTACCTGGCTGATCACTTTCCCTTGCGCAGGTGTGATTGGCGCGATTGCTTGTGCGATTACCAAGTTTGGCATGTATGGAACCATCGGCCTGTTTATTGCCTTCCTGCTTCTGGCTCTGGTTATCTTCCGCCTGTCTCGCAGGAATCCAGTTACCGCTACCAACGTCAACGACAGTAAAGACGTTAGGCTCAATCCTATTGCAACCCAGACCAACGTTCCCGTTGGACAAGCAGCCTAAAAGGAGAAAACATGGATGCTGTAATGAACTTCATTGTTGTGTTGGCTGTCGCTGTTGGCGTGGCTGGAACAATCGGCGTGCTCTATGCATCGGGCTTGCGCCTGTGGGCCGCTGGAGCTCTTGATAGTGCCGGCAATGCTCATCTGGGATATCGGATTATCTCGGTTCTTTGCTTTAGCGCATGTGTGGCAATTGTTCTGTTCGCGCTGTGGCTCATGATTCCTGCATTTCACTAATGGCAGCTGTGATAGCCCAATTTCCTATAAGAAAGGATTCTGGTCGAATGACTCGTTATCTTGTTGGTATTGACGGCAGTGTTCAGGGTAAACGTGCTGCTCACTGGGCTGCTTACCAGGCAAATTTAACTGGCGGTATTGTTTCTTTGTTCACCGTTGTCGATCCGGTGACAGCTGCTGGCCTTGGCTTTGATTCCGAGACTTTTAGTCGGGCTGCTCAGGAGTCGATTGATGACGTTGTTGAGTACATCAAAACCAAGTATCCCGAGGTTTGTGTAAATACCAAAATCGTAATCGGTTCGGTTGTTGAGTGTCTTGTCGACGAATCGCTTGACCACGACATTATTGTTGTTGGTTCGCACCATGGCTTTGCTGGCGGCCGCGCTTTTGGCAATGCTACGGGTTTGAAGGTGAGCGTACTGGCAAGCGTTCCAACTGCGGTTATTCCGAGTGACTGGCGCCCTGAAACAGCAGGCGAGGGGATTGCTGTTGGCATTGGTCCTGATAAGTCTGCTTCGGGTGCTATCCAATATGGCGTGCAGCGTGCGCTTGCTACCAAGCAGCGCTTGAAGCTGGTCTCTGGCTGGGGCTTGCCCGCATTTCTTCAGCGTCCTGCCGAATTCATGGGTGGCGGAATTGCTCCTGTTGGCGAGCAGTTCCAGAACACGCTTGATAAGTTGGTTGAGGATCTGAAGGCCGAAAATCCCGAGCTTGAAGTTAAGGGTGTTTGCGAAGAAAGCAGCTCTACTGCTCGTGCGATTTTAGGTTCGACACGCCACAACAATATGCTGGTTTTGGGCACGCATTCTTATGGCGTGCTTGGTCGTGCGATGTTTGGCTCTACTACCTATAGCATTTTGAATAATCTGCTGATTCCTACTGTTATCGTTCCTATGAAATAGCAGCTTGTAAGCGAGGGGGTAAGTCGCGACTCAGTAGACTCTAGGCGAGGGGACTGTTTCCTATAGGTGTGCGGCTGTTGGGGGCGCTGAGCTGAGTTGAGCGTTTTTTAGGCTTCAGATAATAACAAGGGCAAGGCGAAAGCCTAAGAAAGTGTCGCCCGTTTCGCTATTCAAGAAGGCTAAGGTCCATGCTGACCTTAGCCTTCTTTCATGCCCTTATTGCTTCATGCCTTGGCATGTGATTAGCAGGTGGTTCTTTTTGAGATCCTGGGTTGTAGGGCAAAAGCGCGTTCGAATTTACCCGTTAACGCAGGTCAGTGCCTTCTTATTGCTTTTCAGAGTGAAGCCTTCGGGGTTTCGCCGTGCGCTTTTTGCTTAGCTGAGTCACTTTCTCTTCTCTTGGTTCTGACGGCGACGAATTCTTTGATTGAAACCCTGTGTTGCTGGCGCGTTAGGGTCTCTGTGCATGATGCGCCCAAGCCTCTGGCGCGGAGTGGCCTCTGTGTATGATGAAGTGTGGCGCGGAATGGGCTGCGTGTATGATTTCGGCATTTTGCGCAGAAATATTGGCTTAAGGTGGCGCGCTACGGCCTCTGTGTATGACGAAACATAGTTAAATAGGTCATATTTCCATACACAGAGGCCATAACGCGCCATTTTTGCTCGAAA
>CAVCRX010000056.1:0-4549 GCA_963604935.1 Bacteroidaceae bacterium
CCAATTGGTAGGCTTAGGCCTAGTGAACCCGATAGGTTTCGAAACGAATACCAAAGAGACCGTGACAAAATTCTTCATACAAAAGCATTTCGTCGTTTGTCTCATAAAACGCAAGTTTTTTTGGCTCCAACAGGAGACCATTACCGCACGCGTCTTACTCACACCTTAGAGGTTTCCCAGATTGCACGAACTATTGCACGAGCTCTTGGTTTGAATGAAGATCTCACCGAGGCAATCTCTTTAGGACATGATTTGGGCCATACTCCTTTTGGTCATGTCGGCGAAGAGGCGCTAAGCGAATGTCTGGCTCGGCATAAGGGTATTGATCTTGAAAGCCCTGAGGCAAAAGCTCTCTATAAGCATAACGTGCAGAGTTTGCGTGTTGTAGAACTGATTGAAAACCAAGGACGTGGGCTTAATCTTACCTGGGAGGTTCGAGATGGTATTGTCTGCCACACAGGGTCTCAAAAGGCTAAGACACTTGAGGGTCGCATCGTCGCAACGGCTGATCGTATTGCTTACGTAAACCATGATATTGATGATGCGATTCGCGCCGGAGCACTTCATGAGTCCGATTTGCCAGATTCAACTCATCGTGTTTTGGGTTCATGTCATTCGGATCGTATAGAAACTTTGGTTGAAGATATGGTTACCGCATCAGTTAAGAAGGGCGATATTACCATGTCGGAACCTGTATGGGATGCAATGATGGAGTTGCGCTCATTCCTCTTTGATCAGGTGTATACCTCTGAGCCGGTTATGCGTGAGGTTCGTAAAGCGAAGCATATGATTGAAGATCTGTTTGAGTACTTTGTTAGGCACTACGATCAGGTTCCCCTTGAGTATCGTGAAATCTCCGATGGTGATTCGTTGCGAGCGGTGACCGATCATGTTGCAGGTATGACTGATCGCTATGCGAAAAATCTCTTCAAAGATTTATTTGTTCCTCATAGCTGGAATATGTAATTCAAAGGGGTAACAAAAACCATATAAAGTAGCTCCACTTTTGTATTGGGTGGGGCTACTTTAATAACTCAACATTGAAATTTCTGCAGTTTTGCGGCTTTGTTCTGACCGTATGCGTACTGCAGTCTCTTTTATCTAATTTGTTATTTCCGTTGTGTTACAGTTGGCAAACTATGAATCACACAGATCTTAAAACTTCGTTTACCGCTGCTGCTCCTATTATGGTGGGCTATGTTTTCTTGGGCATTCCTTGCGGAATTTTGGCTCAACAAATTGGGTTGGACGCTATCCAGGTTTTCATTCTGTCGATAGTTTTTTATTCAGGGGCGGGCCAATTTATGATTCCCAACATGCTTCTTGCAGGGTCCCCCTTAACGGCGATTCTTGCCAGTGTAAGTTTGGTTAATTCAAGACAGATGCTCTATAGCGCATCTCTTTCGCGTTTTTGTCAGACTTGCTCCAAACGACTTAGTTTTTTGTTTGCCGCAACGGTTACTGATGAGTCTTTTGGAGTTAATCTAGCGAAATTTACGCAAGGTTCCTGGAATGTAAAGTGCGCTACTTTGGTGAATCTTTTTTCGCAATTTACCTGGGCAGTTGCTAATGTTGTTGGCCTTCTTTTAGGTACCTTACTCAATTTGCCTACGGCATTGGCGTCCTTTGCTATGACTTCGATATTCTTGTGCTTGCTTTTTTCACAGCGAGCTACTTTGCCAAATATTGCTGCTTCTCTGTTTGCTGTGGCAGGCGTGTTCTTATGTAAGCTGTTTGGCTTTAGTGGGCCAGCAATTTTTGTTGGTGCATGTATAGGAATTCTGGCTGGAATTTTTGTTTCATGGCTTAAGGGGGCTCGCGCATAATGTCGCTTCCTTTTGTCGATTACTTGATTTTGCTTATAGGCTGCGCTTTAACAATTTTGATTTTTAGAACAGCGCCTTTGATGATTTTGCGTGGCAGAGATCTGCCACCAAGTCTTTCTCGTGCACTTGGTTTTATTCCTCCTGCAGCGTTTGCGGCCTTGGTGGCAAACGACTTATTGAGCCCTGGAATGTTTGATGCTGGAATTTGGCCAGCATGTATCCCTTTGCTGGCTGCATTATGTGTAGTTCCAGTTGCTATTAAGACGAAATCATTAGTGTGGAGCATTATTGTGGGTGTTGGAGTTTACGCACTCCTCTTGTTTGTCTTGCCTTTTTAGTCTGGTCTGTATTTATGAGAAGTGCTAGGATTACCTCCGACACAGAAGCGTATAACTACGCTCGTTCTTTAAACCTGTTTTAAAACTTTTTCGTTTTATAGCTAAATGGGTTCTTGCGTTGTGCGCAAGTTGAACGTATAATGTCCAGCTGTGTCTTTAGCATTTGATGGCTTCGGTCAACGATAATATAGAAGGAACTAACATGGACATCATCCGCGCAATTGAACAGCAGCAGATCAACCCCGATGTTGCCGAATTTAATGTTGGCGACAACGTTAAGGTTCATTACCTCATCAAGGAAGGTAACCGCGAGCGTATTCAGGTCTTCCAGGGTGATGTTATTCGTCGTCAGGGCGAGGGTTCTCGTGAAACCTTTACTGTTCGCAAGATCAGCTTCTCTGTTGGTGTTGAGCGTACTTTCCCCGTACATTCTCCCAAGATTTCCAAGATTGAAGTTACTCGTCGTGGTGACGTTCGTCGTGCAAAGCTTTACTACCTGCGTGACAAGGTTGGCAAGGCTGCTAAAATCAAGGAAAAGGCATTCTAAGATTCATTGCTTCCTTTTTGAGGCACGGTACCAGCAGGTGCCGTGCCTTTTGTTTTTTTGGAGGGTAAAGTGGCACAGACAATTTCAGATATCAAAGCTCGTTTGCAAAATGCTTCCCGTTCTGAATATGAAGTCTTAAAGCATTCTCTTTGTGGTGATACACGAAAGGGTGTTCAGACGGCTTTAGCTCAGACTGAAAAACGTCTTGCCGCAGAAGACGCCGAGCAAAAACGTTTGGAGGGGCTTTATTCCTACGAAAAAGAACTTGCGCAAGGGGGACTTGTAGTTGGCTTGGATGAGGTAGGCCGTGGTCCTCTGGCTGGTCCCTTAACGATTGGAGCGGTGGTATTAAAGAAAGACGCTAAGCCTATCCCTAAGCTTAATGATTCAAAGCAAATACCCGAAAATCAAAGAGATGAAGTAGCTGCTTTAGTTAAGGATGCTGCTCTTGCCTGGTCTATTGTTCATATTCAAGCTAAAGAAATTGATGAACAGGGAATGTCTGCTTGTTTGCGAAAAGCTTTTTCTGAAGCTGTTTCAGATATTGAGGCTCAAGGTGTAGACGTGGATGTTGTACTTCTTGATGGTAATCCTTTGCATTTTGACCAACGCGAAATCAATATAGTAAAAGGTGACAGTAAATGCGCTTCTATTGCTGCTGCATCTGTTATTGCAAAAGTTGAGCGTGATCAGCTTATGCGTGACTACGATAAACAATATCCCGGTTACGACTTTGCTTCTTCAAAAGGCTATGGTAGTGCTCGCCATCGTCAGGCAATTACCGAGAAGGGAATCACTCCTATTCATCGTGTTTCCTTTTGTGGGAATTTTTTACAAGAAAGTTTGTTCTAAATAATTTCGAATTTTCCTGATTCTTATTTCATTCTTTGTTCAGATCTACTTCTGAGCCTCTTCTTATTCCTTTCCATTCTTCTGAGTATTCTTTGCGCCAATCGAGGAAAGGAATTTGTTTATGAAAAAGCAAAAACAACCACGCGCAAATCTCAAGCGACAGATGCTACTAGAAGAAGAGGTTTCTTTTATTAAGGATACTTACCTTCCTGAAGAAGAAAATCTTGAAGAAGATGAGGTTCCTGCTGATGAGGAGCCGGAGAAGAGTGCTCAGGACAATGAAGAGCTTCAAGACTCTAGCGAAAGCCCCGATTCCTCTCTGTCTGAACCTTCGGAAAATTCTGGCGCAAATAAGAAAACCTTCACTAATGCAGGGTTGGACAGAGGCAATTGCGCTGTGTCGGAGACCCTAGAGGATGATTCTGAACAGATTGCTTCTGAATTATCGTCCTACGAACTCGGAAGAAGGGGAGAGCGCGCAGCAAGACGTTTTCTTGAGAGTAAAGATTTTGAAATCTTGGATCTTAACTGGTCTTGTATTGCGGGTGAGGCCGATATTATTTGTCTTGATGGCGATACTCTGTGTTTTGTTGAAGTAAAGACTCGACGTGGCACTGCAACAGGCTTTCCAGAAGAAGCAATTACGGCTCGTAAGCGAGCTCGTTATGAAAAGATTGCTGCTTGCTACCTGAAAGAACATGATTTTGTTGATGTTCGCGTTCGATTTGACGTCATATCAATCATGGTTATAGCTGATAATCGCGCTTTTTTGCGAATGCATACCAATGCCTTTAGTGAAGGTTCCTTGAGGTAGTCTTATGGCAATCAGGTCTTGTTCTTTGCTTGGTGCCACCTTGCATGGAGTCTTTGCACTTCCTGTTGATGTGGAAGTTTCTGTATCTTCGGGTTTACCTGGATTTACGATTGTTGGTATGCCTGATGCTGCAATAGAAGAATCACGCGAGCGAGTTCGTGCTGCTCTTAAA
>CAVCRX010000057.1:0-26009 GCA_963604935.1 Bacteroidaceae bacterium
GCTGTGCGCATGAGTTTTGATAGAGATGCTGCAGGTCCAACGGTTTTGGTTGTTATGGCCTCACCGGATTTCCCTGCTCGCCTTAATCAGATTGCCCGTCATGGTTTTACAAGTCCTGCAGCAATCATTCTTGAAGATATCGATTTATGGCAAGTTCCCGAACTTGATCTTCAGACGGACGAAATGAGCATGTCGAGCCTTATGCAAATGCAGGTAAGCCGCGGGGCACGTGAGGCTATGGCCTTTTTGTCGGTAGCTCTAGCAACGCCTCAGGTTGTCGTAATGGCTTCCTGTTCTGATGTAAACGCAATAGAGCCTTATTTCCGCGATATGCTTGGCGTCTATACCCCCATCGAGCTTGGATACCCTAATGAGGCAGACCGTCGCGATTTGTGGCGTAAGGTACAAGCCGACCATCCTTCCTTGCGCGGTTTAGATGTAAATCAGCTCATTGCTTATTCTCGTGGTCTTTCGCGCTATGAAATCTATGAAGTAGCAAAAGATGCAGTAGAAAATGCTTATCGCGAAAGCCTTAATCGTCAGCGTTTTTGTGCTGTACAGACTTCCGATATGTTGATGCGTTTGTCGGCTTTTCATGATTTTGAATCAGAAGAATACAAAAGCATGGAGCAGACTCTCATGTCGGAACTTGCAAATAGTCTTGAGGGTGGCGTCGATTCTTTACTGGGGGATAAGTAATGGAGATTACGCGCCGGTGCGATTATGCTTGCCGCATTATTCGTGCTGCTTACCAAAATGGGGATAAATATGTTTCCGTTGCCGAAATTGCAGAGCGTGAGCAAATCCCGCTAGCTTTTGCTCGAAACATTCGCTCAGAGTTGGTTGATGCTGGTTACTTGCAGACCATCCGTGGCGTTCGCGGTGGTATTCGCCTTAACTGTGATCCCGCAAAAGTTACGCTCTATGATGTTATGACGGCAATTCAGGGCCCCATGGGTGTTTCACCTTGCACTATCGAAGATGGTTATTGCTCATGTCGTAACACCTGCCAATACAATGCCGTCTGGCGAGCTGCAGATAAATTGATGAACGATTTGCTTAAGAGCTTAGTTTTGGTTGATCTTTTTGAAATGGGCTCCGACCATCCTGCACTTAAGGCTGTTTTATCGGATGAAAACTAATTCTGGCGATCAGCAAACTGATAGTACAAGTGCCTTTGTTGGTCAGCCGCTTGGCTGCGAAGAATTTAGGGCTAAAGTTTTAGCTTTAGGTAAAGAACATTATCGTGAGCTTCCTTGGCGTAATATTGACGACCCCTATGCTGTTTTAGTTTCAGAGGTAATGCTGCAGCAAACACAGGTCAAGCGTGTGCTTAATTATTGGCCTCGTTTCATGGCGATGTTTCCAAGCATTGATGCCCTTGCAGCTGCGGATGTTTCGTTGGTATTAGAGCTTTGGCAGGGTCTTGGCTATAATCGCCGGGCTTTAGCACTTAAAAACTGTGCTGAAGAATGTGCCTTTCGTTATGAAGGTAGGCTTCCTGATAATTTGGAGGAACTCAAGGCGCTTTCGGGTGTTGGCCCTGCAACAGCCGCGGGCGTTCTCGCTTTCGCTTATCAAAAGCCGTCAATGTATTTAGAAACCAATGTTCGCACGGTCTTTCTTTATGAATTATTTCCTGAAGAAAATGATGTTCCTGATAAGAGAATAGAACCACTCGTTAAAGAGGCTTGTATACAGAGCGACCCCCGAACCTGGTATTATGCGCTGCTGGACTATGGTGCACATATTAAAGCTACTGTGGTAAACCCTAATCGTCGTAGTAAGCATTACGTAAAGCAAAATAAATTTGAAGGAAGTCGCCGACAGAAGCGCGCTGAAATCGTTCGTATTGTGCTTGGTGCAGAACAGATCTCTTATGCGGATCTTGTTTGTGAGCTTATTAAGTTCGAGCAGGAGCATAAACGTCCAAAGCCCGATAAAGAGCTTATAGATAAAATTCTTTTAGACCTTATTTCTGAGGGTTTTTTAAAGTGTAAAGATGGTTTTTACTCGGTGGGGTAAGAACCTAAAATCTTTACTTCTCTAAGCTTTAGTCTCAAGCAATCAAGCGCGGTGCGTACGGGCAAATCGTCTTGCGAACCCTCAATATCAATAAAGAACATGTAGTCGCCCAAGCCCTGCTTGGTAGGTCGAGATTGAATCATGGTCAGATTTACTTCGGCATAATTAAATTCGGAAAGAATCATCTGAAGCGCGCCAGGGCGGTCGTTTTCCAGGAACAGTGCCAGTGAAGTCTTCATCTTTTTGCCAGTAAGTACCTTGGGGTGGCCAGTACGTGCCACCAAGACAAACTTAGTCTGGTTGCCAAAGTGATCCTCAATACCTTCGAGTTCCATCTTGCAGTCAAAAAGGCTGCCGGCGTATTTACTGCCAATGCCTGCGATATGTTTATTTTCAGATGCCATACGAACGCCATCGGCGGTCGATTTTGCTGTTACCTGATCAAGTGTGGGGAAATGCTCGTTGAGATAACGACGGCACTGCCCTAAGCCCTGTGGGTGACTAGCGATAGTTGTTACATCCTCAAACTTTGCTTCTGGGTTTAGGAATAAACAGTGATGAATATCGACAACAGTTGAGCCAACGATAGAGCAGCCACTACGGAAGGCAAAGGCGTCTAGCGTTGCTGTTACAGCACCTTCGAGTGAATTTTCGATAGGCATGACACCAAATTCGCAACGCCCACGCTCAACTGCTTCATAAATTTCATTAAAAGAGGGGAGAGCCACAAACTCAATATCATCGATTTCCATTTTTGAAGCAAAGATACGTGCTGCTTCATCGGAATAGGTGCCTTTAGGTGCAAGGTAGGCGATGCTTGTTTTGCTAGACATGGACTCTCCTTGTTTATGAAGCTTTGCTTTGAAGTTTTATGCCGCAGCTAAATTAGGTAGTGCAACTAATACCGATTAAGCAGTCAACTTCGAGTGTTAGTTCAAAATTATTTACGCAAAAATTTATGATACGTCTATTTAAGAAAAAATGTGAGCTTACGTATTCCCTGTAGCTTTCGTTTTTCGCATGAAATTTAGCGAATACTGGCCTAAATGGCGTGTAGGTAAACTTTTTTGCCGATTTGTTAACTCTAAAAAACAAGCAAATATTTTCGAATTTTTAAAAAATGAATTGACTCATACTAGACGGTCAAAAATGGAATAATGTTTCCAAATTTCCTCAAAAATACCATGTAATTCCCAGTATTTTAGTAGGAATAAGCCATTTTTTGGGACAGAACAGTAAACTTGACCAATAAAACGCGCTCATAAATTTTCTGTGTGGAATGTTATTCGTTACAATTCAGGTAACATTTTATTGCCGTTTGCGGAAGGTGAATGACATTCCCGCTTTTCAGGGAATTACCGCGAGCAACCTTCACGCAAAATACATGACAGAGGTTTTACTGGATTAGAAGACACACTAAAAGGAGGTGTGCACATGGTAACTGAGGCAATCAAGCCGGAGTTCCTGAGCCTGCTGGAGGCACGCGGCGTTTCCCGTCGTTCCTTCATGAAGCTCTGCGGTTCTCTTGCTGTCGCTGCTGGCCTGGGTGAGCTCGCTGCTCCCCGCGTTGCTAAGGCAGTTGAGCAGAACTGGATTGGCGCTAAAGAAGGCAACCTGTTCCCCGTCGTTTGGATCGAGGGTGCATCTTGCACTGGTTGTACCGAGTCTTTCGCGCAGGTCGAAGCCCCCAACCCCGCAACCGTAGTTTTGGATCTTATCTCCCTTAACTACTGCGAGACCCTCTCCGCTGCTGCTGGTCACTCTATGGAGGAAGCCCGCAAGCAGACCATGGAAGCAGGTAAGTTCATTCTTATCTATGAAGGTGCAATTCTTGAAGGTTGGGAAGGCAACGCTCTTCGCGTAGCTGGCGAGCCTGGCACCACAACTCTTATCGAGACTGCTGGTTCTGAGAACTGTGCAGCAGTCGTCGCTTTGGGTTCTTGTGCTGTAAATGGTGGCTGGATGGGTGCTAATCCCAACAGCTCTGATGCTCTTGGCATCAAGAAGTTCCTTCAGAAGAACTCCATCGAGACTCCTGTCATCAACGTTCCTGGCTGCCCTGCTAACCCCGAATGGGTTGAGGCAATCCTCGTTGACGTTTTGATGCTTGGCGCTATCCCCGAACTCGACAGCAACTATGCTCCTGTTGGCATGTTCGATTCCTTCGTTCATGACAACTGCGAACGTCGTGGTCATTTTGAGAATGGCGAATTTGTTTATGCATTTGGCACCGAGGAAGAGGCAAAGAATTACTGCCTGTATCCTATGGGTTGCCGTGGTCCTCAGACCAAGTCCAATTGCTCTATTATCCGTTGGAACAACCGTCGTTCCTGGTGCGTTGCCTCTGGCGCTCCTTGCATCGGTTGCTGCACCGCTCAGTGGGACGATCCTGGTCATAACTGGGTTGAGGTTAATACGCCCTTCCGCGCTCGCTTCCGCGACCTGCGTATCGGCGGCCTGATGATTCAGCCTGAAGCTATTTGTGGTGGCGTAACCGCTCTCTTGGCTGCAGCGCTGGTTGTTCACGGCTTTGGCATGAAGGCTACTGGCCGTACCTCCGGTGGCGCTGACTTCGAGGAAATTCGTGAGTGGGACGCAAAGCACCCCAACGAAGCTCTTGGTCAGTATGACGAAGAAGTTTTGAAGGGAGTGAAGCACTAAATGGCTAAGAAGACCTCCATTATCGACCCTATTACCCGTATCGAGGGTCACCTTCGCGCTGAGATGACCGTCGAAGACGGCGTCGTCACCGAGGCTTGGGTTTCTGGCGGCTGCTTCCGTGGCATGGAGCTGGTTGTTCGCGACCGCACTCCTGAAGATGCAGCTCAGATCGTTCAGCGTATTTGTGGTGTTTGCCCTGTTTCTCACGCACACGCTTCAACTATCGCTGGCGAGCATGCATACGGCATCGTTATTCCTAACAATGCTCGTATCCTTCGCAACCTTATCGAGGGCGCTCAGTATCTGCATAGCCACATTCTGAGCCTCTACACCCTTACCGCTCTTGACTATGTCAATCCTTTGAATGCTCTTAAGGCAAACGTTGAGGATGCATATGCTCTGGTTGCCAAGGGTGGCACCAACATGAACACCGACCTCAACGCTTTGAAGAAGAAGCTTGCTGCATTCGCTGAGAACGGCCAGCTTTCAATCTTTAGTGGCGGTTGGTTCTTGGATGAGAAGGTTGCCAAGGAGTACAAGATGTCTCCTGAGGCAGACCTCATCTGCACCGCTCACTACATTGAGGCACTTGACATGCAGGCTAAGGCCTCTGAGATTTGCGGCCTTCTGGGCGGCAAGATGCCTCACGTCATGACTCTTGCTCCTGGCGGCATTATGTTTATGCCTACCGCTGAGAAGATTGACGATCTGTGGTCTATGGTTCACGACCTCAACACCTGGGTAGAAAATACCATTCTCCCTGACATCAAGATCATTGCTTCCTTCTATGGCGACGCTTTGAAGTTTGGTAAGGGCTGCGGCCGTTACGCTGCTTGGGGTGTTTTCGAAGGCAAGGATTACTCTTCTGAGGTTACCCCTGAGGATCTTCAGTGGGGCGAGGGCTACGTCAACAAGATTATCAACAAGCGTTATATGCCTGGCGGTATCGTTGACGAGAAGCTCAACGTCTCTGATGTTGATTACACCCTGTTCAAGGAATATGTTGGCCACTCCTGGTATGAAGGTGATTCTGACCTTCATCCTGACGAGGGTATTACCAACCCCCTGTACACTCAGTACTACTCTGACGAAGAGAAGCAGATCGTTAACGATCGCTACACTTGGGCAAAGAGTCCCAACTACGATGGTAAGCCCATCGAAGCTGGTCCTTTCTCTCGTGTTCTCGTTGCTTACCTGCGTGGCGTTAAGGGCATCAAGGAGCCTCTCGATGGCCTTATGAAGGATCTTGGAATTTCTGTTTCCGACCTTCAGTCCACTCTTGGTCGTACCGCTGGTCGCCAGATCGAGACTCTCTATGTTTCTCGTTTGATGTGCGAGTGGGTTGATGAACTCAACGCTGCTCTCAAGGAAGGCGACTCTAGCTACTTTGTTGAGCCTCAGCAGCTCACTGGCCGCGGCGTTGGCTTGTGGGAAGCACCTCGTGGCGCTCTTCTCCACACCGAGCATGTTAACAATGGCAAGATTGATGATTACCAGATCATTATTCCTACCACTTGGAACATTGCTGCACGCAACGCTGATGGCGTTATGGGCCCCATGGAGCAGGCACTGGTTGGCTGCCCTGTCGACGACGTCGAGATGCCCATTAATCCTCTGCGTACCGTTCACTCCTTCGACCCCTGCACCGCTTGTGCTGTGCATGTGACCGACGCTAAGACCGGTAAGCACTTTGAGACCGTTACTAATCCTTGGGGGGTGAAGTAAATGGCACATGCAGCTCACTATAAAGAGGCCCATAACCTCTTGGCAGTCGTTTGCCATTGGGTGAACTTCATTTCGATGTTCCTCCTGATTATCACTGGCTTCCTGATCCATTTCCCCTTTATTGCTGGCGTTATGGGTATGGTTCGCGGTCTGCATATCGCTCTTGGTATCGTGATCGTAATCAACTGGATTGTCCGTATCGTGTTCTCCTTCTTCACCCAGTCTGCTCCTTCCGGTGGTACTCGTAACACCGTTCAGGACTACAAGACTTGGCTGCCTCAGAAGGACAACCGTCACCAGCTTATCCCTTGGATTAAGTACTACCTCTTCATCAAGAAGGAGCATCCTTTGGGAGCTAAGCTTGGTGTTCCTCAGAAGATTTGCTACGTTTTGATTCCTTGGCTCATCTTCTTCCAGGCATTCACTGGTTTTGCTCTGTGGGATGTAACCGCTGGCGCACCTCTGTTCGCTTGGTTTACTGGCCTGGTTGGTGGCACTATGTCTCTGCGCATCATTCACTACTTCATGATGTTCGTATTCATTCTGTTCACCTTTATCCATCTGTACCTCGTCTTCATCGAGGGTACTGCTAACGCAAAGCTCATGTTGTTCCGCAAGGAGCATGGTGGTCTGGTTTACGACCCCAACCGCATGGTTATGGTTGGCGAGGATGACCTCGGCGAGCAGCACTAGTTGCTACTAGCTTTAAAGCCCGGCATTAAGTTGCCGGGCTTTTTTTATGCACTTAGCGCTTTTGATGCGGGGCTTTTGTGCTGCTGAATTAAACTGGTGGAAGCCTAATTTGAAAGGAAGATTATGAGCCAGAAGCCCAATAAGCAAAAAGAAAAAGGCATTTCACGTGAGGAATTAATGGAAAGTGTACCCTTCTTTAATATTGGCGCTATGTTTATGCCTCCTGTTTGGGGTCCTGCTCATGGTATTTGGATGACTATCCTTTTCTATCCTTTGTGGATAGTTGCTGATAGTTCCTTGTGGGCTGCCTACACTGACCCAAACCCTCTCTCTATTGGTACTGCTCTTTGTGTATTTATCCTTGGTGCGGTGGCTACTTTGATGTTTGCGCATACTTCTCAATGGCATGGCTTGGTGCGCGCCTTTGAGCAAGGTCACGATAAAGAGTGGTATTTAAAGCGTCAGAAAATTTGGGCTATCTTCTGTGTTCTTTTCGCTCTGGTTCTTATTGCTCTTGCTACTTGGTTTAACTTAACAATGCGTGCTGGCATGGAGACTTACTAATGTCAGAGAATCAAGAGGGTAAAAGCGCAATGGCTGTAGGCGAACAAATTAAAAACCAAGCATCGGTGTCTGCTTGTCAAGACAAAGCCGTCTGCAATGAAGCCGATAATCAGGTAAAAGCAGACAAGCCTACTGAAAAGATTTGCGTCTTATTTGTGGGTAACCGCTTAATGATGGACGACGGAGTAGGCCCCGCAACTTACGACTACATTCTTGAGAATTTTGTTATTCCAGAAAATGTAGATATGTTTGATGTTGGTTGCATGAGTATGGATATGCTTGATTATGTTCGTCGCTATGACTTTATGATGACAGTTGATGCCGTGGGGGAATCGGGTGAGGCTCCTGGCACAGTATTTAGATATGCACCCGTTGATGTAGCTCGCAATGATGGCCCTACTGCTTCAATTCATGATTTGAAGCTTGCTAATTTGTTTGATGCAGCAAGTCTCATGGGATATAACTGCGAGGGTTTGTGTTATGGAATGCAGGTTGAAGTGCTTGAACCTGCTGAATACACCATGGATTTAACGCCCGCTGTTAAAGAAAAGGTACCTTTTCTTGCAGAATCGGTTCTTGCGGAACTTTGGCGTCATGGTGCTCAAGCAAGTCGTAAAGACGGAAAAGCTTTTGGTCCTAATCTTTAGAGGGAATACTAAAGCTTCTTATTGGTGTTTTGCTTGAACCCGAGTTTGCAAACCTGATTAAGCATGTTGTTTGACGTAAGTCCTTCCTTGTTTGTTAAAACTTTGCAATAGCTCTAACGAGTTTTATAAAAGTGAACCCATTCATAGGCTAAGTCGCGGCATAATGAGCCTATTGGAAAAACAAGGAGGGAGCTCATAATGTCTCAGACTCATCCCATTACTGTTAGCTCATGGACACTGGGTGACCAGTGCACCTTTGAGGATCGCGTTATTGCAGCCAAGGAGGGCGGTTACGAGGGCATCGGTCTTCGTGCTGAAACCTATGTTGACGCTCTGGCTGAAGGCCTGCACGATGAGGACATTCTTGCAATTCTCGCAAAGCATGACATGAAAGTCACCGAGGTTGAATACATCACCTTGTGGGCTGAAGACGAACGTTCTTACGAGCAGAAGTACAAGGAGCAGATTTGCTTCCATATGTGCGATCTTTTTGGTGTTGGCCACATCAATATCGGCTTGATGGAAACCTACTCCGTTGAGCATGATGCCAAGAAGCTTGCTGAGCTTTGCCAGCGCGCTGGTGATCGTATCATTGGCTTGGAGCCTATGCCTTATTCTGGTGTACCCGATTTGGCAACCGCTTGGGCAATCGTTTCTCAGTCTGGTGCCGAAAACGCTTACATGATTCTTGACACCTGGCACTGGGTTCGTGCTAATCAGCCCTTTGACTTGCTTACTCCCGAGCAGGCAAAGAAGGTTATCTCTGTTCAGATCAACGATGCCTACGAGCGTCCTTACGCAAAGTCCATTCTTCGTGATGAATCCATGCACGACCGCCTGGCTCCTGGCACTGGCGCAAAGGATACCGCTGGCTTCGTAAAGATGCTTAAGGATGCCGGTGTAGACCCCAAGGTTATCGGTGTTGAGGTTATCTCTGACGCAATCTTGGCTAAGGGCATTAAGCAGGCTGCTGCTGAGACTTGCGAGGGTGCTCGTAAGGTCCTGGCTGAAGCTTGGCCTGAGATGCTCTAAATAAAATCCTGGTAAGGGCTGTATAGCTTAGGCTATCAGCCCTTTTCTTGGTTTATTATCAATAAAGAACCCCTGGCACGAGGGGAGCGTCAAGCGCAAAGTAAACGCTTTGTCTGATTTGGAGGGACGCCTATGAAGTTCAAGAAGATGTTCGAGCCTATTCAGATTGGTCCTATGACGGTTAAGAACCGCTTTGTGGTTCCTCCCATGGGAAACAATTTTGCCAACTCTGATGGCACCTGGTCTGATCAATCGGTTGCATATTACACCGAGCGCGCTAAGGGCGGTTTTGGTCTGATTACCATTGAGGCTACGGTTGTCCACAAGGGTGCTAAGGGTGGCCCCTTGAAGCCTTGTCTCTATGATGATTCAAGCATCCCTAGCTTAAAGCGCATTACCGATGCCGCTCATGCAGAAGGCGCTTGCGTAAGCGTTCAGCTGCAGAATGCAGGCCCCGAAGGCAATGCAAAGAATGCTGGCGCTCCTATTCAGGCTGCAAGCCCCATCGAGGCAGCTTGTGGTCGCGATATTCCTGAAGAGGTTAGCACCGAGCAGGTATATGAATTGGTTAAGGGCTATGGTGATGCAGCGGAGCGCGCTATGAAGGGCGGCGTTGATGCAGTAGAAATCCATATGGCTCACGGTTATTTGGTCAGCTCCTTCATGAGTCCCCGCACCAATAAGCGTCTTGATGAATTCGGCGGTTCCTTCGAAAATCGCATGCGCTTCCCAAGGCTTATTGTTGAAGAGGTAAAGAAGCGCGTTGGTGGCAAGGTTGCCATTATTGCTCGTATTAACTCCGCCGATGAAATCTTGGGCGGTCTTTCTGTTCAGGATTCCGCTGCAATTGCTCGCTATCTTGAGGATTGCGGAGTTGAGTGCTTGCATATTTCTCGTGCAGTTCACATCAAGGATGAATTCATGTGGGCGCCCACCACTATTCATGGTGGATTTAGCTCTGATTTGTTCACTGAAATCAAAAAGGCTGTCCATATTCCAACCATTGCTATCGGTCGTTTTACTGAGCCTCAGTACGCCGAGCTAATGGTTGAAGAGGGTCGCGCTGATCTTATTGCTTTTGGTCGTCAGTCCTTGGCAGATCCTCATATGCCTAACTGCGCTAAAGAGGATAAGCTTGAGGATGTTTTGCCTTGTATTGCCTGCTTGCAGGGCTGTACTGCAAACATGTATCAGGGTAAGCCTTTGCGCTGCTTGGTTAACCCCTTCTTGGGTCACGAGCTTGCTGGAGAACCTGAAGCTTCAACTAAGAAGAAGGTCATGGTTGTTGGTGGTGGCGTAGCTGGTTTGGCTGCAGCCTTTATCGCAGCTGAGCGTGGTCATAGTGTAACTTTGTATGAGGCAAAGGAGACTCTAGGCGGCAATATGCGCTTGGCAGCCTTCCCTCCCGGAAAGGGCGATATCTCCAACATGATTCGCGCCTACATCGTCCGTGCACAGAAGGCTGGCGTTGAAATTGTCCTTAACAAGGAAGTTGACGTTGACTTTGTTCGCGAACAAAACCCCGATGAGGTTATTGTTGCAACAGGCGCAAACACTCTTATTCTTCCTATCGAGGGTATCGATGATCCTGCCATTATCCATGGTGGCGACTTGCTTGCTGGCAAGCGTCAGGCAGGTAAGAAGGTTCTTGTTGTTGGCGGCGGTATGGTTGGCTGCGAAACAGCAGAGCTTCTGGGTGAGCTTCAGCATGAGGTAACCATCGCTGAGTTCCGCGAGGCTATGGGCATCGACATGATTAGTGAGCATCGTAAATATCTGATGCATCACTTTGCAGAGTATGGTGTTAAGCAGGTTCCCAATGCTCGCGTTTGCAAGTTCTACTCTGATGGTGTTGCTTACGAGGATACTGTTACCCACGAGACTAAAGAACTTCGTGGTTTTGATTCCGTAGTTCTTTCTATGGGTTACCGCAACAACGATACGCTGAGTGAGCCTTTGAAGGAGGCTGGCTTTAGCGTTCATGCTATTGGAGATGCTGTTCGCGCTCGCCGTGCGCTTGATGCAACCTCTGAGGCATACGAAATCGCAATGAGTCTCTAAATATCAAGTCTTTAACCTGCCTAAGCTTTACTTAGGCAGGACCTTCTTAATTTTGTTTAGAACTAAACTCAGGCCTACAAAGGACCCTTTGGCTTCTACAAGAAGAGAGTGCTGACCTAAGTCGGCACTCTCATGCAGAGACGATTTTGTCCTAAAATTTGAATCTAAACAAGCAGGCTTAGCGAGCTGTTTGTAAAGCGTCTTAGCGCTTTTTCCACCTAAGGCAGTATGCTTCAAGGCGGCTAAAGGCATAGGTGACAATTGAGATTACGACGCCAATTACCAGGATGCCTCCAACGGTTCGCGTGTAGTCACCAAGGTCCGAGTAGTTCTTTACGTAGTAACCCATGCCTGCATTGGCGCCAATCATCTCTGCTGAGGTAAGTAAGATAAAACTAAAGCAGAGAGCAAGGTTGCAGCCAACAAAGAGCTGAGGCAAGGTTGCAGGGAAGATAACCTTAGCAAGCATAGTGGGTGTTTTGACATTCATTGATTTTGCGGAGTCAATAATGCCTTTGTCGACATTCAAAACACCACTCATAACATTGACGAGAATCGGCCAAAAGGAAGCCATAAAGATTACAAAGACAGAGGCACTACGGAAGGTTGGCAAGAGGGCGATTGCATAGGGGATGTAAACGATAGGGGGAATGGCTGCAAAGAAGCTTGAAACGCGGCTTGCGGCATGTCCAACACGGAGATTCCATCCAAGAAGCAAACCTAAGGGAATTGCAATGACGGCGCCTAAAACAAAGCCTTCAACAATGATGCCTGATGAGCTTCCGATATTTACTAAGACCTTATCCCAGTCGGCAATAAGCTGAGCAAATACTGTACCAGGAGCAGGGAATAGCGACTGGTTCATCAAAGCAAACTTTGCAGTGCAAAGAGTCCAAGCTCCGGTAATTACATAAACAAAACTGCCAACATCATTAAAAACATGGAGTGTTTTAGGGCTGCGTGCCAAGCCGCAACCAAGCAGTACAAGAATCTCAACGATTACAAGGAATCCGCTTAAGTAAAGAGGGCAGGCATCTTCTTCGATAGTGTCTGGCAGAATCAGATTGATAAGCAGCACAAGCAGGAATAAAGCGTTGGCTGAGGTTAAAAATCGTTGTTTAACAGTCATTTAGAGTGCCGCCTTATCAGGGTCTTGTGCGTCGATTGCCTTGTTGTAAAGAGCGTCGTAAAGACTTGCACGAAATGCCACATATTCGGGATCGGAATTGAGTTCATGGCGATTGCGTGGGCGCTCAAAGGGAACCTCATATTCCTGGTAAATCTGACCTGGATGACTACTCATGAGAATAACGCGATCGGCCAGATAAATTGCCTCATCAATATCATGGGTAACAAAGACTACCGTCTTCTTTTCGTCAGCAGGCTCTCCTTCCCAGATGTCTAAGAGGAACTCCTGAAGGAGGGTGCGATTTTTCGCATCAATAGCACCAAAAGGCTCGTCCATGAGTAAGATATCGGAATCGGCTGCAAGAGCACGCGCAATCGCTACACGCTGCTGCATACCACCAGAAAGTTGGCTAGGGTATTTGTTCTCAAAACCTGCCAGGCCAACCTTATCCAAGATGAGCTTTGCTTGTTCGCGGCATGCTTTCTTGTTGAGGTTTTGGTGGTACTGCTTAATACCAAAAGCAACGTTTTCAAGAGCTGTTTGCCAGGGGAATAAGGAATACTGCTGGAATACTACAGCGCGTTCAGGGCCAGGGCCATCTATGGCTTTGCCATCAATTAAAACTTGGCCGCTTGTTGGAGCATGAAGGCCCTCAAGAACCGAAAGTAGCGTTGATTTTCCACAGCCGCTCGATCCAATAATGGTTACAAATTCTCCTGATTTAACATCAAAGGAAACATGCGATAGGGCAAGCGTTTTCTCTTGCTTTTCGCCGTACTCAACCGTTAGGTCGCGTACTTCAATCTTACTCACAGACGAATCCTTTCTAGAAAAGAGTGGTGGTTCTAGCCACCACAGCATTCGGGGACATCTTGTTTGATAGTGCTTGCATAAGCTTTGGAAGTGCTGGAGCTGTTGTCCCCTTCAGTTCAGTTGGCTTCCTTGAAGTGCTCCTGGAGTTCTTTCAGGATGTCGTTAGAGCTGTCTTCTTCGCTAAGACTGTCGAGAGCGTTTTCGTAAATAGAAGTGTTGTAGTGCTCGGTCTCATCGAAGTCAGAGGTGTAACCCAACTTGACGATTGCATCTTTAAGCTCACTTGAAGCCTTGGTGTCGGGGTCGGGGTAGGAAGTACCATAACCGCCGTAAACCTCGGTGTTGATAGCGTCTTCATCGATGTCGATGTATTTCTTAACGTCTTCGATAGTTTTGTCGTGGTTGGTCTGAGTGAATTCGTAAGCCTTAATGATTGCGCGCTCAAATGCGGTGTAGGAGTTCTTGTTTTCTTCAAGAGCGCTGGTGGGAGCAATCTGGCGGCAGCAAGGCTGATCCTTTAAGAGGTCTTCTTCAGAGCAGCGATAAACGATGGAGTAACCTTCGCTTTCGGCAAGAGATGCATAAGGTGAATAAACGCTAGCGGCATCGATAGAAGCGTTCTTCAGTGCTGCGTAAGCATCCTTCTGGGAGTCGAAGTACTGAATATGTACCTGGCCCTCGCCGTCACCGATTTCGATATTTGCTGCTTCAAGAAGCTGCTGAAGCTCAGCGTCCTGAATGGAGTTCTTAACGGATGCAACGTTTTTATCTTTGAGGATGGAAATATCCCAGTCTTTCAAGCCCTTGGTGTACTCAGACTTGATTACGTAGCCATGACCATTGGTCATTGCGCCACCAAAGATAGAAATATCAGAGCCGGAGCTTGCGAAGGTGAAGGTGGGAACGGTACTGATGAAAGCAACATCAAGCTTGCCGTTAGACAGGCCGCTTTCAAGCTCAGAGGAGGAGGAGAACTGGGTCAGGTTGACGTCTAAACCTTCTTCGTCAAAGTAACCTTCTTCTTCGGCGACAAAGGCAAACAGATGAGCGGTTGAATTCAGATAACCAAGATTGAATTCGGTTTTTTCGAGATTGGAGTCTGAATTTGATGATGTGGAGCTTGCTGCGCAGCCTGCTAAGCCAACGGTGCTACCAGCAACAAGGGTAAGCGCTAAAGCTGCACTTACGGCAGTGCGCTTAAAGTGGGAGGGGGCTAAAGTCTTCACGATCTTCCTTTCATTTTGTTTCTTGCCCTAATTCCTGAATTTGAGCGCAAAAAACTAAGCATGCGACCAGCTCTTTTTCTGACGTCCATGCGTGGTTTGTTGTTCTGAAATTCGGTGAGTTAGATATTACGGATGAGCCCTAGTTCCTTGAAGAGGGCAATTCGCGATGCTCCGCTATAGCTCAAACCTATAGCGAACACGTTCGCATATATAGCTAGAGCCTATACCAAGCTGTTTTATGATGATTTGTGAGGTTTTAGAGCTCTTTGATAGATATTTCGCGCAGGTTAAATGTCCCGCGCTCGTCTTGTTCAAAGACGTTATAGCTTTTGCCTATCTCTAGTTTAGGAAAGACATTTTTAACTTCAGCAGTGCTACCAAGGGGAAAGCTGATGTAGGGAATATCCTTTTCGTGCTTGAAGGGAAGCCCTTTAGCTTGAAGCCAGGTTTGTAAAAGCAAAATGTCCGAGCCAAAGGCTTTTGCGCAAACCAAAAAATAGGAATCATTATCTATGCTAAGCCAAGGATAGCTACGTCTAAGAGGGCTGTTTTCTTTAGTGAAATACTTATTCTGCTGGTAGATCTGTCCCGTGTTTTTATTGTCTGAGCTGCAGTAATGAATTCCAAGAGCAAGTTGCTTTTCGTTCGCAAATTCAATGAGCTGTAGTGCCTCTTCTTCGCTGTGAGCCACCGGAATACCGCCGCCGTACCAATAATTGTAAAGATGATTGTAGGGGCGCTTCCTGAGCTTAAACCCACGCTCTTTGAATTCTTTAGCGTTGTGCAAGGGGAAGCAGAACTCAAGCAAGTTGATGCCTGCGATACCAACTGTATCCGCCTCGAGCAAGAGCCCCTTCATGCTTTCAAGGGTCCCAGGAATAACAGGCATTTCTATCATCACTTGCGGGATGTAGAGGCAAGCTTCTTTCATTAGATTAAAGGTAAGCTCCGATGCCTTGCTACCTTCATTTAATTTGACGCTAAAGCGAATTTCGTTCAGGCCGGCCTTAGCAAGATCTTGCAAGGTGGCGCTGTCCAGGAAGTCACCACTGGTATACAAACGAATATGGCTTTGGGGGTAGAGCTGTCGAGCGAGTTTGATGAACTTCAAGACTTCTTCTTTATGGAGTAGTGGCTCGCCGCCGGTGATTGCTAGGCAGTTAAAGGTGGCTCCTTGTTGGTGGGCCTGCAGTAGCTCTGCTGAGATATCTCGTTTGTGCGACAGGAAGTACTCGTAATAATCCTGATTTGGGTTAAAGCAGAAATAGCATTTACGCGAACACTTAAGATCCACAAAGAAAGTGCTGGTAGCTTCTCCTGTGCGGCAGGCCAAGCAGGCTGGCGATATCCAGTTTTTCCAGAGTGATGAAGAGGAATTTTCGCAGGCAAAGTTAGATTTTTGCGCACATAGCGTACGCTTTTCGCGCGGCGAGGATTCCTCTTTTTCATAAGGGAGACCAAAATCTTCTACAGAGGATTCAAAATCCTGTTCTACCTGTTTAAATGCTTCTTTGTATTGCTCTAAGTTCATATTTAGTGCTCAAGCTGTTTGATGGCTTCTTCAAGTATTTGATAGTCGTTATTGATGCTTTGAACTAAGGCATTTGCATAGACAGCATAGATACCGTGCGAATCGTTGGCAGTCACCTGTTCTGCAAATTTAGAAACCCAGGTAAGCAGATGCTTTTCAATGAAGGATCGCTGAATCTTGCTTAATTCAAGAACATCAGCATCCAAACCATCGGCAAAGCGCTCGTAGGTGAGAGCGCTTTGGTGGGCAAGATAATCCATTATGGCCGCAATATGGTCATCAGGAAATTGCTTTTCTGCCTGTAGCTTTAAGCCTGCTTCGTGATAGTACTTACGAACATCAAGAGTACTTTCTTGGAAGAGCATTCCGTTTTCGTCGAGGTAAGGGGACTCCCAAGCGCAAACACTCTGTTCGCCCATGGCATAAAAGAGCGCTCGATAAGAAGCTTCAATACCTTCAATAAAGGAAGGATCATTAG
Source organism: Bacteroidaceae bacterium (assembly GCA_963604935.1). Lineage (GTDB taxonomy): Bacteria > Actinomycetota > Coriobacteriia > Coriobacteriales > Eggerthellaceae > Anaerotardibacter. The sequence goes on from CAVCRX010000057.1 coordinate 16,586, forward strand.
CCTTGTCTGAATTTTCTTTGATATAGGAGATGAGCGGTTCAATATCGGCGAAGGAAGCCTGTGTTTCAGAAGAAAACATTTTGCTAATAATCTCAGTGTTTGGCTCTGCGCCAAAAATTAAATGAAATAAGGTATAGCGATAGGTCCGATGGGCTAGAGTAAGCGCAATTTGAGCTTCGTGTTCATGGTTAGTCATGACGGACTCCTATCACCTCTACGAGGATTTAGTTTCTTCCTAAAGCATAGGTGCAAATATTAAAATTTACAGCTATTGACTTTAAAGAAAACCAGCCCCGAGCAGTACTAATGCTAAATAAAGTACGCTGAGGCTGGTTTTTCTTAAGCTATGTGGCTTCTACCACTTGATTTCTTTGTAGTCCTTTTCAAAGGCACAATCCTTTGCCTTAATAAGGATGTTGGGATGCGTTAAATCGGGCGACGGTAATACGGTAATCGTACCCTTGTCCAAATCGTCGCCATATTTCTTCTTTAGCTCTTCGATGTCGCCAAAGTCGAGGGCGCGGTTGGGACAACCTGAAACGCAGGCGGGAAGATTTCCGTCTTGGCGCAGGCCATAGCAGCCATCGCATTTACCCGAGACATGCTTTTCCTCAATGTATTGAGGCGCATGATAAGGGCAAGACATGACACACATACGGCAACCGACACACATGCTTTGGTCTTGAATAACCGTTCCATCTTCGGCTTTGTAGATTGCCCCAACAGGGCAATTTTTCAAACAGACAGGATCATCGCAATGGTTGCAAGCGAGCGTACAGTTGTACATCGCCACGTCCGGAAAGCTGCCTGTGGTGTAAGTTGCAACAGATCGATAAAGCGTGCCAACATCTAGGCGATTCTTATCCTTGCAAGCAATCTGGCATGCGCGACACCCGATGCAGCGAGTTTGATCAAAATAAAATCCAACAGCCATGATTCAAACTCCTTTCACCTAGTCAATGTCGATAATACGAAGATCGGTATCTTTATCGTCTTCGAGTGGGGTGCCCGTGTATTTTTCGAAGTTACAGTTATTGTTGTTGTAGCTTGTAACGCCGCCACCGGAAATATCGTTGCCAATAAGGAAGTTGTCGGCACCGCCTTCGTCGATTCCTGTCTTTTCATTTACGCGCACCCAAGAACCATGAGGAATGCCTACTTCGCCTGGCATGAGGTTTTCCATTACGCAGGCCTTGCGTAATACTTCGCCATATTTAGTCCAGACACGAACGGTGTCGCCGTCAACAATTCCCTTTTCTTTAGCGTCAGAAGCTGCAAGGAAGACGGGGTTTGGCCATGCTTCGCGCAGCCAAGGACAATTATCAAATACCGTGTGTGAACGACGGAAATAGTGCGGATTGAACATGATGTAGGGGTACTCACCCTTTTCGCCGCCAATCTTGCCATCCTTAAAGGTGGTTTCGTAACCGATATCGGGAACGATATAGGCGGGGTAGGGGGTGTACTTTCGATCGCATAATCCAAAGCTATTAAACAGGTCTGCCTTTGCCTGGCAGCAAATCTCAAGCTTACCGCTAGCGGTAGTTAGAGGGTTTACCTTGGGGTCTTTAACAAAGTCGCCATAGCCAATATAGCTACTAAAAGCATCACCCTTTTTGCGTTTGACCTGATAGCCACCATTTTTGACGAAGTCGTCAATAGTAATGCGACCCTTTTGTGGTGTGCCATCAACACCCCACTTTTTGATGTCAGCCTTAGTGATGGTAACTAAAGGTTCAGTAACTGCGGGGTCATCTTTAGCTACAACAGTGCAACCGGCAATTGCATTAAAGAAGCCTTGCTTTTCGCTGAATGGGTAAGCCTCCTTTGGATCGAGTCCTAAAGCTTCCATAATCAGAGTATTGATTTCCTGGTCGGTCTTTGCTTCGAATAAAGGCTCGGTAACTTGTGAGTAGCACAGCAAGAATTCGCGATTGGAAGAAAGTAATCCTCCAGGAACTTCCCATTGAGTAGTAACAGGCAAAACAATGTCTGAATACTTGGCTTGCGTAGTGAGGAATTGCGCCTTAGAAAGCACAAAGTCCATCTTGCGATGTGCTTCAATGCCGCGTTTCATGTTGGGGCCAGTCTGCAGATAAGCATTTTCGTCATGAACGATGCAATGAATATCGCAGGTGTAATCTTTGCCAGCATTTGCGCCGGTAATGTACCAGTTACCAACATCGCGATATTTACCAGTAAAGCAAGCTTCCCACGCCTGAGGCCCAGGGATTGTTCCAGGAACCTTATTTTCGAGGGCTGGGAATCCAGTTGATCCAGCATTAATAAGAGCAGGACCACCATTGCCGGCATTGGCATGGTAATTGTTTGCAGTGCAGTTGCCCTTTTTGCCCATATGGCCACCCATAGCGCCTACCGTCATAAACATTTGGGGTAGATTCTCTGCACCATTGCAGCGAGCCATTGCGAAGTTATGCAAAAGCCAGACGTTATTCTTCTTTCCAATCTGGCGAGCATACTCAGTGATGCGTTCTGCGGAGACGCCACAAATATTAGAAGCCCACTCAGCCGTCTTGGGGGTCTTGTCATATTTGCCGGTTACGTAATCTTTGAAGTTGACGTCTTCCTTTAGGTCGTCGGGCTTATGCTTTGAGTCAAAGCCAACGGTGTAGTTGTTAAGGAAGTCCCAATCGATAATGCCGCCTTCTTCTTCATCAAGGCGAAGCATCTCATAAGCAACACCAAGCAAAAATGCGGTATCCGTGCCACCGCGAATGGGGATCCAGTCGGCATCAAGTAGCTGAGCAGAGGCGGTATATACCGGGTCGATGGTAATGAATTTGACGCCAGCTTCTTTTGCTCGAATGTAGTTGTAGCTTGGTAGACCCGCTGCTGACCAGGCAGGGTTTGATGACTGGAAGACAATCAAATCGGCATTAAGCATGTCAAAGCGGTCATTGCAGTTACCGGCGTCGTAGGCGGGAATACCAATAGTAGTTGGTAGATTTAAGTTGTAGGAACCATGCGAAGTGGTGTCCGCGATAGAAGAATGTCCGCCGTAGGCCAAAAGGGGCGGGAAGGCGTAGGTAGAACCGTAGGATCCAATAAGGAAGGCTTGGCTACCATACTTCTTCTTGATGGTTTTGAATTGGTCGGCTACATAGGTAATAGCTTCGTCCCAGCTGATGCGTTCCCATTCGTCTTTACCACGCATGTCGCCATTAGGCTTGTCCGGGCTCCAGTTTTTGCGCTTCATGGGGTACTTCAGGCGATTGACGCCAAAGCACTGCTGTTGTTGCGATTTGCCGCGCACACATCCACGCTGTTGCGGGTAATCGAAGGAGTCATCGTGGGTGTCGTCGGTTTTTTGACGAACGACAGCTCCGTCTTTAACCATGACTTTGTTCATGCAGCGTCCGCCGCAGTTATGCCAGCATGCGGCGGTGACCCATTCACCGTCTTTAGCTGGATCTTCAGGAAGCTCATGCTTTTTGTAGGCTTCGAGCGAAGTATCAGCCGAACAACCTGTCATTGACAAGGCTGCAACACTCGCAGCTACGGCAGCAGATGCACCGATAAAGCCACGACGTGAAATTGTGGTATCTGTGATAGTCATTTTGGTGCCTGCTTTCTACATTCCCATGCTTGCGTAAAATGCCCAGCGGCAGATGATGAAGCCAATAAGCACTAGGGCAAAAACAATGCTTACCAAGGTCGTTTTCTTGCTGATTTTGCTTGAATTAAGTACAACAGCTACCGATGCAATAGGGCCAACTATAAGAGCGATGACAAGCGCAAGAACGCTTGCGCCATGTGCTACAAAAGCTCCGATTTCCATTAAGATACCGAGCGCAAAAATAGCTGCAGCGATATAGAAGCACTTGCGGTTGTTTGATTCGTCATAATCTGCAGAAGTAAGTAGCGCATAAAGAGTAAAGCCTGCAGCCAACGAGCCGCCTAGCATGCCAATTACAGTTGCGGGAGCTTCGCACCAGATTGGGTTTGCATAACTGTCGATGTAGGCAAGACCCATTGCTACGATAACAATGACGCCAAGCACAGCAGTTATTGCTCGCAAAGCAAAGGGTGTAGTCTTTTTCGCGGCGGTGATAGCTAAATCGATAATTGCTAAGACCAAAAAGATTCCTGCAAGGAATACCTCATGCACCATGGCTGCATTGAGATTTACGGTCCCATTAACGAATACTGATGCGAATGCACGTCCAAAATCGTTAATGTGTGTTGCTGAAGCTAGACAGCCAATCGAAAATAAAACAACCACAACAAGCGTAAGGAACCAAGGCTTATCGCCCTGGCGCTTCCGCATGAGGATTGTTTCAAATCCGTAGGCTCCTGCTGCCATGCCCCCCAGCAGGGTGAAAATGAGTAGCGATTCTAGTCCCATTTGAGTCCTCCTACCCTTAGGAACGTCGCTCACCTATGTGTGAACAGGTTCATTTTCCCACTGCAAGCGGTAGATTTTTGTCAGTGAATGGTAAAAAGGTGGGAGGCTATTATTCTTTGTCTGCATTATTCATCTGAAAAAATAATGTTTCCTGTATAAAACTGTTTTTCCAGGTAAAAGTGTTAACCATGGCTAATTAACGTTATTCATTACTTTGTTGAATTAATCCGAGTAAACGCAGTTTAAACGCTTTGTGGCTCTAGTTTGAATAGCTTTTCTATGCTGAGTTCTGCTGTGATTTTGATTGCATGATTAGGGCAGGCATCTTCGCAGAGATGACACTGCGCGCAGTCACATGCTCGGTAAGTATGACTCGATATAAATACGTTAGCCGCACTGGAAGAAGAATCTAAGTGTGCGTTGATTTTTTTATTTGATGCGTTTGTTGTGCTTGCCTTCTTGATCTGCTCTTGCGTGGAATTCTTTTTGTTGATACCTACATTGAGTTCTGTATCTGCTTTGAGTGCAGCTGTTGGGCAAAAGAAGGAACAGAGTCCGCAATTGCTGCAAAGTGAATAATCTATTTGAGCCTGACCCCAGAATCTTGTTGATATGTATTGAGATTCTGGGGGTTGCTTGTCGAGTGCAAATAAATCGTCAAGGATTGCGTTGATTCGAGGGATTTCAAACTTAGCAAGGCCTGTCCCTGTTGCGTTAAGAAGGCGATCGCGCCACTGAAGTTTCTGCCGTTGGTCTTCGAAGTGTTGCTCAATGGTACTTTCGGCTACAGCGATACTTGATTCTTGCAAGGCATCTTTAATGCTTGTGAAAAAGCCACGACGCGAATAGCCGTCACCTTGATAGGGGAATGGTGTCGAATCGATATCGGCTTCTTGGGTCTGGATTAGCTCTAGATCTAAGCCCCATTTTTCCATTAGGGCGCACGCAGTTTGATAACTCTGTTTGAAATGAAGGGCAGCTTTGTTTAGTGGGCACTTGTCACAAAAATTGGTTAAAAGATGTAGCGCTTGAATACCTTTTGAGCTCAGATGAATAAGCTGAGATTCATCTAGGGATCCACAGCAGGGGATAGTCTCTAGATGGGCGCTTCCAAGATTTGCTAGTGGGTGTTTTGAACAGCAAAGCCATAAGGTAGAGATAAGATCCCCTTCATTAAGTGAAGTTTCTATTAGTGAATCAAAGTTCTTAAAGCTGGTTTTGCTGGTAAGGGCTTGTGTAGGGCAAGCTACAGAGCAAGCCCCGCAACCACGACAAATGGTTTTATCAAGGCATATTTCGTTATCGACAACTTGGATGGCGCCTGTTGGGCAGGCATCAATACAGTAAGTACAACGAGAGAGTTTATGGCGAACTTTGCAGCAGCGTGCGGGTTCAATAGTGGGCGTTGCACCAGCAAGCTTGTACATGATATTGCTTGCTTCATCAAGCGTAACCATAGCTATGCCTCTCGCTTTGTGGGAACTGCTGTCTTTGTGACTGAGTCTAGAACTCATTGTTTGATTTGAGTGTAGTCTCTCGTCTAAAAAAGTTCTAGAAGAAAATGCACCCCCGAGAATCTCTCAAGGGCGCATTTAATTTTGGATATATGTTTGGCAAAGCTTATTTAAGTCTAATAAAGTTCTAGCTCACTAATTACTATATGAGTTCAACTTAAGCCCTTATCTAAAACTTTAAACCTAAGCTAGAGCTCCATGGCAACAGCGCGAGCCTCTTCAGTAGCGTTTAAGCAACGACGTGCTTTAACAGCGTCACCAATGGTATGAACGCTAAAGCCTGCTTCTTTCAGAGGCTCGGAAAGCTCGTCATAGCTTTGGTAGCCAAGAGCCATGACTACGTTGTCAAAGCCGCGGATAGCATGCATAGATCCGTCGGTTGCATCCTTGTAATCAACTCCGTCAGGCAAGAACTCGCTTGCGCGTGCGTTGTAGATTACCTTTACATGATTTTCAGCAAAGTTCTTATCGACGAACTTCTTGTGTTCACCAATCATGCCAACACCATAGTAGCTGCGCGTTGCAAGAAGCGTTACGTCGTAGCCAAGCTCGCCCAGGAAGTCAGCGGTTTCGGTACCAACAAGGCCGCCACCAACAACAAGCACGTTTTTACCAGGAACTTGCTGGCCGGTAAGAACGCGGCCTGCGTGCAGGATTTCAGGGCTGTCTGCTCCGGGGATGTCGCGAATAAGCGTCTTTGAACCGCTTGCTACGATTACCTCGTCGGGCTGTTCTTCCTTGACAAGATCAACGGTAACGGGGGTGTTCATGACAATTTTTACACCAGCTTTATGGCAGCGAACGATATAGGAGCGTACCAAGTTGGTGATGTCGCCCTTTCCAGGAGGGAAGGCTGCAATACGCATGTTGCCACCAAGAACGTTAGAAGATTCATAGAGGGTGACGTCATGGCCGCGCTCGGCAGCAATAAAGGCAGCGCATAAACCTGCGGGGCCACCGCCTGCAACCAAGATCTTCTTTTTCTTGTCTGCCTTAGGCTCACCATCAATCTCAAAACCAAGGAAGGGGTTTACCAAGCAGCGGATGGGTTTGCCTTGATACATGTTTGCTGTGCAGCCCTGTAAGCAAGCGATGCAAGGAGTCAAATCGCCTAAATCATCGTTCATTGCTTTGTTTGGTGTGTGAGGATCGGCCAATGACTGGCGACCAAAAGCAACCAAATCGGCGCGACCTTCCTTGATAAGGAGGTCTGCATACTGAGGTTCGGTAAAGCGACCAACAGTAATAATGGGGATTTCTACAGCGCGCTTAATTTCGGTAGCGAGCTCTGCGCTGAATCCGCCATGAACCGTGGTAGGAGCCCACATAAATTCGTCTTTAATATGAACAGCACGAGAAACATGCAGACACTCAACGCCACATTCTTCCAGGTAAGCAGCAACTGCGGCGGAGTCATGAACATCCATACCGCCTTCAACTTCATCAGAAGAATTGATACGTGCAAGAATTGCTACCTTGCCACCAACGCGCTTCTTGACTTCTTCGACAATAAGTTTGGGGAAACGCATACGATTTTCGAAAGAGCCGCCAAATTCATCAACACGCTTATTGGTGCGAGGACTAATGAAGGAGCTTACTAAATAGCCGTGAGCCATATGAATTTCGACAGCGTCAACGCCGCCCTTCATAGCGCGCTCCGCTGCATCACCATAGCCTTTTACCAATTCATAGACTTGTTCGGTGGGAACTTCTTCAGGAATGTCGCGTCCGAAGGAGCCTTGGATAGGGCTTGCAGCCTGAATGGGCGCACCCGCATTTTTTGCATTGCCTTCAGGTCCTGCGTTTTGAAGCTGAATGCTTACGCAAGCTCCGTGGCTATGGCAGGCATCGGTAATACGCTTGAGGCTAGGGATGCTGGAATCGTCATAAAGGCAGGGCTTTAAAGGGCCACCCTTTGCGCCTTTGTGGACAACGGTTGCCTCAATGGTAATAAGACCAAAGCCGCCTTTAGCGCGCTCTTCGTAGTAGGCAACTGATTGGTCAGACCAGGTGCCATCAGAGTTAGCAAAGTTGTTACCCATTGGGGGTACAACAAAACGATTTTTAACTGTCATAGGCCCGATTTGGATGGGCTGTGAAATATGCTTAACGCTCATGAAAATCCTTCCCACTAAGCGCTCATTACGGCGGCGCTTTCCTCCAAAAGGCAATATTAGTTGAGCTTTGGCATGGTACTTTGGAGCGGAATTCGAACGTGTTCGATGTTTTCGAACACGCTGTTTATGGATTTTGTGAGCGTGTTCATATCTTTTGTCTTTTTACTGCCTTATCAAGAGTATTAGCTACAATAAGAAAATGTTAAACGCCGGTTTTGAGCAGCTTTTATTCAAAACTGGAGCGTTTGCTAAATTTGAAACATATAACGTAATATCAACAAATTAGAAAGTTTCGTTGCTCTTTTATGGGAGCTAGCAAAAGCAACGAAAGGCGAATATATGAATCTCTCGCATTTGCATTATTTTACGACCTTGGCAGAAGAAGGTCATTTTTCCAACGCGGCAAAGTCTCTTTTTATTGCTCGCTCTACTTTGAGTTTGGCTATTTCTCAGCTTGAGCGTGAATTGGGTGCCCCTTTGTTCACAAAGAATGGCTCATCTTTTACGCTCACTGCTTATGGCCAAGAATTCTATCGTTATGCAAGCTTAGCGCTGCAGGATATCGAGACAGGCCGTCGTAGCGTTGCTGCCATGATGGAGGGCGATAACGGTACTCTTCGTTTAGGTGTTCCTTTTACGATGCAGAACCCTGATTGGTCGCACATGATTCGCGATTTTCATCAGCAGGGCGATCTTCAGCCTAATATCGAGATTACGCAGGGCTTTTCTGAAGAACTATTGCATGAGCTTTCGGTAGGAAACTTGGATTTGAGTTTTGCTGCAAAGATGGAAAACGCTCCCGAGGGTTTAACTTATGAGCCTTATTGGTCTCATGAATTGGTGCTTGTTGTTAACAAGGACAATCCACTGGCAAGTGCAGAATCCGTATCGCTTGATAGTCTGAAGGGCCTCAACGTGCTTTCCTATCGTGAAGGCAGCCCACTTTACGATTCCGTGAAAGCCATCTGTGACGAAAATCAAATCGAAATGGAAGCTCGATTCCGTGACGAAATTACGATTTGTTCGCTCGTGTCTTCTAATCAGATGACACTTGGCTTGGCTACCTATTCTTTCTTGATTCCTGCTTTTATTGATGTGGTTTGCATTCCGATCGAAGGTATCCCGCGCGATTTTCATCAGGAGTACTTGGTTTATCGCAGTGATGACTCTTTGTCTGGTGTTGCCTTGCGCTTCCTGGAATATGCAAAGAAGCATCCTATTCCTAAGGGATATTTACCCAGGTAATTGATACGTTTGCTTGTATCAAAAAACTTTCAAGTCATAAGTGTTTGGCTTATTGAGATTTCAAAGGGTCCTCAGATGGGAGGATCCTTTTGCTTTTTACTTGGGATTTGTATCCTTATTGGCAATCTTGCTAAAGCTCGGGCATAGGTCGTTGATAAAGCAAGTTGAACATTGTGGTCGTC
>CAVCRX010000058.1:0-8764 GCA_963604935.1 Bacteroidaceae bacterium
ACCCTTGATTGGTCGCTTTGGTCATGCTCGCGTTGCAATGCCTGGTGGTTGTAATATTGGTGCCCGAAAGATCGATCTGCACCTCAAAGTGTTGCAGTCTTTAGGTGTTGAATTCGTAAACGATCACGGTTATTTGTACGCCTCCACTCCTAATGGCATGCATTCAGCTGAGGTATATCTTGATTTCCCAAGCGTCGGCGCAACCGAAAATATGCTGATGGCATCAGTTGTGGTTGAAGGGGTCAGTGTTATCGATAACGCAGCTCGTGAACCTGAGATTGTCGATCTCGCCAATATGCTCAATGAAATGGGCTGTAAGGTTGAAGGCGCAGGTAGTCCTACTATCACCATTACTGGTGTTCCGCTTGAAAGCCTTCATCCTTGTGAGCACACTACGGTGTCTGATCGTATTGAGGCTGGTACTTTCTTGGTGGCAGGCGCTCTCATGGGTGGCCCCTTAACGGTGGAAAATATTGACCCTTCTTATTTGCGCATGGCACTTATGAAGCTAAACGATATGGGGTGCACGGTAGAAACTACCGAAAACTCAATTACAGTAAGTCGTACTGTGCCTTTGCGTCCTGTCGATATTCAGACCCTGCCTCATCCTGGTTTCCCAACCGACCTTCAGGCACAGTTCTGCTTGCTTTGCGCTTTAGCAGATGGAACCTCGATTATTACCGAAAACATTTTCGAGAATCGTTTTATGTTTGCCTACGAGCTTAATCGCATGGGGGCAGACATCACAGTTGAAGATCATCACGCTATTGTTCATGGTATCAAGAAGCTTCAGGGTGCTCCTGTTTCGTGTCCGGATTTGCGCGGCGGTGCTTCCTTAGTTATTGCTGGTCTTGCCGCCGAGGGCGAAACTCGCATTCATAATCTTCATCATATCGATCGCGGCTACGACAATTACGTGGGTAAGCTTAAGAGTCTTGGCGCAAATATCGAGCGCGTACAGGCGTAATATTTGCCAGGAGTAAACTGTGAGCAATAATCGCCCCACTCGTCGTAAACGCACAAATTCTAACTGGAAATCCTCTGTTGTTGGTACCCATGCAAGCCCCTCGTCCCGAGGCGCTCATTCATGGGGAAAGCGTGGCATTAGTTCGCGCTTACCACAGAGAAAAAAGAGTTCCTTTTCACATAGGCCAGTAGCCGACCATCGTGCAGCTGCCTCGCGCGGATCTTATGAGTCTCGCAGGCATGCGGTTTCCCTAGAAGGAAGAACCGCTGAGTTGAATCAGATGCGCCCTTCCTCGGCATCGGCTATGGATATGGCTTCTTCGTATAGGCGTCCAAGTGACCCAGCTGCACTTATTCGCAAAAAACGCCGCAACTTTTTTATAGGAATTGTGATTGTTGTTGTTTTGGCGGTTCTTGCGGCATTTGCTTTGGGAGGCATTGTTTTCCAGAGCGTTTTGGCAGGCAATATGTCGCTCAAGGACGATTCGGTCAAGTCGGCTTTGGTCGAGCCTGAAAATACAGATGATCCTTACTACGTATTGCTTACTGGTACCGCAGATGGTGGTACCGAAGCAAGCTATATTGCCGTTTTGCGCATAGACAAAACTAACAACAAAATCACGCTGCTTAACATTCCTAGCAATATTGCTTCAGGTGATGCTCAGCTTCGCGATCTGCCAAATACTAAAGATGCTGGTTCTTTGGTAACAGAAGTATCAAGCCTTGTTGGTGTTGATATTGCCCACTATGTAAGCCTTTCAGACGAGGGCCTGGTTTCGCTTATTGATTCTTTGGGCGGCATTGATGTCAACGTTGAAAAGCTTGTTGACGACCCTCGCGCTGGTACTTCAGTAATAGAACCAGGCAATCAAACACTTAACGGTAAACAGACGCTCACCTATGTTCGTGCTTACAATTACGAAGATGGTCGAACTGTTCGAGCTACGGTTCAATATCAGGTTATCCAGGCAATCATTGCCAAGATCACGTCAATGGGCGGCCTTGATTTTATGAAGGCTGCGGATGCTTTATCGAATGGAATTCAGACCGACTTTAGCTACGACGAACTTACGGGCATGTCTGATTTCTATACAAATGCAAGCTTGCTCTACGGTACTGTACCTGGCTCAACCTACGAGTCTAAAAATCGCACCTTCTTTAGGGTGGCTACCACCGGTTGGGAAAAGGTAAAAAGTTCCTTTGTCGCAGGCGAAGAGCCTTCCGTTGATTACACGGTTAGCAAGTCAACAAAGAAGAGCTTGTCCATTATTGTCTTGAACGGCTCTGGCGTTTCAGGTAATGCCCAAAAGGTTCAAGAAAAGCTCGAAGAAAATGGCTATAGCGTTAAAGAAACTGGCAATGCAGAGGCCTTTGTGTATGAAGAAACGCTTATTGTTTATCGCAGTTCTAAAAATGAGGAAGAAGCACAAGCTCTCGCAGAGACACTGGGTGTTGGCCGTGCGGTAGCAGCTGGTGTGAACTACAACCTGTCTACCGACATTCAAATTATGGTTGGTAAAGACTGGGTTTCTTAAGGCGAGCTAATCTAGGCAGACACGAGCCACTTGAACGATTGGTAAGGTTTTATCGTGGCAGAATCTTTTGATCCTATTGCTTATATCAATGAACCCCGTTGGCATAATGTCTCGCTGGGCCTTGATCGAATTGAAGAGCTTTTATCAAAGCTGGGTAATCCTCAGGACAGCTTGGATTTTGTACATGTAGCAGGAACAAACGGAAAGGGTTCAAGCTGTGCCTTTATTGCTCAGATTCTTCAGGAGTCTGGGTATAAAGTTGGTTTATTTACGAGCCCTTACCTCGTTTGCTTTGAAGAGCGCATTCGTGTAAATGGTGAAAATATTCCTTTTGATGACCTTACTAGGGTAACTTTGCAAGTTCGTGAGCTTGCCGAAAAAATGGAAGTTCATCCTACTGAGTTTGAACTCATGACAGCGGTTGCGCTTCTATATTTTGCGCAAAGTAACTGTGACATTGTCGTTCTTGAAGTTGGGCTAGGCGGGCGACTTGATTCCACTAACGTCATCAAAAAACCTTCTCTTTGCGTCTTAACGAGCATTGGCTTAGATCACGTATCGGTGCTTGGTTCAAGTGTTAAAGAAATCGCTGCCGAAAAGGCGGGCATAATTAAGCCACAGACCCCGGTGCTTTCGTATCCTCAGGAGCCTGATGCTGCTCTTCAGATTGAAGAGGCGGCACGCAAGGCTAACACTTCTGTTTGCGAACTTAGTTTTGATGGCCTCGAAATCCTTCCGGTCGAGCGAAACAACGAAGGAACCCTTATGCGCCCCTTTATTTATGAGGGGGAGCACTATGAGATTCAGCTGCTCGGAAGCTACCAGCCTAAAAATGCTGTTTTGGCTCTTAGGGCGGCGGAGATTCTCAACAAAGATGAGCGCTGGATTATTGGTTCCGAAGCTATTAAAAAGGGCTTGCGTAATACCTCTTGGCCGGGGCGTTTTCAGCTTGTTGCAAGCAAGCCAGATTTTATTATCGATGGTGGTCATAATGCTCAAGGGGCAGAGGTTTTAGCGGAATCTCTGCAAGATGTCTTTCCTGGTAAAAAGCCTGTTCTTTTGGTTGGAGTCTTGGCCGACAAGCAGCATCGCCTTATGCTTGAAAAGGTTTTACCCCTGGCTTCAGCGGTGATAACGATGACGCCTCCTAATCCACGGGCTCTTACTGCTGAAAGTCTTGCAAAAGAAGCAAAAGAGATTCTTGCTGATTTATCTTGCGTAGATATTCCTGTCGAAGCTGGAAAGAGCATCGAAGAAAGCGTCTTGCGTGCTTGCCAAATGGCTGGCGAGGATGGCTTAGTGCTTGCTTTTGGTAGCTTGTATTCTATTGGCGATATCATTAAGACACTGCATAAACTCGTGTGAAAATCGTGATGCGCGCTAGTTTTTACGGCTTGTAGCCACGAATAGGATATACTGTCACAACACATAAGAGAGTATCTCGAATGGGCTTGGGCGGCGCCAAGTACCGAACCTGGTCAGGTCCGGGAGGAAGCAGCCATAAGGGACCGCTGACGAGCGCCCTTGCCTATTCGGGATACTTTTTTGTTATTGCAAGCCTATAACTTGGATTGTGTATGGAAATCATTTCTTTCTTTTTGGCTTTACTGTCCGACCCTCGCACCTTCATTGCGGGCTGGATTGCAACCCTTGGTCCAGTTATGGTCTATACACCGCTTTTTGCTATCGTTTGGGTCGAAACTGGAGTAGTAGTATTTCCCTTCTTGCCGGGCGATTCTTTACTATTTGCTTCTGGTGTATTTTCAGCCGATGGAGGCGGCCTGTCCTTACCAGCAACGTTGTTGGTCTTTTACTGTGCTGCAATTCTTGGTAATACCTCTAATTACTGGATTGCGCGTTTCTTTGGTTCGCGCATTATTGATTCAGGTAAAGTCAAATCGCTTACACCTGAGCGCATGGCAAAGCTTGATAGCTTTTTTGAGCGCTACGGTGGTCTCACTATTATCATTACGCGATTCATGCCATTTTTCAGGACCTTCGCTCCCTTTGTTGCCGGTACGGGTCATATGAATTTTGGAAAGTTCACGCTATTCAATGTCGTTGGTGGCGTTGCTTGGGTTAGTCTATTTGTATTGGTTGGCTACTTTTTTGGTGGCGTTCCTTTTGTGCAAAAACATTTTGAAATCATCGTTTTGGGAATTGTTGCCGTATCGGTTGCACCTGCAGTAATTGGTGCAATCAAAGGAGCATTGTCTGCTCGCTGTGCTTCTAAACAAAAGTTAGAGGAGCGCGCAAAACACGCAGCTGTTGACAAAGATTAAGCATTACGAAAGGCAAAAGGCATATGGCTGAGGCACTTTATCGCAAATATCGCCCACAGGTTTTTGGCGATGTGGTTGGTCAAGAGCATATTGAGCGCACTATTCGTAATGCCATTGAGCACGATAAAACAAGTCATGCCTATCTGTTTACTGGCCCTCGTGGTACTGGTAAAACGACTACCGCTCGTTTGCTCGCAAAAGCTCTTTTGTGCGAAAAGGGTCCAACGGCTGAACCAGACGGAACTTGCCAGGATTGCCTTGATATTGCAAATGGCACCCATCCCGATGTTTATGAATTGGACGCGGCAAGCCGTACTGGTGTAGACAACGTTCGTGAAGAAATTATTGGCCGTGTGCAATTTGCGCCTACTCGTGGTCGATATAAGATCTATATCATCGACGAGGTTCATATGCTCTCAACGGCCGCGTTTAATGCTTTACTTAAAACGCTTGAAGAGCCGCCATCACATGTTGTCTTTATCATGTGTACTACCGACCCTCAAAAGGTGCCTGAAACAATCCACTCTCGTTGTCAGCGTTTTGATTTTCATCGCATTTCGAACGAAGCCATAATTGCTCGCCTTGGTACTGTTTGCGGTATGGAAGGCATTGAATATGAGCCTGAGGCTCTTGAGCTTATTGCTTATCGCGCAGAAGGCGGAATGCGTAACGCGCTTACCTCACTTGAGCAACTTATTTCCTTTGGTGATAACAAGGTTACGGTTGAAGCAGCGGAGCGCATGCTTGGCTCAATGGACTCCAATCAAATCGCCGAAGTTATCGATGCGATTGCAAAAAAAGACGCTGCTGCTTGCTTCAATTGGACTGCAGAGCTTGTAGAGACTGGCGCGGATCTTGCTCAATTTGTGCGTGATTTAGCTGAATATGTGCGCAATTTATATCTTATGAGTTTAACGAGCGCCGATATCGATTTAGGCATTAGTTCTGCTGCTCGTTCGGCGATGAGTAAGCAAGTTTCGCTTTTTGGTCCCGATTGCCTAAGTAATCTATTAGTAGTGCTGGGCGATTTATCAAAAGAACTGCGCAGCTCAAGTAATCCGCGCCTAAGCTTCGAAATCGCTTTAACTCGCATGGTTCGTCCTGAATCTGATTTGACTATTTCAGCACTTGCTCAACGTGTCGAAGAACTTGAACGTGCGCTTGCTTCGGGTCAGTTTGCTGCAGCTCAAGCTATAAAGACTCCTGCTTCAAGCGCTCCCATGTCGCAAGCTTCGGCGTCGCAGGGTGCAGTAAATCAAAGTCCGGTGGCTTCTGCTTATGCTGGGCAGGCCTCTCAAGCTCCTGTGGCAAATCCTATGGCTCAGGTAAATCAAGCTGTTCAGAATTCCCGTATGGGTCAGACTTCACAAGCACCAGCTCCTATAACTCAGCAGCCCCAAACTCCAGCTTATGCCGCCCCGGTACCTCGGCGTTCTGGCATGCAGCAGCCTCAAGCTCAAGCACGAAAGAAGGCTAGTGGGGCCGAGGCTGCTCTTGCTGCGGTACAGGCAGCTCGTGATGCTCTTAATCAGCAGAAATCTCGTACGGCAGCGCAACAATCTGCGCCCGTAAATACGGCTACTCAAAATCAGGCCTACAAAGCACCAAGTGTGCCCCAAAACGGGCAGGCGTCTAATCTTGCTCCTCAGTCAAATGTAATTCCTCAAACTCCAAGGCCAGAGCGTGCAGCTTCTCAAGCTCAAGAGGTTCCAGCGGCTCCTGCGCAAGCTAAGCCTCAAGCAGTTGCTGGCCAGCCTGTTGCGGCTCAGCCAGTTGTTCAAGCGGCTCAGTCAGCTGCCCAGTCTTCGGTATCTGCAGGAGGCGCTGATATTTCGAACCCGGCAAATCTTCAGCGTATGTGGCGTGCTATTACAACAGCAATGCGCAAAGCAAACCCTGCGCGTGGCGTTTTATTTATGAATGCAAAAGTTTCAGCAACGCCAAAAGGCGCAATAGAGGTTGCTTTTTCTGCCGACAATGAATTTGCCTATACTGCTGCCGCTAAACCGGAAGTTACTCAGCTGTTGGCGCAGACAATTCAACAGGTAGCAGGTGTGTCAATTCCTTTCGAGCTTAAGCTTTTAGGTAAAAAGCAAGGAAGCGCAGCTCCAAGTTCGGCAGCGCTTCAAGCTTCTGCGGGGTCCCTTACTCAAGGAGGGCAAAGCCCTGTATCAGGGTCAAGCCCTGCACTCGGGCAAAACTCTGTATCGAAAAAAACTCCTTCAATAGGTCAAGCTTCTGCGCCTACTCAGTCTGGGTTTGCTGCTGAGGCTCCGTCTAGCGCAGCTATCGCTGTCCCTGCTCTTGCGGAAAAACCTGAACCTCAGACTTCATATGCGGATAAATTTACGCCTCCGGCCGAAGATGAAGTTCCGCTTGATATCTACGATTCTTTTGCTTCGTCCTACGACGAGGATTCGGGAAATTATCCCGATTCTGAGCCGGTAGCAAAACCCGCTGTACAGCCTTCAGCTGCTACTCCTGTGGAAACTTCTCCAAGTCAACAAAAGCAGGGTTCGACTCAGCCCTCGGATGAGGATACAAAAATAGAAAAGATGTTTAACGATGCCTTTGGCGGGGGAGTTCGTTTTTACGACCTTACATAAATCACTTTATTAAGCTCTCGTAGATCTTCGGTTTATGCATCTTGTTCCCTCATGCTTATTTAGTCATTAATAGTGACTTTGATAATTTAAGCATCGTATACAATTAACCAACTGGTTATAAACGAAAAGGAGTTACCTCATGGCAATGAACATGCAGGCAATGATGAAGCAGGCTCGCAAAATGCAAGCTGACCTAGCAAAGGCTCAGGAAGAAGCCGCTCAGCTTACTTTTGAAGCAACCGCAGGTGGCGGCATGGTTAAGGCTGTCGCAACTGGCGATATGAAAATTTCTTCCCTTACCATTGATCCTGAGGCGGTTGATCCTGAGGACGTCGAGATGCTGCAGGACTTGGTAGCTGCTGCAGTTAACGAAGCACTTCGTGGAGCTTCCGATCTTTCCGCTCAGCGTATCAGTGCAGTTACCGGCAAAATGAATATCCCCGGTATGCCTGGTGGTATGCCCGGTTTGTTTTAGTAGGAACCTTGTACGCAGCTCCTTCAATACAAAAGCTTCTTGATGAACTAGAACGACTTCCTGGCATTGGTCCAAAGTCAGCACAGCGTATTGCGTATTGGATTTTGAATTCCAGTACAGCAGATGCGCTGCGTCTTGCCGATGCTATCACCGAAGTTAAGAAGAATGTTCATTTTTGTAAGCAATGCTTCAATTACGCGCAGGATGAGCTTTGTGAAATATGCGCATCCGACAAGCGTTCAAACAGCATAATTTGCGTTGTTTCAGAGCCTCGCGACATTCCTCCTATAGAGCGCACCGGTGCCTTTTCTGGTAAATACCATGTTTTAGGTGGAGCTTTGTCGCCGCTCGAAGGTATCGGTCCGGATTCTCTCCATGTAACCGAGTTACTTTCACGCCTGAATGACCCTTCTATCGAAGAAGTTATGATTGCGACCAACCCTAATGTTGAAGGGGAAACTACAGCTAGCTACCTAGCGCGCCTATTGCGCCCTACAGGAATTAAAGTCACTCGTTTGGCAAGTGGCTTGCCAGTAGGCGGCGATTTGGAATTCGCAGATGAAGTGACGCTAGGGCGCGCCATTGAATCGCGCCGAATTCTTTAGTGAGCTTGTTTGCAAACTATCAACAAAGAAAAGCCTAGAGCTTTAACTAGTAAGCAATCCATAAAGAGGAAGGGTTATAGCCCTTCCTCTTGTCTTATATGCGGGCAATTTCGCTTAAGACTGAGGGTATATCGAAGTTTCCTTATGTAGATCCTGGATGCGCCTTCAGTCAGAAAACAATGCATTTAGGACTCCGCATAAGCTCACTAGTAAATCAAGAACGTCAATAGCCTATCTCTAAACACCACTGGCTCGGGTGTTTCCAGTAACCAAAACTTACCAAAATATAAACACC
>CAVCRX010000059.1:0-15789 GCA_963604935.1 Bacteroidaceae bacterium
TCATACACACAGGCCCTAACGCGCCATCCGAAGAGAGCTTTGCATACATGAAGACCCTAACGTGCCATTACATGAGAGTTTTCGCTATACGCAGAAATTTCTCCGCGCCAAGCGCAGGGCGAAGTCCCAAAGTAATTCGTTTACCAAGCGCACGGCGGAACCCCGAAGGCTTCGCTCTGAAAAGCGATAAGAGGCACTGACCTGCGTTAACGGGTAAATTCGAACGCGCTTTTGCCCTACAACACGGGATTTCGAAGAGAACCGCACGCTAATCGCATACTAAGGCATGAAGCAGCAAGCGCAAAAGAAGAAGCAAGGCTTGGAAGCTTGCCTCTTGGTAGTGAGCGCATGAAAAAAGGAGAGAAGCAATTTTGCTTCTCTCCTTTTTGAACAGCAGAACGGGCAACAGCCTGAGTGGACTTAAGCTTGCGCTCAATCGATAGCAAGCTGAGCGATTTTCGCCGTGCGCTTTGCCAGGCGCAACTCCTCAAGATTTCACTACTAGCTTACTCAAGGATACCCTGGTTGGCTTTCACCATGCGCTTACTTGGTGACAACCTTCAAAGTTTCAACAGCCACACCAGCCATAAGCCTTATTTTCGCGAGGACAAATCCTGATAAATAAGATGCAATCCCTCGAGGGTTAAATCCAGGCTAATCTCTTGCACGGTGTTAGACATAGGTGCAATTCGATGAGACAGGCCACCAGTTGCAACAACCTTACACTTGTAGCCAAGTTGATCTTCGATGCGCTGAACCAGGCCATCAATTCGAGCAGCTTCACCAACTGCAATACCAACCTGTACAGCCTCGGAAGTATTACGACCGATAGCTACACCAGGGTCTTCAAGCTCAACCGAACGAAGAAGAGCGGCGCGCTGTACAAGGGTGCGCAGTGAAGTATCAACACCAGGAGCAATAATGCCACCGCGGAAGATACCATCTTTATCGATTACCTCGATATTGGTAGCGGTACCAAAGTCAACCACGATAACCGGACATTCAAACTTTGCCTTAGCGGCAACCGCATCAGCCACACGGTCGGCGCCAAGCTCAGCAAATTCGTTGTCTTTAATTCCCAGCAGATGACGGCAATTATCAACACCAACAATTACAGCTTCTACCCCAAAGGTGCGCTGAATTACCTTTTCCCAATTGTGAGTTAAGGGCGGAACAACAGAGGCAACAATGGCACCCGTTACCGAGCTGCGCTTGATTTCTTCGGCACCCAGCAGAGCATGGAGCTTAATCCTGAGCTCGTCAGAGGTGTAGTCGGTGTTCGTAGCAAGGCGCCACATGTGCAGTAGCGAACCTTCCGAATAAACGCCAACAACAGTTTGAGTGTTGCCAATATCTATAGTAAGCAGCATAAAGCGCTCCCCTTTACTCCCCTGCTTGGCAATCAAGCATCGCGAAAGATGCTACCACATCGCCTTGTAAATGATGGGTCTTTAGGAACAAATTGCAACACGCACAGCCTGAGCGACCAATACAGCCAAAACCATCTTGCAAGCGTCGATAGGCACAAAGGGAGCAACAGCGGCAACAAAGGCAGCCTCGACGCTCATACCTGCGGAAATGGCAAGCCATGCCCAACCAAAAACATAAAGAACAGCCAAGAAAACAACGCCCATCAAAATGTTGCGAGCAAGGTCGCCAGCAGAAATCTTTGCACCTAGGAAATTCTTTGACTCAGTAGCGCTAAAGAAGGAAACATTGCGAACAAGGTAAGCAACAGCCAAGGCAATAGCAGCAGCAACCAAGAAGCCAACAATAAAGCCACCAGTAGGGCCAAGCAAAGAAGCAATGCCGCCCTTAAAACCTGCGAAAACAGGCAAGCCGGCAGCACCAAGAACAAGATAGCAAGCAATTGCTGCCAGAGCCTCAGTAGGAACAAGGGCAAACAAGGCAAACATCACAGCAAAGGTCTGCAGTGTAAAAGGAACAGGCCCAAAAGGAACGGTAATCCAGGCACCTACTGCCATCAGCACCACAGAAAGTGCAACATAGGCAATGGAGCGAGAGCGGGAATGATTTTTGTTGGAGGGCTTGACGGCAGCGGCAGTCATGACGATCCGTTCCTGTCCACATATGCGAACATTTTTGTCTGCTTGAGCGCTTGCTTTCCAATCATGAAGCACCCAGACCCTGCAAACTGGCAAAGTCATAAGCTAGACAGATTTACTAACTTGTCCATAGTACGAAAGACTAGATAACACACAAGCATGAACGCGTTACTTTATATAAAAGCAGTAAGAAATTTCCGCTCACATTAAATGAATCCATCCAGCAAGTCACATACAGTAAACTGTTTTGCGATGGAGGAGATTAGAAATGTCACTTATTGAAATTATTCTGCTTGGCGTAGCCCTTTCTATGGACGCCTTTGCAGTTACTGTATCTAATATGTTTGCGCATCGTGGCATCAGCACGCGCCACGCTATGCTCATGCCTATATTTTTTGGCGCCTTCCAGTTTGGAATGCCCCTTATTGGTTATTTTGCAGGCAGCTTGGTAGCCGATCTTATTAGCCAATATGCAGGCATTATTACTTTTGTCATTTTGGCCTACATTGGCGGCAAAATGATTTGGGATGCCTTCCATGAAGAGGAAGAAGAAGCCGACAACAAAGACCTAACACTGAGCACACTTACCTTCCAAGCCGTTGCAACAAGCATTGATGCTTTAGGTGTTGGCTTTAGTTTTGCTGCTCTTAATGTTGAGCCCTTTAGCTCGGCAGGCATTATCGGCATTACGACCTTCTTATGCATTCTGATTGCTCTACGCCTGGGTCGCAGTTTTGGCAGCAAATTAGGAAACAAGGCCACCATAGTTGGCGGCCTTGTCTTGATTCTTATTGGTTTAAAGTCTTTGCTTCTTTAAGTTTGCTGCTTTAGCTTTGCGTCGGCGGGTCTGCATTAGCCGCTGATAAGAGCGTCTACTTGGCGTGGGCGGCAGCCCGACAAACAGCCAGCCAGACTACCTGCCTAGCAGAGCAATCTGACAGGCAGTCGAACGGACGGGCTGGTAGCCAAATAGCCAAGCTAACAAAGAGCGTCTGTCAGAAGACCAAGCCCAGACTATTCAGCAAGTGGCTTGCTGGCGATGTGAATCTCGCCAGAATGACAGCTAAACAAGGTGCCATCAGGCCGTTCTACAATAAGCTTACCCTCAATGTCGACACCGCGAACCAAGCCTTCGCCGGTAATAGTGCCCTCAAGATTCTCAAGCGCAACATAGTTGCCGATATTATACATAGCTTTGGAATACTCGTCGTAAACACCCGCAAAGCCCTCTTTGTTCCAACGTTCGTAATAAGCGCGAAATTCATCAAGAAGAGCCTGCTGCAAATCTTGCAGCAGGGCCATTTGCGAGCCAGCCAAGCCATCTGCATCAGCGTAAGCAGGAACAGTTACCTCGCCAAGCTCAGCCACATAACCAAATTGATAGCGATCGGATGCGGTAGCCTCGCCGCAAGGACGAAAGACATTTAGACCAATGCCGATACACAAGGCATCGCCAACTTTATCGGTAGAAATGCCACAAATCTTGGAGCCTCGACACAGCAGGTCGTTTGGCCACTTAATTTGCACATCGGGAATATTCAAGACCTTATAGCAGGTGTTTTTTACTGCCAAGCAAACAATCAGAGGCAAAGTAAGCTGCTCCATCAGGGGTTTTTGCGGGCGCAGAGCGAAAGACATGTAGAGGCCACCAATAGGGCTCGACCAATCTCGGCCCTGACGGCCATGACCGCCCGTCTGCTCATAAGCTGCAACGACATAACCTTCGGCCACACCTTCGTGCAGCTTTTGCTTAATAACTTCGTTTGTAGACTCCAGCTGTTCAAAGCTGTGCAGATTCCAATCGGTTAGCATTTGTGAGCCCTCCCAACGGTAACAGTATCAAAAGTAACCACAGTGTCATCAGACAAAACGTGATTAGGCAAAATATCAAGCAGAGGCTTAACCACAAAATCCCTTTCGCACAAAAGAGGATGCGGCAAGCTTAAAACCTCTAAATCAGAGACATACCCTTGGTAATCAAGGATATCCAAATCGCAGGTTCGTGGGCCATTTTTTATCGTACGAACACGACCAAGTGAATCCTCAATTGTGTTGAGATACTTCAAAAGCTCTTGCGGAGGCAGGCCGGTACGAACAAGCGCAACCGCATTTACGAAGGTATCTTGATTGTCGTAATACGCAGGCTCGCTCTCGTAAAACTCCGACATATCAATCAGCTGCGTATCGGGCATCATGCACATCTCAAGAATAGCCTGGTTAAGCATGGCCTTCTTGCCCTCAAGCTCTTCGCCTTCATCGGCAACCAGAGGAACATTGCAACCCATGCCAATGAGCGCATAAGGACGTAAGTTTTCTTTAAGAGCAGCCACATGAACAGGCACATTATGAGCACGAATAACAAAAGCGCCCAGCTCGCAGGCCATAACAGCCTCGGCAGCAGAAGCGTCATCGCGCTCTTTTGGCTCGTCGATGTGGTAAGCATAGCCAATGTAACTCTTGCGAGAAACAGCAACCATGGTGGGATAACCCAGGTGAACTAAGGCGTTAAAGTTGCGCATAAGCTCGATGGTTTGCTTAGCGGTTTTACCAAAGCCAGGGCCTGGATCTAAGCAGATTCGATTACGTACAATTCCCGCTGCTTCAAGCTGTTCAGCGCGATCTCGCAGATAGTCACACACCTCAACGACAACATCGTCGTAGTGAGGTTCGTCCTGCATTGTTCGCGGATCATCACCTTGCATATGCATGACAACCAAACCGGCATCGCAATTTGCAGCGACGCGTACCATCTCTGGGTCACGAAAGCCCGTAACGTCATTAATAATGGCGGCGCCAACCTCGATGCACTCTTGAGCAACATTCGGATGGCGAGTATCAACGCTAATGCAGATATCTTCTGCTGCCAAGCGAGCAACTACTTCCTTCACACGCGCAAGCTCTTCTTCTTCAGATACGGGGCTTGCGCCAGGACGTGTGGATTCGCCACCAACATCAATGATGAGCGCACCATCGGCCACCATTTGCTTTGCAGCAGCCACCGCAGCGTCAACATCTGCATAAGAACCACCATCGCTAAAGGAATCGGGAGTCACATTCAGGATGCCCATAATTACCGGGTTGCGCGTATCGAAATCGTACTTACCGCAATGCCAAATCATTAATCGCCCTTCCGACGAACAAATTTCAAAGATGTCATAACCACTGTAACAAAGGCCGGAATCGGAATGAATCCGAAACCGGCCTTAGCCACTAAATATATTTTGCTTTTAACGGATAACCGCCAATGGCATTACCCGTAAACCACAGGCACCACCTGCGAGTTGTGCGCCACTAAAGCAGGCAGCCCGAAATGCGTACACCTTGGACGAAGGAGCCCTCTAGCGTCTTAGCATCTTGCTGGCCTACTGACCAAAACCTTCCATTGGAGGAACGTTTGAGCCGGGCTGGCTTGGCTGAGCAGGAGCTGCTGCAGGGCTTGCAGGAGTAGCACCAGCAGAAGGAGCCTCGGCACTAGCATTTGCCGCAGCAACCTCAGCGGAAGCCTTAGCTGCAGGAGTCTCGCCATTCTGCTCCTTGATAAGGTATTCAGACCAGCGATTGTCGAGCAGAGCCTGGCAAGCTTCACCATCAACAGTTTCACGCTCAAGCAAAACAGAAGCCATAAGATCCATCTGATCTTTGTGAGCCATCAAGATTTCGTAAGCACGGTCGTGTGCCTCGCGCATGAGAGCAGAAACCTCTTCGTCGATAAGACGTGCGGTCTCCTCTGAGTAATCCTGAGTATTGCCATAATCGCGACCAAGGAATACTTCGTGGTTGGGCTGACCGAACATCTGATGACCAAGACGCTCAGACATACCATAGGTGGTAATCATCGAACGAGCCATCTTAGTTGCACGCTCAAGGTCGTTGGAAGCACCGGTCGTAATATCCTCACAGAAGATTTCTTCTGCAACACGACCGCCAAGGAAGACAGCAAGTTCGTCACGAATCTGGTTACGAGAATTCAGAACCTGATCTTCAGCAGGAATACTCAAGGTGTAACCAAGCGCACGACCACGACTGATAATCGTAATCTTATGCACAGGATCTGCCAGAGGAAGCAGATGACCAACCAAAGCATGACCGCTTTCGTGATAAGCCAAGGTCTTGCGTGTGGAATCCGAAAGGATGCGACCCTTGCGCTCAGGACCAGCAATAACGCGCTCCATGGAGTCCTGAACCTCTTTGTTGGTAATGATTTTCTGACCACGACGAGCAGCTAAAAGAGCAGATTCGTTAAGAAGGTTTGCCAGCTCAGCGCCGCTAAAACCAGGAGTCAAGGATGCCAAGGAGTCAAGGTCAACATCAGATGCCATGGGCTTGTTGGCTGCATGAACATCCAAGATGCGGCGGCGGCCCTTAAGGTCGGGGTTGTCCACCACAATCTGACGGTCAAAACGACCAGGACGCAACAAAGCGGGATCCAAAACGTCAGAACGGTTGGTAGCAGCAATCAAGATAACGGAATCGTTGGACTCAAAACCGTCCATCTCAACGAGCAACTGGTTGAGCGTCTGCTCGCGTTCATCGTGACCGCCGCCTAAGCCTGCGCCACGCTGACGACCAACAGCATCAATCTCGTCGATAAAGATGATCGAAGGTGCATTTTCTTTAGCTTCCTTAAACAGGTCGCGAACACGAGACGCACCAACGCCAACGTACATCTCAACAAAGTCAGAACCAGAGATGCTAAAGAAGGGAACACCGGCCTCGCCTGCAACGGCACGAGCGAGCAAGGTTTTACCGGTGCCCGGAGGGCCAACAAGCAGGCAACCGCGAGGAACCTTTGCGCCCATTGCCTGATACTTAGCGGGATTAGCCAAGAAGTCCTTAATTTCCTGCATCTCTTCGACGGCTTCGTCGACACCAGCGACGTCTGAGAACTTTACGTCGGGGTGTTCTTGAATCATCTTCTTGGCTTTGTTTTTGCCAAACTGCATCTGAGTGCCGTTAGCCTTACTCATCTGTGTGAAGAAGTAAATCAGCAGACCAAAGATCAAAAGCATAGGCAGGATGCTCAGAAGAATGGAGCCCCAGGGGCTTGCCAAGGTCTGGCTGTACTGAATCTCAGAATGAGCAGCCATCAGGGTGTCAAGGGAGTTTTGGCCTACCCAAACACAGGTGAAGTTATGCTTGGAACCAAGGTCTTTTGCCTGCAAAACGCTTGTTTCGATAGTCGACAAACGCTTGTCGTCAGAACCCTTTTCGGCACCGATAGCAGCATTTAAAGCGTCAAAGCCCGTGTTGAATGCGCCCGAGATAGAGGCACCTGCAGTATTAGCGGGATAGTAAACACCAGAGATAGTCTCGGCGCCGGTGTCGTATACCACCGATTCGACACGACCCTGGTCAACCGCCTGCATAAACTCGGAAGAAACCAGCGAGTCTGTTTCGGTGATTCCGTTGTTTGTACCCAAGGAACGCGACATCATCGTCATAAAGAAGATGGCGATTAACAGGAAGATTACTCCTGTTGCGATGCTTGAGCGCACATTGGGTGTCTTACGATTTTTATTCTTCTTTGGCATGAAGTTCCTTACTGCTCTGCCATTGCATCAAGAGCTTAGTCTTGAATAATTCCGTCTTTCAAAATGCCGATGTAGGGCAAATTGCGATAGCGCTCGCTGTAGTCGAGGCCGTAGCCAACAATGAATTCATCGGGGCACTCAAAACCAACGTAGCGACACTTGATGTCGGCCTGGAGGCGCGTCTTCTTACGCAGTAGCGTTGCCACCTCAATAGAAGCAGGGTTGCGCGACTTCAGGTAGTTGATGAGATAACGAAGTGTTAAGCCCGAATCCAGGATGTCTTCGGCGATTAAGACGTGCTTACCTTCAATCTGAGAGGTTAAATCCTTAAGAATGCGCACAACGCCGGAGCTCTTGGCGCCGTTTCCGTATGAAGAAACAGCCATGTAGTCCATTTCGATGGGGCATTTGATTTCACGCGCTAAGTCGGACATAAAGATGGCAGCTCCGCGCAAAACACTAATCAAAACAACTGTTTGACCTTCGTAGTCTTGCGTAATCTGAGCGCCCATTTCGGCTACACGCGTACGGATTTCGTCTTCCGTGAATAAAACTTCTTTGAGATGCGGATGTATATCTTGCACAGATAATCTTCCTTCAAATTACGCGCTGGGCACGCCTGCGCCCAACAACGAGATGTACGTAAGTTGCTAGTGTATCAAAATCCCTTGCTTTGCTTGCGTGCTTAGCAAATATGAAGGCCTACTTCAATCAATCTCCACTGTCTGAATAATGATTTTGCAGATTTTAAGGAACATCAATCTCGATTACGCCCGTTTTAATATCAGGGAAGGCCTCAATCAAACGTGCAACAGGAAGTCCAACGATGTTGTTGTAGTCGCCCTCGTGATGATCAACTAGAGCAGCACCCTTGCCTTGGATTGCGTAAGCGCCTGCTTTGTCGATAGTTTCGCCCGTAGCAACGTAGCGCTTAATCTCTTCATCGCTGAGTTCTTTAAAGGTTACCTGGCTTGTTTCGTGGAAACTACGAAAGCCCATAGAAACGGTACCCTCGGGGTGTTCTTCCGTTGGTTCGCCCAGCATCATAAGCCAGACCGAAACGCCGGTGATTACCTCGTGGGTGCGGCCGGAAAGCTTGTGCAGCATCTCACGCGCGTGGTCGGCCGAATAGGGCTTGCCCATCATTTCGCCATCAAGAACAACGGTGGTGTCGGCACCAATGACAAGGCCCGCGCCAGTAGGATTAGTAGCAAGGATGTCCTGAACAACAGCACCCGCTTTGCGTTCGGCAAGTTTTTTAACTGCAGATGCGGGGTCTTTCAAATCGTCAGGCTCGAGACTTTCGTCTACCTCTTGGGTAGGACGATACACCACAAACTTAATTCCTGCTTCTTCAAGAAGCTGCTTGCGTCGTGGGCTACCTGAAGCCAAAACAACATTTAAGGGCATCTGCTGAACTGCCACCTTATCTCCTTTCAAAATGCCGGCCGCGAAGGCTGGCTAACAGTTAATTAATTTGCAAATCGTCAAAGCGCCGAAGCGAGTGCTATCTTTTGAGCGCTAGCCAGTAAGCGCTACCTATCATTCTTCTTACTTGTCATCTTTGTCGCTCTTATCACGCTTTCGACGAGCGCGGAATTGCGCCATGGGTTCTATCAATACACCACGCTTGTTGGCACTTACCGCTAGGTCACCCTGAATGTTAGCGACATAGCCGCCAACGGGTGAGCCATTTTCGTCAAACGAAGAAAGCACTGCCTCTATGGTCGCAGTATCGATTCGCGCCTCGGAACCAAGGAAGGTCTGCAAAACCGCCAAAACAACGCGGCGCTTAAGCACAAGATGCTCTAGCCCAAATTCGGGCGCCAAGCGTGCACTTATTACCGTAGTATCGGGGCCGGGCGCATCAATAAGCTGGACATACTTCACAAAGACGTCGTGAGCCAGGGAATCCAGAAAGTCATCTTCGTCTGCAATAAGGTTCATCGAACGCGAAAGAGTCTCAAACAAACGAGGGTTTTTGCGCTCACAAACCGGAACAACACGCGCTCGAACATAGGCTCTAAAGCGATCCAGATGAGCGTTGGTTGCATCCTCGCGCCACAAGAAGCCTTCTTCGTCGCGACAGACAGGTTCACCCGACTCCGCTCGATCATGTAAATAATCTCTCAGGTTTTCGCGCGATATATCAAGCAGCGGACGAACAATTGGCACGTTGACATAAAGCATTGAACGGAAGCCACCAGGGCCAGTACCCTTGATTGAGCGCATGTAAAAATTTTCAACGCGATCGTTTTGCGTATGCGCCGTAACAATTCGTCCCTCGGAAATAGGAACGCCAGCTTTCCTGCAAAGACTTTCGAGTGCTTCGTGCGCAGCCAGATAGCGCTGCTCGCGACCAATTGCTTCAACATTTCCGCCGCTTGCTTCGGCCAATTGAGCGACGTTAATCTGGCAGGTAAAGCAGGGTAAATTAAGCACTTCACAAAGATTTTCGACAAAGCTTTGATCAGCATCAGCCGAAGCGCCGCGCAGCATATGATTCACGTGCAAAACCGCTAATTCCCCTACGGCACCTTGCTTGTGCAAATCGGCCATAAGATATGCTAAAGCTGTTGAATCGGAGCCTCCAGAAACCATTAAAACCGCAGGTGTAGAGCCATTAAAGAGATTATGCTTTTCAATGGTGCTATGGAAAATTTCTATCATTAAAATGGCTCCTTTCGACCCAATTTCTCACACAAAACCGTATCATGTTCCTTGTAAAAATGGAGGGCACAATGGCGGCAAACACAGCCTTGCCACACTTGTAATACGAATAATTGTAAGGAGCTAAGCTATGAATTTTCTCCTGCGTGTTTTAGGTATATTTGTAGCAGTCATGGTATGCGTATACCTACTGCCCGGTATTAGCCTTGTTCCTGGCGGTTCGCAAGTTGCCGCCGTAGCAATTATCGCGCTTATTATCGCCGTACTTAATTGCACGGTTAAGCCTATTCTTCAGTTCATTGGAACCCCTATTACCATTGTCAGTCTTGGCGTTTTTTACTTGGTTATCAATGCGCTGTTGCTTTATCTTGCTGCTGCAATCGGAAATTCCGTATTTAATACTGGCTTCTATATCAGCAATTTTGCCGACGCCTTTATTGGTGCCATCATTATTTCCATCGTGTCGGCAATCATGAACGCCATCACTGGCGCTAACGACTAAACCTACCCCACACCCGCACGGTAATTATCATGAACGAAGAAATCTCAGACTGTTCCTGCTCAAAACACAGGCGTGGTCGTCCTCGCAAATCGGAATTCGACAACAGCCAGAAGGAATCACTCATTCTTTCAAGTGCGCTCGAGCTTTTTCAGAAGCAGGGATACCAGAAAACTTCGATGACCCAAATTGCTCATCGAGCTGGCATGCAGCAATCTTCCCTGTACTATCACTTTTCTTCAAAGGAAGCGCTGCTCGACCGCCTTTACGATTTTGATCGCGTCAAAGGCTATTTTGAAGAGATTCGCGATTTAGAAATCGACAAGGTTCTTAAGCTGTATATCTATACGGTTTATGACCTGGTTTCTAAGTGTGACCTGCCCTTTGACTTCTTTGAATTCGAAGCGGTGGCCTCGGACGATCCAGACACTCTGTCGAGCCTTCTTGAAACCTATCGGACGGTTTATCACTGCCTACTTCAAACCATCACCGAAGGCATGGAAGAAGATGTCTTTTCTGCGAGCGATCCGCATGCTCACGCTATCAATATTCTTTCGATTAACGAGGGTCTGCAACATCACTACCACGCCAAAGGTCGCGGACAGCTAATCCTGGAAACAGCAGGCTACAGCGCAAAGAATTTGTCGCCCGAAGAAATTGGGGCAATTAGTGCGCGTCTGATTCTTTCGAGGCTATGCACGGAGCGTCCGAATTTTGACATCCTGCAAGCTGAAGCAAGCAAGGTTTTGGCGCAGATCACTAACTCAACTGATAGCAAATAAAGCGTGGCTGGATGCGCGCTTGGGTAGCTGCGTTTGAGTTCGTGATGCTCACTGCTCGCATGAGTGGGCACTCGCTGCCTGCATGCGTGAGCGTGCGCTCATGTGCACGCATGCATTTATCGCGCTGACTGCAGGAATTCTGTTGCACCTTCACTGTCTGCGCTGTTCGCACGCATACATTTATCGCACCGGTTACAGAAAATTCGCGCTACATCCTGGTCGTCTATCCTGATTACAAGCGTGCACTCATCACGTAACAACAGGGGTCAGCACCAAAGCTTATTTACGGAAACTTCCCTAAAGTCTTTAGCTAACATGTCGGGGGCGAGCTCCCCAAGATCGTCGATTTCGCGAAGCGTTGATTCGCCGCCACCCGTTAAACCCAGTACCTTAAAACCTGCGCTCTTTAAGGTTGCCATCGCATAGGCGGAATCCTCAAAACCCCAGGTAGATTCTTTATCGGCGCCCATTACTTCAAGCGCATAATTGTAAATTAAGGGCTGGCGCTTGGTGGTATTTAAATCGTCAACCGAAAGAATGGTGCAAAAATAATCGCTTACGCCTGCGGCATCAAGACCAGCCTTTAGATAACTTGCAGGAGACGAAGAAGCTACGCTCATATTTATGCCGGCCGACGCGCAATTCTCTAAGAATTCTGCCGCACCCGGCAAAAGCTGAGCCTTGGCATATTCAGCCAAAAGATACTCGTTCATCAAAGACAAAGCGTGGCCAAGGCTACGGCCCAAACCTTGGGTTTTATGAAACCATTGAGCAGTTTCTTCGATAGTAAAAGTGACGAGTAGTTTTCTGTCTTCGTCTGTGACCCGACCCTGACAAAGACCACAAAGATACGATTCCATCCCTCGCCATGCGGGGATGGAATCGAGTAAGGTGCCGTCACAATCAAATATGGCGCCCTGAGTCATTGTTAACTATTTAGCCTCGTCGTAGGCTTTTTTCAAAGCAGCAAAAGCAGGCATTGAATTCTCGATGGTTTCGCGAGCAATGCAGTAGCTCAAGCGGAACCAACCCTGGCCACCAAAGCCATCTGAGGGACAGAACAAAAGCTCAAAGTCCTTTGCGCGCTCGCTAAAGGCCTTAGCATCAGGCTCAAGAGCCTTAACCCAAAGATAGAAAGCTCCATCGGGCTCTACAAATTCATAGCCAAGCTCAGACAAGCCCTTGGTCAGAATTTCGCGGTTGACACGATAGGCTTCTACGTCGGAGGGAAGCTCGATGCATTCCTGAAGAACACGCTGCCACAAAGCGCTGCAGCAAATGTAACCAAGGCTGCGGCCTGCACCCTGAATAGCAAAAGTGGTTTCCTCGGGGTTATCCATCAAGTCAGAAACATAGATGAAGCCCAGACGCTCACCAGGAAGGCTCAGGGTCTTGGAGTAGCTGTAGCACAGGATGGTGCGTGCATAAATTGCGGGTACGAAGGGAACTTCCTTGCCGTAAGTAATTGCGCGATAAGGTTCATCCGAAATGAGATAAATCTTGGTGCCGAATTCTTCTTCCTTTTTGCGCATAGCATCAGCCAGGCGCTCCAGGCTCTCGCGTGTGTAAATTGCACCAACAGGATTGTTGGGGCTGTTTACCACGACTGCTGCGGTCTTGGGTGTAATAGCGGCTTCGATTGCAGGGACGTCGAGCTGAAAGCTGGGCTCCAGGCAAGGAACCTCTACGATGGAAGCACCGGTGGCCTCGACCCAAGTTTTGTACTCGGTGAAGTAGGGGGAAGGAACGATTACCTCGTCGCCCTCGCAGGCAACAGCCTTGAAGGAAATTGCCAAAGAGGAAGATGCACCGGAAGTAATGTAGACCTGATCAGGCTTTGCATCAATTGGGAAATGACGCTTCAGGTGCTCGGCAACTGCTACACGAGTTTCCCAGCTACCGGGGCTTGGTGTGTAGCTATGAAGAGCCACGGGGTCTTCTTCAAGAAGACGACGGACACAATCGTGCACCTCAGCAGGAGCAGGAACGCTGGGGTTGCCAATACTGAAGTCGAAAACCTTGTCTTCGCCAATTTCGGCCTTACGCTTAAGGCCGTATGCAAAAAGCGCACGAATGTCGTTAGGGGCGCTACCAAGTTCAATACATTTCTGGTTAAGCATGCTGTCTCTTTCCTTGTGCTTAGCGTTAAACTTCCGCCTTTGTGTAGCTTGGAAATTATCTTCGGCTATTTTTAAGTCCCCATTATCCGCCATATATCAGTATGTATAAGCAAAAAAATGTAAGCGACAAATAATTGAGGGTGGTATTATTTTGCGCACGTCGTTTTGTGCGGATAGTTTCCGCGCTTTGAAATGCGACGTTTGGTATGTAGACGAAAGCAGCCACATACCTCACCCGTTGTTCAACCCATCCCCACTCGGGTTGAACAAAGAAGGGCGTCTTCGATCGTTCCGAGGGCGCCCTTTGCCTTATCAGGACAACTACCAATCCCCAAGCTGTTCATGCGGCACCCTACCCTAGCCACATCTTACGCCCTGAGTCATTTAGTTTTATCCCTTGCTTTTATTCCTGCCTTAGCTCCCTATCCCGCCCCTAGTCCACTCAAGCTCAAACCTCCAGATCGTAAGCGCCCTGTTATAAATCCTCCTTTTTGGGCTGGTTGAATCTTGTTTCGTTGGATTTCGCTTCGCCCGTTGCCGAATGCTTTTTAATCTGTTAGGATTTGTGCTTGCGCCGGAGTGGCGGAATGGCAGACGCGGCGGTCTCAAAAACCGTTGGTTAACACCGTGTGGGTTCGAATCCCACCTCCGGCACCAGTTGCTACTTAAAGAACCCTTCGGGGTTCTTTTTTCTTTCTAGTGATTCGAAGGCGCAGCAGCATAGAAGACTTACAGCTTATGTGCTCGAAAAAGCTGCTGCAGCTCAGATACACAAAACAAAAACTGATTGCAATTCAGGCACGCAGGGAAAAGCTGCTGGCAGAGCTCTCCTTGTAGACCTTTTCCAGCGGTACAAATCTTGTCCTTTATAGGGCGCTTTATTTCACGAATGCATCCACTTTCTGGCTCGCTGCTTTTCAAAAATAAGGGTGCTTTAACTGCTGCGAAACCCAACCGAAGTAATGCATTGCTTAATCAATAGAGTTCAGGCCTAACCTCGCTCGACAGGCATTACAAAACATGAGGAACCTGAAATTCAAACATCAAGCAAGCAACCCCCAAGCCGGCTTGAGCACCACCAGGGCAAAAGAAAACGCTGATTGGAAAGTAAAGAACCAAGCAAAAACACCACGCAAGCGACAAAGTACAGAACCTCAACCCACCTGTGTAGTACCTGACCAAAAGAGGACGCAACTCAACAGCAAAGTACTGAACTAAAGCCAGAAGGGACCCCTATGGAATTCGCATTTTATACAGCCTGCTCTGCGATTTTGATTATTGTCGTCATATTCGACTTAAACAAAAGAATTATTCCCAACCTGGCAATACTTTCTTTGATTGTGCTGCGATTACTAGCTCTTTGTTGTGCATTCGCTGGCTTGCTTAACTGGAGCGACTGGGGACCATATGCCCTGTCCGCTTCCCTATTCACTGCTGTCATACTTATGCTTCTTGTCTTGGCTTGCGCCTGGGTAATAGGAAAAGTAACGAAGGCAAATGTGCTCGGAGCGGGCGATGTTAAGCTTTACGCCGCCTGCATGCTGTGGCTTAGCCCTATTTCGTGCTTCCTCTTCCTGTTTTTATCTTCGCTGTTTGGCACCGTATTAGCTCTGGCTTATCGGCTCCTATTTAAAGAACGAACGTTTCCTTTCGCGCCCGCCATTGTTTTAGCCTTCTTCGTTAGCCTTATGACAGAGTTCTTCTGGCTATAAAGCTTTGATTAGGGTTAAGTCTAGGTGCAGCAAACAAAGTATTCATTGCCAGGGAATTAATCGCCGCGCGGCAAGATATCTCATCTCGCACTGCACAAAGAAAGCGTGCGTACAAACTTATACCCAGTGGCGTGTTTTACTTCCCGTGCATGACAGACACTTATACCTAGTGGCACGTTTGAATCCGCATATATGATGAGCTCCACATGGGCTGGCGCGTTGGCATTTGTGTGCATGATGGCTCTTCTACTTGATGGCGCGAAATTGGCTGTGTGTATAAATCCCCTTACCAGCTTGGCGCGGTTCGGCCTGTGTGTACGATGGCCTCTAATTAGAGTGGCGCGGAATGGGCTGCGTGTATGAAAACACCCCTTTTGAGTGAAAATTTGGGGTCACTGTGGCGCGCTAG
>CAVCRX010000060.1:0-21192 GCA_963604935.1 Bacteroidaceae bacterium
GGCATACGCGGCACAGGCCGAACTTGCGGTAGTACGCACGGGGGCGACCACAGCGAGTGCAGCGATTGTGCTGACGAGTGGAGAACTTCGGCTCGCGCTTAGACTTGGCGATCATCGATTTCTTAGCCATTCAATGTCCTTCTTTCTATAACCAACTCAAATGAGTATAGTCGCTATTTCTTGAAAGGGAAGCTAAAGGCATCGAGAAGTGCCTTTGCGTCCTCGTTAGTTTTAGCAGTGGTAACAATGGTGATATCCATACCGCGGGTACGATCAACCTTGTCGTACTCAATCTCGGGAAAGATGAGCTGCTCGGTAAGACCGAGAGTGTAGTTGCCACGACCGTCAAAGCTCTTGGGGTTCAAACCGCGGAAGTCGCGAACGCGAGGAAGTGCGGTAGACATCAGGCGGTCAAAGAACTCCCACATACGGTCGCCACGGAGGGTAACCTTAGCGCCAATAGCCTGACCCTCACGCAGATGGAAGCCAGCGATGGACTTCTTAGCGCGGGTAATCATGGGCTGCTGACCGGTGATTACACGGAGATCTTCAATAGCGCCATCAAGGAGCTTGGAGTCGCCAGCGGCGCGACCAACGCCCATATTGACAACAATCTTTTCGATGCGAGGAACGTCGTTGACGTTAGCAATCGAAAGCTCTTCACGAAGTTTTGCGACAACTTCGTTCTGGTACTTTTCCTTCAAACGAGGAGTAGCCATAGTGGTTAAAACCTTTCTTCGATGAATTAAACACAGGATTACCGACCCTGCGTCCCTTGCCTCTTACAAGGGTCATGAGCCATCAATTATAAAGAAGGGGCCGAGCAATGTCGACCCCTTCTTTTAAAAGATGACCAAATTAATTTAGTCGATGTCCTTGCCACACTTCTTGCAGGTGCGAACCTTCTTGCCATCAACGCGCTTTACGTTAATGCGAGTAGCTTCGTTGCAAGCGGGGCAAATAAGCTGGACATTAGAAACATGGATGGGAGCCTCTACGGAAGAGATACCACCCTGAGGATTGGCCTGCGTAGGACGCTGAGCCTTTTTGACAACGTTGACCTTCTCTACAGCAACGCGCTGCTTGGAAGGATAAGATGCCAGGACAACACCCTCAGCACCGCGGTCTTTACCAGCGATAACCTTAACCTTGTCGCCCTTTTTGATGTTCATCTTAGCCATTGTGATACTCCCTTTACAGCGTCTCAGGTGCCAGGGACACGATCTTCATGTATTTCTTGTCACGAAGCTCGCGAGCCACAGGACCGAAGATGCGGGTACCGCGAGGAGCACCGGAAGCATCGATCAGTACGGCGGCGTTCTGGTCGAACTTGATATAGCTACCGTCGTTACGACGGACTTCTTTCTTAACACGCACTACGACGCAGCGTACGACATCGCCCTTTTTGACGTTGCCATTGGGAGCGGCCTCCTTGACGCTGCAGATGATGACGTCACCCAGGCCAGCGTAACGGCGCTTAGAGCCACCGAGGACCTTGATGCACTGCACCTTGCGTGCGCCGGAGTTATCAGCAACGGCGAGCATGCTCTGCATTTGAATCATTTGCTTATCCCTTTCAGACAGTAACCGAAGTAGTTAGGCACCAAGCCTTACTACTTGGCCTTCTCCACGATGTCGAGGAGGCGCCAGCGCTTCATCTTAGACAGGGGACGAGTCTCCATAATGGTGACAGTGTCGCCTACGCCTGCCTCGTTGTTTTCGTCATGTGCATGAAGCTTCTTGGTGCTATTGACCATCTTGCCGTACACGGGATGAGGCTTGCGCTCATGAATCTGCACGACAATGGTCTTATCGCCTGCGGCGCTGACCACGACACCCTGGCGAACTTTGCGAGAATTGCGTTCTTCAGCCATTCTTCTCAACCTTTCTTTTAGTTCGCCTGAGCTAAGCGCTCAGTTCACGGGCACGAATCTCAGTCAGGAGACGTGCGATGTCCTTTTTAACCTGCTTGACACGGGCGGTGTTATCGAGCTGGCCCGTAGCCATCTGGAAACGCAGATTGAACAGCTCTGCGCGGGCGTCCTTGAGCTTGGCCTGCAGATCGTCTGCAGAAAGCTCGCGAATTTCTGCTGCCTTCATTACTTCTGGCCTTCCTCACGGGTGACGATCTTGCACTTGATGGGGAGCTTCTGGATTGCGAGGCGGAGAGCGTCGCGTGCGGTCTCTTCATCAACGCCATCGATCTCGAACATGATACGACCGGGCTTTACGACAGCTACCCAACCCTCAGGGTTACCTTTACCTTTACCCATTCGAGTTTCAGCAGGCTTCTGAGTAATAGGCTTGTCGGGGAAGATGGTGATCCAGACATTACCAGTACGGTTCATGCGGCGAGTCATAGCAATACGAGCAGCCTCGATCTGGCGATTGGTTACCCAATGACGATCAAGAGCCTGAATGCCATAGCTACCGAAGTTCAGCTTCGTGCCGCCCTTTGCGTTGCCCTTCATGGAGCCACGCTGCACCTTGCGATGCTTAACACGCTTAGGTACGAGCATTACTTATCACCCCTAGCATTGTTGCGACGACGACGGTTGGGGCGAGAAGTACCCTCGAGAGCGGGCTCAGGGGTCTTCTGGCCGGGCAGGACCTCACCGTGGTAGATCCAAACCTGGATACCGATAGCGCCATAAGTAGTATTTGCAGTAGCAAAGCCGTAGTCGATCTTGGCACGAAGGGTGTGCAGAGGCACACGGCCTTCACGGTACCACTCGCGACGGCTCATTTCAGCGCCACCGAGACGACCGGAGCACTGGATACGGATGCCCTGTGCACCAGACTTACGAGCCTGCTGGACAGCCTTGCGCATAGCGCGACGGAAAGCAACACGATTTTCGAGCTGCTCAGCAATAGACTGAGCGGTAAGAGAAGCGTCGAGCTCGGGACGCTTAACCTCTACAACCTCAACGCTAACAGCGCCATCAGCAATCTTGTTCAGCTTCTTGCGAAGAGCATCAACTTCAGCGCCCTTCTTGCCGATAACAACGCCAGGACGGGAAGTGGTAACGATAACCTTTACCTTTTCGCCTGCGCGCTCAATCTCGATGCGAGAGACAGCGGCGTGAGCCAGCTCCTTTTCCAGGAACTTGCGGATAGCGATATCGTTTTCAAGGTTCTTAGCATAGTCCTTGTCTGCGTACCAGCGGCTACGCCAATTCTCGATGACGCCGATACGGAAACCGGTAGGGCTTACCTTCTGACCCATTCCTATGCCTCCTCTCGGGTTGCGACGATGATGGTGATATGGGAAGTGCGCTTGCGGATGCGAGCAGCGCTGCCCTTTGCACGAGGACGAATGCGCTTAAGCGTAGGGCCTTCGTCAGCGTAGCAAGCCTTAACCACAAGCTCGTCGGTGTTAGCGACGCCCTTCTGGGAGGCGTTAGCGATTGCAGAGTTGAGGGTCTTCAAGACGGTCTCAGAAACTGCACGGTTAGTGAAAAGCAGAGTTTCCTGTGCCTTTACAACATTCTTACCACGAATCTGGTCGAGAACGATGCGTGCCTTACGGGGAGAAACACGCACATAGCGAGTAATTGCTTTAGCTTCCATGCTTCACCCTTCCTTAAGCTTTGTGGCCACGGAAAGTACGCGAAGGAGCGAACTCACCGAGCTTGTGACCAACCATAGACTCAGTCACGTATACAGGCACGTGCTTGCGACCATCATGGACGGCGATGGTGTGGCCGACCATTTCAGGGAAGATCGTGGAGGAACGAGACCATGTCTTAACGACGTTCTTTTCGCCTGCTTCGTTCATCGCAATGATGCGACCGAGGAGGCGGGGCTCAACAAAGGGGCCCTTTTTCATGCTTCGACTCAAAGTAATCTCCTCACACTACTTCTTGCGACGACGGATAATCAGGCGGCTGGAGTACTTCTTCTTGTTACGGGTGCGATGGCCCTTAGTGGGAACGCCCCAAGGAGTAACAGGATGACGACCAGCGGACTTGTTCTTGCCCTCGCCACCACCATGAGGATGGTCGACGGGGTTCATAACCGTACCACGAACAGAGGGGCGAATACCCTTGTAGCGATTTCGGCCAGCCTTACCGATTTTGATGTTGCCATGCTCTGCGTTGCCAACCTCGCCGATGGTAGCGCGGCAGGTAACGAGAACGCGACGCATTTCGGAAGAAGGCATACGTACGATTGCGTAATTGCCTTCCTTACCCATGAGCTGGATGCTGGTACCAGCAGAGCGTGCGATAGCAGCGCCGCGGCCAGGCTGGAGCTCAACAGCGTGGATCAAAGTACCCACGGGGATAGCGGACAGAGGCAGTGCATTGCCAGGCTTGATGTCTGCATCAGCGCCGGAGACGACGGTGTCGCCAACCTTGAGGCCCTTAGGATGCAGAATGTAGCGCTTCTCGCCGTCTGCATAGTGCAGAAGAGCGATACGAGCAGAGCGATTGGGGTCGTACTCGATGGTGGCAACCTTAGCAGGTACGCCATCCTTGTTGCGCTTGAAGTCGATAACACGGTAACGACGCTTAACGCCACCGCCCTGGTGACGAGTGGTCACGCGACCGTAGTTGTTGCGACCAGCCTTTTTAGGAAGAGGCGTGAGCAGAGACTTCTCGGGGGTGGTGCAGGTAATTTCTGCAAAGTCCGAGACGCTCTGGAAACGCCTACCAGGGCTGGTGGGCTTGAGCTTCTTAACTCCCATTACATTCCTTTCCGGGGTAAGGCGAATTCCCTACCCTATTCCTTGTGGTCTCCATCACCGCCATAAGTGCCACATGGGAGGTGGTACTTGACGATACCGAGTTTCCACGCGTCCGGGTGTTTCCATACATAGTCAGACGCAAACGAAGATTATAGGTGCCAGACGTAGGCAACGCAAGGGGTAATTTTAAAAAAGAAGATGGCAAGCGCTTGATTAAACACTTGCCATCTTTATAACCTAGATCCTTAAGAATCTAAAGTTGAGCCAATCTACTTAATTGGCCTTCGTTAGTGAACTACTAACGTTCAAGAACAGTGCCCGCAGGATGATCGAGCTCGTGATCTGTTGGGTTCATAGGGTCGTAGTCTGCTGCGATAACGTCGTTGGATACAGACTCCGTATCCTTACCAGGGTTAATCTCCAAGCCCTTCTTGCGCATTTCACGATAATCCGCAGAAGCAGTAAACAGCGCGTCAGAGGAAGAGTTAAGTGCAGTTTCGCAGGAGTCCTGAATTACACCAATGATAAAGCCTACAGCTACAACCTGCATTGCGATGTCGTTGCTGATGCCAAACAAAGAACAGCACATAGGAATAAGCAGCAAGGATCCACCAGGAACACCAGAAGCACCACAGGCACTAACAGCAGCAAGGACACACAGGATAATAGCCATGATGGGGTCGATACTGATACCCAAGGTATTGGCACAAGCCATAGTCATAACTGTAATAGTTACGCAAGCACCTGCCATATTGATAGTTGCACCCAGAGGGATGGAAACAGCGTAAATGTCGCGATTCAAACCGAGGCTACGGCAAAGGTTCATGTTGACAGGAATATTTGCCGCGGAACTACGAGTAAAGAAGGCGTAAATTGCAGAGTCTTTAAGGCAGCGCCATACCAAAGGATAAGGATTCTTTTTAAAGGTTAAGAATGCCAAAAGAGGATTAGTAATGAAGGCAATGATGGCCATCGCAATCAGAAGAACAGCAATAATGTGGCCGTATTCAATAAAGATGCTTGCACCATTTTGAACAACGGAGTCATACACCAAACCAATAATGCCGAAAGGTGCACACTGGATAATGCCACGAACAACCTTTAAAACTGCATCGGAAATATCCTGTACAAGTTTACGGGTAGGAGTTGCGGCTGCACGCAGCGCAATACCCAAAAAGATTGACCAAACCAAAATGCCGAGATAGTTAGCAGTGGTCAAAGAAAGAACAGGATTAGTTACGCAGTTAGTAAGCAGCGTCTCAATAACTGTTCCAATATCTGAAGGAGCAGCCTGCTCGACACTAGAAGCGTCTGCAAAGGTGATAGTAGAAGGCATTGCGTAACTCATTGCAACAGAAACAACGCCCGCAATAAGTGTTGATGCAACATAAAGAATAATTACAGATCGCATAGACTTCGGAGCTTTTGCGTTTGAAAGCGCCGAAATAACCAGGAAGAAAACAAGCACAGGAGCGATTGCTTTCAGAGCACCAACAAACAAGGTTCCCAGCATGGAAATTACTGCGATGTCATCAGCAATAATGCCCGCATGAGCCATGAAGCCCAAAATAGCACCAATTACCAGACCTAAAACAATGCGCAAAATGAGCGATGCTTCGGTCCACCTCTTAACGATATTCATACATTAGACCTTTCTATGCGGGACTCTTGCCCGCCAACCTATCTGAAATTTTTTACACCCTTTCCTTTACAAAATGGTTACAAGTCCGTAACCGTATCTAAATAAAGGGCAAAAAGAAAGAACCGCCCACTTAGGACGGTTCTTTTTGAGCTTAGCTAAGACTTAAGCGATTAAGCCTGAGCGAAAATCTCGATAGAGTCACCCTCAGCAACGGTAACCATTGCCTTTTTCCAGGTGCGGGTCTTGCCAGCGGTGTAGCGAACACGCTTGGGCTTAGACTTGACGTTAATAGTGTTTACCTTAACAACGGTTACGCCAAAGATAGCCTCGATAGCCTGGCCGATTTCAACCTTGTTAGCTTCTTTAGCTACCTCGAAGGTGTAGACGCCCTCTTCCATCTGCTCGTAAGTGTGCTCAGTGATGATCGGGCGGATGATAACTTCGCGGGGATCCTTCATTTATGCAAGCACCTCCTCGATGCGAGTACGAGCGGCCTCGGTAAGAACGAGAGCCTTATTGTCGATGAAATCGTAGGTGTTGATTTCGGAAGCACCGAGAACACGTACGGTAGGGATGTTGCGGAAAGACAGGAATGCATTTACATCGTCATCAGCAATGATGATGGTGGTGCGACCAGTCAGACCAAGAGCCTCAAGAGCAGCAGCTGCCTGCTTGGTAGAGGGCTTCTCGAACTTGAAGTCCTCGACAGCGATGATTTCGCCATCAGCAAGCTTTGCGGACAATGCGGAGCGCATAGCCAGCTTAACTACCTTGGTAGGCACCTTGAATGCATAGGAGCGGGGATGGGGACCGAAAACGGTACCGCCGCCGACCCAATGGGGAGCACGAATCGTACCCTGACGAGCACGACCAGTACCCTTCTGGCGCCAAGGCTTCTTGCCGCCACCACGCACCTGACCGCGGGTCAGGGTGTTGTGGGTACCAGCGCGACGAGCAGCGCGCTGGGAGCGAACCACTTCATGCATGGCATGCATGTTGGGCTCGATGCTGTAAACAGCGTCAGTCAGCTCAACTTCGCTAACCTTTTCGCCGGCAGCATTCTTAAGTTCAATACTTGCCATAATTCTAGTTACTCCTTCGCGTGCGCATTAAGCCATACGGACACGAACAATGCCATTCTTGCCACCAGGGACAGCACCCTTGAGCAAAATGAGGTTCATGTCTTCGTCGACACGGACTACTTCAAGGTTCTTGGTGGTGACGGTATCGCAGCCCATGTGACCAGGAAGGCGAACGCCCTTGAAAACACGGGAAGGATAAGCGCACTGACCGACAGAACCGGGAGCACGATGGAAGTGAGCACCATGTCCGCCAGGGCCACCTGCGAAGTTGTAACGACGCATAACACCAGCGAAGCCCTTACCCTTGGAAGTGCCGGTTACATCAACCTTAGCAACTTCGTTAAAGGCAGCAACGGTGACTTCCTCGCCTACGGTGTGCTCGGAAGCATTCTCAACGCGAACCTCACGCAGGTAGCGGGTAGGCTCGGTACCGAGCTTCTCGAAGTGACCAGCCATAGGCTTGTTAACCTTGTTAGCCTTGATAGCACCGAAGCCGAGCTGAACAGCCTCGTAACCATCAGTGTCAGTAGTTTTAACCTGGCAAACCTTGTTGGGCTCTGCCTGGATAACGGTGACGGGGGTAACCGTACCGTCTTCGTTGAAGATCTGGGTCATACCGATCTTCTTGCCATAGATTGCGTTGATCATTCTCTAAATCACACTCCCCTACAGCTTAATCTCGATGTCGACGCCAGCAGGAAGGTCAAGACGCATCAGGGAATCAACCGTAGCAGGGGTTGGATCCAGGATGTCGATCAGACGCTTGTGCGTACGCATCTCGAACTGCTCACGAGAGTCCTTATCCACGTGGGGGCCCTTAACGACGCAGTAAAGATTGCGCTCGGTGGGCAGGGGGATAGGACCAGAAACCTTGGCACCCGTCTTCTGTGCAGTGTCAACGATCAGCTTCGTGGACTGATCCACGATTTCATGATCGTAACCCTTCAAGCGGATGCGGATATTCTCTTTAGCCACTTAAATTACCTCCATTATAAGGTGGATGCTAAAAGCCTTAGAGGCTCTTAGGCATTGCCACCTGCCTTGCTGATGATTTCGTCCTGAATGTTCTTAGGCACCTGCTTGTAGCTGCCGAACTGCATCGTGTAGGATGCGCGGCCCTGGGTACCGGAACGAAGATCGGTTGCATAACCGAACATCTGGCTCAAGGGGACAGATGCCTTAACAACGGCGACGTTACCACGCAGCTCCTGGCCTTCAATCAGGCCACGGCGGGAAGGAATGTCACCGAGAACGAAGCCAATGTACTCCTCGGGAGTTTCAACCTCGACGGACATAACAGGCTCGAGGATGACAGGATTGCCCTGCTTAAGAGCTGCCTTGATTGCCATAGAACCAGCAACCTTAAATGCAGCCTCAGAAGAGTCAACATCGTGGTAAGAACCGTCGATGAGCTCAACACGAACAGCCTCTACGGGGTAACCAGCGAGGATGCCAGAGTTAAGAGCTTCCTGAATACCCTTGTCGATAGAAGGAATGTATTCCTTAGGAATAACACCGCCAACGATCTTGTTTTCGAACTCGTAAGGCTTGCCCTCTTCCTGGGGGTACATATTGATGACTGCGTCACCGTACTGACCACGACCACCGGACTGGCGGACAAACTTACCCTGAACATTCAGAGCAGGAGTGGTAGCGGTTTCGCGATAAGCAACCTGAGGCTTACCAACGTTAGCCTCAACCTTGAACTCGCGAAGCAGACGGTCAACGATGATCTCGAGGTGAAGCTCACCCATGCCAGCAATAATAGTCTGGCCGGTTTCATGGTTGGTAGAAACGCGGAAGGTGGGGTCTTCTTCAGCAAGCTTCTGAAGAGCCATAGCCATCTTATCCTGCTCAGCCTTAGTCTTAGGCTCAACAGCAATGTCGATAACGGGATCTGCGAAGTCCATAGACTCCAGGATGATAGGAGCATTTTCGTCGCAGAGGGAGTCACCAGTGGTGGTGTCCTTCAAGCCAACTACAGCAACGATGTCGCCTGCGGAGCAGGAGTCGATGTCAACACGGTTGTTAGCATGCATCTGAAGCATACGACCGATGCGTTCCTTCTTACCCTTAACAGCGTTAACAACATAGGAACCAGCTTCAAGCTGACCGGAGTAAACACGCAGGTAAGTAAGCTTACCAACGAAGGGGTCGGTCATAATCTTGAAGGCCAAAGCTGCGAAAGGAGCTTTGGGGTCGGAAGGACGGGAGTCGGACTCGCCAGTATCGGGGTTGGTACCCTCGATAGCCTTAACATCAACAGGAGAAGGCAGGTAGTCAACAACAGCGTCGAGAAGTTCCTGAACACCCTTGTTCTTGTAAGCAGAGCCAACAAAAACAGGGTTCAAGCCGCAGGAAAGAACGCCAGCGCGGATAGCAGCCTTAAGTTCTTCAACGGTAACTTCTTCCTCCATGAGGATCTTTTCCATGAGGTCGTCATCGAAGTCAGCAGCAGCATCAAGAAGTTCCTGATGATAAAGCTCTGCCTCTTCAGCGAACTCAGCAGGAATAGCATCCATAGGCTCAGGGTAGGTCATACCCTTGTCGTCAGCCTTGAAGTCCCATGCAGTCATGGTTACCAGGTCGATGACGCCCCAGAAGTTATCTTCTGCACCCATGGGGAGCTGAGCAGCAACAGCGTTTGCGCCCAGACGATCCTTCATGGTCTGGATTGCATGCATGAAGTCGGCGCCCACGCGGTCATACTTGTTGATGAAAGCGATGCGGGGAACACCGTAACGCTCAGCCTGACGCCAAACGGTTTCGGACTGAGGCTGAACACCAGCAACGGCGTCAAAAACAGCAACGGTACCGTCAAGAACACGCAGGGAACGCTCAACCTCAGCGGTGAAGTCAACGTGGCCGGGGGTGTCGATGATC
Source organism: Bacteroidaceae bacterium (assembly GCA_963604935.1). Taxonomy (GTDB): domain Bacteria; phylum Actinomycetota; class Coriobacteriia; order Coriobacteriales; family Eggerthellaceae; genus Anaerotardibacter. The sequence goes on from CAVCRX010000060.1 coordinate 10,295, forward strand.
TGGAAACGATACTGAACGTCGTCCTTAGTCCAGAAGCAAGTGGTAGCAGCGGAGGTAATGGTTACGCCGCGCTCCTGTTCCTGAACCATCCAGTCCATGGTAGCTGCACCCTCATGAACCTCACCGATCTTGTGGGTCTTGCCGGTGTAGTAAAGGATGCGCTCGGTAGTAGTAGTTTTGCCGGCATCGATGTGAGCCATGATGCCGAAGTTACGAGTCTGCTCGAGGGTTGGTTTCTTAGCCATTGCTAATCACCTTTCCTAGAAGCGATAGTGCGAGAACGCACGGTTGGACTCGGCCATCTTGTAGAGGTCTTCGCGACGCTTAACGGAAGCACCAGTGTTGTTAGATGCGTCCATGATTTCTGCGGCGAGGCGCTCTTTCATGGTGTTTTCTTTGCGCTTACGGGAGAAGTCGACCATCCAGCGGATAGCGAGGGTGGTTGCGCGGCGGGAGTTAACCTCCATAGGTACCTGGTAGGTAGCGCCACCAACGCGCTTGGGCTTAACCTCAAGGGTAGGCTTAATGTTGTCCATAGCCTTCTTGAAGACAGTCATTGCATCTTCGCCGGACTTTTCGGCGACGAGCTCGAAAGCACCATAGACGATGCCCTCAGCAGTAGACTTCTTGCCATCAAGCAGCACTTTATTGATCAGCTGAGTGACCAGGCGGCTGTTGTACACTGCGTCCGGCTGAGTTTCGCGACGGACGGCTGCTGCACGACGAGGCATATATCATTCCTTTCAATCAGAAACGCAATCGAATTTTTGCGATTGCTGGGGGCTTACTTACTTCTTAGGACGCTTTGCGCCGTAGCGAGAGCGTGCCTGGCCGCGGGACTCAACAGCTGCGCAGTCGAGAGCGCCACGGATAACCTTATAGCGAACACCAGGAAGGTCCTTTACACGACCGCCGCGGAGCAGAACCATTGAGTGCTCCTGGAGGTTGTGACCTTCGCCGGGGATGTAAGCGGTAACTTCCATGCCGTTAACCAAGCGTACACGGCAGACCTTACGAAGCGCAGAGTTAGGCTTCTTGGGGGTGGTGGTGAAGACGCGCGTGCAAACGCCACGCTTCTGAGGATTGCCCTTCAGTGCCGGGGTCTTCTTCTTTTCGACCGAGCGGACACGGCCCTTGCGGACCAGCTGATTAATAGTAGGCAACTTTTCACTCCTTCTTTAAACTAGTACTACACCTTGCATATATCTGTGCGTTCTGCAGTTACGCACGGATTACGCACGTCTCCCTTTGAGACGCAAGGCGAAACTTTAACAGCGTGAATTTACGATGTCAAACGCCACGCAGCCGGGTGTTCCCTAATATTTTTCATAATTCTTTTTGGCTAACTTGAGAGGACTTTTCTGCTTTAGTACTCCCCTAGCTCTTTCTTGAAGCTAAACCCCACGAATCCGGGCGTTCTGTTTAACACTGTGAACCCGTTCGAAGGCATAATTGAACCAATAATTAACTAATTATTAATAGGTAATAAAAAAGCTTGTTTTAAATCTCTGCGCAGAGCTTACAATGTTGGCTGTTTGATCCGGGAGACGTGTCCCCGACGACATCAGGCCGGTCAAATGTCCAGTTTTAGGACCTCAGGTCTGATGTTTGTTTGAAAGAAGAGGGACATGAAAAACACCGTCTCTAGCTTCCAATCTATGAAGGAAGCCGGAACCAAAATCTCTATGCTCACCGCCTATGATTACTCCACCGCAAAGCTCCAAGATGAAGCTGGTGTTAATTCCATTTTGGTAGGCGATTCGCTTGGTCAAGTAATGCTTGGTTACGAAGATACTCTTTCGGTAACCATGGAAGATATGATTCACCATTGTGCTGCTGTTTCTCGTGGCGCTAAAAATGCACTTGTTATTGGTGATATGCCTTTTATGAGTTATGAACCCTCAGTAGAAATGGCTGTTATTAATGCTGGCCGCTTAATGAAAGAGGGTCGCGTAAATGCCGTCAAACTTGAGGGCGGCAAACGCGTGGCTGCACAAATTAAGGCAATTACTCAAGCTGGTATCCCAGTGTGCGCACACGTTGGTCTTACGCCCCAATCCGTTAATGCTTTTGGCGGCTTTAAAGTTCAGGGCAAAAGTGCCGAAGCAGCGCAAGCAGTCATTGATGACGCACTTGCTGTACAAGAAGCGGGCGCTTTTGCCGTTGTTTTAGAGTGCGTTCCTGCAAAGCTAGCGGCTCTTATTTCCGAAAAACTCAGCATCCCCACTATTGGCATTGGCGCTGGAGCAGGCTGCGATGGCCAAGTTTTGGTTTACCAAGACATGCTCGCGCTTTTTAGCGACTTTAAACCTAAGTTCGTTAAGCATTTTGCCAACTTGGGCCCTGCTATGGTTCAGGCTTTTAAAGATTATGATGCCGAGGTTAAAGCAGGCAGCTTCCCTGCCGAAGAACATACCTTCAAAATTGAAGATGATGTTTTAGAGAAACTCTATTAAGCCTTTTGATTTCATCTTTAAAAACGCTACATTGATTACTTATCAACAAAGACACAAAGTAGCGTAACTGACATGTTCTTTGAGTAATCGTTGCTTTATTAGAAGATGGTTTTAATCGCATTTTTTGCTTGATAAAACAAACTTGCACTTGCAGATAGGCAAGGCGAAAGGGAGATTCATGAAAATCATTACCACTGTTGCAGAAATGAAGGCACAGGTTGCCGAATGGAAGGCTGAAGGTTTAACTATTGGCCTTACCCCCACCATGGGCGCATTACATGAAGGTCATATGTCTTTGATGGAGCGCGCAGTAAGCGAATGCGATCGCGTTGTTACCAGTGTTTTTGTTAACCCTATCCAGTTTGGCCCCAACGAAGGCTACCCTCGCGACCTTGAGCGCGATGCAAAGATTGCCGAAAGCAAGGGCGTTAGCGTTGTCTTTCATCCTGAGCCTGAAGAAATGTATCCCACCAACTACAACACTTATGTTGAGATGGAGACCTTAACTGACAGCTTGTGCGGAGCAAAGCGTCCTGGGCATTTCCGTGGTGTTTGCACGGTTGTTAATAAACTCTTCAATATTGTCCAGCCCGACAAGGCTTTCTTTGGCCAGAAAGATGCTCAGCAGCTTGCAATCATCAAGCGCATGGTTGCCGACCTTAATATGAACGTTAAGGTTTTTGGCTGTCCTATCGTCCGCGAAGAAGACGGCTTGGCAAAGAGCTCTCGTAACACTTACCTCTCTGAAGAAGAGCGCAAGGCTGCTCTTTGCTTGTCTCGTTCCATCTTCAAAGCTCAGCAGCTTATCGAAGAGGGTGAGCGCGATGCTGACATTATTCGCAATGCGGTTCGCGAAATCATCGAGACAGAGCCTTTGTCACGCATTGACTATGTTGAGGTTGTTGACCTTGCCAATATGCAGCCCGTACAAAAGCTAGGCGAAGCAGGTCTGGTAGCTATCGCTGTTTATATTGGTGAAACCCGACTGATTGACAACTACCTATTCGATTTCACTGAATAAACTTGCACACTTTTACTTATTGCGTGAGAATGCTTTGAGTTCTTGTGATACCTAAAACTCACAAGATAAGTTATAGCCGGGCTTGAGCTTGGCGCTTTTAAGAAAGGTTGGTCTTAGTTCATATGCTGCTCAATGTGCTGAAAGGCAAAATCCATAGAGCAACCGTTACTCAAGCGGAACTTGACTACATTGGATCTATTACCATCGATTCCGACTTGATGGAAGCCGCTGGTATTAATGAGTACGAACTAGTTACAATTTCCGACAACAACAATGGCAATCGCCTGGAGACCTACGTTATCGCTGGTGAAGCTGGTAGTGGCGTAATTTGCTTGAATGGCGCAGCAGCTCATCTTGTAAACGTTGGCGACAAGGTAATCATTATGAACTATTGCCAGATGACCCCCGAAGAGTTTGCTGACCCAAAAAATGCTCCTCGTGTTGTCTTTGTTGATGACGACAACAAGGTTAGCCGCCTTACTCGCTACGAGAAGCACGGCAAGCTGGAAGACTTAAAGTAAGCGCTTCACAGTAGTGCCTCACTTCGCATAGAGCTTAGTAGATAAAACGAGCACCCATATGGGTGCTCGTTTTTTGTTGCGGGGTTAGATGAAGCGATTCAGGTGGCAGCTTATTTTCAGGAATAGATGAGGCGATTCAGGTGACAGCTTATCTTCTGGGAACTAAGTGTGGGCGAACCGAAATTAATCAGCAGGAGCAAAACAACTAGACACAGCAGAGATATAACGCTCAATAAAAAAGGCGGAGCCGTGCGTGCCCCGCCTTTTAAGATTTCTTTTGCGCTGCTAGGATGCGGCGCTATTTCATAGAGCCTCTTATGACAGAGGAGGAATTACCTGCTTCTTACGAGAAAGAATTCCATCAACCCATTCAGCCTTAGTAGCATCGATACCAAAAGCCTCAGAGACAGGAGTGGTGTCACCTTCGCAGATAAATTTGGAACCCTCGTTGAAGATGTCGGTAATCAGAAGCAGAGCAAACTTGTAACCATTTTCGGCAAGCTTAGCCTTCAGGAATTCGCGGTACTCAGCCTCACGCTCCATGGCAACGTCCAAGGTGACGGTTTCATGCTGAGCAACCATGTAAACCTCGTCGCCCTTCTTGAACTCCTTGGAGTCATGAGTGCAGAGCTCTTCGACAGACAGGTCGTTATCGCCGCCACGCATCTGGAAAACTTCCAGGCCATATTCGGTAGGCTTCTTGCCAATAATAGCGCCAAGCTTTTCTGCCTGAACAAGGTCGTAATCGGTGCAAGTGGGGCTCTTGGTTATAACGGTGTCTGTCATGATTGCAGAAAGCAAAACCTTTGCGATTGCAGGCGTAAGCTCAACATTAAGCTGCTCGTAGAGCTTGCTAATGATGGTAGCGGTTGAACCAACAGGAATATTCAGATAAAGAATGGGGTTGCCGGTAACAACATCGCCGGCAATACGATGATGATCAACGACCTCGATGATCTCGGCATCAGCGATACCGTCAACCATCTGAGTAGACTCATTGTGGTCAACAAGAATTACTTTATCGCCAGCAGAAACGGACTCGATGAGTTCTGGGGTGTCAAGGCCAGCTTCTGCCAGGATAGCAGCACTTTCCTGAGGAAGAGCGCCAAGCGTGCAAGCAACATACTGTGCTTCGGGCTCAGGCTTTTTAGCCTCAAGTGCATTCTTCAAATATGCATAAGCAACAGCTGCTGCGATTGAGTCGTTATCAGGGTTCTTGTGACCCACAATCTTGATGGTATCCGCCATGGATTCCAACCTCTCTTATCCGTTGATCTACCTTGCTAGTGCGAACAATACGCACGAATTGCTTTTGTATAAAACCAAACGCCCAAAGCTAGCCTTGCAAACAAGACCAGCAACGACGCACGAGAAGAATTCTACCCTACCTTAACGATAGGTGCGTAATCCTTCAAAAGCTTCTTTGTCTGACCAGTGCGCTGGAAGCGAACTTGGAGCGTATCTCCTTCGACAGAAATGACTTTTCCGCGACCAAAAACCTTATGATCGACCACGTCGCCCACCGCAAAGCTCATATTGGCGGCAGCCTTTTTGCCAACATCTTTAGAGCGAGCGCCGCCGGTGACGGTCCGATTACGCGAACCAGAAGCACTTGAAGTACCGAAGACGCGACCACCGCCTGCCTCTGCGCCAGAACCAGAAATACCACGTCGGCTGCCGCGTTTTTCCCAGCCAGAGCCAGAAAAGCCGCTGGAACCCATACCGCTTGCATGGCGCAGATTTTCTGGGATTTCACCAATGAAGCGCGAGCGTGGATTGCTTTGCGTCTGGCCAAAAATCTTGCGCGTAAAGGCATTGGTCAAGAACAATCGCTTGCGGGCACGCGTAATAGCAACATAAGCCAGACGGCGTTCTTCTTCGAGGCCGGCTGCATCGGTTGAAGAATTACCATGAGGGAAAAGTGTTTCTTCCATACCAGCAACAAAGACAATGTCGAATTCCAGGCCCTTTGCAGCATGAATAGTCATCATGGTTACCGCTTTACCATCTTCATCCATGGTGTCCATGTCGGTACGCAAGGTAACCCATTCAACAAAATCAGCCAGGTTATCGCCCTGGAACGTACGTACGGGAGGCTCTTGAGAAGCCGTGGCCGATACGACTTGGACTTGCTCAAGGGAAAGTCCGGCCTGGGCTGAATTTGGGTCTTCTTGCGCAGCTACAGTAGCGGCCCCTGTGTTTTCAGGCAAGGCGTCCGCAGGGTCCTCTGAGGTCTGACCTGCCTGGCCTGCCGACCCTACCGTTGGCGCCTCAAAGAGTGCTTCGGCTTCGTCGTGAGTTTCAACGAATTCATCAACAACGCCAAGCAACTCTTCGATATTTTCGATACGGCCATCCGCTTCATCAGTATGCTCTGCACGATAAGCTTCAATGATGCCCGATTTATCGATAATCGCCTCGACCACCTTACGCAGGTCGCCTGAGTAGTTTTGAGCCTCACGAATAATGCCCACAAATTGAGCAATTGCTTTGCGCGTTGCCGTACGAATATCAGGGTCGAGCGTGCAAAGCTCGCAAGCCTGCAAGAAAGTACAGCCATTTTCGCGAGCAAAATACTGAATGCGCTCGACCGTAGTTTTACCAATACCACGACGTGGCACGTTGATAATACGTTGAGCAGCAATGTCGTTAGCAGGGTTAACCACCAAATTAAGGTAAGCCATTACGTCACGAATTTCAGCGCGATCAAAGAAGCGCGTGCCGCCAACAAGACGATAAGGGACACCGGCACGCAGCAGCATATCTTCAAGCATACGAGATTGCGCATTGGTTCGATAGAAAACCGCCATTTGGTTATAAGAAATGCCCTGGATTCCGTGCATCTTTTCGATTTCGGCGGCAATCCAGCGACCTTCATCTCGTTCGTCTGAGGCAGTGTAGATTTGGATTTTTTCACCATCTTCAGAGGTGGTAAAAAGGCGCTTGCGCTTGCGCGTAGTGTTATTTTCAATCACAGCATTTGCAGCAGCCAGGATGTTGCCCGTAGAGCGGTAGTTTTGCTCGAGCTTAACCACGTGAGCGTTGGGATAATCCGCCTCAAAACTTAAGATATTGCGCAGGTCGGCACCACGCCACGAATAAATTGACTGGTCGTCGTCGCCTACAACCATAATGTTTTTATGCATAGCCGCAAGCTGCTGGGTAAGCACATACTGTGCGTGGTTTGTATCCTGATACTCATCTACCAGCAGATACCTGAAGCGCTTTTGATAAGCCTCCAGAACGTCTGCATGATATTTAAAGAGCAAGTGGGTGTACAAAAGCAAGTCGTCAAAGTCCATAGCGTTTTGAGACTTTGCGCGCTCTTGGAGCAAGCTATAAACCCGCGCGACCGTTTTAGCCATAGGGTCGCTGGCTTTATCTTCGTAAGCCTGAGCGGTAACCAAATCGTTCTTTAGAGCAGAAATCTTGTTACGCAAAGCGCGCTCAGGGTAACGGCGATCGTCGATATTGAGCTCTGCCATGATTTGCTTGACCATACGCTTTTGGTCATCATCGTCGAGGATAGTAAAGCCTTTTTGGAAGCCCAGGCGCTCACAATCGCTGCGCAAAATACGCACGCACATGCTGTGGAAGGTGGATACCCACATACCACGCGCATAAGCACCAATCAAAGAACCCAGGCGCTCCCTCATTTCGGCAGCAGCCTTATTAGTAAAGGTGATTGCCATAATTTCCCAAGGCGCAACACCAAGGTCTTCCACCAGATGCGCAATGCGATGAGTAAGCACGCGTGTTTTTCCTGAGCCTGCGCCAGCCAGAACTAGCAAGGGCCCTTCGGTGCAAAGGCAAGCTTCTTTTTGAGCCGGATTTAAACCGTCCAAATCGACAGGCATACAAAACCCCTTCAAGTTAGCAAAAGAAAGCCCCGTGAATTCGGGGCTTAGATGTTATCTAAAACAAGAACCAGCCAGCAGCCTGGCCGCCAAAGAATAGTAGCACCAGCGCGCCTAGAACAATTCGATAAACACCAAATGCGGTGAAATCGTTCTTCTTGATGTAGCTCATCAGGAATTTGATAGAAAGAATCGAAACCACAAAGGCCGTTACGATGCCGATTGCGAAAATCGCCCACTCAAGACCGCTATAAGCAAAGCCATGCTTAATAAACTTAAGCAAGCTCCAGCCAAACATAATAGGAATAGCCAGGAAGAAAGCGAATTCGGTTGCGACGGTTCGCGAACAACCAAGAAGCATGGAGCCAATAATGATAGAGCCAGAGCGGCTGGTACCAGGAACAATAGCAAGTGCCTGGAAGATGCCGATAATAAAGGCTCGACCAAAACCAAGTTCGCCAAAATTAGTGACTTTAGATACCGCATTTGAAGCGTCTTCGGGGTCGTCGGCAATGTCAACGTAAGGATCAAAGGGTCGCTCTGCCTTTTCTTGCGCAGCCGCAGCAGCAAAGGCAGCAGTGATACCACCCGTCATAGCCTCTACTGCCTCAGGGCTGTGCTTACCATGGAATTTATTACCGGACTTCAGGCGCTTTTCTTTACGTGATGACAGAGCATTGAGCACTCCCCCCTTGTTTAAAGCGCCGCTTGAAGCAAGGCTCGCCTGGCTGCCGGTTGAAGACTGAGTTTGAGCGCCTAGTTGAGCGTCACCAGACTGAGCATTGCCAGCAAGCGCGCCTTCTTCTTTAAGCTGACGCAGGCGACGGCGGTTGTTTAGCTCGATAATAATGAAAAGAATGCCATAGAAAATCAGAGCGCACGAAACAACGATGTAGGCAATATCGGGATTGTTAGTGACGTTTTCTTCCATCCAATTATCAAAGGCAAGGCCAATGATAGCTGCAGGGATTGAACCAACAAGGACTTTAGCCCAGATGCCCCAGGTAAGCTTTTTTTGCTCAGCAGATTTTTTGTGCGAAAAAGGATTGAGCTTATGGAAGTACAAAATGAGCACCGCCATGATGGCGCCCAGCTGAATAACCACCAGGAAGACATCGTAGAATGCAGCAGAAACATCCAGCGAAACAAACTGGTTAAGAAGCATCATATGGCCGGTTGAAGAAATAGGCAGCCATTCGGTAATGCCTTCAACAATGCCAAAGAAGAAAGCTTTTAGAAATTCAATAATCATTGACGGGTCCATAAGGGCGAATACTCCTGTCGTTTAGTTTTGGGGAGTCATTGTATCAACCAAGGGCTCGGGCCGGCATTCTTTCACATAATCACCTAGGCAAAGTTATAGGCTTAATTTATATAACTAAGGACCTTCGCTTGAACTGCTAAGGGTAAGCACGGCTCTACCGGCTCTTTCTTTGGAGAGCTTTAGACAGTTTTAGATAGATTCATTATTTTGAGTACATGTTCTTTTGGGTAAATGCCCCCCATTTAAGAAAACGCTCTTTTAAGGAAACGCTCCTAATTTAAGGAAACGCTTCCCTTTAAGGAAACGCTTCCCTTTCACTTTAATTCTCAACGCTTGGGGGCCTTGCGTTATCATAGGCAGATAAATTATCTACGACCCAAGGAGTACCATGGCGGCTTCATCCGACACAACGCAGAAGGTCATCGTTCTTGACTTTGGCGCGCAATATGGCCAACTTATTGCTCGACGCGTACGTGACCTGCATGTTTATTCTGAAATTTTGCCCTGCGATGCTTCAGCTGAAGAAATTCTTGCAGCCCAGCCATCGGCAATTATTCTTTCGGGTGGTCCCGCTTCTGTTTACGCCGAAGATGCTCCCAAGATTGACCCTAAGGTTCTTGAACTTGGTTTGCCAATTTTAGGTTTCTGCTATGGACATCAGACTATCGCTGTTGAACTTGGCGGCAGCGTTGGCCATACAGAAAAAGGCGAATATGGCCCTGCTGAGCTTAAAGTTGCTGGCGGTGCCCTATTTGACGAAACACCTGCTACCCAAACAGTCTGGATGAGCCATCGCGATGCAGTATCCGAGGTGCCCGCTGGCTTTATTGTTACTGCAAGCACCGATGTTTGCCCTGTAGCTGCTATGGAATGCGCAGAGCGCAAGATTTACACCACTCAGTTCCATCCCGAGGTTAAACATTCTGAGTATGGTCAGCAGATACTCAAGAACTTCCTGTTTAAGATTTGCGGGCTTGAAGCCAGCTGGACCATGGACAATCTTGTCGAAACCATGACCGCAGACTTCCACAACAAGGTTGGCTCCGATCGTGTAATTTTGGCTCTTTCGGGAGGCGTTGATTCTTCGGTTGTTGCCGCATTGGGAGCTCGCGCTATCGGCAAGCAGATGACCTGCGTATTCATTAACCATGGCCTCTTGCGCAAGAATGAGCCCGAGCAGGTTGAAGAAGTTTTCACCAAGCAGTTTGATGTTGACTTTATTCATGTTCATGCAGAAGAGCGCTACGCTAAGTTACTTGACGGCGTTACTGAGCCCGAGGAAAAGCGCAAGATTATCGGTACTCAGTTCTGGAATGAGTTCTTTGCAGTTGCCCAGCAGCTTGAAACCGATGGAAAACCTGTGACCTATTTAGCTCAGGGCACCATCTATCCTGATATTATTGAGTCTGGCGCACGCAAGACGGGCGGCAAGGCTTCTACTATTAAGAGCCACCACAACCTGATTCCCTTCCCCGAGGGTGTTCATTTTGATTTGATTGAGCCACTGGATCTCTTCTTTAAGGACGAGGTGCGCGCACTGGGTACGGCACTTGGCTTGCCCGACCACATTGTGCATCGTCAGCCCTTCCCCGGCCCTGGCTTGGCTATTCGTATCATTGGCGCAGTAAGCCCTGAAAAGCTGGAGATTCTGAAGAACGCGGATGCTATCGTGCGCGAGGAACTGGATGCGTACAACGAGCGCCTGTACCAGGAAACCGGCGACCGCAATAGCGAACATAGCTGCTGGCAATACTTTGCCGTGCTGCCCGATATTAAGAG
>CAVCRX010000061.1:0-952 GCA_963604935.1 Bacteroidaceae bacterium
TGCTACGCCTTTGGCACGAGCGAGGAATACATCGGACGTGCCCTGCGCGACCTAGGCATCGCCCGTGAGGACGTCGTACTCGCCAGCAAGGTCCACTTTAACGAGGGCGGACTTTCCGCCGCAGCTATCGAGCGCGAGATTGAAGGTAGCCTCAAGCGCTTGGGCACCGACTACCTGGACCTCTACATTATCCATCGCTTTGACTACGACACACCCATCGAAGAGACCATGGAAACACTCGACAAGCTCGTCCGCGCTGGCAAGGTTCGCGCCCTGGGCGCAAGCGCCATGTACGCCTACCAGCTGCACAATATGCAAATCGCAGCCGAGCGTAACGGCTGGACCAAGTTCACCAGCATGCAGTGCCACTACAATCTGCTCTACCGCGAGGACGAGCGCGAGATGATTCCGGTCTGCCGCCAGTACGACATGGCCATCACGCCGTACAGCCCTATGGCGAGCGGCCATCTTACCCGCCCAACTTGGGAGAGCAGCAGCACGCGCGGCACCACCGACACCACCATGGTCAACAAGTACGACCACGACCGTGCCATCGATATGCCCGTTATCGAGCGCGTGGCCAAGGTCGCAGCAGACCACGGTGTCCCCATGGCACAGGTTGCCCTTGCTTGGCACTGGGCCCGTGGCATTGAGTCACCCATTGTGGGCTGCAGCAAGCCTGAACGCGTGGATGACGCTGTCGCAGCGCTTGACCTTAAACTTTCACCTTTAGAGGTCGATTTCCTTGAGGAACTCTACCAACCGCACAACCTAGTGGGACCCAAAAGTCGCCCGGGCGAGAAGGCGCTCGCCGGCACTACCAAAATCAAGTTCACCCGCTAGGCCGCACCACATGGACGAAAAAACACTAGCAAACCTACGAGATGCCGGCTGCGATGAGGAACTCATCGCCGAGATAGGTGCCCTGCCCAGCACCTGCGCCCGCCTTTGT
>CAVCRX010000061.1:962-30117 GCA_963604935.1 Bacteroidaceae bacterium
GAATTGCTCGACAGTATCCATGTTGAACAGAAGAAACTCGAGTGCCTCGACTACCTCATCTACCAACTACGCTGCGGCGAAGAACGCAGCTGCCACGAGTAGAACTGCCTCAAGCAACAAGCAAAGGAGAAAGAAATGACCATCAAACAAACCGCAGGTCGCGACGCACTGGGTGAGTTCGCCCCCGCATTCGCGCACTTCAACGACGACGTGCTCTTTGGCGAAAACTGGAACGATGATGACATCAGCCTAAAGACGCGCAGTCTTATCACCGTGGTGACTCTTATGGCGCAAGGCATCACCGACAGCTCACTGGCCTACCACATCGCCAACGCGAAGACGCACGGTGTAACCAGTAAAGAGATGGCAGCAGCCATCACCCACGTGGCCTTCTATGCCGGCTGGCCGAAGGCATGGGCCACCTTCAACCTGGCTAAGGAGGTTTACACCGACAATGTCGCCGACGGCGCGATGGACAGACCACAGGACCACGGCGGCTTCTTCGGCTTGGGCGAACCCAACGACGCCTATGCCCAGTACTTCACCGGCCAAAGCTATCTAAACAACCTTACCGGCGAAGGCGATTACCTACCCATCCACAACGTCACCTTCGAGCCAGGCTGCCGCAACAACTGGCACATCCACACCGCAAGCAAAGGCGGCGGCCAGGTACTCATCTGCGTCGAGGGCTTTGGCTGGTATCAGGAGGAGGGCAAGCCTGCACAGGCACTCAAGCCCGGCGACATTGTAGAAATCCCGGCGAACGTTAAGCACTGGCATGGTGCGCGCAAGGATTCCTGGTTTAGTCACGTAGCCTTCAGCTACCCTGGCGAAAACTGCGGCAACGAGTGGTGCGAGCCCGTGGACGACGAAACCTACAACGCCCTGGATGCATAAGTACATAACCGCAAACAAAACGAAAGGAATCGCTATGAGCAAGAAGATGCTGGTCGTCTACTACACCTGGACCAACGGCAACACCAAAAAAATCGCCGAACAACTAGCCCGCGCCTGTGGCGCCGACATCGCACACATCGAAACCACGGTGCCCTACCCTGACGATTACGACAGCACCGTCCAACAAGCGCAAGACGAAATCAACGCTGGCTTTGAACCCGAAATCGAACCGCTCGAGCTTGACCCCACCAACTACGACGTTATTGCCATAGGCACCCCGACCTGGTGGTATACCATGGCGCCCGCAGTCAAGACCTTCATGGGAAGCGTTAACTGGACAAATAAGACCGTCGTTGCGTTTTCGACAAGCGCTGGCTGGCCTGGTAACACCAATGCCGATATCGAAAGCGCTGCAATCGGCGCCACGGCAGGCCCCAACCTCGAAGTCACCTTCGATTCAAGCGGCGGTACCAAGCAGAAAACCCCACAACCAGAAGTCGATTCTTGGATTGCAGCTATTAAAAAACTCTTAGGTTAAGACCTTAGTCGCAAAACCAAGGCTGTTCTTTATTTCTCAGCAATGAAGAACAGCCTTGGGAACGGCAGTAACACTTCACCATTAGGGCGCGGAAGGGCAACTTTCAGCATCTCTGCCCGAACATCCGAAAGGAACTCTGGGCGCAAATCTGGCTCAAGCTGCTCTAAGAAAGGTCGAAGCCCTGACCCACGGAACCATTCCACAATGGCATCCACTGAAGGCATCCTGTGTAGGTACGAGGTTTGCCACATGGTGAAATCGCTGCTGCAGTCCGCAAGAGTATCGAAGTACTCCGTAGGCTTAAGCGTGGTAAAGAAGCGGTGCTTCTTGATGTGGGACGCCCATCGTGAGCTGTCTACCACCCGGTAAATACATTGATAGATGGGCTCTTGCGCATTCACGGGAACCTGAACAGCAAGCAAGCCGCCAGACGCAAGAGCAGCCATCAACCTACGAATAAGCGCCTGATTATCAGGAACCCACTGAATGCACGCATTAGAGAAAATTAAGTCGAAGCCATCTTCGCTGCCTAATTCACGAGCTAAAGATATCGGGTCTTCCCTGGCATCAAACAGCTTATATGTAACACGATTTTCAAACGCCTCACTGGATGCGACCGCCTCTTCAACCATATCCTGCGAGCTATCCACACCCAAAATGCGGGCATTAGGGAATGCTTCAGCTACAACCCTTGTGCTATTGCCCGGACCGCAACCCAAATCCAATACCGTTTTAGGAGAAAATGTTTCGCCCGTCTTGGTGCGATACGCAAGCAGGCGCGCCGTCAAATCGAGTGAAGGCTGTGTGCGCTCTTTCTTGAACTTAAGGTACTGATCTGGATCCCAATTTCCCATGGCCTGCTCCCTAGTTCGTACTGCATCCAATGTCTAGAACATAGCACCAGCCACAACAGATACAAGCCGCTTCAACTCAAAAGCACATTGAAGAGACTCTTGGACAAAACACCAAAAGAAGCGAATAGAGATATCATCTACTTGCTTCGTAAAAACAGGACGCTATATTACCGCCAAGCCTATGGAGAGCTACAGCCTTACTCCTAACAGCATTGCCAAGACAAAACAAGTAAGCCCCGGTTAGCAGACATGCCTAACAACGGGCACTCTTCCAACGTAGCAACAAAGCGGAGTTCAAAATCACAAACACGCTTCCGCAGTTATGGACGAGCGCCCCGCTTACCGGGTCGAGTATGGCAAGAAACGCCAGAATGATGGCTAAAAAGTTAAGACCCATCGAGAAGGTAAGATTCGCACGAATAACGCGCATAGTGTGACGTGAGAGCTCCACGAGATGCGCCAAGTTCGAGATGTCATTGTTGACGATGGCAATATCAGCCGCTTCAACAGCCACATCGCTTCCCACACCTCCCATGGCGATGCCCACGAACGAACGCTTGAGAGCTGGCGCATCGTTCACGCCATCGCCCACCATGGCACAACGCACACCCTCGGCCTCGCTCTGCTCGATATAGACCATCTTATCCTCAGGGCGACAGCTGGCCTTAAAGCCTTGTATACCTATCTGCTCACAAACAGTACTTGCTGCAGCCTTGTTATCTCCAGTAAGCAATACCGCTTCAACATCAAGAGACGAAAGCGCCGCAACAGAGTGCGCTGATTCAGGTCGCAAAACGTCCGAAAGAGCTACTATTCCAGCCGCCTTACCATCAACAGCCACAAAAGCAGGCGTATCACCCTCGTTGCGTAGCTTTGCAAGCAATTCTTCATCCCAAGAATCCACACTAATTCCCAGCTCAAGCATCATCTGCTCACTACCAGCACTCACCGTATGACCGTTCACTTTAGCCGTGACGCCGCGACCAGGCTTCATCTCAAATCCTTCGGGCTCCACAAGTGCAATACCACGCTCTCGCGCACTCTTTACGATTGCCTTTCCAAGCGGATGCTCACTGCGAAGCTCCGCCGATGCAAGCAAGGGAAATAATTCCTCCTCTTGCAAACCAGAACCTGGAGCGCATGCAACAAACGCAAGCTCAGGCCTACCAACAGTGATGGTGCCCGTCTTATCAAAAACAACACGCCTAACCTCAGCCAAACGCTCAAGAGCGTCGCCTTCCTTAACCAAAAAGCCCCGTTTGCTTGCATTACCAATAGCAGCAACAATTGCTGTAGGTGTTGCCAATACAAGCGAGCACGGACAAAAGACAACAAGCACGGTAACGGAACGAAGAATTTCACCGGTGACCAGGTAGACGCCGAGTGCAGCAAGCAGAGCACACACAACTACCCAGGTTGCCCAACGATCTGCCAGGCGCACAATCTTAGCTTTGCCAGCATCGGCGCTCTGTACGAGTCGAGCCATACGGCGAATTGAGCTATCCTCGCCCACATGTGTAGCACGCACATCAACGCTACCAAACTGATTAACCGTACCCGCGCTAACTTTGTCACCCGGCTGCTTGTCTACAGGCATAGGTTCGCCCGTAACATTACTTTCATCAACGCTCGTTGTCCCTGTAAGCACCACGCCGTCAACAGGGATAGTCTCGCCAGGAAGAACACGGATGACCTGGTCAAGCTCCGCATCGTCTGCCTCTATCATGCGCATAGTACCATCCGCCTCAAGCACGCGAGCCTGACGAGGCGCAAGTTCAATGAGGCGCTGAATACCACGTTGCGCGCGCTCCACAGTAAGCTCCTCAAGCAAGCCGCCAAGCTGCATAATAAGAGCAACCTCGCCAGCGGCAAAATACTCACCAATAATCACTGAAGCTACCAGCGCGAGCGAAACAAGCAGGTCAGCCTTAATGTCCAGCTCGGTAACAATGGCAATAAAAGCCTCAATTATGATTGGTACGCCGCACAGGAAAATAGCAACCCACGCTGGGTCAATTGGAAGACTGTCTCCAGCAACAAAACTGAAGACAAGAAAAATTGCAGATACTACAAGAAAAATAATGTCTTTACGCACGCCACCGGCATCAAGCAGGTTTTCCAAGGGCTTAAAGTAGGGCTTCAGGCTTTCCATGCTACTCCGAACTATATTTCAGTTATTGAACATATAGTTCGGTATAATCCTTTATGTTCAATAAAGACAGAAGCAAGAGCAGCCATCTGCACCCTACCGGACGCATCACTTACATTGCTTACTACCGAGCGGTTTATTTGTATCGCTTATTACCGAACATTTAGCGCATTTTGTTTCGTTTTATCCGCCCGATTCCCACCGCCAACCAAGCATTAGCTACCAGTTATCAAACACCCAGGAGCAGCCATGCCAGAGCAAAAACTTGACCGACGCCAACGCAAGACACGTCGAGCAATCTATGATGCCTTTGAATCTCTTATGGGAGAACAGCACTACAGTTGCGTCACGGTCGCGCAAATTATCGAACGCGCCGACGTAGGTCGCAGTACTTTCTATGCTCACTTCGAAACTAAAGATGAATTACTCGATCAAATGTGCTGCGAAATTTTCGACCACATCTTCGAAGGAGTGAACGAGCAATGCATAACGCATCCAACGCTCGTAACCGAAAGTCTTGAGGGCAAGCTCACACACTTGCTCTATCACCTGCGTGACACACGTGGCGGTGTTTGCGGCAAACTTATACGCGAAGGCGAACCACACTTCACAAACTACTTTGAGCAGCAACTTGATGTGCTATTTAAAAAGAGTGGCCCCGCCCCGGCAACAGACGTGCCGGCAGAATTCGCGCGCGTACTCCTTGTAAGCTCCTTTTCGCACGCTGTCTCGTGGTGGTTTGCAAATGAAGCTAAAAAGAAACCCGAACAGGTCGCAGCCTGGTATATCACCCAAATGAGACTGTAGGTTTAACAGGACTATAGGCTCAACATAGTTAACAGCTTATTCGGCCGCCACTTCTGAACTTACGAATTAGCCCCACCAGCAGGTCAACACAAAGAACAAAAGCTTTACTCAAGTGGTGCTCTACCAAGTCCCGATAGCGTGCTGCACGCAAAGGCTTACCAGTGCAATTGAGACCCAGCAGCAGGCACCAAGAGCAATTGGCTTAGCACCACTCTTTACAAGCTTAATAATGTCGGTATTAAGCCCGATGGCACTCATAGCCATAATGATGAAGAAGGTGGAGAGAGTCTTAAGCGGTGCCGTAATATCTGCAGGCAAGGCAAAAACGGTAGTTACGACGCTCGCCAAAACAAAGAGCCCAACAAAGGTAGGAAATGCGCGACGCAGACTAAAAGAATTTTTATCTTCGCTGCCAACCTTGCGATCAAGGCGCATCTGCCAAACCGCAAGTGCAAGCGTAATAGGAATGATCGCGAGTGTACGAGTAAGTTTAACAATCGTTGCATCGTCAAGTGCTGTGGCGCCCGGATGCATGCCATCCCAGACTGCAGCAACTGCAGTAACCGAAGATGTATCGTTAACTGCGGTACCTGCAAACAGAGCAAAACCTTCATTGGTTAAACCAAGCGCGCTTCCAAGCGCCGGAAAAATAAATGCCGCAATAACATTAAACAAAAAGACAACCGAAATAGCCTGAGCTACATCTTTATCATCCGCACGAATAACAGGCGCAGTAGCTGCAATAGCTGAACCACCACAGATAGAAGAGCCAACACCAATAAGCGTGGCAATCTTGCCGGGCACATCCATAACACGACACACCACATACGCCACAATAAGCGAGGTCGCAATAGTTGAAATAATGACAGGCAAGCTTGTGATGCCTACCTTAGCAATCTGGGCAAGATTTAAGCCAAAACCAAGAAATACTACGGCAGCCTGCAAAATATACTTAGAGGTGAATTTAATACCCGGTTGAAGTGCCGCAGTATTACTCCTGCGAAGTAAAACAGCAAGAAACATACCAAAGAGAATGCCAAATACTGGCCCACCCACAATCTCAAACTGCTGACCAAGCAACCAAGCAACAATACCGATAGCAAGGCAAAGCGCCATACCCTTGCATTTATCTAAAATCCTGGACAAAAGAAGCCTTTCCAAGCAAACCTTCCAAAAAAAACAAATACGCAGCTATGACGTGATGCCATAAAAACCTGCCAAAAGCAAGCCACAGGCCTTACCACCGCGAAGTAAACAGCAACGCTCCTAAGCAATGTCAAATGTGTGACTACTCAAGCTAGCTGCTGTAGAAAGGCTTAATTGCCTATCCCATTATTAGGCAAAAGGTTGCTGTAGTACTCGGTGAGACCGGCAAGGACGTCGTCATAGAAGCCCTGCTTCCAGTCAATGTAGTCGATACTCGCCTGAACCTCAGCTAATTGTTCAACCAAGCACTCGCGTTTCTCAGTGAGCATTTCTTTGCGCTGAGGAATACTTTTTTCGCCTTCCAAACATAGCTGAAGGTAATCTCGCATCTCGGCAATACTCATGCCGCATTTCTTAAGACAGGTAAGGCTCTTAATCCATTCAAGATCACGCTCGTCAAACACACGACGATTATTCTTATCACGCTTAACATTAGGAACGAGACCCTGATTACAGTAGAACTTGAGAGTCTGGTAAGTCATATCAGCCTCGCGGCAGGCTTCCATCATTGTGAATAATTTGCCACTTGTTTGCACACGCTTTGGTGCATTTTTAGACGCCGTAACTCCCTGCGTCATATTTCCTCCAAATACGCAATTTTCTTCTTGACCGATAGTAACTATCGGTTGATATAACCGCATTGTCAAGAAAAACAACAACACAAAGGAGCAGTTATGTCTTTCGATCAAAGCAAAATGATGTACGTAGAGTTAAGTAACGGTGTAAAAATGCCACAACTTGGCTACGGTGTGTACCAGGTTACCCAGGACGAGTGCGAACGCTGCGTGCGCGATGCACTTGAGGTAGGCTACCGCCACATTGATACCGCTCAGAGTTACTTTAACGAAGAACAGGTAGGCGCTGCCATCGCAGCGTCGGATGTTGACCGCAGCGACATCTGGCTCACTACCAAGGTTTGGCTCGAGCACTACGGCGAGGGCGCCACACGCGCCTCTGTCGAAGAATCACTACGCAAGCTCAAGACCGACTATCTGGACCTCGTTCTGTTACACCAGCCTTTTGGCGACGCCTTCGGTGCGTGGCGCGACCTAGTAAAGCTATACAAAGAAGGCAAGATTCGCGCAATTGGCATCTCGAATTTCTATGCCGATCGCATGGTTGAATTCTGCGAGTTTAACGATGTTGTGCCTATGGTCAACCAGATGGAGCGCCACCCACTTAATCAAAACAACGAGCTTCAAGAATGGGAGGCCAAGTACGGCATCGTGTCCGAAGCCTGGGCGCCCTTTGGTGAAGGTCGCGGCGGCCTCTTCCAAAATGAAGTGTTGTCCAAGATTGGCGCAGTGCACGGCAAAACCACGGCGCAAGTGATGCTGCGCTGGAACCTACAGCGTGGCGTAGTAGTCATCCCTAAGTCTGTTCACCGCGAGCGCATGGAAGAAAATCTCAATGTATTCGACTTCGAGCTTACCAACGATGAGATGAACCTGATTGCCACCCTCGATACCAAGACTTCGAGCTTCTTTAGCCATAGCGACCCCGCAATGGTTCAGTGGTTCGCCCAGATTGTAGAAGAACGCAAGTCTAACCACGACTGCCGCCAAGACAAGAAGAACTGGTAAGGATCAACAATGGCCATCACCAATATCGCAAGGAGGGACTTCGTGAAGATGGGCGCTACAGCCATGGGGGTTTTCACGATAGGAGGGTTTCTTTCGGCATGTTCCTCAAATAACAAGAACGCTGAACAAACAAATTCGGACGTAAGTAATGAACAACAGGCAGCCGATTCCAATACCGCCTCTAATAGCGCTGGCGAAAAGATTCTTGTTGTCTATTACTCGGCTCAAGGCCACACCAAGAGCGTTGCGGAGACTGTAGCCGACGAGCTGGGTGCCGACCTCTTCGAGATTGTGCCCCAAAAAGTTTATTCCGAAGCAGACCTCGATTGGACCGATGAGGAAAGCCGCGTCACCCGCGAGTATGAAGACGAGGGTCTTCGTGATGTGCCCTTAGCGCAGACAACCCCAGACAACTGGGCTGATTACGGCACAGTACTTCTGGGCTATCCCATTTGGTGGGCCATCGCAGCCTGGCCATGCAATCACTTTGCCAGCGATAACGACTTCACCGGCAAGAAGGTCATCCCCTTCTGCACCTCCGCATCCTCGGAGCTAGGTCAGAGCGGTAAGCTTCTCGCCAGCGCGGCCGGCACCGGCGACTGGCAGGAGGGTCAGCGCTTCTCGTCCAGCGCAGCAGACGACGAGGTGCGCACCTGGGCTGCCGGACTTTGAAGCGAGCTTAATCTCTTCCGCTGCGACTCGCAGATTATGGACTGGCTGTTTATGGATTAATTGAATACAAAACAACAAGGATGCAGCCACAAGGAGAGGAAAACATAAATGACCAAGCGTCTAGAACCCAAGGTCCTTCTCGTTAATGCCGGACCACATAAAGCTGGCTGCACCAACCGAGCGCTCGAAGAAGTCGCGGCCGCGCTTCGCGAGGAGGGCGTGAGCACCGACATCTTTTGGGTGGGCAACAAGCCCGTGGCTAGCTGCCTTGCGTGCCGCAAATGCGACGAGCTGGGGCATTGTGTGATCAACGACCGCGTGAACGACTTCGTCGCCATTGCGCCCGGCTACGACGGAATCGTCCTGGGGTCACCCGTGCATTTTGGCGCGGCGACGGGCGCCGCGACCGCGTTTTACGACCGCGCGTTCTATGCCCTCTTGCGCAGCTCAGCGGGCAACGCCCTGCGTATGACAGTTGGCGCCGCCGTGGCGAGCTGCCGCCGAGCGGGAAACACCGCGACGATTGACCAGCTCAACCGGTATTTCCAGCTCATGCAGATGCCCATCGCCACCTCAAGCTACTGGAACATCGTACACGGCGCGACGGCGGCAGACGTGGAACAGGATGCCGAAGGCCTTCGGACGATGCGCAACCTCGCCCACAACATGGCCTTTCTCATCAAGGCGATTCGCGGTGCAAAGCAGACCGGCATCAACATTGCACCATCCGAACCACCCGTCTACACCAACTTCATAAGATAGATTAGCAACAATTGCATGACCCACGGTTTCACAGTGAAGCATCGGGCAATTATTAAAAAGAAGAAACACAGCGTCGTTTGCTCCCCTGGTTTCAAAACCTTAAGATTATTTAAATTTTGAAACCAGGAGGAACTAAATGGACATACTTAATGCTCATCGCCCCATGAGAAGGGCTGATCGTCAGGTAAAAGCGAATGAAGAATTACGCGCCATCGTTCAAGATTGCCGCACCGTACGCCTGGCTTTAGTAGATGAGGAAGGCCCCTTTATTGTTCCTTTGAGTTTTGGTTACGACTGGGCCGACCAGCAAACAGAAAGCAACCCCTCTTCAAAGCCTCGTCTGACACTCTGGGTGCATTCCGCTACCGAAGGCCGCAAGATTGATGCGCTCAACAAACAAGCACACATCGCTATTGAAATGGATATCGAAGAAGGCCTTATCAGCGGACCAAAAGCCTGCTCTTATTCGTGCGCTTTTCGCAGCATTATGGGAACAGGAACAGTGCATCAGGTTCATGATGCTGCAACGAAACGCCATGGGCTCACCCGCATCATGCAGCATTTTGCACCCGACGCCCCCACCGAATATGGTGCCAAAATCCTGGAGCAAACTAACGTCTGCCGCATCGATGTAGACGCTTTCACCGGCAAACAACGCTAATACAAAGCATCCTCTGTTGCCTCCTGTGAGACAGATTGCTCTTTACCTAGAACTACTCAGTACCTAGACAAACAAACCAGAAAAAGGGAAATTTCATTTACTTAAACATCGAGGTCAAAACACTGAGCATAATTTCCTCACCATTTTTCCTAAGGAAATTACCACGACAATCTTTCAAAATTCTACCCATGCGCACGCCTTCAGAATAGCCATACAAGCCAAGAATTCGCATAGATCTTTCACAAACATCCAGCGCATGCTTTGGCACAAAATGCATCAATGACTTACATGCAAAATAAGAATCAAGTTCACTGTCTCCCTCAAAAGTTCTGGCAGTATTTTGAACAAACAATTCCATAGCCTCAATAGAAACGCGCATATCTTGCATAGCCGCCTTTACTGGCAAAGTCTTTTCTGGGGCCAAAGAAGCACTGCGGCAACGACGAAGGAAGTTCTCAGCATCGTCAAAAGCAGCCCGCGCAAGCCCAAGATTAACTGCAGCCATAAATAAGCAACGCAATTCATATTGGCGACGAAGTATCAGAGAAAGTTTCCCATCAGCTTCTATGCGATGAGCGTTCTCTAGATTTACGTTCTCAAACACAACATCTGCGGGAGCCAGAATGGATTGCCCTATCGTGATAATAGGAGCAGTCAAGACTCCTTCAGAAGCAAGAGGCACCAGCCACAATGAAGTGTTGTTATCTTCTGTGCCGAAAACAGAATCTCTTGCAAGAACAAGCACTGTTTCTTCAAATTCACCATTTGGCACGAATGTCTTATGCCCATTAAGCAAAAGCCTGCCAGAACCATCACGCGTAACCTCTGTGGTAAGTGTATCAATGCCTTCAAAGAAGCTTGGTTCGGTAAAAGCCTCCGAAAAAACTGGACGCTTGCCCTTCATAGGAAGCAATGAAATCGCATTGTCGTAATCTGGTAAATAGGCTTTTAAACCTGTTAAAAGCGCATAATCGGTAAGCTCACTTAAAAATGGTAGAGTAGCACCCGCGCAGCGGCTCAATTGTTCAACGCATACAACGCGCTCAAACAAAGAGTATGCAGAACCACCTTCTTCTTCAGGGGTTAAATACGAGCCAATTTCTCCCTCGAAGAAGGCATTACGACAGGCCTCAGGTAATCCACGGTATTCAATCCAATGATCAATATTTTCTTGCAAACCATATGTCTTATCGAATTGATTAACCGCATTTATAATTGACTCATATTTGTCAAAAATAAACATTCGTGCACCCTGCCCTTACATCTATGATTTAGCTACATTTTAGCTTAGACGCCCTACTAGCTCTTATTGCTTTTTTCAAGAGCAAAGAGTGCTGCTCCCAGTGCGCCATTAAATTGGGAAAGCGGCGAGGTAACAATCTCGTAACCAATCTCTGCCGCAAGCCTATTGCGAAGACCTTCATTTAGGGCAACTCCACCGGTCATTGCAACACCCGGAACAACACCCAACCTGCGAACTAATCCCGCGGTACGTGTAACTACCGACATATGCACGCCAGCAACAACATCAGGAATAGACTCGCCTGATGCAAGTTTAGAAACAACTTCAGATTCTGCAAAAACGGTACAAGTAGAAGAAACGGGAGCAATCTTTGTAGCCTGCTTATCTAAATCAGATAAATCCCCTACTTCGCAGCCAAAAATAGAAGCCATAACATTCAAGAAACGACCCGTTCCTGCTGCACACTTATCATTCATGACAAAGCCTTCTAGATAGCCGTCATTAATATGAAGGACTTTGGCGTCCTGGCCTCCGATATCAATAACAGTTTTAACGCCCGGGAAAAGCTTACCTGCGCCTTTAGCATGGCAAGAAAGTTCACTAACTTTATTACCAGCCCAGTCCATAAGCTTGCGGCCATAGCCAGTAGCGCAGCTGCCAGAAATGTCATCCAGACTAATATCCAAAGAATCAAGTGCAGCTTGCATGGCGAGATTGGGACCTTGTGTACCAGCACCAGAGGCATGCAAGCCCTTGGATGCTATCTCGCCATCCTGATCTACGATGACACACTTCGATGCAGTAGATCCAATATCAATCCCAAGATAGTATTCAGTAGACATTGCATAAGTCCTTTCAAAATAAGAAGTGAAGTAGCGCCCACTTAGAGGGAGGGGTGCGCAGGCGCTACTTCAGAGGAAAAAGCTAGTTCTTGGCGTATTCCTTAGCCAACTGACGGCCAGCAATATAGACCATGATTTCATCGGTTCCAGCTGCAAATTCACAGCCACGAAGGTCTTGCCAGATACGACCAACACGAAGCTCGGTAGTAAAGCCAAGGCCGCCAAAAATCTGCATAGCCTGAGATGCAACCCATGCGCACTGCATACAGCCATAACGCTTTATCAACGCAGAATCGATACGAACAGATTCGCCCTGATCAATCTTCCAGAGGGTCTTGTAGAGCATATTGCGAGTATTACGGAGCGCGATTTCCATATCAGTCAGCTTCTCTTGAATCAGCTGATAATTTGCAATGGGCTGACCAAAAGTCTCACGCTGAGTAACATAGGCGGCAGCATCATCCATTGCAGCCTGAGCGCAACCAAGAACCATAGCCACAACCAAGCAGCGCTCAAACTCATAGTTCTTCATTAGGTTATAGAAACCTTCGCCTTCCTTGCCGACACGCATATCTTCGGTAAGAACAACGTCATCAAAAAACATATCGCAGAAAGGAAGAATTTGCTGACCGCGCTTATGTAGCTTATGAACAGAAACACCTTCAGCATCCTTGGGAACCAGCCACATGCTCATCTTGCGATTTTCGCGGCGAGGATCCTCGTCTTTTGCGATAACCAGAACATAAGGGAAGCTTTCACCCTGAGTGACCCAGGTTTTTTGTCCATTTAAACGATAAGTGCCATCGGCCTGCTTAGTAGTAACGGTGGACATATTTTGATTGTCGGAACCAGCGGCGGGTTCAGAAAAGCCTAAGGAGAAGATCGGCTTACCCTGTTCCATGTACTTTTCCATGCAGAAGTTGATCTGTTCTTCATTTCCGAAGTCAATCATGTCGTACATGGCAAGAGTGTTATTCATAAAAGGAGTAACACAGCCAGCATAATGGGAAATTTCTTCGGTCAAAAGACCCAGAGTTACGCAGTCAGCAGGAATTCCACCATACTCTTCGGGAATACCCATCATACCCATGCCAGTTTCCAGGTAAGCCTTAGTAAGTTCGTCGCTAGCGCCACGATTGTTGTACATCTCAACAATCTTGTCTTCATCAAAATTGCGCTCACAAAATTCTTTAATACTTTCAACAAGGAGCTCTTGCTCGTCGGTTAGCGAAAAATCCAAAGCCATGACAGTTCCTTTCTATTTAGGCTTTTCTTTTGGCGGCGCCTCGCCATATTGCGCTAACGAGACACCGCCGGAACACTTATTTATCCTCAGCTTTCGTAGGAGTTATTCGTCTGTTTTTGCAGAAGAAACAGGGTTTCCTTGAGCGTCAACACGCTCAATCTTGCGTCCAGTTTTTAGTGCAATTGTGCCTAGGAAGAAGCAAACAGCCATCATTGCCAAGCTGAAGATAAACATGATTGCGAAGCCGTTGGGCAGGTCACAGATAATGCCCAAGAGCCAAGCGGCCAGAGCACCCGCAAGAGCACCAGCCATAGAAACACGGGAATAAATATTGGTGTAATCAAGCGAACCAAAAGCTTCACGAGTAATGCAGGTAGTCTGGACGGTAGTGCAGGCGTAAGCAAAGCCAAACAGGAAAGCGCCAAACATCAAACCAGCAAGAATGGAGGGTACAAACCACATAATCAGAATGCCTGCTGCGCCAAAACCAAGGCCGACAATCATGCCATAGTAAACCTTACGGTCGTTTACAGCACCCAAGACAACCTTGCCTAAAGCCTGACCAGCCATACAAGCTGCAGCAACAATGCCGGCTGCAGCAGCAATATCAGGCATGCTATCTGCAAAAGAAGCGCAGTAAGAAGGAATAAACTGATAGACGGTCTGATTTAAGGTAATCAGGAAGGCAAAACCAGCCAGACAAACAAAGGCAAGGGATTTCATTGCGCGGGATGCAGGAACACCAGTCATTGCAGGTTCTGTAGACTCTTCTACCTCCGAAATTTCGTCAGCGCCGTAGGGAGCAAGACCCTTATCGGCAGGATTCGAGCGAATCAGAAGCAAAGTAACGGGAAGAGTGACTACCAGGATGATAATGCCAAATACCAGATAGCCCGTGCGCCATCCCTCAACACCCATATTAATAAGAGCGTTTCCTACGGGATTAAAAATCACAGCACCAAGGCCAGTGCCAACCATACCAATACCAATAAAGAAACCAACGTTCTTAACGCACCATGCATTTACAAGAGTGGGCACTGCTAGATACACAAGCGGAGCTACTGCCAAGCCCATAATGGCACCGGCGATATAGAACTGCCACAATGCATTAAACGTCGACATAAGAATGCAGCCGCCGCCACAAATGGCAACACAAACCGAAAGAACAATACGCAAGTCAAGTTTCGACATAAGCTTGCCGCCAATTGGCAGGCCAATCATCATGGCTACATTCAAGATACTAAAATACAAAGTGAAATCGGCTTTTGCTACGCCAAAGTACTGACTAACAGGCGTAAAGTAAATACCTGCGCAAGAAAGAACCATGGCGCAGGGAACAGCGGTAATAATAAGGCCGGAAGCAACCATTAAAAACGCGTAATGAAAGCCGCCCCTTTTCTTAGTAGTTTCAGACATTTTAATCTCTCTCCTTTTAACGGAATAAATAGAGCTGCATTCCCCTCTACAGCTGTGATTAAATGCGGGGCACAGCAGGTCTTACCGGTCCCGCATCACTCATAAGGCTCTAGCCAATAATTTCGGCAAAAGTTTCGAATTGGGTTCGAGCCTGTTCGTACGTTTCGGTTTGCTGATCAACTTCAACTGTAATAACTGGCAAACCAGCAGCCTTTACAGCATTAGTAACTAAGGGAGCCTCGAACTCTTCGGGGTCACAGAACTTAGCAAGCAGAATCACGACACCATCAGCATCGTTTTGCTTGGCAATGTCGACAACATGAGAAACATGAGCCTTCTTAGGATCAAAGAGCAAAGAATCGTTTTTGGTGTCACAGAAAGCATTAGCCAAAGCAGCCAAAGGATTGCCCTCTTCAGAGATTTCCATTGCAAAGGCGCGAGATTCTTTAGCTAAATCGTCCGCAACAATGGCGTACTTATTTTCGTCAAGAATCTGAGAAAGCGCTGGAATGTCCTCGTAAATACCAACAAGAACAACCTTCTTGTAACCCTCAAGCGATGCAGGCGCATCAGACAGCGCAGCATTTAGCTGTTTAACTAACTCAAGGTGTTCAGCCTTATCCATGTAATATCCAGCATTTATCACCGCACAACGATCAGCAACTGAAATTTCTGCGGGATGGGTAGCAGCAAGACTTACAAACTCACGCATTGCAGCACGCCATTCGTTATAGAGCTTAATAGCTTTAGAAAGAGACTCATCATCTATAACTGCACCACAGCACTCAGCAACCTTATCGCGTACGCCTTCATATGACCTAAGGGCAAATTCGCGACCGAAAGTAGTGTCTCGATTTTGAGGATGCGAAACGAAAATCATCGGTACGCCCTCAACGCCAGCTTTCCAATTCTGACTAAATGCCTTCAAGGTGTCGCACAGAGTGGTCACCATCATGCCGGAAAGCTTGCCCAAAGCATGGTTTAAGCCCATCTCTAAGGACATCTGACAAATGGAGCAATAAAAAGGAGGGAAGTACTTTTTGCATTTATCCGCAGTACCTACGCAACCCCATACTCCAAAAGGAATTGCTCCAGCTGCATAAACAAGCTCTTCAGGAGCGTAATATGGGCCAACACCAATTACCCGCTTTCCATTTTTAAGATGAACTTCCATCTGTGCTCCAGGGTTGGCTGCAACAGCGCGAAGCTGCTCCAAAGTCTCATTGATCGTGCTCATTAGTTGTCCCCCTTGTTCCTCTTCTTATTGGACTCCAAGATTTCAGCCAAGCCCTGAATGCGCGTCTCGTACTGACCAGCACTAAAATTACGTGGGTCGGCTTGGTCGCCATCAAACATCACGACAGGAATATTTAGGTGATCTTCGAGTCGGCGACCCATTTCGGGAGCAATACCACTCCACAACTTGCAGGAACGATTAATGTGCACAACAGCACCGTCAACCTTGCCAGCACGGCAGGCATCTTCACGCAGTGTGACAGCGGCTTCAATATCGATATTGTTTGGAATGCGGTTGTATGCACGCATAAGATCGGTTGCGTTTTCGTACAAAATGCCAAAGGCTGCAGCGTAAACCGTGCCGGTAACATTAATGTTGTTTTCCTTCAGAGGAGCTGAGGTGTTGCGCAGGTGAGGCCAACAAGCAATTCCCTCAAACAGAACGCGATGCTTTTCTTCTGCTCTGAAAGTAGACTTATTTTCCTTAACCATCTGTGCGCATTCTTCTGCAAGCTGGTCAAAAGCTGCAGCAGCTTCTTTAGTACCACGAGCAGTAACAGCAACTGCCATATGATTAAACAAGTCAAAACCATTTAAGGGGCTAGGAACATAGTTGCAATACGCAGCAGCTTTACGCCAGGCAACTGCGGTCTTCTGCGAATAATCCATTACCTCATTGAAACGATTTTCATCCCATTTCTTACCAGTAATTTCTTCAAGCTGATGAATAGCATCGTCAAACTGAGCGCGAATATATTCAGTACGCTTTGAATCGGGAGCGTATTCATCGTTGAAGGGCATATCAATTAGAATCATTGGAATGCCCAGCTCGTCCGCGATGTTTTCGTACCAATTGATAACGGTGTTGCAGATATTGTTGCAGCACAACATGAAATCAGGTAAAGGCATTTCCTGTTCACCATTAGGGCACTTTCCATGATGAGCGTAAGCCATAGAAATTCGAGCATACGCACACAGGTCATTGGAATAACCCATTTCGCCCTCGGCCTGGTCACACATTGTTTGACCAGCACCACGCGCAGCAATCGCAGCTGCCTGGTTTTCAGGAAAAACAACTTTAATTCCCAGAGTCTCGCAAATCTCCTGAGGGAAATTTGAAGTAGCCCAACCAATCTTTTCACCACGAGCCTTTGCGTCATAGGCATCCTGGTAAGACTGAGCCAACATTTCACGCAGGACAATCTTGGCCGGCTTCTTCTCTGTTACTTCTTGCTCTGCCATAACTTCCTCCTTCTGATCTTTTGCTTCGCATAAAAACGAAGTCCCCTATGCCTTGTGTTGCTCTTGAAATCTAGCTTTGGGCGCATTTTTCGTTTGCCATAGCGCTTGCCATAAGCTTTATTTCTTTTAGATTGAGTTTTCCGCTTGCTGTCTGCGGCATTTCATCAAGCTGTTTGATAAACGACGGAACCTTGTACTTGGCTATCGTGTTTTCCAAATAAGTTCGAAGTTCCGCAGGATCGATTTCTTCTTCGGCAGTGTAGAAAGCTGCAATTTCTTGACTAAGCAAAGCTGATTCCACGCCCACAACTTTTACGCTACCAATAGACGATGAATAACCCGCAATTGTTGTTTCTATTTCTGCTGGCGAAACATTCTCGCCTGCGCGAACGATCATGTCGTCGATGCGAGAAACAAACCAAAGGCATCCATCTTTGTCTATACGACCAAAATCACCAGTCTTAAGCCACGAATCAGCCGTAAAAGCTTTGCGATTTTGCTCAGGAAGACCCAAGTAGCCATCCATACGAGAGAAGCCACCAATTTGGATTTCACCTTGAATATCGCTGCCTAAAATTTGGTCTGTCTCTGGGTCGGCAATGCGAATTTCAACGCCTTCCAAAGGAGTACCACACATACCGTTATGTAACTTTGAAGCATCGGATAGGTGAGTCATTGTCGAGATACTTGTTGCCTCTGTTTGGCCATACGCCATAACTACATGCATATTGCCAAGGCACTCAGCAATCCGCGCAAATTGAGCATCAGCAACCGCACCGCCCGACCAAATACCACATCGAAGACTCGAAAGATCAAAGTTCGAAAAGGTCTTATGCCGCGTCATCATCAATACAAGTGAAGGGATAGAATTGAAGACAGTACAGCGATAACGTTGAATAGCTTCGAGCGCCTTTAAAGACGAAAAACAGTTCAAAATAACCGAGCACGCACCCACCTGCAGAGCAGGCATAACACAAGCATTAAGTCCTGATCCATGGAACATACCCAGAGCAATTACCTGAACATCTTCGATGCTCAACTTGATTCTCTTAGCCAAAGCAATGCTCATACGAGTGATGTTTTCCTGAGAAAGAACGACTCCCTTAGGCCGCTTTGTTGTCCCTGAAGTGAAAATCACACAGGCAGCATCACTAGGCTTAACCTGATTGCGAGCCGACTCAAGCAAAGCAAGAGATTTCTCATCCGCAACAGAAGAATACGCAAGGTCTTTCATCGATAAACAGCGCAGGCTCGGCGCGTGTTTCTCAGAAAGGGCCTTTGCAATTCCCTGAGAGTCAATACCGTCTTTAACATCGCCAACAATCAAATACTCAACAGCACCATAGTCAACGAAGTAATCCATTTCATCATAGCGATAAGAGTAGTTTGCAAGTACTGCGCAGGCGCCAATTTCAGCGCACGCAAAGTAACAAACAAGCCATTCGTACGAATTCAAACCCCATAAACCAACGTGAGTTTTACGACGTACACCCTGATTCATAAGAGAACAGGCACAAGCCTCAACATCGTGCTTCACGTCTAACCAGGAATACTCATTGTTTTGATAGATATAGGCTTTTGCGATTCCACGACAAGCAGCATTGCGTTCGATAGATTGCCAAATAGTTTCCCCATAAACCATTTCCGGCTCCTTTGGCTGGGGCAGATACACAGGGCATCTGCCCAAACTTTTAATCAATTCACAAATGCCTAGTTACTCAACAGAATCAGTGTGAATTGCAATACCCTTTTCGATCATGTCGTCGATAGATGCCTGGTCATAACCGAGCTCTCGCAGAATCTCGATAGTCTGCTCACCCAAGAAAGGAGCATTCTTGCGAGGCACGCTGGTGACACCGCCGAACTTTAAAGGAGTTTCAGCTTCGACAACTTCCTGTCCTGAGGGCAAGGTGAACTTAGTAAGGAATTTATTAGCCCAAGCCTGCTCGGATTCAAGCAGGTCAGGAACGTTAGCAAGGGCAGCGTGTGGAACATCAAGCTCCTTGAGCTTCGCGCACAGCTCATCGCGATTAAACTTACCAAAGCCTTCGGAGATAATGCCGATGATTTCACGAGAGTGCTCATTGCCCTTATCGAATGTGTTGTATTCGGGATCTTGAACAAGCTCTTCGCGACCAATAATCTTCATAAACAGCGGGAAGTAGCGTTCATACTCGTGGCAGCAAGTCATCACCCATAAACCATCAGCACACATATAGGTGTTGTTCAAAGGCGTATTCTCAAGGCGAGATTTAGGATAATGATCCTGATCGGAAACCTGAATAGACATAATTGGCTCTTGCATGTTGTAAAGAGCCTGGCTGTATAAGGAAGCTACAATCTTACTTCCCTCGCCTGTGGACTTCTGCTTAAACAGAGCGGCACAAATGCCACCTGCCATTGTGCAGGCTGCATTATTATCACCGAATGCACTGGGAGGAATAACAGGAGCTGTGCCTTCTTCCATTGCGGCATACATTGGGCCACCAAGAGCCCAATAGCAAACATTGTCAAAACCAGCATCATCTGCCATTGGACCAGTCTCGCCGAAACCAGTCATCTGTGCATGAATGAGGCTAGGATATTTAGCATGCAGCGTTTCCCAGTCCATGCCCAATTTCTCAAGAGCCTTAGTCCGAGTATTGGTCATAAAGACATTTGCAGACTCAAGAAGCTTCGCCATAACCTCTTGACCTTCTTCGGTCTTCAGGTTTACGCAAATGCTCTTCTTGTTTGCGTTGTGGTACTCATAAGCAACAGGCTTCATACCAGGCAACGGCACAACAAAACGAGTGACATCTCCTTTAGGGGTTGCCTCAACCTTGATAACATCGGCACCCCAGTCCGCCAAAAGACGGCCAGCTGAAGGAGCAGCAACATACGTAGTCATTTCGACTACACGAACTCCTTCAAGAAGCTTATACGGTTCAGTACTCATGATTCCCCAATCCTCCTCGTTTTTACCGGGCATGACCCAAACATGCCCGCAACAGCTGCGCATGATTTCAAGCAGCTGTCCTTTGACAAAACCAACATTAGGGGAAGGAAAAAGAAATTTGTTTTTACACTTTTCTAAAGTGTTCTAATACCGTAAATCAATTTTGTGAAGCAAATTAGAACATGTTCACATTTTTCGATTTTGTCTTAATTTATATATACAAATAAGCTATTTGAACATGTTCGTCTTTACAATGAACTTGTTCATTTGGTATGGTGCATCCAGAAGAGGGGTCGCAACAACGGGGTTTCGCATGTCGAAGATTGAAACAAAGCAAGTTATCGTAGATACATTTCGAGAAAATGTAAAAACTAGCTCTTATTCAAAAATTCGCGTTGCTTCCCTTATTGAAGAATGTGAAATCAGTCGAACTGCTTTTTATTACCACTTCACCAATAAGTTAGCTATTACTTTATATATCTTCTTTTATGACTTGTCTGGGTACCTTAAAGATGTTCTACCGGAGTCAAAACTCGTCTTTGGGCCCGAAGAATCCGATAAGAACTTTGCTTATTACACTCACAACGAAGCAGGCGCTCATGCTCTTGATGGGTCTGATTTCTTTAAAGCTCTTTGTCTTACGGTTTGCAAGGATCCATCCTTTTACAAAGGCCTTATAGCAGAAGGAAATCGTGAGTTCCTTAATGAACTTTGTCGTACCTATCACAAAAAAGCAGAAGAGGATGTGCTGTTTATTCTTGGTGGACGACGCCTTTCAGGCGCAGAAAAGAATTATCTTACAGCCATGATTACAAGAGCAATCACAGGAACCGTGGAGTACGCCATAAACAACCCTACAGACATTCGCGAGCTTACTGAATTCAATAACAGCACACTTTGGAATAACACTCATGATTCAATACGCAGCATCATTGAAAACCGCCTTGCTAGGCACAATACTCGCCCTTCTTTTTAATGTGGATGGAGCAAGAACAAACCATCCTTTATATCAGTCGCAATAATGCGTAGCGCTATTTTGTGCCACGCGGCTCACTAACTTATATCTCGAAGCTTCATTTCGCCAAGCCTCGCATAAATCAATGCTGTTACATGAATCGCACACAATAGGGCGCGTAAGCCGCTCAACATGCAGAGCAGCCATCTAGCTTCCCCGAAAATAAACGAGCCTTTCCGCCAAGATATAATTTAGCAACGAAGAGAATGTAACAACGGTAGGCTAATTATGAAGAAGGAAAACGCGGGCTTACCTGCCCTTTTTGAAGATAAAAACTTTCGTGACCTGCTACGCACGTCACAGCGTCGTGCCTTGACCTGGGAGCAATTCTTGGATCATCCTCTACCCTCAGGCTTGAGTACCCATGACTGCTGGCAAGCCATGGAATCGCTTGGTCGCTGCCAAGGAGTTCACCTTTTTGAGGGCTTTGACGGTGAGCTTGTTTGGTACCGACGCACCTACGAACTCGAGCAACTCTCGCTCAAACTTGATCAGCTTGGCAGACCTGGTTCTTACCTTGACCAAGCAATTCAAGATTCTGCATCAGACGGACTTGCACACGATTTATGGCTGCGTGAGCTTCAGGCCTCCTTCGACAGGTCCGGCTTTGCTTCCAACGACATTCTTACCGGAAAAGATTTATCCAATGAAAAAGAACTGGGAACCCTAGAAAAAATTGCCGTTAACACCATTGCTCTTGAGCATGATTTTGGTGAATTTATTGGTCGCCCACTCAACAGAAGTCTGCTTGCCGACCTGCGCGAACGTCTAATCGAAGGCATCTCAAGTTCTTCTTTGGACGAAAAAGCGCGGCTCCTTGGCGCCGAACATGAAAGCGAATTCCACACCGGTCCTTCCCATGACACCGCTTTGCGCGCCCTTGAATATGCCGAAGAGGGCGAGCCTCACAACGAAGACCTACCTGTGCTTCGTGCGCTTATTGTCAGCGAGACTCTGCGTCTTGTACGCGCAGGTGGAGTTGTCTACGCGCCGCTATCTTCGTTCTTACGACGCTTAATCTTTCTTAAAGATGGCTTTGATGCCTTGGCTGTTCTGCCCTTTTCGGAAACCTATTGTGCCTGGAAGCGTGGTCAATTTTTAGGGGACTCGCCCTACTCCTTTGATGAATGTCGTCACACCATGCGCCATATTATTGGCGATCGCTCGCTTCTTTCTACAGTAGGTCTGTTGTGCCTAGAACGCTCCGCAAACGATGCAGCAGCCCTGGCCAACAATCTAGCCGAGGCTCAAGCCGCGCTCGAAAAAATAACCTTGTCCGACAAGCGCATCAATGCGCGACAGCGAACTATTTTGGCTAAAGCCTTCGCGGAGCCTAACCATATATTTACCGTTGAAAGTCATCGCATGGTGCACGATATTTCGTACGCAACTTCAAGGCGTGACCTTATCAATTTACAAGAATCAGGATTTCTTGATTTCAAACAGCAAGGCAAGGCTTTTGCCTACGTTGCTTCGGAATCTTTCTTGAAACTCCGAGCAACTTATCATGTGTGAAAACCTGAAATCAAAATGTGACTTCTGCGGTTTGAACGGGTTCAAACCTTATTTTTTGACCTAGATTTTCAATAATTTTGAAAGTTATATCCGTTTTTTAGTTTCTTTCCGAGCTAAATACAAGGGTTTTAAGCCCCATAAGTATTCACTCAAGGCTAAAGCCGAATAACAAACGTATCGGTTTACTAACTTCGGTGCAAAGTTTTCCAGCTTGCTGTTCAAAATGAACAGCAAAAGCCATTAAGTGCGCATCAAACGGGTAGCTATCTTGTCATTTTGAGTAGTTTTACCTGCTCAAATGATAAATGCTAGTTTTTCCTCATCGAAGATGATGAGGAGGCTCAAAATGACCGAAAGTATTCTGTTCAACCACGGAGCGTTGCTGATATTCATCATGCCGTTCCTGGGCTTCTTGATATCGGGTCTAAGCCGACGCCAAGACCCCGAAATCAGAGGAGACCGCATCCTTAGGCACGATGTCCCCGCACGCGTTGCGCATTGGTGCCACGCAATAGGAACCGTCCTGCTGCTTGTTTCTGGTTTCCTACTTGGAACACGCCTTACGCCTTCTTTTGTAGGTGGCGGCGAAGGCTCCGTTCCTTGGTTTAATGTGCACTATGTCTTTGCCTGCATCTTTTTGTTTGGCACCTTCTACTGGCTTGGCAACACGATTATTTCTACCTATCGTTTGCGCGAGCACCTTCCTACTAGGCACGCTATCACTTACACCATTAATCACTATGGTTCGCTCATGGGATTCAAACGCTTCACCTATCCTCGCGAAGAAAAGTACTTCGAAAGCGAGCGCATGGCATTCTTAGCTGCCGTAGGAATCGCAGCCGCCATGGTTG
This sequence comes from Bacteroidaceae bacterium, assembly GCA_963604935.1. Taxonomy (GTDB): domain Bacteria; phylum Actinomycetota; class Coriobacteriia; order Coriobacteriales; family Eggerthellaceae; genus Anaerotardibacter. Next base: position 24,636 of record CAVCRX010000061.1, read on the forward strand.
TAACGGGTCTTATCAAGACACTTGCCCGCTGGATCTCGATCCCTGGTGAAGTTTTACTAGTAGCTAACTGGGGCCACGACATCTGCGCCGTACTCATGTTGCTCTTCCTGCTTGCCCACGTATTTTTTGCTGTTGTTATTCCTTCTTCCTGGAAGACCTTTCCCTCGATGCTTCACGGCACCGTTCCTCTTGATCATGCCCGTGAAGAACACGCAGCTTGGGTAGAAAAACTCGAACAAACCCAAGGCCAAAAGCAAGTTTCCAATGCCAACGCAAACACCAAAAAGGAGGTGTAGTCATGAATTCAAACGATACAAAGGAACTTCAGGAAAATCCTCAAGAAGCCACTTCAGCAAAACCTCAAAGCTCAGCTAGCTCTAGTTTGTCTTCTGACTCTGCGCTCAATTCCAGCTCTGCGGATTCAAACATAAACGCAAGCTCCCAGGAAAAGGCACGTGGCGCTGTTTCGCGTCGTCACTTCCTTGCAATGATTGGCGGCGTTGGCATTGGAGCCTTGCTCGCAGGTAGCGGAACAGCTGCCTGGTTCATGGGTAACGGTGTCTATGCAGTAGAAACCTCGGGTGGCTACCTGCTTGTTGACACCAAGAAATGCGCAGGTTGCGAAACTTGCATGATGGCTTGCTCTCTTGCTCATCATGGACACGTCAACCGCAGTCTTTCGCGTATTCAAATTAAAAAGAACCCCTTGGGCTGCTTCCCCAACGATATTGGTCAGATGCAGTGCCGCCAATGTGCCGACCCTGGCTGCGTTAAAGCTTGCCCCACTGGCGCCATGCATGTAGATCCCGATAGCGGTGTTCGTATGGTCGACGAGCGCAAGTGTATCGGCTGCGAAAGCTGTGTTGCAGGCTGCCTGTTTACCCCTTCGCGCGTTCAGTGGAACTTCGAAGAACGTCATGCTCAAAAGTGCGACCTTTGCACCAATACTCCCTATATGGAAGAAGAAGGTGGCCCCGGCGGATGCCAAGCCTGCGTTTCCGTTTGCCCCGTTAGCGCCATTAAATTCACCACCGAGCTTCCTCAGCAAGATGACTCTGGCTATGAAGTAAATCTTCGTAATGAGCACTGGGCAATCCTTGGCTTCCCGGTCGATGACGACGGAAAGATTCCATCAGATGTTTCTGTACCAGTTGATCCTTCAAATATCGCCAAAGAAGGCGAAGAAGCCTGGTAGTTACAAAAACTTCGTAGAGAAAGAGGTTCACCATGGCAAAGGCTATGGGCGGATACATGGGTAAAATCCTTATCCTTGATCTTACAAATAAAAGTTATGAGGTAATCGATTCTGAGCCTTATCAAAAATTTGGCGGCGGTCATGGCATGGGCACAGCTCTATTCTGGGACTACTGCAAAGACAAAACGATTGGCCCCTTTGACCCAGGCAATGTTGTAACCATTTGCTCAAGCCCTCTATCCGGCACTCCTGTTCCTGCAGGTGCTGCCCGCGTTGAAATCCAGGGCATTGGTTCTTTTGCCGACCCTGAATGGTTTACCCGATCCAACATGGGCGGCCGTATCGCAGAATCCATGAAGACTGCTGGCTTTGATGCAACCGTAATCACAGGCGCATCCGATGAGCCTGTTTGGGTTGAGGTTCAAAACGAAGAAGTCACCTTTCATGATGCCAACGATCTTTGGGGCAAATGGACCGACGACACTCAAGAAAGCATTTGGGATTTAATTTTGAATCAAGCCGAAGATGGCACTTGGCACGACCTAGGACCAACGCGCGATTCAGGCCGATCCACGCAAAAGCCTGCCGTTATTTGTATTGGCCCTGCATCCGAAAACCTAGCACGCAGTGGCACCATTACAACCGACGGTGCCCACCAAGCTGGCCAAAGTGGTCTTGGTGCTGTTTGGGGTTCTAAGAAACTTAAGGCTATCAGCTTCTTTGGCACCAAGAGCATTCCCGTTGCCGACCCTGCAGCCCTACTTGACCTGCGCATGGAATACCAGAAGCGCTTTGTTTACAAGGTGGATAATCCCTCCTATGAGCAGCCCGACCCAGGCGCAACTACCTATGATGCACGCATCTTTGGCACGATTACGCGCCAACCGGGTTCGGGCGGCGCACACTGGACCAGCCGAGATATGCTTGCGCGCCCTTACGGCTGCCCTGGTTGCACTCGCAACTGCCGCCACAATTTTGACGATGGCTTTGCCAATGGCACCATGTGCGCGGCATCCATGTACTACCTTACCGCCGATAAAAAGGAAGACATGATTTATGCCGCTGGCCTGCTTAACAAGCTTGGCATCAATGGTTTTGACCGCGGCTTCCTTGACTACCTGCGTGCCCTTTACAAGATGGGGATCCTTGGCAAAGGTAAGCAAATTGACACCGATCTTCCTTTTGAAAAGTACGGCAGCCGCGAATTTATCGAAGAATTCCTTTACTCCATTGCCTATCGAAAGGGCTTGGGCGACACCATGGCAGAAGGCCCCGCTCGTGCAGTAAAAGCCTGGGGTCGCTGGGACGAAGATACCAAGTCTGGCTTGTTCCCCTATCCTCAGTGGAATTACTATCAGCACTACGACCCACGCCTTGAGGTTGAGTGGAGCTATGGTTCCGTCTTTACTGATCGTGATATCAATGAGCACGGCATCAATGCTCACGTTCACTGGCTGCCTACCATCTGCAATCTTTCCAAGATTGACTACCTGCTACCTGCAAAGGATGTCGTTGAGCGCCTAGCTAAATCTACCGGGCTGAGCACCAAGGGATTCGACTACAGCGAAAAGGGCATTTATAGCGACGAAAAGCTTGAGACGGTAGCCTGGATGCGCCACTACGGACGATTCTGGCTTTCTTCTATGGGCCTGTGCGACTCAGTATGGCCAACGCTTTTGAACTATAACGACCCCGATTGGGACACCACCGGAGCAACGCCCGACTTTGAACCTCGTATGTACAAAGCAGTTACCGGCCTAGACATCAGCTTCAAAGAAAGCCTTGAAACGGGTCGCAAGATTTTCATGATGGATCGCACCATTTGGTACCTCCAGGGTCGTACCAGGGAAATGGAAACCTTTGCCGATTACGTCTTTGAGGTTCCCACTTCAACCGACTACTGGCTAACCGTCTATGAAGATGGTGAGTGGAAGTTCGATGGCTGCAAAGGACGCACGCTTGATCGCAAGAAGTTTGAGGACGTAAAGACGCGCTTCTACAAGCTGGAAGGCTGGGATAAAGACGGTGGCTGGCCTACCCGTGAATCCCTTGAGGCCTTTGATCTTGCAGAATATGCCGACGCCCTTGAAGAGGCAGGCATTATTAAAGGAGAGTAAGCACGATGATCTATGACGTTTCTTCCGCTGTTGCAAATCAATGCGAATGCCAAGCAAACAAAGCTCAGGCCCTTAACGCAACCGAGTTAAATGCCGCGCAGGGTTCCCAAGCTGCGCTTAATGCCCAGAGCTCAAGCAATGCAAGTAGCTCAAATAGCTCAAGCCTTGCCTCGCCTGAAGAACTTGCAAGCCTTGGTGGCTTTGATATCCCCAACGAAGAACAGGCACGCTATCTCATGCGCGAGCTCGATTGGGGCGAGCATCTTGACGTCATGGATTTAAATGCCGCAGCAGGCGAAAGCTGGCTTCATCTATATGCCCTGGATGAAGCTGCGAAGTTCTTCCGCTATGGCACGGCTGGTCTGGGATTCAAGACAGGCGGTAGTGGATCGGTAAGCTTTGCCGACCAAGACCGCCTGGTCTCCTGGATCGAAACGAATATTGGTGACACCTCGCTTGCAAGCGCCCTTCGCAATCGCTTTGCCGAGGCAAATTCGTACCACGATGTACTTCTGATTGTTTCAAGACTTATCGATTTGCGCTGCACGCAATTAGCTCTTATCGCCAAGGAATAACAATGAAGGCCACAAACAAGCCCATAAGCGAACGCATCGTTTGCCGCACGGACTTCCCCGCTTTCGCCAATAAGAGCTTCGCTTATTTGGACAATGCCGCAACAACACAGGTTCCCACAGTAGTACTTAATGCCCTGAATGCCTACTTTCAAGAAGGCGCAGCGAATCCTGGGCGTGGTGAATATGGTTTAAATATCCAAGTAACGCAGCTCTACGAGCGTGCTCGTGAACGCGTGGCTACTTTTGTTGGCGCCAGCCCTAAAGAAATAGCTTTTACCTCTGGCACAACTGAAGGTCTCAATACTGTCGCGCAGGCTTATGCAGCAAAGATTCTTAAACCTGGAGACGAAATTCTTGTTACAGCCGCCGAACACCACAGCAACTTCCTTGCATGGCAGCGCGTTTGCAGGCAAGCAGGAGCCAAGCTTCTTATAGCTCCACTCGATACCCGAGGTCGACTTGATTGGGAAAAGTTTGAAGCCATCATAAACGCAAAAACTAAGATTCTTGCACTAGCTCATGTATCCAATGTCTTAGGAACGATATTTCCCGTCAAACAGGCAAGCGCTCTGGCTCATTCTTTTGGGGCTAAAGTTGTGCTCGACTGCGCACAAAGTGCAGGTCATATGCCCCTTAATTTGCACGAGTTTGATGTTGATTTTGCTTCGTTTTCAGGGCATAAGATGTATGCTCTGCCAGGTATTGGAGCCTTGTATATAAAGCAAAATCTCATTGCAGAGACTGATGCCTTTATGCTTGGTGGAGGCATGGTAGATGAAGTCTGGGAGCAGCGATCAAGCTACTTGTCCAACATCCGCAAGCTTGAAGCAGGAACTCCCAATGTTCCGGGTGCAATAAGCATGGCTGCCGCTGCCGACTACCTTGACGAAATTGGCTTAACAGCAATCCGCAAGCACGAAAGGTATCTGACTTCTTACCTCTTTGAACGGCTAGCAAGCATCCCCGACTGCAAAGTCTATGGCATCCCTAAAGACGAAGAGGATCGAACAGGGATTATTTCTTTCAATATCCAGGGAGTGCATCCCACCGACGTAGCTCTTGCGCTCGACGAAGCGGGTGCTTGTATTCGTACTGGCACTCATTGCGCCCAGCCCCTACATCGCCGCCTTGGTATCGAGCAAAGCTGCCGCATCAGTCTAGGCTTATACAACACGCCTGAGGATATAGACCTGGTAACGGGCGTTCTTTCAAATCTTAGGCAGAAGCTCGGCAGACGCATCCTTGGCATGTTTCCCTAAGACTTCTTCTTAAGCGCTTGAATTTATCCATTTAGCAAAAAAGCGGACCCTAAACGCATCAGAGTCCGCTATTCATTATGCCCTTAACAGAGAAGTGCAAATTCTACTGCTCGAAGTCGACATCCTTACTTTCACGGAAGAAGAGCAGAGCAACAAGTGCAAGTGCAGCCATGCCGCCCATATACCAGCCAAGCGACTGGATACCAAAGTTCATAACCAAAGCCGAAGCGATAGTAGGCGCAAAAGCACCACCCACAATTGCTGCCAGGTTGTAGCTCAAACCGGCGCCAGAGTAGCGAACCTTTGCCGGGAAAAGCTCAGGCAGATAGCTTCCAC
>CAVCRX010000061.1:30127-176048 GCA_963604935.1 Bacteroidaceae bacterium
ACAACATGACAGGCAGCATGTCGTTTCCGGTCAACAGATAAGGCGCTATCAGCGAAAAAATCAGGGTGCAAGCATTACCTACAAGAAGCAAGGGCTTACGACCAAACTTGTCGGCAGAAAGGCAACCAACCAGCACAAATCCCGCAAAGAAGAAGACCGATACCAGCTGCATTCCTAAATATTCCTGCTGCGTAAAGCCCAGATTGGCAACACCATAAGAAAGCGACCAAGTGCCCAGCACATAGAACAAGGTGTAGGTGATAGACATGATTGCAGTGCCCAAGATTACGCGGCGCCAATGATGGCACAGGTCACGCAAAGGAGTCTTGGTTGTACGGTTTTCGGCGGCTGCCTTCTGATAAACAGGAGTCTCGCTCATTCGAGCACGAACAACCAAACCAACAATAACCAGCAAACAAGAAAGCAAGAAGGGAATACGCCAGCCCCAAGCAAGCATGGTCTCCTGAGAAAGAACCATGCCCAGCAAAAGGTTAATACCATAAGCACAGAAGAAGCCAATGGGCGCGCCAAGGTTGGGGAAGCTACCATAGAGTGCGCGCTTGTCGGCAGGAGCGTTTTCGGTCGCAACAAGAGCAGCACCCGACCATTCACCTGCAAGACCCAAGCCCTGGCAAGCACGGCAAACGCACAGAAGTAAAACAGAAAGAGGACCAAGTACATCGTATCCAGGCAGCAAGCCAACGCAGAAGGTTGCAATACCCATCAAAAGAAGCGCTGCAACCAGAGTCTTTTTACGGCCCAGGCGGTCACCAAAATGGCCAAAAAGCAAACTACCAAAGGGACGAGCCAAAAAACTTACCGAGAAGGTAACAAAAGCAAGCAAGGTAGCCAGGAAAGGATCTGACTTTGCAACATCAGTAAAGAAGATCAAACCAAAATAGCTTGCTGCTGCAATGGAGTAACAGTAGTTGTCGTAGAACTCAATTGCAGTGCCAATCATAGAAGCAACCATAACCGTTGCCGCAGAGTCACTCTTAATGGCCTTTTCTTTTGAGTTTGCGTCTACGGCTGAATTTAAGGAAGAAGCCATCGCGCTAGCACCTGAGCTTTGGATTACTTGCGTCGAATCATTCGACATATTTTTTGCCTTACCTTTCTTTCCTTTGGTCCCCACTGCGCTCCCTCAATACACAGCACATCCAATATTTCAACCTGCCTATAATTATCCTTTCGGAAACAAGGTCAATCAGTACAGAGATATCGTCACAAAGCTTTAACAATTAAAGAAGAACAAGCTATACAATGCATAAACTAGAGCGCAGGTCATGGCAAATAGATAAAGGAGGAGTGCATGCTTGCCAATTTTTCTAAAGGCATCAAACAAGCACTATGCAATCCTCATTCGCTTACGCCACTTGTGTTACTTATGGGTTTTATTGGAGCCTCACTGCGCTACATCCTAGAAATGCTCTTGCCTGCAGGCGGAGGCTTTCCTATCGCAACGCTTGCGGTAAACATCTTTGGCTGTTTTGTTTTGGAGATCATCAACCAGCATATTACACAGCGCAGCATGCTACCCGCTCCGCTAGTGCGCTCGATGGGTATTGGATTAATCGGAGCCTTTACCACGGTAGCTGCTTTCTCAACCGAAAGCCTTTCTTTTTTACAAAGCGGGCAGTATTCCATTTTTATGCTCTATATGGCCGCAACCGTGATAAGCACATTTTTCGCAGCGTGCCTTGGCAAACTAGTGGCAGATAAGCTCGGACAACGCGCCAGCAAAAAAGATGCCTTATACAACAAATCAAATAAGCAGGCATAGACTATGGATTTAGTAACACTTGCTTTGGTAGGAATCGGCGGTGCGCTTGGAGCGCTCTGCAGGCACAAAGCCTCTACCTTTATGAAAACAAAAAGTGTGAGCCATTTCCCCTGGCCTACGCTTGCCATTAACCTCTGTTCCTGCACTATTGCTGGTTGCGCACTGGCCGCATCAAGCGTTATGAATACTCTTGCATTCACTGTCTTAAGCATGGGCTTTTTGGGTGGCTTCTCTACCCTATCGACCATGAATTGCGAGGCCGTTGACCACTTCACTCAAGGGCGAGCAAAAATGGGGCTTTGCTACCTGTTTGCGACTTACGCAGGCACGCTTGGCGCAGCAGCACTCGGTTTTACGATTACTGCAAGTCTGTTTGGGTTATAAAAAAGCAAGTCTTGCTTACGGCGAACCAGAAAGCTGCATACACCAGCTGCTAGGCAAGCGAAAGTAATAAAAAGTAGGCCGACAGAGGCACTTAAGGCGACCCTGCCGGCTCATTATTGATAGCTCTTTGTGTGCTTAATCAGTTAAGTCAAAAAGGCTCTTCATGTCCGTTTCTTTCATGGGCATACCTGAAGAAGGAAGGCTTGTTGCGCGGAACTTCTCAACCGAAGCCTCGCCACCCAGGAATTCTTCAGCGGTACCAACCATGGTCACAATACGACTTCCCTTAGCAGTGAAAGCGCGAACGCCCTGAGTGCTGTTGGTGGTCTTTGTCTTTAAGAGCGAAGTATTAAAGTTGAGCAGACGGCGATCGCTCGAAACAAGTGCTATGTCGCGGTCTTCTTTAAGAACTGTTGCAAACAAAAGCTTGCTACCACCATAAATAGCATTCTTTAGCTTTTTGCGATTCGTCTTGGTCTGGTAACCCGCCAAAGCAACACGAGCAACACGACCATCCTCAAACACAAAGAGCAGGTCGGCCTTGTAATCTTCGGGGTCGATTACCCAGGTAACACTCTCGTCTGCAGCCATACCTAAATCGGTTGCCAAGAAAGAACCCAGCTGGGCCGACTTAGTGTCTTCAAACGACGCAACCTTACACTTGTATACCTGGCTCTGGTTGGTAAACACCAAAAGCTCATGCGTATTAGACGAAGGGAACTCGATAAAGGGTTCGTCGCCGTCTTTGTACTTAAGCGAAGAAGCCTTACGCAGTACACGATCGGTCATCTTCTTTAAGTAACCCTGGCGCGAAAGCATGATAGTTACCGGGTATTCTTCCACCTCGGGCTCAAGGTTAACTTCAACAATGTCCTCAGGCGAAACAAGGCCTGTCTTGCGCGGAGTAGCATGCTTTTTGTTTACCGCTGCCAGCTCGTCATGAATAACCTTTTTAATCTTTTTCTCACTCGAAAGGATGTCTTTAAGCTCGGCAATATCGCTTTCCAGCTTGGCAATATCTTTAGTCCTATTGAGGATGTATTCTTCGTTAATGTTGCGCAGTTTAATTTCGGCAACAAATTCAGCCTGAACTTCATCGATGCCAAAGCCCTTCATCAGGTTAGGAACAACCTCAACCTCAAGCTTGGTATTACGAATGATTTCGATTGCCTTATCGATGTCGAGAAGGATTGCTTCAAGACCGTGCAGCAAATGCAGACGATTGCTCTTTTTCTCTAGGTCGTAATTGATGCGACGACGAGTAGAGTCAACGCGCCAAGCAACCCACTCATGCAAGATTTCACGCACGCCCATTACACGCGGGTAACCATCTACCAGCACATTAAAGTTACAAGAGAAGGAATCCTGCAAAGTGGTGGACTTGAAGAGCTTGGCCATAAGCTGTTCAGGGTCCACTCCCCTTTTCAGGTCAATTGCAATGCGCAAACCCGAAAGGTCGGTTTCATCGCGAATATCTGCGATTTCACGCACCTTGCCTTCTTTTGAAAGTTTAATGATGCGCTCGATAATGATATCGGTCTTAGTGGTGTAGGGAATCTCGTAAACTTCGATAATGCGCTCATCAGGCAGATAGCGCCAACGTGAGCGAATCTGGAAGCTACCGGTACCCGTGTTATAAATGCGCTCCATTTCTTCACGACGATAGATAATCTCGCCGCCGGTAGAAAAATCGGGAGCAGGAAGATACTCATGCAGGTCGCAATCAGGGTCGTCCAAGAAGTGCATGGTTGCCGTGCAGACCTCATTGAGGTTAAAACCGCAAATATCAGAGGCCATTGCAACGCCAATACCCTTGTTGGCAGACACCAAAATATTAGGGAAGGTTGTTGGCAAAAGACGAGGTTCTTTCATGGCGCCGTCGTAGCTATCCATAAAGTCAACCGGGTCTTTATCGATGTCTTTAAAGATTTCTGCGCAAATAGGAGAAAGCTTAGCCTCGGTATAACGCGAAGCAGCGTAACTTAAGTCGCCAGAATAATACTTACCAAAGTTACCCTTGGACTCAACAAAAGGCGTTAGTAGTGCCTCGTTACCAGTAGCCAGGCGCACCATGGTTTCGTAAATTGCGCTATCACCATGAGGATTTAGTTTCATGGTCTGACCAACAATGTTTGCGCTCTTTTGACGTGCCCCGTTTAGCAGACCCATCTTGTACATGGTGTAGAGCAGCTTGCGGTGAGAAGGCTTAAAACCATCAATCTCGGGGAAAGCGCGCGAAACATTGGTACTCATGGCGTAAGGCATGTAGTTAGATTCCAAAGTTTGCGTAATGGGCTGCTCCATTACTTCGGAGTGCAAACCAATAACATTAGGATTATCTACACGCTTCTTTTTTACTTCTTTTTTTGTCTTCTTTGCCACGGTTTCCCCTTGGTTATTTGCTATTCGCGGTGGCCTTGCGTGCCAGCCGCAAACTTAATTATCTAGTTTCGCAAAACTGCGCGAGCCCTGTGCTTTTATGGGTTTTACGCCTTTTGACGGCCATATCTCCAGCTACCTTGCCCTTCAACAGTAATGCTAGCCTGCCTTACTGCAGGTCAAGCTGATCAAGATATTCCTTGCCATGTTCGGCGATATGCTTTTTGCGACCCTCATCATCGTTGCCAAGCAATAAATTAAACATAGCTTCCATCGTTGCAAGATCCTCGGGTTCCACCTTGATAAGACGGCGTGTTTCCGGATTCATAGTGGTAAGCCACATCATATCCGGGTCGTTTTCACCAAGACCTTTTGAACGATTGATACTGCACTTCTGGTCGCCGATTTCTTTCAAAATGCCATTTTTCTCAAGCTCGGTATAAGCGAAATATGTCTTTTCCTTGCAATTGATTTCATACAAAGGAGACTCGGCAATATACACGTAGCCCTCGTTAATAAGCGTGGGTACCAACCTGTAGAGCATCGTAAGGATAAGCGTACGAATGTGATAACCATCAACGTCGGCGTCGGTACAAATAATTACCTTGCTCCAATTGAGGTTATTCAAATCAAAAGTACCCAGGTTCTTCATACGCTTGTCTTTAACTTCGACACCGCAACCAAGCACACGCAGCAAGTCCATGATGATGTCCGACTTAAAGATGCGTGGGTAATCTTCCTTTAAGCAGTTAAGAATCTTACCGCGAACAGGCATAACACCTTGGAATTCAGCATCGCGTGAAGTACGAATAGCACCTGCCGCCGAATCGCCCTCAACAATGTAGATTTCGCGGCGGTCTTTATCTTTGGAGCGGCAGTCAATAAATTTCTGCACGCGATTAGCCATATCGGTTTTTTGTTGCAGATTAGTCTTGATACTCTGACGCGTCTTTTCAGCGTTTTCACGCGAACGCTTATTGATAAGCACCTGCTCCAAAATTTTGTCAGCAGCAGCTTTGTTTTCAATCAGATAGGTTTCAAGACGCTCTTTAAAGAAGGCGGTCATAGCCTGCTGAATAAAGCGATTATTGATAGCCTTCTTTGTTTGGTTTTCGTAGGAAGTCTGCGTCGAAAAACAGTTTGTTACCAAAACCAAACAGTCCTGAACGTCCTGCCACTTAATAGCGGATTCGTTTTTGTTGTACTTACCCTGATTCTTAATATAAGCATCGATTGCGCTGGTCAGAGCGCTACGAGCCGCCTTTTCGGGCGAGCCTCCATTTTCGAGCCAAGAAGAATTGTGGTAGTACTCCTGCATTTGAAAACTGCGCGAGAAGCAAAGGCAAGCGGTGATTTTTACGTTGTAGTCGGGCAAGTCATCGCGGTCACGGCCACGGCGGTCAGCCTGAATAAAGAAGGGCTCGGTTAAATACTCGGTTCCAACCTTCTCTAAAACGTAATCTTCGATACCCTTGGGATAGCAAAAGTCTTCTTCGGTGAAACCTTCATCGCCTTCAATGCGCAAGCGGAAGGTAACGTTGGCATTAACGACCGCCTGGCGGCGCATCGTTTCACGGTACCACTCGCTCGGAATATCAATAGAAGTAAATACTTCTAGGTCGGGTCGCCATTTAATGGTGGTACCCGTACGAGGCTCATCCGTTGGTTCAACCTGCAGCGCCTTCTTTTTTGCGCCTACCACTTTGCCCTTTTTAAAATGCAGCTGGTACTTATTGTTGTCACGCCAAACAGTTACATCCATATATTCAGAGGCGTACTGCGTAGCGCAAGAGCCCAAACCATTGGTACCCAAAGAAAAATCGTAGTCGCCGCCCTGATTATTGTTATATTTGCCGCCCGCATAGAGCTCACAAAAAACCAATTCCCAGTTAAAGCGCTTTTCTTTAGGGTTCCAATCCAAGGGGCAACCACGACCATGGTCCTCCACCTGAATAGAACCATCAGCAAAAGCAGTCAGAGTAATCAGATTGCCATAACCCTGACGAGCCTCGTCTACCGCATTAGAAAGAATCTCGAACGCAGCATGAGCACAGCCATCCAAGCCGTCAGAGCCAAAAATTACTGCGGGACGCAGCCTGACGCGCTCTTCGTCTTTTAGCTGACGAATACTATCGTTGCCATAAGAGGCTGTACTTTTTGCCATAGTCATTCTTTCGATGTCGTATTTTGTATTCACCGCAATACTTGCAGCTAAGGCTCTTTTTATGCCAACTTGCCCGGCCAGACCAGCCAGAAGCAGCAAAACCACAAAGAAATAAAGGCCTTTCTCAGATGAGAAACTCTACCACAAGAGCAGCCTTTTACTCGCACATCACGAGCCATCGTTAACAAAAACAAGACACCATAGTCGGCTTGCTGGAGTAAGATTAAAGGCCAGAAATCTCTTGGATTCTTGCGTATCAAATTAAGTTCAAACGTCAGGGTAAATATGAATACTTCGACGCAGCATATCATTACTAGACAACCCGAAAAGGAGCTTGAAGAACAGCTCGCAATTTTTGAAGCACTTTCCAGTGCCTATACTAATGTCTATCTGATTTACACCAATACGCGAACAGCCAGAATACTCAAGCTCAACGGATACGTCACAAGCGGCCTTGAGAAAAATGCCACCACGATTTACGACTACGATGCAATCCAAAAGCAATACGTAGCCGAGCGCGTCCATCCCGAAGATCAAGACATGATGAATAAGGCAATCGGCCTTGGACAAGTCATAGAGGCGCTCAAAACAAAAGATGAATACAGCGGAAGTTATCGTATTTTATCTGACGCCGAAATTCACTACTACCAGTTCAAGTACATCAAAATCAAAAACGCCAACTATGTTGTAGTTGGTTTTCAAAACATCGATGAAATTGTTGCCGAAGAAAAGAAGCAGTATCAACTAGAAAAGGAATATCAAAAAGAGCTTGAGGAGCAGCTCTCCATCTTTGACATTCTTTCGCGTGGTTATCGCAATGTCTATCAGGCAAACCTTGATGATGGCACTGCAAAAATCCTCAAAATGGCCGACGACTACGATCTGGAAGACTTAGCTGACCTTAGAAATAAAGTATTTCCTTACGAATTAATTCTTAATCGCTGGATTAATTATCGCGTTCATGAAGAAGACCAAGAGCGCCTGCGCAAACAACTGAGTGTTAAAAACCTCAAAAAAGTCTTAGCGGGCGATAAAACCGAATATATCGGAACCTACCGCAGCCTAGATGGTGGCGTGATGCACAACTACCAATTCTATGTTGCCAAAATGGACGATTCAGGCAACGTCATTGCTGGCTTCCAATTTATTGACGAAATCATTAAAGAACACCTTGAACAAGAAAGGGCCCAACGTGTAAAGGAAGAGGCATATCAAAAAAGCCTACTTGCCGCAAAGCAAGAGGCTGAACGAGCAAACCAAGCTAAAACAGACTTCTTACTGCGAATGAGCCACGATATTCGCACACCCTTAAATGGCATCCTTGGAATGGTTGATATAGCCGAACGCGCCGGTGACGATATTGCAAAACGTGATGATTGTAGGATAAAAATTAAAGATTCTGCTCACGTCTTGCTTGAACTCATTAACGAAGTGCTTGATATGAGCAAGCTTGAATCAGGCAAAATTATTCTTGAAGACACACCCTTTAGCATAAAAGAGGTTTCAAAGAGCGTCTTTACTATGATTGTTAAGCAAGCACAGGATAAGGGCGTTCAGCTTATTGAAGAGAACTGTCATATTGACAACGATAGGCTTATTGGTAGCCCAGTTCATCTCAAGCGAATCATGACCAACATCCTTAGCAATGCTATCAAGTACAACAAGCAAGATGGCAAGGTTTTCATCACCTGTCGCCAAGTTGGAGAGCATGATGGCATTTCTTACGTACAATTCATGTGCCGCGACACTGGAATTGGTATGTCTGAAGAATTCCAAGAGCATCTGTTTGAGCAATTCACACAAGAAAATGAAACTGCCCGCTCTGAATACGGTGGCACTGGTTTAGGCATGTCCATCACCAAAAATCTTGCTGAGAAAATGGGTGGCTCTATCTCGGTAGAAAGCAAGAAGGGTGAAGGTTCCACCTTTGACGTCATAATCCCCTTCAAGATAGACACCAGCAAGCCAGAAGAAAAACCAATAGAAGCCGAACTTGAGGCAGCCTCGGTTGATGGCCTTACCATTCTTTTGGCCGAAGACAACGAGCTTAATATGGAAATCGCTCGCTTTCTTCTTCAAGAAGAGGGCGCAACAATTATTGAAACAAGCAACGGTAAAGAGTGCCTTGAAGCGTTTGAGCAAAGCAAACCGGGCGAAATTGATGCCATCCTAATGGATGTCATGATGCCTGTTGTTGATGGCTATGAGGCAACCAGAAAAATCCGTGCGCTTAATAGACCAGATGCCGCAAGTGTTCCGATTATCGCAATGACAGCAAATGCCTTTACCGAAGATCGACTTGCCGCCAAGCAAGCAGGCATGAATGAACATTTAGCCAAGCCGCTTGATGTAAAACTCGTGATTAAAACGATTTCCAAGTGCACCAAAGATAAGGCGCAAGTCTAGCTTCTGAATAGCTTTGACATTAAATCCGAAGTAATGCGTAGGCGCTCCGCTTTTGCAGAGTCGTCTTTACGCCAATTTCCTGGCTCTCCTTCATAGACGTCACCCTGAGTGCAGCCTGCAGGCATTTCATCCAGGGGTACGTCTATAAAGCGCTCGCCATCCAACTCGAGCACTGCTACGTTTCCTTCAATACGATCAACGATTGCCTGCATAAGAGCCTCCTTTTTAGCTAAAGCAAAGCGCTTAGGGATTACATATCGAACAAGCGGTATAACCCTGAGCTTCAGCTTTTGACTTCTTTATTTTAGTCAGATGTGAACTGCGCTTTGTGGTGCGGCAGCCCTCAAGGTGATATTTGGAGCCCGTCGGCGTGATAACAACCGTCTCGTCAGATTTATTCGACTTACTACTACTTGAACTAGTGTTTGAGCTGCTACTTTTACCGGATTTAGAACTTGACGAAGTCTGCGAGTTTGCGTTGCTACTAGACTTACCGCTTGAGCCGCCACCGCCGCCCGCCGAGCTTAAGCCCTGAGAAGAAGCTCCCGCGTTCTTGCTTGCTGCAACTACTGTTCCTTTTTTAGCAGCAGATGCCTTTACCTTTGAGCCATCGGAAGTAACCGTAATCGTTCCATTGACGTAAGTACCAAACACCTGTGCACCGGCTGCATCGAGCGCGTCTAAAACCACCTTAGTGGGGTGACCATAAGAATTTTTGCCGTAAGAAAGCACGGCAATTTTAGGGCTTAATTTCTTAGCAAGGCTTGCATTGGTGCCTGATGCGCTGCCGTGGTGCGAAACTTTCAAAACATCAATCGAGCCATCAACGCATTGCTTTTCGGCCTCTACTGGCGCATCCCCCGTGAACAAGAAGGTATTCTTGCCATAAGTGAGCTTGATGACCGCCGAATAATCGTTGCTATTGGAATAGCTTGCGGATTTTTCGGGCCACAACAGTTCGACCGAATAGTTTTTACCAGAAGTGATAGTACGGCCCGCATAACAGCTATCAATCTTTAACCCTTTAGAATCAATTGTCTCAAGCAGGTTCTGGAAAGTTTTCGTCGTGCTTGTTGCCTTAGGCATCCAAACCGAGCCAATCTTAAATGAACTAATAACCGAAGCTAAACCGCCAATATGATCGGCATCTGGATGCGTTGCAACCAAATAGTCAATCTTCGTTCGCTTGTCTGCCCTAAGGGTAGAAATAACAGCAGAAGAGCCGCCATCCGCTGTGTCGATAAGCATCGTTTTACCATCAGGGAATTCGAGGAGGTTTGCATCACCCTGACCTACATCAACAAACTTAACTACCAGTTTTTCTGATTTTGTTTGCTTTGCTGCCGATGAATCCGTACTTGCCTTAGCCTTAGATTTGCTATCTGATTCATCTGCATTTTGAGCTTCGCCCCTATTGGACGAATCATCATCAGATTGAGTGCTCGATTCGTTAGCTAATTCGGCCTGAGTGACCTCAGAAGAAGAATCCGCATCACTGTCATCTTCCGCACAGCCCATCGTTACCGAAATAGCCGTAGCAAGTAGGCAACATATACAAATCCCAACCAAGGCATCCTTGAGAAGCTGGGTCCGCTTGCTCTTCTTTCCAAGTGGGCTTTTTTGCTTAGCTTGTTTTTTGTTTACGTAAGACTTCCCCCAAAAGCTCATACTCTCCCCCGCTTGATTTCAGATTTCTTTCAATTAGAAATCTTACGTCAAAGAGCCAGGAGAAACTAAAAAACCTTTGCGCTTGCGAAGAGCTAAGAAAAAGCCAGCATACAAAACCTTTCCCCCGCTGTAATAGCAATTAGCCTTTTTAGTTTATTAGCAATTCAAGGCTCGGCTTTATCATGGAAACGAAAAGAGAGGGATTTATGTACGATTTCGAGCAAGGGGCGCCGAAAACCGAGCCTATTAAGCCAACAAGTACCACGGATACTTTTAGTAGTTCTTCGGCCGACCCAAATGAACTTGATAGCTTAATGAATTCAGTCAGTTACAAAATGACTGAGTTTACTAAGCCTCTACCTGGCCTTATCCACGCCGTATTTACTATCAAAAATTACTATTTCACCGATCGAATTGATCGCTATTTGCTTTTTGGCCCAGGCGGTCGCTCGCTTTTTATCGATCTAGGGCACCCCTTACTTACGGGTAGCAAACATCTTGATCTTATGCTTGAGCGTGCCGAAATGGACTGGTCAAGCGTCGATTTAGCAGTAACTCATTTTCATCCTGACCACGTAGGAAACATGCAATACTTCCTTAATCGCGGCGGGAATGCGGTGTATCACGGGCCCCTGCATGTGCTCGACGATGATGCTTGTGCAGACTTTGCATTTGCTATTGGCTGGCCCGAAGCAACCGAAGCACCCGAACTGTGGGATCCGCTTCATTTCACGCTGCAATACATCACCAAATGTGGCTTCCCTGAAGGAACCAATGCCCACGAGCTACGCACGGGCAGCAAGTTTTCTGTTGGCGGCTGGGATTTGGTAGCTCTTGAAACCCCGGGGCACGCCCTTGAACATATTTGCGTAGCCGACAAACAACGTAAGGTCCTTTTTGGCGGCGACCACATTATCGATGCCGCGCCCTCTGTCATGCAGTTTGGACGCAACGATCACCTGCTAAGCAAATTCTTTGATACCTTCCCTGTTCTACGAAAAGCGGAATTCGAAACGGTATACATGTCGCATCACGCGCCTTTACGAGGGAAAGAAAATATCAACGCTTTTTACGATTTTATGATTGCGAAGTTCGACAAGCCTCTTGCCAAGCGCAAGAAAATCATTGATCAGCTTGGCAACGCCACGGTAATGGAGGTAGCCCAGGCTGCCCAACAATCACACGGTTCGTTTAATGAACTTGAGGACGGCATGAAAATTCGTCGCTTTGCTATGACCCTTTCGCTGTTGGAATACCTGGCTGACCAAGATGCCATTGCGCGAGAAACAGATTCTGAAGGAATAATCCACTACAAGGCAAAATAAAATTGTTGTATAGCCTTGCCACAAAACAATAATTTACCAGTGGATATTTTGAAGCACAGAAAAGAGCTCCACCTTTAAGGAATACACTAGAGAAGCAATAAAACACCCAAGCCGCTAAAGAAAAGAAGTCCATGAGCAAGCAAGAAATCATACCCAGCAAAAACGCAGATACCTTCAGTAGCTCTACTGCAGAAATTGGTGGCTTTGATGACTTGCTTGAAAACACCAGCTATGAACTTATCTCTATGACAGAGCCCACCGAAGGGCTTATTCATGCAGTCTTTAAAGTGAACGATTACTACTTCACCGATCGCATTGATCGTTTTCTTCTGTTTGACCGAAATAAAGAAGGTCTATTTATCGATCTAGGACACCCAGACCTAACTGGTACTGAACACCTGCAGGTCATGATTGATAGAGCCGGAATTTCGTGGGAAAAAACTGATGCTGCACTCACCCACTTCCATATTGATCACGTAGGTGATCTTGATTACTTTTGCGAGCAAGGCGGCCGCGCTATCTACCATGGCCCAAATCGCGCTGTCACCGATGAGCTCTGCTCCGATTTTGCGAGCGCTATAGGCCTTCCTGAACTTTGGGAAACTCAGCCCGAAGCAATCAGGGCAACGCTTGGCTATGCAAATGAAATACCCGAAATAGGAATGAAAAAAGCCCGGGTTTTGAAAGATGGCGCTCAGCTTGACTGCGGCAAATGGCACTTAAGCGTGCTTGAGACGCCTGGGCATTCCTTTGAGCATATCTGCCTTGCCGACCTTGAACAAAAAGTACTATTTGCGGGCGATCATGTTATCGATGCAGCACCCTCAATCATGCAATTTGGCCGCAAGGACCATTCGCTCAAACTTTTCTTTGATAGCTTCAATCGGCTTAAAAGCATGGGTTTTGAAACCGTTTATATGTCGCATCATGAGCCTCTACATGGAGCTAAGAGTATTTGTGCCTTCTACGACTACCAACTTGCAAAGTTCAAAAAGCCTCTTGAAAAACGCCTACAAATTGTTGAATCCCTTGGTTTGGCCACTGTTGCCGAAATTACGGCAGGCGCCCAACGCTCTCATGGAGCCTTTGATTCCTTGGAATTTGGTATGCGCATAAGGCGCTATGCCATGACACTTTCCTTAGTAGAATACCTTGCCGAAACAAAGCAGCTAAAACGAAATATTGATGACGAAGGCGTTATTCACTATTCACTTAACTAAAAACCAAGAGCGCACAACGAAACTTCACTCGTTTGCCATCCGTATAAGCCCCTAGGCAAAAGCCCTAGAACTATCGCCTATTCCGCTTTTCAAAAGGATAGAAGCAATCAAGCTTCTATCCTTTTTCATGCGCTCACTGCTTCGTGCATTAGTATGCGGATTTCTTCGAAATCCTCTTTTTGGCATTCAGAGCGAAGTCTCTAGAGCTTTGCCTAGGGCTTATTTGACAACAAAATAGGCTACAGCCAGTTAAGCTGTAGCCTATTCAAGCTCGGACTGAGGATTCAATCCTAATCGTTATTCATATCTACACCGTATGCGTGCGGATGTTAGTAAGCACGATTTTCGGCGCGCTGCGTAATCCCCTTTGCGGCAATACCCGTCATGACTTCATCGGTCCCCTGAGCAATCTGATTGCCGCGGCAGTCACGCCAAATTCGACTAACACGAGTAGCATCGGTATAGCCAACGCCACCAAAAATCTGCACTGCCTCGGAAGCAACTTCGGTTGCAGCCCCCGGAACATAGCGTTTCATCAAAGCTGTTTCCAGCATAAAGTTGGAACCGCGCTCGTCCGCTGCAACGGCGGCGTCGTAGACAAACATACGCATAGCACGAAGCTTGATTTCCATATCGGTAAGTTTTTCTTGAATCTGAGGTAAAGAATTAAGCCTGCGGCCCTTTACCTCATGTTCGGCTGCATAAGCAACCGCATCATCCATTGCAGCAAGCGCCAAGCCAACACTCGATGCACAAACAAGAATACGACCCAAGCCATACTGACGTTTAAGAATGGTGTTGAGCTTGCCTTCGGTCTGAATTTGCCACCTAGGCTCAAGTTTTACATGCTTAAAACTAATGGCTGCTGGGCAAAGCATTTCTTGGCCAACCGTATTAATGGGGAAGGTTGAAATTCCCTCCAAGTTAATAGGCACCAGCCACATAGACATACCGCCATCACGCTGACCATAAATTGGGTCACGCGCCAAAACTAGGGTCTGAGGAGAAAACTGTCCACAGCTTACAAATGTTTTAACGCCGTCGATGTAAATACCATCTGGATCGGTGGAAATCTGCGTCCGCACTGCCTGAGTATCAGTGCCGGCATTTGGCTCGGTAAATGCCTGAGAAAAACGAATGCGACCATCGGTGTAGTCGTACTCTTGCACGATTTCTTCCTGTGAAAGTTTGCGCAAAGTAGAAAACATAGCAAGCGCATTCATGTCGCTTGAAAAAGGCAAGGTAGCTCCCGCGCGGCGCGTAAGCTCAGCGAGCATAGTTACACGATCGAGGAAAGGGCAATCGTAACCACCTGCGTTAGCAGACAAGACATAACCACCTAGGGGTGATTCATAAAATGCGTCATACATATAGGAAGGAACCCCCATTGAATGACACCACTGATGAATATTTGCCTCATCAAAATACTTATCGGCAAATTCGTTAACCTCGGTAATGGCTTTAATTTGACCTTCGGTAAGTTGCATTTGAATCATCCCCCTCTAGCGAACAACCTTGCGTGTTGCTGCAAAAGCATCAAGCACAATTTTACGGAGCGCGTTCTTGTCTATTTTACCGTTGCCAAGACGCGGAAGATCCTTAAGCTTCATAACGGTATCGGGAATTTTGCACTTTTCAACCAAACCACGAGCGTAAAGGCGCAAATCGGAAGCGCTTGAATGCGCATCTTCATTCATGATGACGCACAAGCAAGTACGCTCGCCAAGTTCTGGATCAGGGTAGCCCACTAAGCAGCTCTCCGAAATCTCGGGGTTGTTTTGATAGACATTTTCAACTTCAGCAGGAAAGATATTTATACCGCCACGAATAATCATGTCTTTAATGCGCCCTGTAATGAAGTAGTTACCTTCTTCATCAACTTCGCCGATGTCGCCAGAATGGAACCATCCGTCTTCATCCAGTTCAAGCTTAAGGGAGCCATCTGACATAAGGATGCCATCCATCATCGTGGATGCCTTAACCAGAATCTCACCAGTCGAAGAATCAAGCTTGAGCTCGGCGCCCTCGATAGGTCTGCCAATGGTCTTGCAGCGTTTTTCTAGCGGATAGACGAAACGGCTCATCGTAAGAGTTGCCGCTGTTTCAGTCATACCGTAAGACTGAATAAGCTTGCAACCAAAGCGCTCTTCGAATTCACGCTGAGAGGCCTCTGGAATGCTAGCGCCTGCTACCATGCCGCAGCGCAAACATGACAAATCCCACTCGTTACCAGCGTTAACACGAAGTTCACGCTGGAACATAGTGGGCACTCCAAAGTACACCGCTGCCTTGGTTGAAACAATGCTCGAAAGCGAGCTTTCAGGACGATATTTAACCAAGGTCGATACCGTAGCACCCGACATCAAGGTTGCATAAATTGCAACCATTCCGTAGGTATGCGAAAAAGGCATCGGAAGATAACAGGTATCTTCCTCAGAAATCGAAAAGGTCTTAGATAAAACCCCTCCGTTGTGAGCAAAGGAAGAAAGCCTGTTCACGATTGCTTTTGGCTTTCCGGTCGAGCCTGAAGAAAACAGGACAATTTGAGAATCCCCACTTTGTCCTTCAAGCTGATCTAGACCATGACGCAAGCCATAGCTAATAATCTCTTCGATTCCCTTTACTTCCTGGTGAGTACAGCGAATCGTTTCGATTTGCATATCGGGAAATGCTTCTTTAAGAACATCGACATGCTCAGCCTTATTAACAATCGAAAGACTCGGCTGCGTTGCCTCAACAGAAGCAACAATCTCAGGATTAGTGGCAGAACCTGTTGCTAAGACCATTCGTGCGCCCGTTTGGGCAACAGCAGCAACAACAACCAAGTAATCAACGTAATTTAAAGAAGAAAAAAGTACAGTGTCGTGCGAATCAATACCGCAGTCATGCTTTAAATGCCAGGCATAAGCACGAGCACGATGAAAAGCATCCGCATACGAAAGAGATTCGTTAGACCCTACAATAAGCTGCCTATAAGGAGCGGCAAAATAACCCTCTCGAATAAAGCTCATCAAGGAATAATTGGGAATTTCAGTTGTAGCCAGCTTCGCAACCTGTTGTGAATAATGGTCCATTTGATTTACCTCAATTTCCAGGTTGAGCCAAAGCCTTAAGCCTTGGGGCCTTTTGCTTTTGCGAATAAAGCAGCGCCCAGTGCGCCATTAAATTGCGACAACTCAGAGGTACTAATGGGATATCCCACCTTTTCTTCAAGACGCTTGCGCAAGCCAGCATTAAGGGCAACACCGCCAGTCATTGCAACGAGTGGCTTAACGCCTAAACGACGAGCCAAACCTGCAGTACGACTTGCTACAGAAGAGTGGATACCAGCAACGATATTAGAAATAGGCGTTCCTGCTGCAAGCTTAGAAATAACCTCGGATTCAGCAAAAACAGTGCAGGTAGAAGAAATCTCAGCAATTTCGGTTGATTCAGCGTCGTAGCGCTCTAAGTCTGAGACTTCGCAACCAAAGACACCAGCCATAACATCCAAGAAACGGCCAGTTCCCGCAGCACATTTGTCGTTCATAACAAAGTTTTCCAGAGTGCCGTCATCGCCGACGGACAGAACCTTAGCGTCCTGTCCGCCGATATCAATGACAGTACGTACGCCCGGGAAGAGCTTGGCTGCGCCCTTCGCATGGCAAGAGAGTTCGGACATCTGGTAGTCAGTCCATTCAAGGAGATTGCGTCCGTAACCAGTAGAGCAAGAGGAGGAGATGTCCTCTAGGCTAACACCTGCTTCAGCAAGTGCAGCCTCAAGGGCGAGTTTGGGACCAGGCGTGCCAGCCCCGGATGCAGAAAGTCCTTTACCTACGATTTCGGCGTTCTCATCGATGATGACAACCTTTGATGCAGTAGATCCCACATCAATCCCCAAATAACGATTGCCTACCATTTTCTTCACTCCCTCGATGTGATTATTAAGGGCTCCTTACCCGAATTCGTCTTGTTTGTCTGAGCTGATCAGACAAAGATTGACCTACTTCTTTGCGTACTTCTTAGCAAGCTGGCGACCTGCAATATGAACCATAATCTCACTGGTACCACCAGCGATTTCCATACCGCGAAGGTCAGACCAGATACGGCCCTGACGCATATCCTCGGTGTAGCCAAGACCACCAAAGATCTGCATGGACTCGGAAGCAACCTGAGTACAAGCACGAGTGCCGTAGCGCTTAAGCAGTGCAGAGTCGATACGAACGCTCTCGCCCTGATCCATCTTCCAAAGGGTGTGATAGAGCATGTTACGAGTGTTCTGCAGAGAGATCTCCATCTCAGTGAGCTTTTCCTGGATGAGCTGATAGCTCTTCAAGGGCTTACCGAAGGTGATGCGCTCGTTTACGTAAGCAGCAGCATCATCCATAGCAGCCTGTGCGCAACCAAGGCACTGCGCAACGATGAGTGAGCGTTCCATCTCGAAGTTCTTCATCAGGTTGACGAAGCCTTCACCAGGATTGCCAACGCGCATATCCTCAGTCAGGGTTACATCATCAAAGTAAACCTCGCAGAAAGGCATGATCTGCTGACCAATCTTGTGCAAAGGAGCAGTAGAGAGACCCTCGGACTCCAAAGGAACCAGCCACATGGACATCTTGTTGTTTTCGGGAGCGGGATCTTCGTCCTTTGCAACAACCAGGATGTAAGGGAATACATCGCCCTGGGTAACCCAGGTCTTCTGACCGTTCAGCTTGTAGGTGCCGTCTGCCTGCTTGCGAGCAGTTGCCGACATAGAAGAGTTGTCAGAACCTGCACCGGGCTCAGAGAAGCCAAGCGAGAAGATGGGCTTACCAGTTTCGAGGTAGTGATCCATGCAGAAAGTAACCTGCTCAGGGCTACCGAAATCAATCATGTCGCACATGGCAAGCGTGTTGTTGAGGAAGGGGGTAACGCAGCCTGCATAATGTGCGAACTCTTCGGTTAAAACACCCAAGGTAACGCGATCACAAGGAATGCCACCAAGCTCTTCAGGGATACCCATCAGGCCGAAACCAGCCTCAAGATAAGCCTTGATAAGCTCATCGCTCATGCCGAAGTTGGCATACATATCTCGAATCTTCTCTTCGTCAAGATTGCGTGCGCAGAACTCTTTAATGCTGTCGATAAGGAGCTCTTGTTCGTCGGTTAGAGAGAAATCCATTTTCGTTCCTTTCCTAGATGAATTTCGTTGTGCTGTTTTCAGCGATTGATCAGCTAGGAGGGTTTAAAGAGCTGATCAATTGCTAAAAACAAGGCAAGCTTAAGAAAATTTCAAACTTGTAGCTTTTGCTATTCCCGCATCGAAGCTTTGCTTTTAGCTTGATTTGACTTGGATCCCATCGGGCTAGCAAGCGAGTGAGGGGTGGGCTTGCCAGCCCGAGTGTGTTTGGGAATCCGTAAAAGAGGCTGCCAGTCTGCGTTATGTCAAAGAAAAGGAGGGAGCCAACAAAACGCAGCGGCGATGGATTAATCAAAGAAGATTACTCGTCATCACCAGCGGTCATATCGAGCTTGCCACGGCGACCAAGTGCATACAGGCCACAGAGGAGGCAGGCAACCATGCAGCAGACAGAAACTGCGAACATTACATTGAAGCCACCGGGGAGGTCGACCAGGATGCCGAACAAAGTAGGAGCAATAACGCCACCTAAGGTGCCAGCCATCGAAATGCGAGACCAGATGTTGGTGTAATCGCGAGAGCCGAATACCGAACGAGTAAGTAGTGGAGCCTCAACGTTGGTGCAAGCATAGACAAAGCCGAAAATAAATGCTGCGATAAGCATTACGAAGCCAACTGTTGGCAAGAACCACATCAGGGCAACTGCTACAAAGCCGCAACCTAAGCCAAGGAACAAACCAGCATGGGCATTCTTATCGTTAACAACACCCAGGACAACCTTGCCGATTGCCTGACCAGCCATACAAGCCGAAGCAACAACACCGGAAAGAGCAGCAACAGCAGGAGCAGACTCAGCAAACGAGGTGCAGTAGGAAGGCATGAACTGATAGACCGTCTGGTTCAAAGTGATGAAGAATGCGAATGCTGCGATGCAAACAAAAGCGCCAGTCTTCATAGCCTTGTTAGCAGAAACACCAGTCATAACAGCGTCAGCGTCACCATCGGCCTCAGCCATAGCCTCTTCGATACCGTAAGGCTTCAGACCCTTGTCGGCAGGATTGGAGCGGATAACCAAAGCGGTGAAAGGAGTAGTCAGAACCAGGATCAGGATGCCAAACACCAGGTAGCCAGTACGCCAGCCTTCAGGGCCCATGTTAATAAGAGCAGTTCCAACAGGATTAAAGATTACGCCACCGATACCAGTAAAGGCCATTGCCAAACCGATAAAGAAGCCAACCTTCTTGTAGCACCAAGCATTAATCAAGCTAGGAGTTGCCAGATACAGCAAGGGTGCAGTACCGATACCCAGGAAGACGCCAGATACGTAGAACATCCAAATCTCGGTAAAGAAAGACATCGCAATCATTGCCAGGCCATCGATAATGGCACAAACGGTAAGGATTATGCGCATATCCATCTTACTCATGAGCTTACCTGCGATAGGCAGGGTAATCATCATAGCTAGGTTCAAAATGGTGAAGTAAAGAGTAAAGGATGCTTTAGGAACACCGAAGTAATCACTTACTGGGGTGAAGTAGATGCCAGCGCAGCTCAAGGTAAGTGCACAGGGGATGCAAGTAAAGACGATGCATGCCGCTACGATCAAAAATGCGTAGTGAAATCCACCTTTTTTTTGAGTAGTTTCGGAAGACATGATAATGTCCTTTCGTATGGGACTGATTTTATCAGCCCTTTTTGAGAGTCGGATTCAAGTGCTGAGTTTCCAATTGCCGCATTTGAATACGACTTTTCTTTTTTGGAGAGGGGCTGCCCTATAGCAAGGGCAGCCAAAGCTTTGGGCATTTCCCTAGCAGTGCGCTAGAACCACACCAAGCGAATCCTCCCCTAAATCATTTAGCCAAGAAGCTCGGCGAAAGTTTCGAGCTGAGTACGAGCCTGCTCGTAAGATTCAGTCTGCTGGTCAATCTCAACGGTGACAACGGGAATGCTTTCAGCCTTGAGAGCCTTAACCAAAACAGGTGCCTCAAATTCCTCGGGATCGCAGAACTTAGCAAGAAGCAGAATTACGCCTGCAGCACCAGATTCCTTAACCTGGTCAACAACCTTAGAAACATGAAGTTTCTTGGGATCGTAGAGGATAGAATCACCAGTCAGGCCACAGTAGCCATCAGCCAATGCCTCTAAAGGATCACCAGACTCGGAAACTTCCATTGCAAAGGCGCGAGATTCTTTAGCCAGGTCGTCAGCTACGACAGCGTAATCGTTAGATTCAAGAATCTCGGTGATTGCAGGAATGTCTTCGTAGATACCGGAAAGAACAATCTTCTTCTTTCCGTCGCTGGACTCAGGAAGTGCTGCCAAAGAAGCGTTAAGCTCTTTAACCATTGCCAGGTGCTTTTCCTTTTCCAGGTAGTAACCAGCATTGATAACAGCCAAGCGATTAGCAATGGATACTTCACCTGCGTGAGCACCAGCAAGCTTTACGAACTCACGCATTGCAGCGCGCCACTCGTTGAAGAGTTTGATGGAAGCAGAGAGTGCCTCGTCGGTGATAACCTGACCAGCAGCTTCTTCAACCTTGCGCTTAGTCTCGGTGTAAGAAGTGATTGCATACTGACGACCTGCTGCAGAAGTACGGTTCTGGGGCTGGGAAACATAAATCTGAGGGATTCCCATACCAACCTTGTAGTTCTGAGATGCAGCACGCAGAGTGTCGCAAAGACCAGTAGTCATCAGAGCAGAAAGCTTAGACAAGGTGCCTTCCATACCCATCTCGAGTGTCATCTGACAGATGGAGCAGTAGAAAGGTGGGAAGTACTTCTTAGCTTCCTTAGCGGTACCTACGCGACCCCATACACCAAAGGGAACGGCTCCTGCTGCATGAACAAGCTCTTCAGGAATATAGTAAGGACCTACGCCGATTACGCGCTTACCTGCGGCAATATGCTCGTCAAGCACTGCGCTGGGGTTGTTAGCCGCCTCGGCAAAAGCGGCAAGTTGAGTTTCGAGTGCAGACATGGCTTACTTCCCTTCCTTCTTGCTGTCCATGATCTCGACCAGACCTTCGATACGAGTCTTATACTGCTCTTCGGAGAAGTTACGAGGATCGGACTGGTCACCGTCAAAGGTAACGATGGGGATGTTGAGGTCACTAGAAATACGACGGCCCATCTCAGGAGCAATACCAGACCACATCTTGCAAGAGCGATTAATGTGAACGATGCCGCCGTCAACCTTGCCATCAACGCAGAGCTGCTTACGAAGTTCGGTAGCGCGCTCAAGGTTGATTGCGTTAGGAACGCCGCAGTAAGCCTTTGCAAGTTCGTCAAGGTTGCGATAGGTAAATGCAAAGGAGGGACCATAAACACAAGCGGTTACGTTAGTGCCGGATTCCTTCAAAGGCTTAGAGGTTGCACGCAGGTAGGGCCAGCAAGCAATACCTTCAAACATGATGCGGTGCTGCTCTTCAGCGCGGAAGTTAGACTTACCTTCAGCAACGTTGTTGCGATACTCTTCACAAAGCTGCTCCATTGCCTCGGCTGCACCTTCATGGCCACGAGCCATGGTTGCAACTGCCATATGGTTAAACAGCTCAAAGCCATTCAGAGGAGAAGGCTTGTAACCCATGTAAGTGGTAGCCTCGAGCCAAGCTTCGCCCGTACGGTTTGAATAAGCGCAAACTTCTTCAAACTTCTTTTCGTCCCACTTTTTGCCGGTAATCTCTTCCAGCTGATGAATTGCATCGACGAACTGACCCTTTACGTAGTCGATACGCTTCTGGTCAACGTCATAGCTGTCGCAATAAGGAACGTCGATCATGATGACGGGAATGTTGAGCTTGCGGCCCAGGTTCTCATACCAGCTCATCATGCAGGTGCAAATGTTATTGCAGCAAAGCACGAAGTCGGGCAGAGGCATGTCCATCTCGCCATTGGGGCACTTGCCCGTATCGGCATAAGCCATTGAAATACGTGCATAAGCACACAGGTCATTAGAAAATCCGAGTTCACCTTCAGCATGCTCGAGCAGAGGAAGTGATCCGCCCTTTGCAGAAATTGCAGCTGCCTGGCTTTCGGGATAAACAGTGTGCAAGCCAAGAGTGGTAGGAATCTCTTGTGGGAAGTTGGATGCACACCAACCAATCATTTCGCCGCGCTCTTTTGCTTCGGCAGCCTCGCGATAAACATCATTAACAATATTGGCTAAGACTTTACCAGCAGGGAGCTTCTCGGCTGTCTGTTCAGTAGTCATAAGTTTCCCTTCTTTCTTTAGAGAGTGTGAGTGAGGTTCTAGGCCGCCCCGTTATAGGAGACTCGTGCAACGAGGCAGCTTAAAAACCTAGAGAGGGAGGAGTTACTCGCTCCAGACGCCAGCGACCTTGTCGTCGACCATTGCCTGGATTTCAGACTCGGAGTAGCCCAGGCCAGAAAGAACCTCAACGGTGTCCTCGCCCAGCAAAGGTGCCTTGTTGTAGTCAGGCAAAGGAGTGGTTGCCATGGTGATAGGAGTGCGAACCAGAGCCTTGGGGCCACGAGGATAATCCATCTCGTAGAAGACATCGTTTGCCCAAGCCTGCTCGTCCTTGGAAACTTCCTGATAAGTAGCGCAAAGAGCGTAAGGAATGTCGAGCTCTTTCAGAATGGGGATCCACTCTTCAGCGGTCTTCTGCTGGAAGCCTTCCTGAACCAGGTCATAGGCTTCACCTAAGCGGCCAGAGTCCTGGATCTTCTTCTGGTCGGACATAATGGGATCATCAAGCACATCTTCGCGTCCGATTGCACGCATGATAAGAGGCCAGTAAATGTTGAAGTTGGGACCCATGACCTGCAGGAAGCGGTCGTCCTTAGTCTTAACAGCAGGCTGATAAGGCAGAGGATTCTCGCGACGGTCGAAGGGATACATAACACCGTTGAACTCGGTGCCATACTGTGCGCCCTGAATCTGGAAGGACTGAACCCAGATGCCGGTGTGCAGTAGATTGGTGGTTACATACTCGCCGCGGCCAGTCTTAGATGCGCGATAAAGAGCACCCAGAACACCAGCAGTCAGAGCAAGTGCACCCTGATGGTCACCCAGAGCAGGAATCAGGTTAGAAGGAACGGTGCCCTTCTGATACAGAGATCCAGACCAGCCAGAGCGTGCAAAGAAGGAAGTGTAGTCAAAACCAGGAAGGTCTTTGTCGGGACCCTTCTCGCCGTAACCGGTAAGGCTACCGTAAACCAACTTGGGGTACTTTTCCTTAAGATCGTCATAGGTGAGGTTCTGGCGAGCAAGTGCGCCGGGGCGCCAGTTGGTCAGGAAAATATCCGCATCGTCGAGCAGCTTGAAAAGAACTTCCTTGCCTTTGTCGTTGCGAAGGTCTAAGACGATACCCTTCTTGTTTGCATTTTCGAGGTCGAAGTTGGTGTCCTCGTGGGGGTCGGAAGGACGGCCCTCGTTAGGTGCGGTGAAACGCAGATTGTCGCCCTTGGCAGACTCAATCTTTACTACCTCTGCGCCCATGTCTGCCAGGATGCGGCCGACAGCGGGAACAGCGATAAAGGTTGCCATCTCGACGACCTTAACGCCTTCGAGAGGCCTCTGCTCGTTTGCCATTGTTCCTCCTAAAATCTTGCCCTCAGCGGTCGTTTATTCCCCTTCCGCTTTGGGCTTTTCACAGCCTTAGCTTTCGCCTAGACTGCCTTTCCCTAAATCGTGAACAAGTTCATAACTTGGCCACATCTGCAGTTTGCCAGCAGGAGGAAGGCGGGCATACAGTCAGAATCTGAACTTGTTCATTCTTTATTAGGCATATTCGGGTTCTGTCTGGTTTTTCCTAAACAGATTTAAATTTTGAACAAGTTCAGATTTCTGAACTGTTTCAAATTTCTTCAATTTCGTTATCAAAACCAACAAAACACAGCTTTTGTACTGGTAAAACTTGCTACTATTCAGAAAGGGGATTTACAGAAGCGACAAGGGGATTAGTCGTGAAGTCAGACACGCGCAAACAAATTGCGGACGAATTCAAGCGGATGGTAATAGAAACTTCTTTATCTAAGGTTCGTATTGCCGAGCTTATCAATTCGCTCGACATCAACCGAAACACCTTCTATTACTACTATGGCTCCAAACTTGATGTTGCCTACTGGATCTTTCGTTGGGATTTAAGCCAAGCACTCGAAAATGAACTACCCTCAAGCTTGCTTGTTTATTCGGACTGCGAGCTTAAAGATGGCTCGTCTGAAAGTCTGGCTTTTTGGACTCACGTAGAAACCGGCGCGCGTACCCTCGACACCACTAAATTCTTTCATGCTCTTATCCATTGCTTGGCTTCCAATATCCCCTTCTATCGCAAGGTCTTTGATCCCCATGAGCTCGAATTTAACGATTGGCTCTGCGGCCTTTGGACTGCTGCCGGTAAAAAAGATATTGATTTTATTTTAAGCGGCAGACCAATGAACCGTTCAATACGAAACTATCTAGCACAAACATATGCCAACCAAGCTATTTCGCAGGCAAGGACCGTTCTTTTGCCTGAATATGCAGAAATTCTTGAAGAACCCGAAAAGTATGCATACTGGAATGCTGCCAGTGACGGTCTTAGGGATTCAATTGAACGCAATCCTGCAGGTATCGAGAGTAGCGGCCTTGCAAGCTTCTACCACTGGAGCCCAAAGCGCTAAGACTTGAATAAACAAAAAGCACAGAGCAAGCCTTCGGGGCTTTGTTTGCGCTTGATAAGCAAGATTAAGAAAACTCAGTAACTATACTTTCGCCTTCACCGGTGCGAGCACACGATTTAAGATTCCATGAACGCAAGCAATTGTTATACCGTAATTAAGCATCGGCACGCCGCTTGCTTTGGCGTCCATCATTCGTTGACGCATATCACGTTCGTTAAGCATGCAGGCGCCACAATGAACAATCAAATCAAAGCCCTCTAAAGACTCAGGGAAGTTGCGGCCTTGGGCAAATTCGAAATTCGGGTTTGCTCCAGAATACTCACGAATCCAAGCAGGCATTTTTACTGTTCCAATATCTTCGCATTGACGATGATGTGTGCAGCCTTCCGAAATGAGTACCTGGCTATTGTCGGTAAGCGTTTTTAGCACTTCAGCGCCTTCCAACAGTGTTTTTAGGTTTCCTTTATAACGTGCCATCAAAATAGAAAACGAAGTCAGAGGAATTTCTGCCGGGACAATCTTGGCAACCTCTTTGAAGGCTTGAGAGTCAGTAACCACTAAGTCTACTTTTGGTGTAGATTCCAAGACCTGAGCAAGCTCTTCGACCTGACAAACACAAGCACTCGCATGAGCATCCAAAACATCACGCAGAGCCATTTGCTGCGGCAAAATAATGCGTCCTTTAGGGGCAGAAGAATCAATGGGCATTACCAATACCACTGTTTGGCTTGGCGAAAGAAGATCTTTTAATAAACAGCGCTCTGGTTTTGAAGTAGCCCCAATATGCACAAGAGCTTCTTTTAGCTCATTAATACCATCGCCCGTATGAGCGCTCGCATAGAGTTCGATACCCTCATTTTGCGACGAAGCACCGTGCGCTGCCTGCTTGGTAGCGCTCGACTTTTCTTGCAGGTAAGAGCCATCAAGTAAGTCGGATTTGTTGCGCACTATAACAAACGGAATTTTATGCTGCTTAAACAAAGAAATAAGCTCTTGTTCTGCGGTACCAAGATTACGACTTGCATCCACTACTAAAACAGCCACATCACAAACGCGAAGTGTTTTTCGCGTACGAACAACACGCTGCTCTCCAAGCTCACCTTCATCATCTATGCCGGGCGTATCAATGATTTCCACGGGACCCAACGGTAAAAGCTCCATGGCCTTCTTGACTGGATCGGTCGTTGTGCCTGCGATGTTGCTAGCCAGCGCAACTTCTTGTCCGCAAACCGCATTAACAAGGCTCGATTTTCCTGCGTTACGAATTCCAAAAAAGCCAATACGAACGCGCTCTCCTGAGGGAGTTTCGTTTAAGCTCATCGCGTAATCCTTTCATAGCAGCTACAGCAGAAAATCTGTTTGCTTTTACTTTTTGTTCTTATAACTAGAATTTAGAACCTAAAATCGCGCTCGCCTTTGTGCCTGATAGCCTCGATTGCTTGCGCGCATTGTTGACGACGCTTTTCGTCCTTAACTTTGAGCAACTCTTGCTCCATCAAAGCAAAACCCTTTTGCGCAGTAGCAGGGCTTGCGTAGTCGCATAGATACTCAGCCAAAGTAACCAGAGCATTTGGGTGACAATAATTAAGAATTTGACCGTTCTTACAAAAACTCATAAACCTATCGCCAGTGCGACCCGCGCGATAGCATGCCGTACAAAAACTCGGAATGTGGTTTTGGTTCATTAGCCACGAAATAACTTCATCAAGGCTACGTTGGTCGCTCACATCAAACTGCTCGGTATCATGTGGACGCAAATTTTCGGTATAGCCACCAACGCTCGTACGGCTACCACCAGAAATTTGGCTAATGCCATACTTAAGCGCAGCTTCGCGAACCGCCTGGTTTTCACGCGTCGAAATAATCATTCCGGTATAAGGAACGGTAATACGAATCAGTGCGATGATTTTTTCAAACATCTCGTCAGGAATGCCATTGTCAAAAGTATCAGGATCAATATCCATCGCAGGCTTTACGCGCGGAACACTAATGGTATGCGGACCTACCCCATGCACGGCCTCCAAATGTTCTGCATGCATAATGAGCCCCGCAAATTCATAACGATAGCTCTCAAGACCAAACAAAACGCCCAAACCGACGTCGTCAATACCGCCCTCCATCGCGCGGTCCATTGCTTCGGTGTGCCAGTTGTAATCGCTTTTTGGACCGCGAGGATGCAGGCGCTTATAGCTTTCTTTGTTGTAGGTTTCTTGGAACAAAATATAGGTACCAATATCGGCTTTTTTGAGCATGCGGTACTCATCTGCCGTTGTTGCGGCAATATTCACATTGACGCGACGAATTGCTCCGTTTTTATGCTTAATGGAATAGATGGTTTCCATCGACTCCAAAATGTATTCGATGGGGTTACGCTTTGGATCTTCGCCAGCTTCAATTGCTAGGCGTTTATGCCCCATATCTTGAAGGGCAATAACCTCAGCTTTAATTTCTTCCTGCGTTAATTTATGACGAGGAATCTCACGATTCTTTGCATGGTAGGGGCAATACAAGCAACTATTTACGCAATAGTTCGAAAGATACAAAGGCGCAAATAAAACAATGCGGTTGCCGTAATATGCCTGCTTAATATCGTGCGCCAAACGCTTAATTTCTGCATTTACGCCCTCATCTTCGCAGGCCAACAAAACGCTTGCTTCACGATGCGTAATCATGGCGCCATGTTCACTTGCGGGGAATAAATGCGGTTTGCATTTATCAAGAATGCGATAACACAGCTCCAAATCATCTTTATGGGAGTCAGCGTAAGCAAGAGTTTCAAGAATCTCCTGGTCATTGATAAATTCATCGGCACACAAGGACTTTGGATTATAGATATATCCCATAAGTATTCGCTTCCTTACTTACACTTAATTAAGTTCTGCTTATTACTTCTTGAGCCCCGCAAGGCTGTAACTTTCTTGATGTTAGTTCAGGAATAGGAGCCATATCTCCCCTATCAACCACTAGCTCATAACCAATCGAAAGCATACGGGCGCCTAAGCAACCACGGCACTCTGCCGCTTCTTCGCCTGTGCAAATCTTGCCATCATACAAATCGTAATTCTTGCGATTTGCCACCGGCGAAAGGTTAGGCATAACCACATTTGCTCCCGCCAGAATGCCTTGCTCGCGACCGTCCGGAGAAACAGTTCCTAAAGCAGTTGTAGCAGGCAAAAGCACATTAGGTTTTATAAGCCTAATAATCGAAAGGAGATAACAAGTGAGCTCAGCCGTGCCTACCTCAAAACCCGCAAAAGGCGTTGCATGATGCGGAACAAAAGGTCCAATGCCACACATTTCTGGCTTAAATTGCTCGATAAACTTTAAGTCACGGGCAAGATCAGTATTGGTCTGGTAAGGGGCACCAACCATAAAGCCAAGGCCCACGGCATAGCCAATTTCTCGTAAATCGTTTAAACAACGTAGGCGATTTTCAAGTTGCATGCCTTGCGGATGCCAACGCTTATACAAAGACTCGCTTGCTGTTTCATGACGCAATAAGTAGCGCTCAGCCCCTGCCTCATATAAGCACTCATAACTCGCGCGGCTACGTTCCCCAAACGAAAGAGTGATAGCACAATCAGGGTGCGCGTTTCGAATTCTAGCAACGATATCGCTGAGTATATCGTCAGTAAAAAACGGGTCTTCCCCACCCTGTAACACAAAGGTTCTAAAGCCGAGCTCATAGCCCTGCTTGGCACTGCCAACAATCTGATCAGGGGTCAAACGATAACGACGGGCTTCCTTATTGGATTTCCTGATGCCGCAATAGAAGCAATCGTTCTTGCAAAAGCTCGAAACCTCAATAAGACCACGTGTATAAACCGAGGTGCCATAAATGAGCTTGCGCACGTCTACAGCACGCTGCGCAAGCTCACGAGATGACTCCTTCGAAAAGCAATCAAGCAGATAGGTATATTCTTCCAGCTCAAGGGCGTGCTCGTTCTCTAGCTTATCAAGCAGCTGAGCGAACACTTCCCTATCGGCGCAGCTGGGCACCTAGATATCCCAGTCTTCCTGATTGGTATGCAGAAGCTCCTCTGCCTTTTCAGAAAGCGGATGGTCAAACAAACGCTCGTAAATTGCGGTAATGTCTGGATTTTCATGCGAATAACGCAGGACATCAGCGTCATCAAGAGAGTTCAAAACTGCTGCGCGCTCTGGTGCGAGTTCTTTATTGAAGCTAATTGGCTGACCACCGCCACCAACGCAACCACCAGGACAAGCCATAATCTCAACAAAGTCGTAAGATTCCGCGCCCGATTCGAGAGCGTCAAGCAGGTTGGCTGTATTCTCAAGGCCGCTTGCAACAGCAATACGCAGGTGTAAGTCTGCGATATCAAGTTCTTTGGTAATCCAAGGCTTTTCTGGTGTTGCGGCCTTGGTGTCGCAAGTGCTGAAATCAGGGTTTTCACCCGTAAGCAAGAAGGCTGCAGAACGAAGGGCTGCTTCCATAACGCCACCAGTACGACCAAAGATGGTGCCAGCACCCGTTGACTTGCCCAGAGGATCATCAAACTTGCTTTCGGGCAGCTGGGCGCAATTAACACTAAACATGCGAAGCATGCGATCAAACTCGCGTGTAGTTAAAACAGCATCAACGTCCTGACCTGCCTCGGTAGACAACTGAGGAACGCCGGCTTCGTACTTTTTAGCAACGCAAGGCATAACCGAAACAACAAACACGCGCTTACCTTCGGCCTGGGCATCAGCGCTCAACAGCGCTTTAGCGGTTGCGCCAAGCATCTGATGAGGTGCCTTACTTGTTGAAAGCTGACCAACAAACTGTGGGTAATGAAGCTTTGCAAAACGCACCCAGCCAGGGCAGCAGCTGGTAAACATAGGGCGAGGCTTACCCTCTTTTATCCATTCAATAAACTCGTTGCCTTCTTCCATAATGGTAAGGTCGGCAGCGAAATCGGTATCGTAAACATGGTCGAAACCAAGAGCGCGCAGGGCCGAAACCATACGACCTTGCGTGGCTTCCTCGCGCGAAAGACCAACACCTTCGCCCCAGGCAGAACGAATAGCAGGTGCAACCTGAACTACAGTTACCACTTCTGGGTCAGCCAAAGCCGCTAAAACAGTGCGAGTGTCATCGCGCTCGGTCAACGCGCCGGTTGGACAATGCGTTATGCACTGACCACAGAGTGCACAACCAGCTTTATCGATACTTGTATTTCCTGAAACACGAATACCGCGATAGGCATATTGGGCATCCGCCTTCCAAACCTTGCAGTGCTGAATGCTTGCGCACTCTGCAACGCAACGCATACAACGAATGCATTTGCTTTCATCACGCTGCAAAGGAAAATCTTTATCCCAGTCTTCGAGTTCAAAACTGGAAGAACACTTTGTATCCGTGGCAGAAAGATCGGCAGCCAGAGACTGAAGAGCGCAGGTGCCACTGCGAGTACAAGAAGTGCATTCACTGCGATGAGTAGAAAGAATTGCCTCTACATTGGTGCGACGAGCCTCGATAACTCGAGGGCTTACCGTATTAACCACCATGCCATCAAAAGCAGGCGAGTTACAGGCAGCAGCAAGATTGTCCTGTCCTTCGACCTCTACCACACAAACGCGGCAACTACCAATCTCGTTGATTTTTGGCATATAGCACAAAGTAGGAATGTCAACGCCAGCCAGCTTTGCTGCGTCGAGAATCGTGGCTCCTTCAGGAGCTTCAACCGTGATGCCATTTATACTTAATTTAGGCATGGCCAACCCTTCCTCCTTATTGCACAGGCTTGCTAAAGTACAAAAACAAGGCTGCGCATGAAGACAATACAAAGAAGTGTGAACACGTAAATCGTAACCCAGTTTGCCTCTAAAAGAGTTTTAAGAAGCCAAACGGGCGCCAAAAGCTAAAAAGAAGAAAGTGAACGCTCTCGCATTTAGTAAGCCATAGAACACAAGTGCGTGGCGAAGCTTTCGGGGTTTCAACTTGCGCTTAATAAGCGGTTTCGTTGGTAGCCCTAGTCAAACACTAGCCAATCAACTCGCCTAGTGTCTTTACGAGCGTATTGACGTCGATTGGCTTGGCAATATGGTCGTTCATGCCTGCAATCAATGCATCCTGTTTATCCTCATCAAAGGCGTTTGCAGTCATGGCAACAATGGGGATCTTTGACTTCTTACTATTTTCGAGTGCTCGGATTTCACGCGTTGCATCATAGCCATCCATGCGCGGCATCTGAATATCCATCAGGATCAAATCGTAGTGATCTTCGCTTGCTTCACCAAGTATTTCGAGCGCTTCCATGCCATCGCAAGCTGCGTCAACAGCAAAGCCAATGTCTTCCAAAATTGAAATAGCGATTTCGCGATTAAGATCATTATCCTCGGCTATCAAAATACGCTTGCCAGCAAAGTTGTACTTTTCTGCCTCATTATTATCAGACTTAGAGGTTTCTGCTGGCTTTGACAAAACTGCCTTCAATTCGGACATAAAGAGTGGCTTTTCGACAAAGGCGGTAACGCCGGCTTCGCGAGCTTCATCTTCAAAAGCATTCCAGTCATAAGCAGTCAGAACAATAATTGGAGCTTCATAACCAATGACTTTACGAATATGGCGAACTGTTTCGATGCCATTCATGTCAGGCATCAAATAGTCAATGATGTAAACCTTGTATTCATCTTTAATCTCAAAGGCCTCTTGAGCACGAATGATGGCTTCTTTGCCAGAGGTTGACCACTGCGGACGCATCTGAATACTACGCAGCATCTTAGATACGCTTTGGCAGGTATTGATATCGTCGTCGACAACCAAAACACGTGCACCGCGCAGTTCAGGCAAAAGCTCATAACTAGCCTGCTTATCAGCTAGCTTGAAATCAAGCGTCACTACAAAGCGCGAACCCTTTGAAAGCGTACTTTCAACCTCAATAGTGCCATTCATCATGTCTACGATGTTTTTAGTAATAGACATGCCTAGGCCGGTACCCTGAATACCACTTACGGTCGAGGTATTTTCACGCGCAAAGTCATCAAAGATATGCTCCACGAATTCAGGAGACATGCCAATACCGTTGTCTTTAATGTCGAAGACATAGGTTACATAATTTCTTATTGAACAGAGCTTTTCCGTAACTCTGATAATAATGTCGCCATCGCTTTGCGTGTACTTAATCGCATTGCTTACGATATTGATCAGAATCTGATTAAGGCGCAGCTTGTCGGTAATAACGTCTTCATGTTCAACGTCTTGAGTATCAATGTAGAGATTCTGATGCTTAGCACTAATTTGACCTTGAATTAAAATGCGCAAATCGTGCAGAACATCGGGCATATGCACGACGCTTTCCTCAAGTTTGACGGCGCCACTTTCGATGCGACTCATGTCAAGAATCTCATTAATCAGGCTCAGCAAATGCTCACTCGACGAATGAATTTTGCTCAGATAATCCTGCACCTGTTCGGTGTTATCAATATGAGTACGGGCCAATGCGGTAAAGCCGATAATCGCATTCATGGGCGTACGAATATCGTGTGACATATTACTCAGGAAGGAAGTTTTTGCACGGCTGGCGCGGCGTGCCACCATAAGCGCATCTCGCAAGGCCGCATCCTGTTCAAGCTCTTTAATTTTTTGCTCGTTGATATTTTGAACCGCAAACAAAGCCTCTGAGGGCATGCCGTCTTCGTCGTAGGCCTTAGCAATAAAGACAGTCGAGAACCAATTACCCGTGATGTCTTTAAAATCATGCGAGATTACTGCCGATTTCTTAAGACGATCCTTCAGAGTACTTGAGTCAAAGAAAGCATGCGCTTCCTCATTGCGTGAGTATTCCGGCGACAAGTTGTAGAGATACATCTTCTTTACGAGGTCTTTAAAATTGCCAACCTGACCACGCTTTTCCTCGGAACGCTTGACTCCTCCTTCTATCTTGTAGTCAAAGGTATTTAGATCTAGGACGCAGAACTCTTTATAGATTGAAGCAAAGGCCTCGATGACCCTCATTTTGTCTTCAGAAAGAGCCAGAGCCTCTTCCAATAGGGCCTGTTGCTTTAACTGACGTTCAATTACGTTCTGTAAATCGCGGAAGCCTAAAACAATGTGGTCTTCGCCCCTATCGTTAACAAACTTTGCCGAACTAATCTGGCAGTGCCTAATACCTTCTTCTGACTTACGGTCGTATCCAATAAAATACAGGTCGTTATCAGGAGTCGCCGACAAGAGCGCCTCTGTTGTTGTTCGCTCAAGAAGTCGAGGCCTATCTTCTTCGACTACAAAATTTTCAATATAGGAACGTATGCCATTTTCATACTGAGAGCACGGCTCTATAACATCAAAAATCTCACGCGTAATACCCGTTCTGTCAGCCTTGAAGAGAGTCCAGGTCTTTTTGTTAACATCCACCAAAAACAGCAGCTTATACTCGGTTGCAAGCGCTGTAATAACTTTAAGCTGCTCACGCGTTTTGTTTTGCAGATCAAGCTCGTAAAACTTTTCTTCCGTGATATCGCGCGCAACGTATAAGACATCACAAACTTCACCAGAAACATTACGGTTGCTCACAATAAAACGGGATTCAAACCAGCGGCCTTCCGGATTGCGATATTCGTGAACAATCGTATTTACCTCACGCAGGCGCCTAGCCAGAGTATCGACATCAAGGAATTCGCGCATTTCCTCGCGCATATCGGGCGCCATAAAAGCAAGCAGGATTTCTTCTTTGACGTCCTCAAATTTGCCCTCTTTAGGAGCAACAGCAGACATCAATTCAACACTATTAAGAATTTCATAGCGCTTAGTGGTGAGGTCTGCCTTAAAAATAGTGGTGTAAATAGTTGATAAGGCAGAGATAACCTCGCTATGTGCTTTTTCTAGCTGCAGAGCTTCTTGTAGACGCAGCTCCTGCTGTTGCTGATTGCGCACAATATCATCAACGTCATAGTGATAACCGCGCAAAATGTAGCCATTGGAAGCCTTATAGCCAGTGCCACCGCAGCGAACATAGCGCTCCCCTAAACTTGGGTGCAACCAAAGATAGGTGTTTTCATCGCGGCGGCCTGATTCCATCTTGGCGACGCTATCAAGAACAGATTGCAGAGCCTCGGGTTTAATGCGTGAATACCAAGCCTCAAAAACCTCTTCAGGCGACAATTTGGTGGAACCAGCAAGACCCAAAAGATCAAGCATTACCTTATTTGCCAAAAGCCTGGGAGCCTGACCTTCAATTAACTCGATATGCCAGATACCCATGCTTGCAGAATTTAAAATCTCATGAAGATCATCCACGTAGTCGGTATAGATGTCTTCACCAGAACACTCACCAAACTCATCTGAAGTAATAGCTAATTTATCGCCCTCATTAGTCATAGCTTGTTCAGGCTCCTCGAAATTTAAGCCTACCACCAGGGAAGCTTTGCGATGTTTTCACGGATGTGATCGCAGCTTCGGTGGAAGCCATCTTCCTCGGGGAGCGAAAGATTGGGAGCTATTACCTGCTCAACACCCTCGGCGCCAATTACGCAAGGAAGGGAAGCGTAAATTCCTTCTTCGCCATATTGACCGGTCATCAAGGTAGAAACAGAAATTACTGCATGCTCATTATGCAGGATTGCTGCACACAAACGGGCGGTGCAATTTGCAATGGCGTATTCGGTACAACCCTTGCCAGCAAAGGTTACATAGCCGCCCTTACGAGCACGCTCTTCAATCAAAGCGGTGTCAAAGTCATAGCGCTCGGGGTCTTCTTTAGCTAAATCGTAAATATTCTTACCAGCGATGCTTGCAATTTTCCAAGCAGCAATCTGACTAAAGCCATGCTCGCCAATCATATAAGCACCAATAGATTTAGGGCTTACACCGGTAACCTTGGAAATTTCGGAGCGCAGGCGAGCTGTATCTAAGCCGCAGCCCGTGCCGATAATCTTTTTATGATCATAGCCAGTCAGGTGCCAAATTGCGGTACAGACAACATCGTTGGGGTTAGAAACATTAATAATGATGCCATCAAAACCAGCATCTAAAATTCGATCAACAAAAGTTCGTGCTGAATCTGTTGAAGTAGTAAGCTCGCCATCGCGGCTTTCAGCAACCGCAGCAACATTACCAGCTGCATTGATGATGATGTTGCATTGGGCAAGCTCTTCGTAGCGATCGCCCACGTTTACGATGTTGGTGTTGTAGGGGCAAAAGCTCAAAGAATCGTGCAAGTCTTGAGCTTCGGAAATAACTTTTTGATCGTTAAGAGCACAAAGATACAATTCGTCGGCAATACCCTGCAAAAGTAAGCTATTAGCTACATGAGCACCAACATGACCAAGGCCGATAATGCCAATCTTGCGTTGCGAAATCATATCAATAAGCCCTTCTCTTAAAAGTTAAGCCTAAAAACTTTGACGGGCTTTGATAGTACACCCAAGCACAACTAAGACTGAGTAAAGCTTTGTAAATCAAGTTTTTGTGTAGCTATTTTCTCGAGCAAAGCCGGAGAATGAGACACCAACAAAATGCCAATGTTGCGCTCTTCTGATCGACGAACAAGGAAGCGCCAAAGTTGCGCCTGAGTCAGAGCGTCGAGCATGGTCGAAATTTCATCAGCAATCAAATAGCTAGGCTTAGTTGCTAACGCGCGTGCTATGCAAAAACGCTGCAATTCTCCACCCGAAAGCTCATGAGGAAAACGGGTTAACCATTCTTTTTTTATACCAAGGTCCAAAAGCAAAGCTTCGTCGATTTCGCCCGCCTCAAGCAAAGAGTCTTTCATACGCATACGCGGATCAAGCACCTGCTCAGGGTGTTGCCAAATCATTTGAACCAGACATTTGCCCTTAGAAGGAAGCGGCTTTCCGTCAACAAGAACCTCGCCTGTTGAAGGTTTTAAATAACCAGCAGCTATACTGCAAAGTGTTGTTTTTCCAAAACCCGAAGGCGCCACAAGCGCAAGACGCTCGCCGCGCTCAAGCGACAACGAAACCCCCTCATAGAGCAGGGGTTTACCTTTGTAACCAAAGCTAATATTACGAAGTTCTAGCATTGCGACTCCTTAAGGTTTGGCTCAAAAGGAATTGGCTCAAAATCGTGCTCAGGTAAGGCATGCCAAAGAGCACGCGTAAAAGGATGGCGCAAAAAACTAGGATCTTTAAAGCTCTCTACCGAAGTTTCTTCCACCACACTGCCATCTTTAAATACAGCCACGCGATCGGCTACCTGCAAAGCAAGTTCGATGTCGTGCGTAATCAAAAGAACCGAACCGCCCTCGTTGGCAAAATTGCGGAAATCTTGCATAGCAGCAACGGCCAAATCCAAGTCCAAGCCTGGTGTTGGCTCGTCGGCTACAATGAGACGCGGATTATCCATGAGCGCGCAACAAAGCAAAACTCGCCGCGCCATACCGCCCGAAAGTTCGTGCGGATACATCTGCGCCACATCTTCAGATAATCGATAGTGAGCAAAAAGCTCGCGACGACGGCTGGCACGCTCGGCCTGCTGGGCTTTGAGTTCTTTGCGTGCCGCTCTTTTTTCTGCCCAGCCCTGACTGTGCCTACTGTCTTGCTTTGAGCCAGGGGCTTTCTTATTTGCAAAGGACGAGCTTTGAGCAAAGCCTTCCACCTGCTTGCCAACTCGCATCAAAGGGTCAAGATGAGCCACACTCTGAGGCACCAGCGAAATGCCCTGTCCTCTTAACTTTGCAAGAGATTGAGCGTCTTGTTCTTTGCCATCAAACCAAATAGTGCCCTTAACTGTAGCATTGGACTCAAATAAGCCCATGATAGTATCAGCCAACAAAGATTTACCACTGCCACTTGCACCAACAAGTGCCAAAATTTCGCCCTCATGCACGCTCAGCGTTAAGTCTTCAATCACGCAAACAGCGCGCTGCTGAGCTTGAAAGAAAGGGGCCCCTTCGTCATACATCCTGAATTCGACACTTAGATTTTCAACCGACAAGAGATGATGATGCCCGGGATGTGCTGAATTTTGCGCATGCGTGTGATGATGATGCTCTTGCGAATCTTCGTGCGGACCGTGCGCAGCAAAAGAATTCAAAGGCTCTTGAGTATTTAAATCTTGACTCATGTCGGCCTCCTAATTTTGCGCCTGATGAGGGTCAATTAAGCTGCGCAACCTGGAACCCGCCAGGTCAAAGAGTAGTACTGTAACAACAAGCGCCAAACCCGGAAATACCGCAAGCCACCACATGCCCGCAGACAGATAGGTCATACTTTCGTTTAGGATGACACCAATTGCCGGCTGCTCGGGCGACAAGCCAAAGCCCAAGAAGGTCACCGCAGCCTCATGCAAAATCGCATGTGGAAAGAGCAAAATGAGCCCTATTAAATACTGCGGGAACACATACGGAACGATATGTTTTATGACAATTTGCAGCTTGCTTTGACCAAGACGCTCAGCCATTGCAACATAAGGTGCCTGCTTGCATTGCAGAACCTCAGCACGAATAACACGCGTTAAGTTTGGCCAGTGAGTCAAGGCAACACCAATTGCTACACCCCAAAAGCCTTTGCCGAGCGCGTAGCTAATCAAAATCAAAAGAACAATGTGTGGGATTCCCATGCACAAATCAATCAAAAATGAAATTACAGTGTCCGCTTTTTTGCCACTGAGCGCTGCCGCTGTTCCTAAAACCAAAGCAATAACAGAAGAAACCCCTGCCGCAAGTAAACCCACTAAAACGCTTGTCGAAAGCCCAGCTAGGGTACGCAAAAGCATGTCGCGACCCATGCGGTCGGTTCCAAAGGGATATTCCAAACAAGGCAGCAGGTTAGAACGCGAAAAATTAGCTACCTGAGCAGCATCCTGACACAGTAGGCCTACCACCACTATCAGGCAAAGAAGCACTGCGGCAATAATGCAGGTAGCAAGTGTTGCCTTGCGGTTCATTCGTTTTGCTTTACTGAGAGCAAGAATATTAGGCATCGCGGCCACCTCGAATACGAGGGTCAATAACGCCATACAAGATATTTGCTATCAAATTTCCCACGAATACCAGGGCAGCACTTACGATTGCAATGCATACCAGCAAAGTAGCATCGCCACCCAAGCCCGCCGTAATAGCAGCCTGGCCTAAGCCTGGATAGCTAAACACCTGCTCAACCAGCACTGAGCCACCAAAAATCTCCGAGATGGAAGCAAACTGAAGAGTAAGTGCGGGAAGCGCCAAGTTACGCAAACCATGATGCATGACAATACTGAGTTTTGATTCACCTCGAGCATAGGCAAAACGCACATAATCCGATTCCAGAACATCAATGGTCTTTTCGCGCGTATGTAGGGCAATATTCGCTACACCCACTAAGGAAAGCGTGAATGCTGGCAAAATCATGCACTGCAGAGACTGGAAAACCGTAACTTCGGAGGCCTTAACTCCAATAGGAACCGAAAATCCCATAGGGAACCAAGCTAGCCATACAGCAAAAATCATAAGCACCAGTAAGCCCAACCAAAAAGTTGGTGTCGATGCCAGCAAGTAGCAATAAGACTTTACTACGCGATCTACCAACTTGCCGCGATTTGCACCAGCCAAAACTCCTAAAGCAAAGCCAAAGACACCGCTCAAAAGCCAAGCAAAAGCCAGCAAAAGCAGAGAGTTCTGAGCTTTTGTGGCTACCACCTCAAGAACAGGGGCATCGTATCTCAACGATGTACCCCAGTCCCCCTGCAAAACACCGCTTAACCATGAAAGATAGCGTTCCCATAGTGGCAAGTCAGAACCCCAGTAGGCACTTAGTTGCGCACGGTGTTCTTCGCTCATAGAAATAAGCGCATTTTGCCCCACATTTGCCTGGACAGGATCAATCGGAGAAAGAGAAACCAATACAAAGGTAAGTACGCTTACCGCAAGCATAAGCAGAACGAACTTTAAGATATTTTGCGCTACGAGCTTAAACACTCTTTAGACCTAGCTCCAGGACCACTTATCTACATTATTTGCCAAAGACCAACCATGACCATGAGGGTGTGGTTTTTGCTCAGCAACTTGCAAGCTTGGGCGCTTGAAATACAGATGGTCAACATTAGCGAGCCAGCACCAAGTTGCCTGACCCTT
The DNA here is from genome assembly GCA_963604935.1 of Bacteroidaceae bacterium. Taxonomy (GTDB): domain Bacteria; phylum Actinomycetota; class Coriobacteriia; order Coriobacteriales; family Eggerthellaceae; genus Anaerotardibacter. Next base: position 69,196 of record CAVCRX010000061.1, read on the forward strand.
TGGCGCAATGCCTTCCTGTTTGTCCTCATCCCACTGAGCAAGCTTATATTCACTATAAGAATCTTCAATGCTCGGAGCAGCCAGGGCTGCATCTAAATGAGCATCGACCACATCACTGTCGTAGGCGGCAACATTGCCCCAGCCTTTTGAGTAAGTAAGTTCATACATTTCGACAGGAGAATTGCTACCCCAGCCCCACAGGATTGGCGTATCAAACTGATGAGGATAAAGCTCGGTATCCCAGTCGCCACCCTTTGGCGTTACCTCGATGCCAATTTCTTTCATTTGATTGGCAAACTCATAGGCTATTGCCTGACGAACAGAGTCGTTGCTTGCGTAGTACAAGTCAAAGGCAGCGCGCGTATTCTTTTTACTAAGAATTCCGTCGTCGCCAGCACTCCAGCCAGCATCCGCTAGAAGCTTCTTTGCTGTTTCGAGATTTGTTTCTACCTTCATATCGTCACTTGACCAGGGCATACCATCGCCCACACTGTAAGCAGCCGAGCCATAGCCATTAAGAACATTGGAGATAAGCGCATCGCGATCGACCGCATAATTGATAGCACGACGAACAGCTATATCGCTTGTCACATCGTTGCCCACCTCATGCTTTTCGCCGTCCATGCCTTCGCGTTTAGGCGAACCGGCTGGCAAAGTAGGGAAACTAATGCCGCGAGAATCAACGGTCTCACAAACAAAGAGCTCATAGTCGTTTACCGAGGTCTGGCTCAAAGTTGCGCTGGTGTAGGCAATATCAACCTGACCAGACTGAACCGCAGCCAAGGCGGCATCTTCTTCCATAAATACGACCGTAACAGTCTTCATCAAAGGAGCATCGCCGTAGTAGTTAGGATTTGCCGTAAAGATAACCTGCTGACCTTTGTCCCACTGCTCAAGAACATAACGGCCAGACCCGATGGGCGCCTGACCATAGTTTTTGCCGTAAGACTTTTCGGGCACAATACCAAGCACTGCCAAGGTATAAAGAAGCGCATTGTTTGGCTTTGCCATCTGCAGCTCAAGCGTTGTTTCGTCGAGCGCAACAGCTTTTTTAATAGAAGAAAGATCAGCTTCGGCCTTGCTCGATTCATTAATGGTATTGATAGTAAAAACAACATCGCTGGCAGTTAATTTTGAGCCATCGCTAAAAACAACATCATCGCGAAGCTTAAAGGTCCAGGTCATTCCATCTTCACTACAGGAATAACTGGTTGCTAAATCGTTTACGAACTCAAGGTTTTCATCGGTTGTAATGAGCGTGGACTGAATAAGAGGCTCATGCACATGCTCGCCGCAACCCCAAGCAATGCAAGGGTCGAAGCCTGCTGCAGGTTCGGAGCCAGTATTCATTGCAATGATTACCGAGTCCTTGGAGCCCGCAGCTGAACCTGAAGCGTTTGAAGAAGAACCAGCACCCGAGCACCCGCTCAGCCCCATACCTAAAAGACCTCCGAGCGTAACAATACCCATGCCCTTAACAAAGCTTCGGCGAGTGTAGTTGTGCATCTTTCCTCCTAGTGCGTAGAGCTTCGTGGGTTTAAAGATTGGCCAGTAAATCTTCAAACTCGCATACCCAGCACAAGGTGTAGCAAGGCATCGCGTAACACGAAATCAAAATTCGTGTTAAGTATACGCGAGCCAAGCTTGAGGCGGTGTTACAAATTCTAGATTTTTATTATCGGGCGGCTGAACGGGTGTTTTGAGCCCGTCATCGTTGGCAAGCAGGCATTCAGGTCAGCCCTGCCATCGCTAGAACAGGTGCTGCCGGATTGCCGCAACGACTATTGAGTAAGCATTTCCAAGCTGCTATAAGTCGCCTTATGCTTCCTTATCTTCTTTATCCTTTGCGCTACGAGCAAGAAGGTTTGCGTAAATTGCGCCCGAAATATTGTGCCAAACGCTAAAGACCGTGCCAGGAACAGCGGCCATGGGCATCGCTGCAAAATGAACTGTTGCAAGTGAAGTAGCTAAGCCTGAATTCTGCATGCCGACTTCGATAGAAATGGTGCGCATCTGATCACTTGAAAGACCCATGAGTTTGCCAGCCGCATAGCCAAGCGCATATCCACATAGATTATGAGCAGCCACAACAGCAATAATAAGCAAGCCAGCGGTCATAAGGTTTGCAGCGTTGGCAGCTACAACAGCCATAATGATCAGCGAGATTGCGATAACGGAAACCAAGGGCAAAACCTTTGTGCAAGTCTCGGCAATTTTAGAGAACAGACGATTGATAACAAAACCCAAAATAATGGGAACCAAAACCACCTGAACAATCGACAAGAACATACTTACATAGCTCACATCAATTGACTGACCCGCCAGCAAAAGGACTAAAGCAGGCGTAACAATTGGGGCCATGACAGTAGTGCAAGCAGTCATGCCAACAGATAAGGCAACGTCGCCCTTAGCAAGATAAGTCATAACATTTGAGCTTGTACCACCAGGGCAGCAGCCAACCAAGATAACACCAATAGCAAGCTCGGTAGGCAGCTGGAATAACGTGCATAAAAGCCAGGCAAGCAAAGGCATGATAATAAACTGAGCACAGATACCGCTAATAACAGCCTTAGGCTTGATAAAAACAATCTTAAAATCATCCAGCTTGAGCGTCATGCCCATGCCAAACATAACAATTCCGAGTAAAGCATTTACCCAGCTTGTCGGAATCGCTGCATGGACAGGTTCCGAAAAGATCATGGCAATAATCGCAACAGCCAGTGCGATAAATGCCATGTACTTTCCAGCAAAATCACTAATTGCTTCGAGAGTTTTCAAACTAACCAGACCTTTCTTTTCTCTAAAGAAACCATCTATTTTCAACAATCCAACATAGTAGTACTAACAAGACAAAGTTTTTAAATACTTGCAAGCTTTGAGTGTTTGAGCGTTTAGCCCAATAGAAAATTCTGCTAATAAGCCCCTCTGAATAAACCTCAGCCCAAAACTTAGGCGAACAAAATAAGAGCCACACTGCAAAGAACTGGCCCCAGAATTCCTCCAGGGTCAGTCCTTTTAGTTCTACTTACTCTTCTTGCAGAACTTGATATACGTTTAAAGCCAACAGACCTTTACAGCACAAACAAAATAATTGAGAAGAATTGGCAAATCGAGCCTGCTAAAACCCAAAGATGAAACACTGAGTGCATGTAGCGAATGTTTTTGGTGCGTAAATAAAACAAGGCTCCGATGGTGTAGCAAATACCACCCGCAAGCAAAAGCCAGAATCCCGCCGGAGCAAGCAAGCCAAATAAAGTTGGTATAAATGCCAGGATTGACCAGCCCATAAGCACATAAACAAGCGCCGAAATCCAGCGAGGCTTATTCCGCCAAAAGACTTCCATGAAAAGCCCCGCAATAGCTATTGCCCAAACAAAAATCGCCAGATAAACGCCGCCGCAATCTTTCAACGTGATTAAACAGTAAGGTAAATAACAAGCTGCTATATAAATGAAAATGAACGAGTGATCAAAAATTCTCATTACGCGCTTACCCTTGGAGGGCGGTACGATGTGATACACCGTCGAAAATGAGTATTCAAGAAGCATGCAAATGCTGTACACCAAAGCAGCTAACAGATGAAACCCTGCCCCATGCGAGACCGCAGTAACAACGCACAAAGGAATAGCTGCTATCGAAAGAAGAACACCCACACCGTGGCTAATGGAGTTAAAAATTTCTTCACCTAAGGTGTAGTCCGACAATTTAGCCTTGTCTGCATGTTTATTTACCACTTCCGCCATAGACACTCCTTCCTCTAGGCAGCTAGCTTTTCATATATTTTAACGTGCTTGAGCCTACACGGATGCCCCAGTGCTCATACACAGGAGCATTCCATAACATATCCGCTTTTGATTTTGTGTACCAAACATGTCCCACCTAATTATTTCTTTGACTCTATAGTTAGCCACAATACACGAACATTTGTACGATTAGGAGACAACATGAATACCAACTACAAGCTTATTAAAACTCTTAATAACCATGACTTTGAGCAGCTCATTCTCCAAAAAGACAGACTGGTTGGACACCTGTACGAACTTGAAGAAGACATCCGCGAGCAAAGCAGCATTGCGTCAAAGGACGAGTTTACGGTTCTTATGCGAGCATATTCGCAAAAGCTGATACAGCTCTCTCTACTTTGTGAATACATGTCGCAACATAGCCCAGAACTTGCTAAAGAGTGGGGCTTTCCTGCCTAGATTTCAGACTTTTACGTTCGATTATTAAGACAGGAGCCATAAAAGATATAGGTCTTTTCTAGCTTTTGTTGTTGCCTTTGATGCTTTGCGGTACCTTTTCATACGTGTGTTTTAGCGCCGAGCTCACACGTAATAAGGAGATTTTTATGGCAAGCCAAACTATGACGCCCACCCAAGAGCACCTTTTCAAGCTTCTGCTTGAGATTGACGACATTTGCGAGCGTCATGGTATCGAGTACTTCCTGGATTCAGGTACAGTCCTTGGTGCTGTGCGTCATGGTGGCTTTTTGCCCTGGGATGACGACCTTGATATCGTCATGACCGAGCCAAACTACGATAAATTCGTTGAAGCCTGTGAAGCTGAGCTAGACCCCAGCACGCGTTTCTACTGCGACAACCGTCGCAATCGTGAGTATCCCACCGTCTTCGGCCACTATATCGACACAACCTGCTGCCGTATGACCGACCGCACCCCTTTCTGGGATTACCACTGCGGTCAAACCATCGATGTCTTTTGTCTTGTAGAGCTTCCAGGTGATTTAGAGGAAAATCGTCGCATTTCAAACCTTTATTTTGCCTACGACGAATATATCAACCAGAGCTTTAATCACTACAAGCGTAAAACTCCAGAAATCGTAAAGATTTACGAGGATCTTTACGAACGCGAAAAAGAAATTGGCCGCGAAGCAGTTCTTCAAGAATGTGAAGATCAGATTTTTGGGCACCACTACGAAGACTGCAAAATGCTCATGCTAACCAGCGCACATATGCACTGGAACAGCTTTTTACCTAAGAGCATTTACGACACTTATCGCATGGTTGAGTGGAATGGCCACCAATTCCGTATTCCTGGCGACTGGTATACCTTAATGGCTATCGATTACGGTGATAACTTCTGGCAAATTCCACGCGATGTGCGCGTTCATTCCCAAATGTCGCATACCGGCTACCCTGTGCAGGCCTATGTTGACGACTTTATGGCAAACACCAACAAAGATGAGCTTTTAAGCACGCGTCTTAAGGCAAAGCATCTTGGCTTTGAAAGCGGCTGGTGGAACACGCGCCTTAACAAAGAAATCTTTAAGGGCCTTGCTATACAAATGCGTGCCGAGCTGCATGAACGCCTTACCAAGTCCAGCAAGAGCATTTCAGAACTCATTGAGGCAAACACACTCGATGCCGCCGAAGAACTCGAAGCATTGCTAGGCGATTACTTTGTAAAACAAACACACTCAACGATTTACTACTGGCGTTGCCATTTTGGATACTCCGATGAGGTAGACTGCGCAATTTTACAAGTACTCCTTCTCAAATACAGCAATGTCCAGAAGATGATTCTTCTTATGCAGGTCCGTTTGCAAAACGGCCTAGAAATCACTCCAAAAATGCAAGGCATTCTAAATGCAGCCATGCATTTTCGCCGTATGAAAAAACGCTGGTATTACGATGAACTCCTTGAGGGTTGCGCCGAGGAAGAATGGGTTTGGGCAAAGCTCCCCCACACAGAAGAGGTGCGTATATGGCATGCCCTCTATAACTACTACGGCCGTTATCTTGCAGCAAATTCAAGCAACCAAGATGCGCTTGATAACTGCTACAACGAAGCCCAGCAGCTTTATGCGGAGTTCCCCGAAAACGACCTGGCAACTAAACTGTTAGCAGATATACAACTTAAACGTGGAGTACTCAGCGAAGCCTATAAGTTGATGCTTGATTTGGAGCCTCGCACAAAAAATGGCTTCATTTTAAAAGAAGTACGGGCAGAGCTTGAAAAAGCAAACAACAAAGAACTTGAAGCAGCACAGCAGCTCTTAGCAGAAGAGCAACAAAGCGCAGAACCAAAGCCCAAAAAGAAGAAAAAGAAGGATCCTCGCTTTGCGGGAATTCAAGAGCATCTTTTAGCTATGGCAAAAGAGCTTGATGACACCTGTAAAGAACTTAAAATCCCCTACGCCCTTTGCACCCACGAAGCAAGCTGGAATAAAAAACGTAAAAAATTTTACGGCAGCCAGTATGGCATCCACGTTATGATGCGTGCGCCTCATGCACTTAAGCTCAAAGCAGCGCTCCAAGCTAAAGCTTTCCCAAATCGCACGTTTGAGGACTTATCCACAAACCCAGATTTGCCTTTCAATCATATTCGCTATGTTGATACCTCAAGCACCGTAATGGACATGAGCGAAGACTCAAACGCTCAAATCCCCTACAAGGCACTTGGCGCTGCTATCACCATCCATCCGCTCTACACCACTCGCCCTGATGTTGTTCATCGACGCATCGAATGGGGACATCAACTCATTAAAGCTGGCCGTCGCTATGGCGATAAAGAAATGAGCAAGAAGAAAGCGCGTGCCCTTGCTCAAACTAAGCGATTTGAACAATCTCTAGGTTCACGCACAGTCGCAAAAATCCTCTACAACGCCATGAAGAAGGATAAGCCTGGTAAAAAGCTCTACGCCTACGATGCGCCCACCGGGCTCATTGAAATCAGCACCAGTGCAATCGATAAAGCAAGCTATTCAAAGTTTGGCAAGACAGAACTGCCCTTCCCTTACAAGCTTGATTCCTATATCGAGAAGTGGTGCGGTAAGCCCTGGAAAGAATTAGACACCAGCCTCTGGCAACCTGCTCGAGCAAATCGCATCAAGTGCGTTTCTTCTGCAAATATAGGCTACGAAGAAACATTGGCTCTCTTCAAAGAAAATGGGCTTGATTATCAACAAACCCAGGCTCTTGCAAATGAGTTTTTTCATTGGAACTGCAAAAAGTTTACACCACAAACAAAGCTCGCCAATCGCGATTACGCCCGTGCACGCCTGAGCCGTGACCGAATTGATATGTATTGTTATCTGAGCGAACGCAAAAATGAATTAGATGCCGCCTATAGCGCTAATGACATAGCAAGCTTAAGCTCGATTCTTGAAGAGTATGAGTATCTTAGCCGCACTGATCGTTTTTATAGAAACCACGGCTTAGGCTTGTTTGTTACAGCAGACATATTTAACTACGCACGCAAAGTTTGGGAATCCGAAGGTCGCCCTGAATTCGCGCAAAAAGTGCTCGACTGCACACCCGAGCGCCATAAAACTATGGACATTGCCGAATTCTTGAGCCAGTATCCTCGTTTCTAGGATTCCTAACTTCAAGCAAAACTTTAACGAAAGAGACCTTATTTAATGACCGACTTTAAAAGCCTTGGCCTAAGTGCGCAAACACTTAAGGCTATCGACCTTTTAGGCTACGAAAAGCCCACTCCCATCCAAGAAAAGGCAATTCCCGCAGTTCTGTCAGGACAAGATGTCATAGCGGGCGCTCAGACAGGAACAGGCAAAACTGCCGCATTCTGCCTTCCCTGCCTTGATAAATTACCTCATATGCAAAAGCACTGCGGTCCTTTAATGCTGATAGTTACACCTACCCGCGAACTTGCGGATCAAATCAGCGAAGTCTGCCTGCAAATTACAAAACACAGCAAGCATAAAGTCACCACCGTGGTTGGCGGCGTTAGCTATACCCCACAGCGTGAAGCCCTTAAGCGCGGTACCGACATTCTTATTGCAACACCAGGACGCCTTGAAGATCTTATCAACCAGGACGACGCTCGCCTTGATCAGGTACAGGTACTTGTCTTAGACGAAGCCGACAGAATGCTTGATATGGGATTTTTGCCTGCAATAAAACGCATTGTTGGCGAATGCACCTCTGAGCATCAAACGCTTTTATTTAGTGCAACCATCGACAAACAGGTTGAAAATGTTGCCAAGACTATGCTCAAAGACCCTCAAAAAATCGAGGTTGCTCGCAGGGGCGAAACAGCCCAAACAATCGAACAGTTTATTGTTCGAATTTCGCACGCGGCCAAGCCTTCTGCTTTAAAGGCAGTCCTTGACGAACATGGCGCTCATCGCGTTATCGTTTTTGCACGTACTCGCCATCGCGCTGATGCTTGCTCTCGTCGTTTACGCCGCGCTGGCTATAAAACAGGTGTTATCCATTCTGATCGCTCGCAAAATCAAAGGCGCCGAGCACTCGATGCCTTTGACAAGGGCGAGCTTAATGTCTTGGTTGCAACTGATGTTCTTGCTCGAGGTATCGATATCGATCAAGTTGATTATGTTGTTAATTATGACCTTCCAAACCAAGCAGAGGATTATGTTCATCGCATCGGCAGAACCGGTCGCGCCGGCGCAAAAGGCTTTGCTATTTCGCTCGTTAACCCTGAAGTTGAGGGCGACCTTAAAGCAATTCAAAAACTCATCAAACGCGACATTCCTGAGATGGAACTTAAGACCTTAGACAAAGAAAGCGTTGAGGCCGATGCCGAAGCTCGAAGCATGCAATTACAAGCACGGCGAAGCAAGGATCCTGAAATTCAGGCGGTTGTAAAAGAGCTCGCAAAAGAAAAGTCTAAGCGCCGTAAACTCGAAGCAAAGCACTCCGAAGAAGCAAAGCCAGAACGAAGCAAAAAGAAAAACAACAACAGGCGCAAATCTAGCAAAAAAACCTCTACCCATTCTCAATCAAAAGGACAGAGCCATACTCAAGCAGAGCAGCGAAACAATCGCAGTTCAAATGAAAACGCCAGGAACCCACAGCCCCGAAAGAGCGGAACTAAAAGTTCCAAAAACAAACGTAAGCCTCAGACTAAAAACTCAGCAGCAAAAGTTAAGCAGCCCAAGTCGCAAATTAGGACTTACACCAACCAAAAGGATGCATCACGTCCTCGCCCAGGCAGATTCTCATCAGGACTTCGCTAGGCACAAAAGCTCATATGCAAAAGCTCGAATGAACGCTGAAAGGCGGCGCTACCTACTAGCGCCGCTCTTTTTTTTGTCGGAATACATACGCATATCAGCAAGCTTACGAACCTCTGAAGCAGTGGTGCCATCTTCGGGATAGCGAGCATAAGCACAGCTTGTACCAATCGAAATTTTAATTCCGTCAATATCAAAGGGCTTACTCAAAGCTTCTTTTAAGCGAACAACCAAAGCATCACATTGTTCTTCGGTAAAGACAGCAGTAATAACCAGACAAAATTCGTCGCCACCAATACGAAAAGCAAAGTCTTTATCACGAATAGATGCTTGAATACGCTGAGCAACCAACTTGAGAAGCTCGTCACCGACATCATGTCCATAGGTATCGTTTACTGGCTTAAAAAGGTTTAGGTCCAGATAATAAATAGCAAAAGGTATCTTTTTATCTTCTTTGCTATGCAAAATCTTACTGAGATAGCGCTCATTAAATAAGCCAGTTAAGCCATCAGTATTTGCCATTTTTTCAAGCTCAACCCTTTGACCGATATCCTGGGCAATTAACAGAATCTCAACGAGCTTGCCGTCTGAATCCCAAGCAACAGGTACAACATTTATAACCTTATATCTAGAACCTGTGCGATCTGCGTATTCAATTCGAAAAACATCAGAAGGAGTTGCCAAAACCGCTCGAATATGCTCAGGTGAAAGCACATGAGTGAACTTGATATTTTCTGTATCAGACAAAATCGCATAGACGTCTGAAGCTTCACGAACCATCTTACTAAAGCTACCTGTGCGGGGATACAAGGGCTTTTTACTTGCACGCTCGTGGTACTCATAAGTATCTGTTTCCAGATTTACCGAGGCAAAGCGGTCGACAATAGCAGTCATTCCATCGAAGAGTCGATTTACTAAATCCTTCTCATGCTGCAAAGCTTCTCGTTCTTCGATTTCTTTTTGTAAACGCGTCTTTGAGCGAACAGACAGAACAATACACAAGAATGCAAGAATAATAACTGAGATGACACCCGCAATAATAGCCGTTGTTGCCTGAAGCTCCTTTAGAGAACCATCAGCCTTCTCAGCATCACAACACCGATAACACTCCAGCCATACGAGCCAAGCGGCTGATGCACCACATAATAAGACTTACCCTCATACTGATATAAAGCCGCTCCCTCTTTACCAGAAGAGAGATCAGACCTTAATTCATCAAGACTTCCACGGGAAAATGACCCGGAGCCCGAGGACAAGAAGTTAAAGAAATTGGCCTCTCTTTCCGTGAAAACCGTTTTATCTTGCAAGGATAAAACAATCTTGCCTGTTGAGGTGACAAGATAAGAATCACTCTGTTCGTTATCGATATCACCAACGATGCGACCTTCGATATATTCATTCTCATAACAGACAGCAACGGCGTTGTAAGTAACACCGTCTATAGCGACAGACTTCGATAGCATCTGTGCAAAGACAACTTTTCGAACATTCGAAGAAGAGATATAGCTCGTCAGTACTGGTTCGCCTGTATCAAATACCTCATCAAATACGCCATCAATGCTTGAAGCATTATCCTGGCGCCCCGTGCTTGTTAAGAAATCGTTATCTTTGTTGAAGAGGAAAAACTCGCTGTAGCCCCAATCTTGCTGAAGTTCTTCATAATGCTTGAACTGTTTTTTTAGAGCCTTTTCGCCCTCGGCATTTGCCTGCTGTAGGGCTTTATCACAATCCACAAGCGATGCCCAATTAATACTAGAAAACAATTTAAAATTAGAAGCCACCTGCTTATAAGTAAGTTGCAAATGGTCCGAACTATCTTCGAAGACTTTTTTATCTGAATAGCTTGTATAAGCCATAAGTCCAAAAGCAATAAGGAGGACGGCTACCAACAGAACTCCGGCTTTTCCAACCCATGATTTCATGCTCGCCCCCCTTGCTTACTCTAGGCGTTTTGCACTCCACCGCGCCTACTAAAGTATCGCGCTAAAATACAAAGCCCTAATCAAATACTAAATTTCAGATACATTTTCCCACAAACATACCTCTAAAGCAGAACGTAAGCCATCAAAGGTCAAAGTCCTCATATGTTTTTAATAAAACTTTACTCATCAGATGCCCGGCGTTTGTTAAGCAAAACTCCTCTTTTTAGTAAGCGTTTAGTCAAATAGAGATTTCCTTGCTACACTTATGAGAATAATTTATTAGCGAACGCCATAAGCGAGGCTCTGTTTTGAAGAAAGTTCTAACCGTCGGAGTATTCGATTACTTTCACCTAGGTCATTTGAATTTATTTGAACATGCCAAGCAATACGGCGATTATTTGATTGTCGCGGTACAAGATGGCGATTGCATTCTTAAGACAAAGCCCGATGCCAACGTCTTATATACCACCGAACAGCGCAAGCACATTGTTGGATCTCTTAAGGTGGTAGACGAAGTAATTACCTATCGTGACGTCGATGCACTTATGCCTGAAGTTGATTTTGACATCTTTGCTGTTGGCGGCGATCAGAACCATGCAGGCTTTAAGCGCGCAGAACAGTGGTGCCTCAATAACGGCAAAGAAGTAATTCACCTAGATAGAACTCCGGGCATTTGTTCTTCGGGTATTAAAACTCAGCTTGAAAGCCTAAAGTAGACCCCAAAGGCCGCCGGTCGCGTACGCAATCGCAAACCAAACGGGTGGCACAAACAAAGCTGGTAGCAAATTCATCGTTGATATTTCTTTAATCTTAAGCAGATTAATACCGCTGGCCATAATAAGCAGGCCTCCAACGATTGCGACTTCACACATTAAGCCGCCACTCATCAAGGGAGCCAGCGCATTAGCAAGCAGATAGATTGCCCCCTGCCAGCAAAACAAAACCACTGCGGCAGCAGCAATACCAAAACCAAAGGAAGCTCCCAGTACCATAGAAGAAACTAGGTCCAACATGGCGTTAGTAAACAGATAAGTTTCGTCCCCATACAAGGCGCTGTTGATGGGGCCCAAAATCGAAAGCGTTCCTATACAAAAAAGCATAATGGCAGTAGATAAGCCCTTGGCAAAATCCGAGCCACCTTTAGAGTGCTTAGAGACAAGCCTATTAAAGCGTCCCTCAAGATTAAGCAGCGTTCCAATAACGCAACCAATCGCCATAGCTGCAATGAAGAGCACCGGATACTGACTGTCTGGCATATTTTGCACCACAGCATTCAGGCCCATGCCAAGCACACCAAGCCCAAGCGCCGTAAAGATTGCTTCTTGATATTTTGGCTTTAAACCGCGCTTAATAAGGCTTCCAACGCTGACTCCTGCCAAAATACAGCAAGCATTTACGATTGTTCCAATCATTTAAGCCTCTTCCAGCGCTTCTTTTTTGCGACGCGAATTCTCTATAAAGCTCGGCACTTGCGCCATCATAACTGCAGCAAAAACAAGGCCACAGCCAAGCAGTTCAACAGGACCCAAAACCTCACCCAAAATAAGCCAACCACCAAGAGCTGCAAATACGGATTCCAAGCTCATAAGGATAGATGAAACAGTTGGATCGGTTGTTTTCTGCGCGATAATCTGAAAAGTAAAAGCCATACCATCCGAGCAAATACCCGCATACAAAATAGGAACAATAGCCAAGGCTATCTGCGACGGGTCGGGGTGCTCAAACAGAAGCGCGCAAACCAAAGAAATGCTGCCAGCCGTTAAGAGCTGCACCAACGAAAGACGCACACCGTCAATATAAGTAAAGCGGTCGATAACGATAATGTGTAAGGCGTAACCGATAGCGCAAAGCAAAACCAAAACATCGCCCCAGTAGATGTTTTCCAGGCCATTTGGCACGCAGAGCAGATACATACCTAGCATCGCCACCGCAACGGCAGCAAACACGATAGGATGAGCCTTTTTACCAGCAACTATGGCAAAAACAGCAACCATAATCATATAGATTGCAGTCAGGAAGCCCGAACGTCCTGAAGCAGCAGCATCTGCAGGATACGAAGAAATTCCTGCCTGCTGCAAAAAAGAAGAGCAGCACAGAACAAGGCCACACAAAGCGCCACCAACAAGAAGAGCACGACGAGAATAAGTGCCTAGGTCCCCTTGCTTTGTCGAAGCAGCACCATGCGGCTCCCCTTGTTTTACTGGAGCGACATCATGCCCAATTCGAATACGCACGAAAATCACGCCCATCAAAAACAGAGCGCCGATAAAGTTGCGTGAAGCATTAAAGGTAAACGGCTGAACAGCATCCGACGCCTGAGTTTGAGCAACAAAAGCCAAGCCCCACAACATTGCAGTTAATAGCAGCAGTAGAGGGCCCTTTAAACTCATGCAAAAATCCTTGAAGCTCGTCGCCGGTAAAACATCGCCACTGAGCGCAGCGCGTTTAATACTACCCTAGTGCCTCTTTAGTTTTATGGCGATATTCGGCAAACTTTGCACGAACGGTCTTATTCAGCTTCACTACGATATAAGCGCAAATGATAACAAGGACATAGCGCAAAACAAACCAATACAAGCCCTGATAGAGCACATCCCAATCCCAGACATCAGGACGAATAAATTCCATAATCTTTTGCCAGTTAAAGATAGCGCTTTCTACCCTATGCACACACAAAATCGTTAGCGAAGACACACCCATCCAAACAAAGGCAGTATGAATTTTGCCTAGAGGGAGTTGTTCAGCGAGCATACAGGCCTTCATAATCACCAAGCTGCCAGCAGAAGCTGTTACAAGCGACCAAGGATGCTCAAGATAGGCTCGAACTGCCATTTCGTTGCTGCCTGCATACAGATACATAAACCAAATGCATATCAGCACACACCACTGCCACCAAGAAACGCGCGACAAATCAAAACGCTTCGCAAGCACGCCAATATACATAAACAGCACCGCAATACAGGCCGTATCAAAGTCGGCCGGTAGGCGCATTTCATTGCCAACAAGAAAACCAAAAGCAAGAATGCAAGCTACCAAGGCGGGCTCTAGCACACGAACAAAGCCTTCAAGGTTTTGAGTTCGGAGCAAAACCTCGTTTAAGAGCAATCGGCCCCAAAATAAGCAGGGCAAAAACCAAATGGCTCCAATTGCCTGATAGGTATGCCCGAAGAACCCCCCTTCTTGCCCCGATGCAAACAGAATCTCAATGATGACGTCATGTACCGAGCGCTGAGAATCTAAGTTCGCATTGATTGATTCAGGCGGCACAAAAGCAAAAAAGAGCAAAATTGCGCACACAATAAAATAAGGAATAAGCAGGCGCCTAAATGAACTTTTAAGCACTTCAAGACGTGGTTTTGCCCGCATAGTAAAGCCCGCAAGCATAAAGAACAGTGGCATGTGGAAGGAATAAACCCAATCATGAAGAGCCGTTGTATCACTTAAACAGTGACCAAGAACCACCGTGGCGATAGCAAAACCTTTAGCAATGTCTAGCCACAGCATGCGCTTCTTCTCAGACAAAGCTTCATCCCCTTTATCGATAGTGTTGTAGCACCTACGCTCCAGTAATAGCATTACGGCAATAACGGGGCCTGCGCTTGTGAGTGTTCACTCGAAAATATTCGCAAGCGTCTGAAGGCATTTACAAACATCCGCATTCGCATGCTCAGCACTTATGGGCACCAATACCTTCAAGCGACCCCGCTAAGAACCGAGCGATATACTACGCGCCTGTGATGAAAAGAAGCTTAAAAGCCATAAAGCGAACACGAAGCCTTAACGGGACTTACACAGCAATACTGCTCATTAATGCCAGATTATTGCTAGGTATCTTGCAAAACCCCAGTTCAGAAACTTGTCGTTCTTACTTTTCTCAAACGCTATTCAGTTATTACTTAAGAAAGAATCGAATGGAGTTCATCCATGATAGTGTGAGCTAAACGCGCATCGACCTGACCAGGAGCAGAGCTCTTTGTTAAAGAGCAGAAGGTCAAAGTGCTACCAAAATACTCACCAGCAAGACGAGTAATGCTTCCCTCGCGCCCCATCGCCATCGTAAGCGTGGGAACACCCTTTGTGCGATGAACTTCTTCGGTGGCCGTTAACAAACGCAGCGCGTCTGCGGCATTCTGAGCCATAACAGCACATTTAGGAATATCGGCACCCAGATCGAGCATATGGTTCATAAGATCGACCATCCACTCAACGGAAGGTGTGCCCGTGAAATCATGATAAGAAACCAAGACCGTAATGCCATGCGCATGCGCACAATCTGCTAATTCTTTAACCGCGGTGTCGCCAATCCAGGTTTCGATATCAACTAAATCAACCAGCTCAGCCTCAATAATGACGCGCGTAAGAGCAGCATATTCCTCAGCAGAAAACTCATCGTTTCCACCCTGGCTTGTGCTACGAAAAGTAAAGAGTAAAGGATGGTCAGGCAATTGAGCCGCAATCCCTTTTCCAAGCTCGACCATTTCAGCGGGATTATGTCGGCACTCATTAAAATCGGCACGCCACTCAAAGCAATCAACGCCCGCAGCTTTGCCCTCTTCAATTACCTGCAGGCATTCCTCAAGATTGCTGCCCATAATCGAAATAATGGTCTTGGGGGCGCCTTCGCCAAAAACGTTTCCTTTGATTTCAATAGAGCTCATCGTAAGCCTCTTTACCTTTGTGCTCTTACATACATTTCTACTGGCAAGCATAACAAAACTTACTACTTGCCCTCGAGTACCACAAATGCGCAGGCCTGCCCTTTGTCATGGCTTAAAGAAAGATGAGCCTGCGCAATACCGTAGCGCTGCTTAATTTCAAGGAAATACTCATCTTCGACAAAGCAAGGAGCGCCTTGCTTTGTGTGCTCGATGTAAACACGCCGAAAATCAAAACTCGAAAGCTGCGCAAACGAAAGCGCTTTTGCAAAGGCCTCTTTTGAGGCATAAGCGGCAGCTAAATGCTCGGCCGGCTGAGCCTTTTGAGCAGCATAACTTAGCTCTTCTTCAGAAAAGCAACGCTTAGCGAGTGGATGCGTATAAGAGCCATCGGCAGCGAGCTCAAGGACACTTGCGAATCTGTCAACCGAAGTCAAATCGACCCCAATACCCAGAATCATTGCCTTGCCACCTACCTCTTGTCCACACAGGTCCAGCCTTAAGCTTTGCCCCAATTCAGGCTTAAATCAAGCTTAAGCACCTACGTTTGCTATTTGATAGACATACTAAAACAAGAGGTGCTCGAGCAGCACTGGCACTTGAACTATTGCTGGGCAGCCTCGGCAAATTCGGCAAAACGCGTAGCGCCACCATCCTTGCTTACGCTTGCCTTCACATGCTGTGTTTGGCTTACCGCGCCAGAAAATACGCCGCGCTCAATCGAGCAATCTTCAAAGTCACGCCCATGCGAAAAGACGATATAGCCCTCGTCCACCTCGCGATTATTGGTAGGGTCAAGGCCGCGCCAATTTTGCCCATCATGCACTTCAACCCAGGCGTGAGTTGCGCCCTCGCCTTCCATCAAGCCAGCACAGTAGCGCGCAGGAATCCCCTTTGCGCGGCACATCATAATGAGCGAATGCGCATAGTCCTGACAAACACCAGCCGCCAAATTAAAAGCCTGAGCAGCCGTTGTACTAGTGGTGGTTGCCATAGGGTCGTAAGTGAAATGACGATAAACCGCATGCATAAGTTCTAAAGCGCGCTTCCAAACGTGAGCATTTGGAATGGTTTGCAGAGCTCGCCCAGCAAACACCACCGCTTCGTGGCTCGGCTGCGTGAACTGCGACGGACGCAAATACATAGGATGAGCAGGCTCTGCGCATTCCGCCTCCTGATCAACCATCACCAAGCCGTAACTCGTGAAAGAAAAAGAATCATGAGCTTCTGGAATACTGCCCACATGTAACCTATTTCCAAAACCATCCGTCTGTTCCAACAGATGCGTCCTTGGGAACATAATCATCTGAGAATCAAGCACCTTCTGAAAAGGCGTCGACTTAGGTGCGCAGCGCAGCAGAAAATCGTGATTAGTAACCGGCTCCGAAAATTTTAATTGCGTTTCAAAGGAATAACTTAATATACGCATTGCAACACCTAAAAAATCTGTTCCATAAATTCCAACATTCGAGCCAACTGCTCGGGAGTGGCATTTTCAGGGAAACCTGGTGCATATACGCGCACAATAAATTCTTTAAAGGCCGCACGGTCATAAGGAATACCTATGCGGTCAATCCTGCTTGCGAGTTTGTGGGTTTCTTTTTCCAAGAGTTCAAGCTTATAGCCCAGGCGCAAATACAAATCCATGCGCTCAACGCTAAAGCCACACTTAATAATATTGCGCGCAACATCATCGGCTACGTAGTCGTCCGAGCAGCCCTTAAAAGCCATGATGTCATCGATAATCAGTGCGCAGTCGAGCATAGGAGCGCTGCTTTCTTGCGCATGCTCCAAGCTATTAACCGCCATCTGCACATAAGCAATAGTTTCTGTACCAATAACGTCACGCAAAACCACCGCATTGTCATAGGCAGATTCAAGCGAGCGCTTAATACTAGAAGCACACGAATCACCAAACAAACACTCTTCAAACAACTCGACCGAATTCTTATGAGTGTCAAAGCCCAAGGCCTGCAATTGGCTACGCCACGACTCATCAGAGGAATCGATAGCTGCGTCATAGGTGCTCATGATGAAGTGCAAGGTTGTTTGTGAACGCTCGATATAGCGTCCAAGCCACAAAAGATGATCGATTTTATCAAGAGAAAGGGAACCCATTAGTCCTCCTGGAAATCGTTTTCGACTACTTCAGTTGCTGCACGCACAGCGTCGGCTTCTTCCTTAGAGCCAGCCAAATCAGCACCAAGCACCCAGGTATCTTTAAAGCCGCCGCCCTGGGAAGAATTAACTACCGCAGAACCCTCTTCGCGCGAATAGCGAGTAAGACCACTGGGCCAAACCTTGGTTTTTGCGCCTGAAAGAACAAAGGCACGCAAGTCTGCTTTGCGCATCACTTCTTCGCCGTCCAGGTAGGTTGGCAGGCACAAGAAGTCGATAACCTCCTGGGCGATAAAGCGCCTTGGCTCGGCTTTTACCTTGGCAAGAAGCTCTGCTAAATCTTCGTCAGACAAATCGCTGCCAAAAACAACACCATATCCGCCCGCTTCGGCAACACCCTTAATTACCAAAGAGCGCGCATTTTCTAGGACATAGTTCAAATCCTGCTCGTAATAAGGCAAATAGGTTGGAGCGTTATGCAGAATAGGCTCTTCGCCCAGGTAGTACTCAATCATCTTTGGAACGAAGTAATAGATACCCTTATCGTCGGCAGCGCCGTTGCCGGGCGCATTAACAATAGCCACGTTGCCCGCACGATAGGCGCTCATCAGGTTTGGCACGCCGATCAAACTATCAGGTACAAAGCAAAGCGGATCCAAATATTCATCTGAGGTGCGGCGATATACCGCGCCAACCAGCTTATCCTCGTTAGCGTCGCGGTAGTAGAGCTTTAAATCTTTGACAAAAAGCTCGCTTGGCTCAGCCAAAACAGCGCCTGCTTTTTCGGCTAAATAAGAATGCTCAAAATAAGCGGCGTTATAGCGTCCGGGAGTCAAAACAACATTGATGCCACCGCAATTTACATAGTCCAAGGTTTCGCGCAGCAACTCGCCATAGTTGCGGTTATCTTGAATCGATAAAGTACGGAAGGTTTCTGCGTCACAACGACGACACAGTCTGCGCGCAATCAAAGGATATGAAGCACCAGAAGGAATGCGTAAATTATCTTCCAACACGTACCAAACGCCGTCATCGCCTTCCACTAAATCGATGCCAGAGATGTGAGAAAAGATACCCTGAGGAGGCATGATACCCTCACACTGAGGAAGATAACCCGAAGAAGCAAAGGCAAAGGTTTCCGGGATTACGCCGTCTTTAATAATCTTCTTTTCGCCATAGAGGTCGCGCAGGTAGGCATTAAGCGCATCTACTCTTTGAATCAAACCGCGCTCAAGATAATCCCACTGCGATGCCGTAATAATGCGCGGAATCGCATCGAACGGGAACAAGCGTTCACGAAACTCACCCTGCTTATACAAGCCAAATTTCACGCCGTAACGGGCAAGCTGAGAATTAATCTTAGGGGTTTGTTGAACAAGCTTTGAATACATGCCCGACCTCCTACTTGGCTTTGAGTTTTCACTTAAGCCTAGGGTGGTCAGGTTTCAGAGCTGTGACGCAACGATTTCAGGAATGTACGAATGTTACAAAGAAGGCGCAAAATTGCCCAAGTTTGAACACTGGCGCTCGTGGCAAAATTGCTCAAGCTTGGACATTGGCTTTAGCAACAAAATTGCTTCAACCTGGCCGCGAGTACTAGTGGCAATACTTTGCGCACGAAGGGCAAGCTGCCATACCTCCAAGTGCGGTTTCACGCAGTTCGTAAGGCAAACTACGACCAACCTTATACATTGCGTCCACTACCTCGTCAAAGGGAATCTTGCCTTCGATACCAGCAAGTGCCAGCTGAGCAGAAGAAATTGCATTAACAGCACCCGATGCATTGCGCTTTTGACAAGGAGCCTCAACCAGACCACCAATTGGGTCGCATACCAAGCCAAGCATATTAGCCAAGGCAAATCCTGCGGCCGTTAAGCACATGCGAGGCGTACCGCCCAAAAGCTCACAGGCCGCACTTGCTGCCATTGCGGCAGCTGATCCAATTTCCGCCTGACAGCCACCCTCGGCGCCAGCAACGGTTGCATTGCGTGCAATAATCGAACCAACAATGGCCGCATTCTTAAGTGCTTTAACTAGTTCTTCATCAGAGAATCCGTGCTCTTCCTGAAGAGAAAGAAGCACCGAAGGAATAACTCCCGCAGAACCTGCGGTAGGAGCAGCAACGATCAAACCCATAGCCGCATTGGTTTCTAGCACCGCTACCGCATTTCGTGTAGCAGCAGCAATGAGCGAGCCCTTAACGCCAGAACCCGAAGCCTCAAGGGCTGCAAGCTTTGCCGCCTCACCGCCAATCAGGCCACCCATTGAAGGAATAGGCTTGGCTACAGGAGCTTGAGCAGATGCACGCATAACCTCAATAACGCGCAAGAGATAGCCTTCTATTGCGCTATCAGAAACTCCCTTTGTTGCTAAAAGCGCACGTTCGCGCAAACTTGCAGCCTCGCTTAGAGACATTTCCTTTCGCTCACAAAAATCAAGCAATTTAGAAGCTGAAGGAAAATCAAGCTTACGAAATGCCGCTAGAGCTTCTTCGGGATCGAATTCATCAGAATCTTCACCAAGCTGACGATTCAAGCCATCGGCCGGGATAAAACGAACCGAGCGAACCGCTGGGAATTCAAGAATTTTATCGATGATTTCTGGTGGTACCGGGTCGTCGATATCCATAACGGTAAAGGCGTCGCCACCAACACGAGTGCGATGTAGCGTTGATGTTCCAATATTGATACCCGCAGAACCAAGCGTACTTGAGATATGCGCCAAAGTGCCAGGCAAGTCTTTCTGACGCACAATCATGCTGTTAAATTCGCCCGTAATTCGCACGTCGACGCCATCAATCCGAGAAAGCTCAGCAGCGCCGCCACCGATGGAAACACCCCGCGCTACAACCTTTTTCCCACTAGCATCGACAACCGAAACCTCAACAGTATTAGGATGCGGGGTTTTAGTAAGCGTATCAGGCACAAACTCAAACTCAAGGCCTTGCTCATGCGCAAGCTCAAATGACTTGCGAATGCGCAGGTCGTCGGTATGCAAACCAAGCAAACCCGCCACTAAAGCACGATCGGTGCCATGACCTTGATAGGTGTGAGCAAAAGACCCAAAAAGAGTAAAGATTACCTGTACGGGTTCTGCCTGAAGCAAATTGCGCACCATACTCGCAATACGCAGTGCACCTGCTGTATGCGAAGACGAAGGTCCAACCATAATAGGTCCAACAATATCGCGGATGCTTAAAGGCTTCATTTCTAGCAGCTCCCTTACTGGCGCCTAAATTTATGACATCCTAAATCATAAGGGGAAGCCTCCAACTTATTAGGCAAGACTTATGAAGTTTTACCAATTCCAAACTCAAGCGCAGGCTAAAGGGTGGGCTTTAGAATTTAAAGTTCCTCAAAGTTTGTTTTTACCAATATTCCAACTGTAGGACATCGCCATTTTTTCGTTGCAGAGTAAGAATTAGAATTCCCAGGACTTAAAAACATTGAAATAGAAAATCTCAAACATTTACATTAGATAATTAAAGTCAAAGAACTTGAACAGGTTCAGTCTTATTTGTCAAATAATTGTGAAAGAGTTTAGATACTTAACTATTTCCTTTGAATATCATTACTATACGTTACACATAGTTTCTGAAGCCCTTTTAAAAGAGGGCTTTATTTGTCTGGGAAATATTTTGGCGGATTCCCTCCCAACCGCCAGAAAGGAATTTCATGGGTCCCACTCGCGATCAAGTGATTATTGTTGCTGTATTGCTTGCCGGTGCCACACTCGTAGTGCTTAACCAAACGCTACTCTCACCCGCGTTCCCCGCAATTATGGCTGCCGTACATGTTGACGCAACCACCGTACAATGGCTCACCTCGGCATACTCGCTCGTTGAAGCTATTGTTATCCCCTTATCGGCATACCTCTTAGGGCGCTTCCCCACCCGCAAGCTCTTCATCTTTGGTATGTCTTTGTTTGCCATCGGTTCGCTCTGTGCAGCTCTCGCACCTGTCTTTGGTGTAATTCTGCTGGGCCGTATCTTGCAAGCTGCCGCAACTGGCATCGTT
Organism: Bacteroidaceae bacterium; assembly: GCA_963604935.1. GTDB lineage: Bacteria > Actinomycetota > Coriobacteriia > Coriobacteriales > Eggerthellaceae > Anaerotardibacter. Next base: position 90,863 of record CAVCRX010000061.1, read on the forward strand.
ATGCCTATGGTATTTACGGTCATCCTTTTGGTATTCCCTCGCGAAAAACGTGGTAGTGCAATGGGTATCGTTTCGCTGGTAATTGGCTTTGCACCAGCTGTTGGCCCCTCTATTTCGGGTCTGCTAGTAGACTTCATTGGCTGGCGTGCACTGTTTGTTCTCGTCTTTGTTTTGGCTGTCATTATTGTTATCGGAGCCGTTTGGAAACTCGAGTCCTATGGCATGTTTGAGCCAACTTCTTTCGACAAGCCTTCTGTTGTTCTCTGCTCGCTTGGCCTACTTTCACTCCTCTATGGTTTGGCCACCATCAGCTCTGCAGCAAACGTCGTGCTTTCGATTGCTCTTATTATTGTTGGCGCAATCTTACTCACCTTCTTTATTCGAAGGCAGCTCAAGCTCGAAGTACCCTTGGTTAAGGTCTCTGTCCTAAGCAGCAAGCGCTACGCTATTGCCGTTACTGTTGTTGCCATGCTTCAGGCCGCATTAGTTGGTACTGGCGTTCTGCTCCCCATCTATCTACAAAACCTCTTAGGCGTCTCTGCTCTTGGCACTGGTTTGATCATGCTTCCCGGCGCAGTCTTAGGTGCTGCAATGGGCTTCTTTGCTGGCCGCCTTTTCGACAAGGTTGGACCTCGCCGCGTAATTATCCCCGGCGCTGTAATTGCTGCTGTTGGTGGCTGTGGCTTGGTAGGCTTTAACCTTGATACGCCCATCATCTTTATTATCTTGATTTACAGCTGCCTTGGCATTGGTATGCAGGCACTTATTACTCCCCTTAATACCTGGGGCCTTAACTCTCTGGACAACAGCGTTATCCAGCATGCAAATGCCCTGCAGAACACCACCAACCAAGTTGGCGCTTCTCTTGGTACTGCAATTCTGGTTTCGCTTTCGGCTACTTCAACTTTCCTCTTCCCCGAAATGCCCGCGCTTGAACAAACGATGACTGGCGACCGTATTGCATTCATGTTTACTGCTCTGGTTATGATTGTGGTTCTTATCGTTGTAAGCGTAGTTGTTCGCGAAAAGGATTCCAAGCCTACATCCTCTACCGCTGCCGCCGTTGACGCAATGCGCCTTCCCACCAAGGCAGACGATCACATAGCTGTTGACCTAGCTATGAACAGCGAACCCTATTTTGTTCATGACAGCGATAGCGTCCGTGAAGTTGCTCAGATTCTGGCAGCAAATAAGACTTCTGGTGTACCCATCGTCGACAAAGACAAACATGTTGTTGGATTTATTTCTGACGGCGACATCATGAAGTACATTGGCCGTAGCGACGCCGCAATTCTTGACAGCACCATGATGCTCTACCGCGTGCCCGACAACGAAAACTTCATGAAGCGCATTACCGACCTTATCGACATGAACGTTATGCGTATCGCTACCAAGAATGTTGTCTCTGTTACCTCTGGCAGCGACCTTGATGAAGCTTGTAGCTTACTTTCCGAAAAGAAGATCAAGAAGGTACCTGTTGTCGACAAGGATGGCGTACTTATCGGATCCATTTCACGCTCCGACATCATCCGTTCGACCATGGCAAACATCACTTCTATCGAAGCATTAGCTGCCGGCAATACCCCCGAAGCTGAGCTTGCTAAAGCTTAAAGAGATTCACCTCGACGCTTAGCAGCTTAGCCCGTAGCGCTTAGAATCCCTACAAGCAAACGCCTCCTGTTCTTAAACATAAAGAATGGGAGGCGTTATTTATAAGCACATACGAGGTCAAGGCTAAACGCACGGCGAAGTCCGCTCAGGCTATCGCCCACTTAAACCTATCAAAGCGCACGGTGAAGTTTCGAAAAGTACGCTCTTAAAACTATGAAGAGGATTTCAAAGAAATCCGCACACAAAAGCATGAAGCAGTGAGCGCATGAAAAAAGAGGAGGCCAGTGGCCTCCTCTTTTTGAATAGCAGAACGGGCGTGCATTTCAAGACTTTACCGTGCGCTTGCTTAACAGGCTCTAGCCAAAAATGAAATGCCATATTTCCCATCCAGCTTTTAGTCCGTAATAATCTTTGAAATGGTTGCGGGATCGACATTTCCGCCAGAGACAACACAAGCAACCTTTGCTTTAGAGTCAAAAGAAATAAGACCTTGAGATACTGCAGCGTATGCGCAAGCGCCCGCGCCTTCTGCCATAATCTTTTCTTCAATGGCAAGTTCCTTCATTGCCTTGGCAATCTGCTTTTCAGTAACAACAACTACCTCGTCAACATACTCCTGGGCTACCGCAAAAGTTTTATCTCCGGGGCAAGCAATATCCAAGCCGTCAGCCAAAGATTCCTCGGTCTTAACCGTGGTAGCTTTTCCAGCCTTAAGAGATTCATACATGCAAGGAGCGCCCTCGGACTCAACGCCATAAATCTTGATGTCGGGATTGATTGTCTTTGCAGCCAGCGCAATACCACCGATCAAACCACCGCCACCAACAGGCACAACGATTGCATCAAGATCGCTACAGGAGTCCATAATCTCAAGACCTATAGTTCCTTGACCAGCCATAATGCAAGCATCGTTGTAAGGGGGCACGTAGATTGCGCCGGTCTTTTTAGCAAATTTCTCGGCAGCCTTCTTTGCCGCCTCAAAGCTGCCATCAATCAATTCAATATCAACACCGTAAGCACGTGTGCGATCAATTTTTGACTGTGGCGCAATGGAAGGAATAAAGATGGTGGCAGGAATACCAAACTCACGCGATGCGTAGCCTACGCCCTGCGCATGGTTACCAGCCGAGCAGGTAACAACGCCAAGCTTCTTTTCTTCATCGGTAAGCGTACTCATTTTGAAGTAAGCACCACGCAGCTTAAATACGCCAGTGTGCTGCAGGTTTTCGAGCTTTAAATAAACTTCTGGACCATCATCTAAGGGCAGGTTGACCTGCTTGAGTGGCGTTGCAATAGTGACGTCAGCAAGAACCTCAGATGCCTTCTGGATAAGGTCATAGCTTATCTCATCATAATTAAGATCTTTCTGAGAGTCACCAGACGACGACTCCTGCTTACTAGAGCCGCTGGTACTACTACAACCGGCAAGCATAAGGCTTAAACCAATAGCTGAAATGCCACTAGCCTTTAAAAACGTCCTACGTGATAAAGCATTCTCTGATTGTGTTTGCTCTACTTGGTTCATAAGCTATCCCCTTAATCTAAAACCAGAGAAGAGTATAGAAACTTTTTTCCATTACAAAACAGTCTCTTTTACCTGTAATTTATGAAAACTTTACAATGCAGGGGTATTTGTAAATAAAATATATAAATTATTTCGATATTTTATTACTAGACTTATAGGAAACTTAGAGTAGACAGCTCAATGGGTTAGGGGCAAGGTATTTGCTTCAGCTACTGAGTCTAGGCTGATAATGCAAATAATCAAGGTACCAACAAAACTTTAACTATGAGCCATGGAGTTTGTCGGCATCTTGAAAGACTTGCCCTTAGCCAAGTAGTAACCCAAAGGAAAGGGGTCATCATGGCTAACGCATCGCAGGGGATGAAAGCCTGGAAAATCATTTGGTATGGCTTTATTGCTGGCATGATTTCGGGCATGGTCAAAATCGGTTGGGAAAACATCTTCCCTCCCCGCACTATCGCTCGTAATGAGATTAACCCACCACAGCATCTTGCTCAGCAGATCGGCATCCCAGACGACATCATCTTTAACACAATCTATTTTGCAGACCAGCCTGTTGCTTGGTTTACGCTCATTCTGCACTTCTCGTTCGCAATCGTCTTCTCGATTCTCTTCATCGCACTTATCCAGAAGTGGAAGAAAGTAGGCATTGCACAGGGTGCCGTTTATGGTCTTGTCTTATGGGTAGCTTGGCACGTAATTCTGATGCCTGCACTCGGAACCGTTCCTGCTCCTTGGGATCAGCCTTGGACCGAGCACTTCTCTGAAATCTTCGGACACATAGTTTGGGCATGGTCAATCGCAGCAACCGCGTACTTCCTGATTGCCAAGGATAAGAGCCATACGCTCGAAAACCTCTAAGGAAGTAAACAGAGCCTCCTAGGGTAGGACTCAGCTACCCAAACAAATTGAGCCGCTTTATGCGGCTCAATTTGCGTTTTAGGCTTTTAGTAAATTCGATTAAGGAATTAGTAAACCATTCCCATGGCAGCACGAACTTCTTCCAAGGTCTGATTTGCCATTTCGTTAGCCTTGCGATTTCCTTCGTGCAGAACATCCTTGATGTAATCAAGGTCCTGTTCATAAGCACGGCGACGCTCGCGAATAGGCGCCAAATAATTGTTGACTGATTCAGTGACGTAGCGCTTAAGAGCACCTGCGCCATCATTGCCGATCTCGGCTGCAATCTCTTCTTCGGTACGACCAGTACACAAAGCGGCAGTGGTCAGCAGAGCAGAAACGCCGGGGCGATTTTCTTTATCAAAGGTGATAAAGCGATCGGAGTCGGTTTGAGACTTCTTAATAAGCTTTTCGGTTTCTTTTTCGGTGAAGCAAAGGCTGATTGCATTGCCGTAAGACTTAGACATCTTGCGGCCGTCCAAGCCAGGAATTTCTACCGTGTCTTGCAAAATTGCCTCAGGCTCAGGGAAGATCTTAGCGTAGCGCTCGTTAAATTTGCGAGCAATAAGGCGAGTCTGCTCGATATGAGGCAGCTGGTCTTTACCAACAGGAACAACGTTGCCCTTACAGAACAAAATGTCGCAGGCCTGATGCACAGGATAGGTAAGAAGCAAGCCTGTCAATGCATGGCCTGATGCTTCCATTTCTGACTTAACAGTAGGATTGCGCTGCAGCTCAGCCTCGGTAACCAAGGAAAGGAAGGGCAGCATCAGCTGATTGAGGGCGGGAATCTGAGAGTGTGTAAAGATGGGCGTCTTTTCTGGGTCGATACCGCAGGCCAAATAGTCCATGACCATGTTGTAGACGTTGTCTTGGATATTTGCGGTTGTATCGCGGTCGGTAATAACCTGGTAGTCGGCAATAACAATACGCGTATTAACACCAAGATTCTGCATACGAACGCGCTCAGTGATGGTGCCAAAGTAGTGACCTAAATGCAAACGACCAGTAGGACGATCACCCGTAAGCATAGTGTATTTAGCAGGATTTTCATTCAGATCAGCCACAAGCGCTTCTGAACGCTTAACACTTGCTTCAAAACTTCCCACGTTAGACATTTAAATCCCCTTTAGTTATGTGATGCCGTAAGCCTACAGAGCATAAAGATACCTGCTCGGTTTTTACGGCACTCAGTACAAATATGTGTAGCCCTTAGATAATACGACAAATGCCGGCTCATCTTAAAACTAGAGCCCCTTCTTTTTGCTATACCAGCGATATCCAAGCATTCCAATAATGGCAATAACGGCCGCAATAGCAAAAATGATGATGCTTGAGGTGTAGTCACCATCAGCCAAGCCACCCGCAGCAAAAGTTGTAATTAGAATTCCTGGAATACGTGCGCAATTAGAAATAATAAGGAAGGGAACCAGCTTCATATTGGTAAGCGGAACAAGATAGGTGAAGGTATCTTTAGGCATGCCAGGAATCAAAAACAGGATGAATACCAGCACATTTAGCTTGCCCGATTCCTCAAAGGCACGTGCCTTTGCAAGGTTCTTTTCGCCAATCATGTCTTGGACAAACGGAGCACCAAGCTTGTGCACCAACTCATAAATAAAGGCACTAGAAATTACGCAGCCAATAAAAATAAGGACGCAGCCCCAGATGGGACCATACAACATGCCGGCAGCAATTTGAACAACCTCGCCCGGAATAAAGGCAACCACAATCTGCAGGAATTGCATAAGCAAGAGACTTAAAACACCAAAAGCACCACGGCTCTGAATGCGCTCGATAGTACGCTCTACGCCGCCTTCTTCAAAAAGCCCGCTGAAGCTTGGATACAAAACAGCAGCAATAACACCAACAACAACAAAAAAGACCAGCAAACCCAGAAGCTTAAAGAGGTCAGCCTGCTTTACCTGACGGCCAAAAAGCGTGATAGTACCGCCACTTTGTTCAAGCTTTGCAGCAACCTGACCTTCGGTGGTTTGACTGGTAGCAGCCTGACCTTCAGTACTTTGTTCAAGCTCGTTAGCCTGCTTGTTGCCGTTCATTATTCGTCCTTGCCTTTGGCCTCAGTGTGGTTTCCCTCAGTGAGTGCCTGCTTGTAATTCTGTTTGAAGCCCGCAAACATTCCACGAGCCTTACCTATTTGCCTACCAAGCTTTAGGGCGCCATCTTCAAGAGCGCCGCTTGCCCGCTCGGTCATCTCTTCACCACTAGGACGCTCACGCCAAGCGATAGCGGCCTGCTCGGCTGCTGTTGAAGCGCTTTCTTTAGCATCGGCGGCAACTTCTTTGGCTTTTTGTGTGGCTTCATTAATTTTTGGCTTAGCGACCTTCGCAGCCTCACCCGCCTTGAATGCGGCAACAGCGGAAGCCTCGCCCGCCTTTTCGGCCAAGCCACCAAGTTTTTCTGCCTCTAGAGCATCGTTGGAAATAATGAGAGCGCCTTGTGTAAATTCGCCGTCGCTAGCTAAATCAAGATTATCGCCTACGCCAAATTTAAAGCCCTGAATTTGATCTGCCGTTAAATGGGACATACCTAAAAGAGCATTGCGGGTTGCACCCTGATCAACACTCAGGCTTACGACTTCACCTGTTTGGGCGTCGAATTCAACATCTCCCACATGGCCAAGCTTTTCGTTTTCTTCGGTAACCAACGGCAAGCCTTGCCAAATAATGCAATCGTCCCAGGAAACGCCCAAGCGCTTGCAGGCAGCTTTGCCCGTTGTTGCCTCGTCATCTTGAACAAAAACCTTTTTGCCCTCTACCTGAAAAGCATCATAGGCCACAAACAAATCGGAACGACGAAACATCCATGCGACATCAGGGCGCTTAACCGTAAAACCTACTACGAGCCTTCGGGATGGATGAAAAATGCAGGTATGAACCTTGCCAATACGTTTACCATTGCGAGCACAATCAAACACTGGCTTACCGCACAGCTCGTTAACTGAAAATGTTGTCTTGCTCATTTGTCCTCGCAAATATCAAAGCTCAAACACCTGGTGTACGAATTTGAGCGCAGTATAAAAGAACCCCGCCAACAGCCTAAAAGCCCAAGGCTCAGCTGCTGACGGGGAGTTTATTCTTTAAATTATTCCTTGTTAGCTACTTCTTCGGATTCGTCAGAAGCGGTGGAAGTAGCCTCTGCGGTTTCCTGGGCAGCGCCAACAATGCGCTCTTTAAGAGCGGCAGCGGTACCAGAAAGAGCCTCTTGCGCAGAGCTTGCATGAGCGCCAGCCTGAGCCTTTGCCTCAAGAGCAGCGTCGACTAAACCAGGGACCTTATCAACAGCAGCGTCCTGAACAGCCTCGGCGTTTTTGGCGACCTGGCTTGCAATACGTTCACGAGCGGCATCGATCTTTTCGCGCAGATCGTCAGCCTCGGAAAGAACAGGGGCAGCAACTTGCTCAACCGTAGAAGGAATAGGCTTAACCTTACCCTTTACAACCTTAAGGGCATCGGAACCGTTGTCTACCACAGTATTGATTGCAACAGTAGAACCAGAAGCAAGAGCGGAAACCGCATTATTTGCTTGCTCCTTAACGCCAGCAGGAAGATTCTCGGCACCCTTGGAAATCTTTTCGGCTAAAACTGCACGATTTTCAGCGCCATTACGAGGACTAAACAAGAAAGCTGCAACAGCACCAACTGCACCGCCAACTAATAAAGTTGTAAACCTACCCATGGGGACTCCCTTCTTGCAGCTACTGCTGCGCTAAAGCGGCTTTTGCCGGCTTGAATCACCTGTTTAACAAGCTCAAAAGCTCATTGAACACATTATATAGTTGCAAGCCACACATTAGGTAGAAATGACGTAATCCACGCGGACAACACGAACGACACAAGAAACACTCACACTAGTTCGTCCGAATCTGCCCCGATTCAAATTCGTGAATCCTGAAACACAAGGCGACCTTCTTTAGCTTAAACAAAGCGGCAACTGCTGCACGTCAGAGGCTCTTCCGCCATCCAAATAAAGCAACTACCTGCGCTTATCTAGCACTTATTTAAAAAATCAACAGCTTCGTTTAAGCAGGAAAGCGCAACGATGTCATTGCGAAAACGCAGGCTAAGCTTTGCTTCCAAGCTACACTCGGACGCTTTCGTATTTGCCCCTTGATGCAAACCTGATACGTTTAACCACTCTGTAGTGCCCAGGTAAGAAAAAGGCGTCCTGTTATTAGCAGCATCGGAGCGCACCTGCAAGGTAATTACCAGATGCTCAAGAAGATGCGGCAGACTTGTAGAATAAAGAATATCCCCAAACAAAGGGCCGCAGCTATTCTTGCAAGGATGAGCCAAAAGCTCGGGATATTTAGCCAAGCAAGCATCTGCGATTTGACGGCTAACCAGGCGCGATGCTTCATCGCGCAGTTTGACAATAACCTCTAATCTGTCAGGCAGCACCGTGATTTTTTTAACTTGTAAGCGTGGGGTATCCATCTAAATCTAGGATTCATCGCTGGCTGAGGATGAATCATCAGAGCTGGTAGAGCTTGAACCTGAAGAGTCTAAACTTGAAGAACTGGAGTCTCCTGAATCTGAGTCCGTAGAAGCCGAAGCATCCGAACTGGAGCCTGAGTCTGCAGATTCAGAGCCAGCGGATGCCTCCGAATTATCAGCCTCCGAAGAATCCTGCACACGCGTAAGCGTGGTATAAACATTCGGACTTTCGTCCGTTGTTGCATCAGGATCAACCTCGGCAATCGTTAAGGTGTTACGGTCGTCGCTAAAGGAATAAACGCCGCTTCCTTCTTTATCTTCAAAGCTAAAAATGATGTGCTTAGAATCCTCATCAAGGGTGTAGTTATAGAAAAGTGAGGATGTCAGGTAAATCTGGGAATCCGTAATTATTACTTGGTTGTTGGTGTCGGATTGAATCCAGGTTCCCTGAATATCTTTAGCATCGTCGTAGCGCCACCAAAAATTCCAAGAAAGAACGAGTGCCACCGCAACCAAAGCCGCAACGAAGGCCGCAGCAAAAATCCATAGGCGCTTACGTTCTCGCTTTTGCGTACGCTCTTTGCGAGCCTCGCGATAAGAATCACGTGAATAGCGCGAGCTTTCTGTGCTCTTGGACTTTGCACCATCTACGCGCAGCCTAGCGCCATCCTGACGCAGGCGATTCTGCCCTACATGGTCCTGCTGCACGCTGCCCTGGCCTACTTGGCCTTGACTTACACGAGACTGACGCACACGGGTCTGGTTTGTTTGGTTCTGTTCCCCACGATTCTGGCCCGTGCGGTTCTGTCGCACACGATTCTGGCCATCGTTGTTTACGCGAACCTGTTGCATAGGCTCCTGAGCCGCCTGATCCTGACGTATACGAGTAGCACGACGAGGGGAGGCCTCCTTTTGAGTAGGCCTCCCCTGCTTATCACCCCTGGTGGGATGTTCTTGTGTAAATAAACCGCGAACCATCGAGGGGCGTTTGCTCCTTAGAGTTCCTCAGGCAAGATGTATTCGCAGCCCATATAAGGAACCAAAACCTCAGGTACCTTAATAGAGCCGTCTGCCTGCTGATAGTTTTCGATAATTGCAGCCATCGTACGACCAACAGCCAAGCCAGAACCATTGAGCGTATGAACGTAGCGCGTGCCCTTAAAGTTTTCGGGGTCGCGATATTTGATGTTGGCGCGGCGTGCCTGGAAATCCCAGCAGTCAGAGCAGCTAGAAATTTCCTTATAAGCGTTGTAAGAAGGCAGCCAAACTTCCAAGTCATAAGTCTTGCAGCTGGAGAATCCAATATCGCCAGTGCAAAGGCTAATAACGCGGTAAGGTAGACCTAAAAGCTGAAGGATATTTTCGGCATCTTCAACCATAAGCTCGAGCTCTTCCTGAGAATCCTCGGGCTTGGTGAACTTAACCATTTCAACCTTACTGAACTGATGCACTCGAATAATGCCACGCGTATCACGACCAGCAGAACCTGCCTCGGAGCGGAAGCAAGGAGTAAATGCGCAGTACTTGGTAGTAAGATCTTTTGCCTCTAAGACCTCGTCACGATGAAGATTGGTCAGCTGAACCTCAGCGGTAGGAATGAGGTACATGCCATCGGTGGTCTTGAAAAGATCCTCTTCAAACTTAGGAAGCTGAGCAGTACCAGTAAGAGTTTCTGCGTTTGCAATTGCGGGAACCCACCATTCTTTATAACCACGAGAAGTGTGAGTATTAGCCATGAAATTAATCAGGCTGCGCTCAAGACGAGCTCCCTTGCCAGCCAGGCAATAAAAACGGCTGTGAGCAAGCTTGACACCACGGTCAAAGTCAATGATTCCCAGTTCGGGACCCAAATCCCAATGAGGCTTAGGCTCAAAGTCAAACTCGGTAGGTGTGCCCCAACGACGAACCTCAGGATTGTCGTCCTCAGACTCTCCAACGGGAGTGGTGGGATGGCAAATATTAGGAGTCGACATCATGATGCTATTAAGATCAGCTTCGACTTCTTCGCGCTTTTCGGCCAAAGCTGCAATTTTTTCTTTAAGCTCGGAAACCTCGGCCTTTAAAGCTTCAGCTTCGTCTTTTTTACCATCGCGCATGAGAGAACCAATTTCCTTGGAAGCGGCGTTGCGGCGTGCAAGCAGCTCTTCCTCAGAAGCAATGGTGGCGCGGCGCTCAGCGTCAAGTGAAACAAAGCGCTCGTGGTCCCATGAGTGGTTGCGGTTCTTCATAGCTTGAGCTACTTCTGCTTCATGATCACGAACGAACCGAATGTCCAACATGGCTTACCTTTCGACTAAAACGAATATCATCCCTTTAAAGGGTTCGAATTAGTATACTTTATGCTTGACCATATAATCGAGGGCTTTGGCGAAAGGAGCCTCATGGATTTCGGGGCAATTTATTCTTTCTTGTTTGAAAGTTACGCTGGCTTGGCTGTGCTTATTGGAGCAAGCCTGGTCATTAGCATTATTGCCGCCGCAGTTATGGAATATCGCACGCGCAAACGTTTTGTCGATCACGCTGATAAAGAACGTGACGCAGAATATTTTGAATAAGTTAAACTTTTGCAATTCGTCCTGCGACCAATACTGAAACAGCTATAAAAAATCTACTGCTAATAAACAGGCTCAGATACCGCTGACTGCCTGAGCTTATTAAGAAAGGAACTTTTATGAGTTCAAGCGTTTTGTACGACCGCTCTACAAACCCTGATTACATCCCCCGCATTGCCGCAGTTCATGACCTGTGCGGCTACGGCAAATGTTCACTTGGTGTTGCTATCCCTGTGCTTTCCGCTGCAGGCTGCGACGTCTGCCCTGTTCCCACGGGCCTCTTTAGCAGCCATACCGCCTTCCCCGGCTGGTACATGCATGACACCACTGAAATCATGGAGCCTTACGTCAATGCTTGGAAGGGTATTGGTGTTGAAATTGACGCCATCTACTCCGGTTTCCTTGGCGCTGCCGAACAGGTAACTCGTATTCGCGACCTTTACGAAACCTACCCAAAGGCTCTAAAGCTTGTTGATCCCGTTATGGCTGACCATGGCAAGGTTTATCCAACCTATACCCCCGAGCTTTGCCAGGCTATGGCCGATCTTGCTGCCGATGCTGACATTCTTACCCCTAACCTTACCGAGGCTGCCATCATTCTTGGCGAACCTATTGGAGACGACTGGGCTGGTACCGACATCTCCGACGAAGAAGCAAAGCGCATTATTGACGCGTTGCTTGCCAAGGGTGCAAAGAATGTCGTATTGAAGGGCATTCAGCGCGAGGGCGAAAGCGTCATTCGTAACTTTGTTGCAGGCGAACTTGTCCCCTTCACCGAGGTTAGCAACGAGTACTTGCCCTACATGCTTCATGGCACTGGCGATGTTTACGCATCTTCTTTGCTGGCAGCCATTATGGCTGGTAAAAGCCTTGAAGAAGCAGTAGCTTTTGCTGGCGGCTTTACTCATGACGCCATGCTCGTAAGCGCAAAGCAGCCCGACTTCGAAGCACGCGGTGTTTCGTTTGAGTCCATCCTAGGCGACATCACTAAGCTGCTCTAATTTCACTCACTAATACCCGGCACCTATCTTGGGTGTCGGGTATTTTTTTGTTAGGCATTTCTTGTGCCACAACATTTGAGGCATACCAGTTATCAGGCGCGCCCACCGCTGATGTACTCGCTGCTGGTGACAAGCGCGACTAAGCCCGACCAAACCAAGCCAAGCCAAGTCCCAAGAAGAGGAACTCATGAATAAAGTTGACCAACATCAGCGTACACGCCGCATCATTGGCGATGCCGTAGACTCCCTTGCAAACTGCCACGTTGCAGTTTTTGGCGTTGGCGGTGTTGGTGGTTTTGTTGTTGAAGGACTTGCTCGCGCCGGCGTAGGCTCACTTACCCTCATCGACAAAGACTGCGTAGATGAAACCAATATCAATCGCCAAATTGTGGCGCTCCATAGCACCGTTGGTAGACCAAAGGTTGAGGTCGCAAAAGAGCGTGTGCTTGACATCAATCCAGATGCAAAGGTTTATACCCACGAGTGCTTTTATCTGCCCGAAACCCAAGAGCGTTTTGATTTGAGCCAATACGACTATGTCGTTGATGCTATGGATACCGTAACTGCAAAGATTTCCTTGGTTGAGCAGGCTAAACTTGCTGAAACTCCTGTAATTTGCGCAATGGGAGCAGGAAACAAGCTTGATCCAACGCGCTTTACGGTAGCTGATATCGAAGAAACCAGCGTATGCCCCCTGGCAAAAGTTATGCGCAAAGAACTGCGTAAGCGAGGCATTCGCGGTGTCAAGGTAGCCTATTCTACCGAGCCACCCCGCTCCCCTATCAAATCTGAAGAAGAACTTGCCGCAGAAGCCGCAGCCGGAAAACGCATAAAGCAATCTCCCGGTAGTATTTCGTTTGTGCCTTCGGTTGTTGGACTTATTATCGCTGGTCAGGTTGTGCGCGACCTAGCGGGACTTTCCTAGGCGATAACGAGCCGCACGGGCAATACCAACCACACCAAGCATCATTACCACTAAGCCAAGAATAAGGAACAGGCGGTCTATATCCCCCGTTTGCAATAAGCCATGCGAATCGTCGGCGCCAGCCTGCGAATCTTTGCTAGTAGCTCCGCTATCTTTGCTGCTTGTTTTAGTAGCTGTACCCGAAGCTTTTATTTTCGTGCGCTCAAACTTTGGCTGAGCAAAAACGTTATAGGTCCAACTGTTTTCGTCTTCAGTCATCGAAGGCACCGACAGCAAAACTGGAGAGCTTGAGTATTTGTAACCGTCCAAATTTTTCGTCGTAATGGAAACCAAATACATACCAGGCTCAAGATTGCCCGAATAGGCGACACCAAGCTTATTAGCTTTCAAGCTAGAGCTGCTTAGCTTATTTTCCCTCGCATGCTTAAGCAAAGTAGTAGCTGCACTGCGCCACTCGCTTGCGGCGCTCAAGGTATTTAAATCGATATCAGTGGCTGCAAAAGCATCATCCAGCTCAAAGGAGCCGTCTTCTTTAAACTGCGCCACTTGGTATAAGCTTGCTTCAAGCTCAGAAATAGGCGTCGAATCATAGGCGCAAGAAAGCATAATGCTTCCTTTTTGAGAAAGGTCGGGCGTAGTAAGTGCTTGAGCTTGACCAGGTATTACGCAGAAAGAAACTGCTGCTACAAGCAATACGCTAAAAGCGCCAAGCTTGTTTATGTTTTGCGCATTCTTTTGGTTACGGCGCTTTAAGGCACGCACAATCAAGGCAACAACAAGCAAAGCGATAAGCGCCAGGGCGAGCTTACCTTGCCAACCAAGACTCGTTAAGAACTGCTGCCAGGGGTCTACCGAGCCAAGCTGAGTGTCGTCTTCAACCGCATGACCACGAACGAGCAAACGCTGGGTATTAACACCGTAGGGAGTGCAAGTTATGAAGGTGAAATAATCCTGATTTTCGTCGATTTCCAAAGTCGAAATATCCTCAGGGTCCACCACGCTAATTTGGTCAACTTCGTAGCAATGCTTTTCGTCGAGCACATAAACCGCAAAACGGTCGCCCTCTACTACCTGATCAAGATCAGTAAGGAGCAGAGCCGAAGGTAAACCGCGATGACCAGCCACAACGCAATGAGTACCATTGCCCCCTATAGGAAGCGAAGTTCCTAGCACATGACCAAGACCCGTCTGCAAAACCTCATCTGAAAGACCATGATAAATTGCAAGACGAGTGCTGATTTTAGGAATTTCGACATAGGCCATAACGCCATTACCTGCGACATTAAGCAGCTGCCAGTATTCATCGTCAGAACTAGCCTCGGACTTAGTGCTACTAAAAGCGTCAGCAAAGCTCACTTGTAAAGAAGCGTTGTATCTCTTTGCTGCCGCCTTGGCTCGAGCGTAATCCTCGTCAGAAAGCTGCTGCACAGCTTCCTGATAATCTCCGATAAGCTGGTTTTGGCGGAACTGATTCCATAAGTCGCTCACAGTCGGATAAAGAAGAATACATAAGCCAAGAATAAAGATGATGGCAGGTATAAGGAATCCTGGTGCTTTTTTATCAGCCACGATATCTCTCCTTTCCTGCCATCATCGTCTATTTGTAATTTAGGTCTTAGCTAGAACTTAGTTGTTGCTCTTCTTGCGGCGAACAAAGTAAACGCCTGCAGCAATAAGCATCAATGCAATGCCTGCAATCGTAAAGAGCAGCGTACCCATGCCACCAGTGGTGGGCAACGAAGGCGTGCTGGAGTTCTTAATTACGATGTCGTACTGGTTGGCGTGGTCACTATCAACGTTGCCACTAACAAGGGCGCTGTCAGCATCAACGAGAGCCGTAACCGCGGAGTCGCCTGAAAGGGTGCCTGAGTGTTCCGTATTGTCTGCCTCGATCATCTGTGAAGCAAGATCGATCTTGAACGCACCAGAAGGTGCATAGTAACCCTTGGGTGTGGTGGTCTCTTTGAAGTAGTAGTCCTTATAAGGATCGAGACCCCTAATAGTCAGACAAGAGTCATCGCCTTCGGCGCTAAGCTCGGTGATAGAGCCAGTATCGGAGGGACGATAATACCAAGAAGAATCGCCAGTCATGACCTTCTCGAACTTGATGGCAGTAGTGCAAGCCTCGTCTGAATACACGGTGAAGCCAGAGCCTGGGAGCAAAGCGTTATCCATGTCGTGCTTGGTGAGCTTAGCGGAATAGGTGTAGAGCGTGGTCTTACTCTCTGTTGTATCGGAGTATGAACTATCGCTCGTGCTGTAGGTGAGCTTAGCGGAGTTGGTAGCCTTAGTATCACCAGTATTCGTGGTACCAGTAATATCGGTCGTAACCTTGGCATCATAGGTGATGTAGTAGGTAGCGCCACCAGTAAGCTTCTGCGAGTTGATATCAAACGAAACCTTCTGGGTGCCGTTAGCATAAGCACCGATGGTTCCCTCAGAAATGCAGTTTTCAACGGCCGTGGTGGGCTTGTAGTTGCTGTTAGCGTCGCCTTCCGCAGCGTAAATCTTCACACTGCCATTAACGTACTGCTGGTTAGTCAGAGAATCATTGAGAACCAGACGCGGGGTCGTAGTGTTGTCCCAGTTGGGAATAGTCAACTTAACGCGATAGGTAGCGGTCTCACCCACAGCGACAGCCTTGGTGCTCTTCCAAGTAGAATCCATGTCGGTACCGTTGGCACGCATAACCTTCTTTTCGATGGTTGCTCCATCGGTGCTCTTCATAGCAACAGTAGTGGTACCTTCGCCGCCGTCACCTGCCTTGATGGTCGATGTTTCACCGTTCATCTTCACAAAGACAGAGAAGGGAGTGTAAACCCTCGATGCGCTACCCATGGTCTTGACGGAGACAAGATAGTAACCAGGCTCGAACGTGAGCTGAGCACTGGTGCCAGACACCGTCGTTTCGGCAGCAGCAGGCTTAGCGTAGGCATCCGTACCATAAAGATACTGGGCTAGGAAGTTCGAGAGTGTTGGGTTTGAGCTGCTTGAGAGGCTTGCAAGGTACTCGTCCTTGCTCTTGCCTGCGGCCGTAGCAGCAGACTCAAGATAAGCATCAAAGCTCGTCTTGCCGTCGGTTGCGGTTGTGTCGTATGAGTAGGTGTTGTAGTCAGCACCGTAGCTCATGAGCTTGTAAACCTGCACGGTCTCGCCGTTCGCAAGGCCCGTGAGTGTAAGGGTCTTAGCATACTGCGAAGTTTCCGCATAAGCCGAGCCTGTTGCGATACCGATACTTGCGAGCAAGGCAAATATCAGGGCAAATACTGCCCCTCCTATCCTTTTTGTCATGCTCATCTTGGTTCCTTTCTCTTTATGTCTATGACAGCTTGTCATAGACACTTTATAAACAACTAGATTTGGCCACACCCACATGCTTTATAAGTAAGCACAGTAAGCCGGACTTAGGCTTTCATCTTTTTGCCGTGACATCCATGCGGGTAGCCGGCAGCCCAAAATCTAGGCATGCAAACCACCCCTTCTGCCACGGCGGAAGTATTTGCGCCTATTGCAGTAATACCAGCAGCCACCCAGCAGCATTAAGCCAGTGCCAGCAAGCACAAAAACGCCAATGCCCATACCACCTGCTGTTGGCAGGCTTACTAAAGAGGTATTTCGAACCGTTAAGGTGTAGGCAATGTTGGCTTCGGTTGAGCTATCGGCCCACTTTACGAAGGTATCGCCATCTGGATTAATAAGGCTTTCATCTGCTAGTTTGAAGGTAGTTTTACCGGTTACTTCATCTGTTTCGACCGTGAATTCAAGGCTCACGCCAGAAGAAGCTTCGTAACCAGCAGGGCTCTGAACCTCAGTGAGGGTATAGGTTCCTTGATCGATTCCCGTAAAACTTAAACCACCATTTGCATCAGTTGTTAACTCTTGGGGATCAGCCCAGTCATCAGTGCCATCTTTTTTGGTGAGCTTAAACGTAGCACCCGAAACACCTTCAGCTGAATCGATATCGCCTTCACCGATCTTTTTAATATTTAAGCCTGCACCAAACTTGTTATAAATCGAAGTTATAACCGTATGACCTGTATCGCCAAGTTTAGTGATACTAGGACTGCCGTTAGAAACTACTGCTTTGTATACCGCTGAAGTATCAAATGAATAGCCAGCGGGTGCCTTAGTTTCCTTGAAGTAATAGGTACCGGCAGGCTGCTTTGTAAAGGCAGCAAGACCATTTGCTTCTGTGGTAACGCTTTCGATTTCCTTCGTGCATGCTTCGTCTGAATAAAGCGCAAAGCTTGCCCCCGCAAGAGGCTTACCTTCCAAGCCTGCACGATCCTTCTTAGTAAACGAAATTACGCCTTTGACTTCAGCGTTATTAATTACCAATAAAGCGTGTTTTGCATACTCGATTGAACCTTCGGAGTTTTCCCACCAAGGAGTATCGTAAGGGTAAAGATTGCGCAGCTCATCGCCAGAATATGAGGCAGCATCGGGCATGTCACCTGCCACGTAGCGACCATTTTCGGTGGTGACTGCATAATCGGCATAACCGTCTTCTGCATCAGCCTCAGCATCATAGGCAACGGAATCACTGCTTGAAGGGTCGCCAATCCAGGTTTCCCTTAACATATAGGTCACCTGTTGGTTGTTAATGAAGAGTGGCAAATTGCCCCAGCTAAAGGTCCACGAATTATCTTTGCTAAGCTGAACCTCGTTTGAAGCTTCGTTTCCGTCAACGTCAACAAGTACGCTCTTATCGTTGGCTCCCTTTGAAGGAACTATCTCTTCAACCGAGCCATATTTGCGCCAAAGCTGGACCGTTACCGGCTTTTCATCTGCGGTACTTTCATCCCACTGTTTCTTTGCAGTAACCGAGGTATATTCGGTTGAACGATTGTAGATATTTAGGATGAACTGATTGATACCAACCGTAGCCCAGGTAACCTCCGAGGAACCACCTTCGGTTTCAACATTACCATCGGCAATACCTTTTTCGTAAGTCATAGTGAACTTAATAACATCAGGTCCGTCATAACCTACTGCCGTTGATTTATCTTCCTTAAGCTCATAAGTGGCACTTACATCTGCGGATTCCGAAGGCGCAGCAAGAGACAAGAAGAAGACGCCCGCAGCATCGGTCTTAGCCTTGTTGTCTACAACCTTTTCGTAGGCTTCAGGGTTCTGAGTGTACACTGCGGTATCAGTTGTGTATTCGTTTGTTCCTTTTTCTGATAGAGAGCACTTGTAGTGCCGGTAGTGTCTGATTGTTCAACCGTAAAGGCAACATTAGCCATTGAAGCACCAGTGGTGTAGTCGTTCTTAAATACCGCAAGCGTACCCTTGTGAACGTAAACATTTCTAAAACCGATTGTTTGCCATGCCGAAGAGGGAACATCAGTAGGATAGGCTGCAGCAAGTACCTTTACCGCAGCGCCTGTTTCAATATCATATTCTGTCCAGCCATCTGTGTTGTAGGTAGAGTTAGAGTTGTGGACTTCATACCAGGTAAGGTTGTTCCAGGTATCGGTATCTTCAAGGTAATAGTTATTTTCTTTAACGGTATATAAGCGATTTTGGCGCGATTCTATTTCCCAAGTGTAGGTATTAGTTGCACTGTCGTAGGAAGTGTAGCCATAACGTCTGTCACTTGTATCACTATGATCGAGCTCGGAATCAGGAATCAGTAACAGCTGATAGTCAGTCACGTCGCTCGTAGTGCCGTCAACCGTAGCCTCATGAGTCACGTCAATATGGAAGTCCTTAGAGCTATCAAACTCGTCTAGCGAATCATAGCCATGCTCCTGCTTGAAGGTCTCGAGCGCGTCCGTCTCGCCCTCAAAGGTCTTATTTACTACCAGGCGTGCTTTCTTTGCTACCAGTACGCCGTCGATATGCCAACCATCGGTGGTGTCATATTTAACAGCGCTCCAACGCACCGTAAAGTTCGAAGAGGTAAGGTTTTCTGTGGGGATAAGCTCATCGTCAATCTTGATTTGACTACCAAGGTTACGAACCTGCTGTAAGACCTCTTCATCCGTGGGGATGCGCTCGAAAGTGACACCATCTTGAGTGTAGTCAGTCCAGGTTGAAGGCGGTTTAATACCCGTTCCGGAAGCAGTAGCGTTACGGATCTGCTTGTCTACATCATAAGCAGAATCAGAACTTTTTGGTGCCAACAAGGTAAAGCTTCCACCACCAAAGGTATCAGTCCCTGAAACACGCGTTGAGTAAATAGACTGTGTGTACTTGTCGGAAGATTGCGAGGTGGAGCTTCCATCAACGTCCAAAATCTCGCAATTGAGGTTGAGATAAAAGTTAGCACTGCGGATGTGGGGGGTCGTGGTGTTGGTATCGTTGGCGGACCAGACGGACTTGAGGGTCACGCTACCGGAATCGTAGGCAAGCGTCTTGAGGGTGTCACAGGAAATCTCTTCGCCAGCCTGGTAGAGCGTGTTCGAGCTGTCACCTACAATTCTCCACCCCATAAAGGTATAGATAAACTTGCGGGTGGTGCTCTGCGTCCAGTAAACGGACGCAACGTCGGAGTTGGGAGCAAGAAGCGCGTAGGACTCCAGACCCGTAACATCCACGGGAAGCGTCAGCGTGCCCACCTCGTCCTCACCGATAGTGGCGTTAGAAGTGATGACCTGCTGGTTCACCGCGATGTTGCCAAGAGCCGTACGGTCACTGTTGTCCATCTCGGCCTTGTAGACGATGTCGAATTTGTTGGTGTCGTAGGCCACGGCCGCAAAAGTCACGGGGCCGGTAACGTTGGCAAACGTGTAGGTGAGTGTGCCGTCGCCGTTGTCCTTCATACTCTCGACGCTCGCCGTGCAGCCATCTGCCGCCACGACCTGCCACCTATAGGCGTCACCAGTCGGCTTCTTGATGGTAAACACACGCTTTGAGGCGCCGGCGTTGGTATTGATATAGCCCGACGGGAGATCCTCGCCCTCGCTGTAGATGTGGTGCTCGAAGTCCTCGACGGTCACAGTATAGAAGCTGTTGTCGGCAATGACCTGGGCATTAGTCTTGGCGCGGGAATTACCGTCTCCGGCAAAGTAGGAGCTGGGCTTATCGAACGCACCGTCGTCGCGATTAGCGGGCAGGTAGAACACATCGAGGCTCTTGTCGCCCGTGTCCTGGTGAATCCACTGGCGGCCCTTGGTAAACACATACCAGGAGCTTGCGCCGTCATCGCCGGTCACCAGCTGCGGGGTGACGTCGTTGTAGATGGTTTCGGTGTCCGAGTCGCAGTAGCCAAAGAGGTAGTTGCCCCAGTCGACCGAGCCCGTGGTGTAGTCTTGGTCGGCGCGCGAGATCTCGGAGGAGGCTGAGAAGCCGAACTTCGCGAGCGCGCTTTCGAGAAGCGAGGCCGGTATGATGGCGCGGTCGCCGCCGGCGCGGTTGGCCTGCTTGGTGACTGTGATAGCCTCGAAGCCCTCATCGGTGTTGGAGTCATAGAGCTTGCCATCCTTGCCGACGTACTTCCATTCGCCGTTAACGGACGCGCGCAGGTAGACCACGACGGGATCAATGTCGTCACCATAGGAATCAGAATCAGTAGCAACAGTAGTATCGGCAGTATCATCTACAACAGATGCCGCATTATCATCGAGTGCCTGAGCATCGGTTTCAGAATTATCTCCGGACCCGTCAGAATTTGACGCAGAAGAACTGTCATCAGAGCCAGCCGAGTTGCTTGAATCCGTCGAGTCAGACTCCGAATCATCGCTTTGCGCAGTCCCAGAATTGTCCGACTTGGAGTCGGAGCTATTGGAGCCCGGATCTTTAGCAGAAGAAGCCGTTATTGATTGAGACGAATTCTCATTTGAGCTTGATGAACTTGCAGTCTGTGAATCAGAATTTGTTCCCATTTGGGAATCCGAAGTAGAAATAGCAGCCAACAAAGAATCCGAAGAGGCAGAAGGGCTTGCGTAACTTGCTGCTAAAGAGCAACTGCCAACTAAAAAGAAAAGGCTGAATAGACATAGTATGACAGCGAAAATCGGTGTACCAAAACGCACACGCAAGCTTGAACGCTGCAAGTCTTTACTAGCCATTTTACAGGTACCTTAGGTACCCCCCTCCCTTCAGTGGGGCATAAGCCTTCCATGAATGCCGTTATGCTACCAGGAATTTTACAAAAGTTTTAGTTGGTAAATTTATTAGCGGGGCTATTTAGCCGTCTTTAGGACACTGTAAAGACAAAGTTTTAAAGCCGTTGAAACAAAATAAACTTGAACTGCATGTTTAACAGACTTTTGTAATTAAACAAAAACAATCTTTAGCTTGCTAAGCCTTGCCCCGCGCTTAGCAAATTCTTTTACTTGCTAAAAACAAAGAGTCGTTTTGCCTGGCTCACGACGGAATCTAAATCCCATGTCTTAGCTGTGTTTACCGCCGAGTAAGGATCGCGAACATGAAGCTTACCCAAGCCATCAACGGCATAAGCAACGATGTAGTGGCCGCCCGTTGTAAAGTCGCCAGGACCAACATTGATGATGACAATACTGCCCTTCTTAAGAGCGCTCTTAAGATTCGAAGAGCTTACCGAAACCTCTTCACAGCTAAGACCAAGCTTTTTAGCCTCAAACGCATAGAAATCAGGGTCTGTGCCGCTGTGAACATAATCGTTTTCAACCGAGTCAACCGACAAATCGTAAGGCGATTTTGAGGTGTCGCCTGTTAAGCCTTGATACACCATTGCCAAGGCAGTAACACCGCAGCCCGAAGTGCCGATACAGTGCTCACTATATTTCACCCATGCCCAACGCGTGTCCCATTGATAAAGTTCCGGCATTGCGCCATCGCGGATTGCATCACAGGAACCCGAAGCCTGAGTTTCACTTTCCGTGTAATTGCGTACAAAGTTTAAAGCCTGCGTTTCTTTCGAGGCCAATGTAAGCAACTTTATTTGCTGATCTTCGCCGTATTGCTGGTAATCCTGATAATGAGCAGCAATCCATGCAGCGTCTTCGTTGGTCTTTGCCTTTGACATTAAAGCCTTACACACCTTTTTACCCAAAAGATTCTGCAGCGCTGATTCGTCGATATTGGAATATTCGGCCGGAGTGGCGTCGGAAGAAGACCGATCTTCCTGACTAGAAGAATCGCTTGATTGCGAAGTTAATTGCGAGCCTGATTCGTTAGTGTCCGACTGGGAACTAGAACCATCTTGCACCTGAGTTGCAGTGTCTTGAGTAGCAGCTTGATCGGTATCATCATTAGAATCGCCGCCGATGCAGCCCACCAAGCGAAGAACAATAACAACAAGCACTACGGCAATAAGGATTACCAGAATACGCGTAATCTGGTTTTGTGGATTATTGCCTTGAACTGCCATAGATTTTGTACCTTCCAGATTTGCCAGCAAACAATCTAAGTTTATAACGCTAGAATTATGCCACGCACAGGACTTGACGAAAGGACAAAACATGGGCGCAATCCTTCGCTTAATGCAATGCTTGCCACTCGTGGTCGTTCTTATTGTTTTGGCCTGCCTTATCTATTTGGTTGTCGCCTACACACAGTCGCCCAACCGCGCAAAAGAAGTTCTTATTAAGGTTTTTACCGTAATCAACAGCGCACTTAGTATTGCGCTTGGCCTTGTTTGTCTTTATTGCTTTGCCGAAGGAAATCAGGGAATGCTTGAATTCTTTGGCATGTTTTTAGCGGTTGCTCTTGTCGCTCTTGTTATCACAAGAATTTGTCGTGTGATTTTTGTGCACCGCCATCCAAATTACGAATTCAAGCGCACTCGTGCACGCATTAAACGCAAAAAGAAAGAAAAATCTGGCACCTACAACGAGTGGGAATAACGCTAACGCACGAATAAACCAACTTGTGGCCAGCAATATCTGACTACATTAATTAGCACTTTGGCTCGTCTGATTCTTTAATCACCCGATTGCTGCCCTATTACTACCAAGGGACCTCGTCTTCTAATGAAGCAGAACGGCCGACATGGAATTCGAGGTCCTCATCATATTTCTGAGGACAACCCGCCAAGCAAATAATAAGCATCACAATTCCCACTGTAATAATCTGCAAGAGGGCAAAGGTGCTTGGCGTAAACGACAGGCCATTTGTAATAGCAAGCTTTCCAATAAGCAACGCAGCAACTAGAACAAGGCTTGCTGCAATTGTGCCCAGGTAATTTAGCCATGAACGGTTGGCATAGCAGAAAAGGCTCATTACTAGCGCAGCTAAAACAAAAGCAAAAGCCATAATCCACATTTGAGGGTCGCAAAC
Organism: Bacteroidaceae bacterium; assembly: GCA_963604935.1. GTDB lineage: Bacteria > Actinomycetota > Coriobacteriia > Coriobacteriales > Eggerthellaceae > Anaerotardibacter. The sequence goes on from CAVCRX010000061.1 coordinate 114,040, forward strand.
CATACTTAAATAATTCGCGTTAAGGTCGGTCCACATACGAATTTGCCAATGAGAAAGCGGCTCCCAGGCAAACAAGGAACAAGACCCAAGCCCTCCGAAGGAAAAGGCTATTACTACGCTTTCAAAAGCAGTAACTAACGCGTTTTTAGAACGAAGCGCCCAGCCAGCTAAAAGAGGAGCCAAAGCAGCGCCACCCATGGCGCCAAATATCACAGTCGAAAGCGCAATATTGGCCGAGGTATTGCTAAAGCGCCCTACAAAAAACCACCAAAGTGCACTTACCAATATCAGAACTACGCCTGTTGCAATGCCACCATTACATATCAAAGCTGCACCAAACAAAAGAAGCGTGGCCAAGATGCCTAGGTGGGGCAAAACACCTGCAAGCAGAACCAAAACACCATAGATTCCCCAGGCAAAAGGGCTTGACCAATCATTCGCTGGAGTAAAATTACCTACTGCAACAAAGCCGACAATCAACACACCAACAACCGCGCACACTCGCTGAAAAATAGCGCTTGAACGAGTGTCAAACATATCAACCAAAGGAATGCTTGGCTGTGCGGACTCCATAAAGGGCCCCTTGGCATCAGCCGCATTGGCATCTGCCAGTGGTTCCATATCATCAGTTTCATCTAGAGCCGCCTGGCCTTTAATAGACGAAACCAAATTCTTTAACTTGGCTTTACCCTCTTTGACACTACCAAGGCAAGGTTGCAATTCCTTAGCAAAGGCCTTTACCGTGTCGTATCGATTTTCTCGGTCTGGGTCCAAGGCACAAAAGATGATGTCATCAATAGATTCGTCTATCCCCTCTTTAAAAGCTGATGGGACATAAATTTCAGCACCATAAATAGCATCCTCAGCTTCGTCCAAGCTATCAACTATGAAAGGATTTGTTCCTGTAATAAGCTGGTAGGTAAGCGAGGCAAGAGCCCATTCGTCACAGCGCTGATCCAATTCTTCCTGGCGCATTTGCTCTGGCGGCATATAGCCTATAGTGCCGCCTGAAGCAGCTGAGCCAAAGCCCGATTCATCCATAAGACGCGCCAGGCCAAAATCAACTACCTTTACCTGGCCTTTTGGCGTTACCAAAACATTGGCAGGCTTGATATCAAGATGTAAAACGCCCTTAGAATGCGCAACTTGCAAGGCCTTTGCGACCGACTTAAAAACCGAAGCTATTACATCGGCATCCAAAGAATCTGGGTACTTAGTTATCAGGTCTGCCAAAGAAACGCCATCGACGTACTCCATGATGAGATAACCCAGATTACCCTGCTGACGAAAGTCATGAATCTTAACGATGCTTGGGTCGTCTAAGGTAGAAGCCGCGCGCGCCTCTTTAAGCCCTGGAGTGTTAGCAATATCCGCCGAAGGAGCAGCAGCCTTAACGTCCGGTGTGCCTGAAGCACCCGAAGCATCGAATACTCCCGAAGAATCTTTAGTCCAGGCTTGCGTAGCGTTGGCTGCAGCATTTTGCGCGCCCGCATACTTATCTTTGTTACCGACAAGACTTACCGAAGGAGGCAGCACTTCAGTTTGGTCGCGATGCGAAGGTCCACCCAAAATGGAGGCAAACTTTTCCTCCGCTGCTAAAACGCTATTGGCACTGCGGATGATTTGCGAACGACCGCGCGCAAATCTCCCTTGATCCTTTGCTTGCTGCTGAAAATTATCTCCGACACCACCAAAGCCCTGAGCCGCAAGGTCGGAATCCGCATTGGCTTCGGAATCGAGCGGGATAATTTTTATCGCAACTTCACGCGTAAGCTCTGTGTCGTAGGCGTGAATTACTTTTGCGAAGCCACCAGCTCCTGCCTGATCAATAGGTGCAAATCTGCCAAGAATAAGGTTTGACACCGGCTAGCCTTCGGTCACAAACTCTTGAACAAAATGCTTGATGAGGGCAGCTGACGTGGGCGTACACTGCTCGCCTTCAACTAAATCGGACTCGGGCACAACGGGCAAACCACTCTCGATAATGGCAGCAGTTGCCGGAGCAGGGATGTCCATGGTGCCATGCTCGCATTTAACCGTTCCTTTGCCCGTCTGCACAGCGCTTGCACGCACGACAGAAGGTTCCAAAACATAGAAGGTTGCAGCGATATTTAGCGCATTAAGAATGCTTAATCCCTTGCCAACCTCATGAAAATGAGTTTCTTTAACATCCACATTGTGAGCCTTGGCTTCCGCATGAGCCAGAATGTCATATACGGCGCGCATATGTTCTTTTAGCTCTTCGGGAGCATTGAGATTATCAATGGTCTGATTAACTTCAGCAATGTCATGATGATGCTTAGCAGGAACGCGTGCTTCGCGCAAAATGAGCGCGCGGCGCTTGCGCTGGCTAGCATCAAGCAAAGCTTCCAACTGCTCAAGAATTGACTTACGCGTTGCCGACCTACTTAAATCGAGCATGATTTCGCGCGGCTCGACGGGCTTTGCACCGTCTTCCTTGGATTCTTCTTTAATGTCGGCTTTAGTAGCCTTACTTTCTTTAGCCTTAGTGTCAAACTCAGAAGCGCTAGCCTCCTCGGACTTAAGGCTAGTTTCGGGGGAGCTGCCCTCTTTAGGCTTGTCTTCACCAGAATCAGCTTCCTTAGCGGCAGCTTGCTCAAGCAATTCTTCACTAATAGCAGGAAAAGCTACGGTCTTCTGCAGGAAGGGCAAAGGCTTTGTGCGGTCAAGCCCTGGGACTGCAAATTCTTCGGTGTCAGCCTCGGAGCGATTGACCGGGACAGACTGAGCATCGCCTTGCGCAACAACGGGGCGAAGAATACTACCAAGTGCAGACAAAAACTTATCTTTAGATGAGTCGTCGGCAGAAGTACAAGGAGCTTGATTATTATCGACACTGTAAATTCGCGCGGAAGAGACACCCTTATGCAAAGACTCCCCTGACAAAGCGTCGGAACTACTAGCCTCTAGCGTCTGCGAGGATCCAGCAATGTGTAAATGATTAATTTGATGCGCCTGAAAACCTGCACCAAATCCGTTGTCGATGTTCACTACCGAAACACCACTTGCGCAGGAATTCAGCATCGAAAGAAGCGCCGACAATCCGCCAAACGAAGCCCCGTAACCAACGCTGGTAGGCACCGCAATAACCGGGCAAGACACCAAGCCAGAAACCACGCTTGGCAGCGCGCCTTCCATACCAGCGACAGCAATAACAACCTGGGCATCGTTGAGCGTCTCTAGATTAGAGAGCAAACGATGCAAGCCAGCAACGCCTACATCATACAAGCGCACAACTTTATTACCCAAAGCCTGCGCCGTAAGTGCTGCTTCTTCAGCTACCGGAATGTCGCTGGTGCCAGCAGCGGCAACAACAACCGAACCATTGCCATCAGGCTTAGGCAAGCTTCCAATGATTCCGATGCGCGAATCCTTGTGATAATCAAGGTCAAAAACACTCTGAAGATCAGCTGCTTTTTCAGCAGATAAGCGTGTGATTAAAACGCAATCTTGAGCCTTTGCCAACGAGGAACAAATGCCATGCAATTGCTCTGACGTTTTACCCTCGCCATAGACAACCTCAGCCGCGCCTTGGCGTGCACGACGATTATGATCAAGCTTTGCATAGCCTAAATCTTCATACGTCTGCTGTTTAAAAATAGGCAGAGCTTCCTCTACAGAAAGAGCACCTTCAGCCACTCGCTTAAGCGTAGTTTCGATATCAAATTCAGACATAAGGCTCCTTGCGTATTAGCCTAAAAGCTCATGAACCTTAGGCATCCATTCGCTAATTTTGATGTGCTGAGGGCAATGCTCTTCGCATAATCCGCACGAAATACAATCCTCGGCGCGGCGGCCAAAATTGCTTACTTCGTTTGCATAATTGTTGCGTGCCATCTGCAAATCGTTGTAAATGAAGTTTAGATTGTAGGCAGTAAAGTTGTTAGGGATAACGATGTGATTTGGGCAATATTCCACACAATAATTGCAGCCGGTACAAGGTATCGCAGCGCAATTATCAAAAGCCTGCTTAGCCTTTGTGATTATTTCCAAATCTTCGCTACTAAGCATGCCCGGATGTGCCTTTTGAGCAAGCGCAACATTTTCACGAGTTTGTTCCAGGTTCGACATACCCGAAAGAACAACCGAGACCTCGGGTAAATTCCAAAGCCAATCCAAGCCCCACTCAACGTTTGAGCGCTTAACGGGAGCCTGCTCAAAAACTTCCTGCGCGGTTGTAGGAACGTTGACCAAGTAACCACCACGCAAAGGTTCCATAACGATAACGCCCATGCCGCGTTTTGCCGCCTCGCGCATACCCTTAAGACCCGCCTGATAGTCAGTGTCTAGATAATTCAACTGAATCTGAACAAAATCCCAAGGGGCAGCATCCAGGATTTCCTCAAAGAGCTCGTAGTCGTCATGGAAACTAAAGCCCATATAAGTAATACGACCATCAGCTTTGGCTCGCTGAATATCGTCCAAAATACCTAAGCGACCAGCACGTTTCCATGTTCCACCGTTAATGCAATGCAAAAGATAAAACTCGATATGATCAGTACGCAGGCGAGTGAGCTGTTCAGCCAGAATGCGATCAAAATCGCCCTTTTCGCGCCACATCCACGAAGGGCTCTTGGTGGCTAAATGCACCTTTTCACGATAACCATCTTCAAGAATGCGTGCAGTAATTTCTTCGGACTTACCATTTAAATAGTTGTAAGCGGTATCAAGATAATTAACACCATTATCGATTGCTTCGCGCACCATCGCGATGGACTGTTCCATGTCCATATCTTCGATAGTCGTGTCGTTAGTGGCGCGCCCACCATTCTTTAAGGGCAGGCGCATGATGCCAAAACCTAAAGGCGAAACCTTTACACCCGTTTTACCTAGCGTACGATACTCCATACTAAACTCGCTTTCCCCAGTAGGAGCTTTGAGCCCCTAGCCTATTTAGTATTCGCCAAGCAGTTAGCGCTCAACACGAAATTTATGGTAAGCCCAGTTCCCAGGCTTAAACATTAAATTTGAAGTGCATAACGTCGCCGTCTTGGACGACATATTCTTTACCTTCTTGGCGCAACTTACCCGCTTCACGGCAGCCCTTCTCGCCACCGTATTCCATATAATCCTCAAAGCTTGCAGTTTCAGCCTTAATAAAGCCACGCTCAAAGTCGGAGTGGATAACGCCTGCTGCCTGAGGAGCCTTTGCTCCAACTGGGATGGTCCAGGCACGAGCTTCAACCTCACCAGAAGTAAAGTAGCTCTGCAAACCAAGCAGTCGATAAGCAGCCTGAATCAAACGAACCAAACCAGACTCGGTCATGCCCATTTCTTCCAAGAACATCTCGGCGTCTTCGGGGTCAAGCTCAGCAAGTTCTGCTTCGGTCTTAGAGCAGATAGGCACGGGCTTTTGACCGTCGATTTCTGGAAGCTCATCATTGATGCGATCTTCGTCAACGTTAGCAATATAAAGAATAGGCTTCATGGTAAGAAGGCAAAGCTCACGGATTACTTCTTTTTCCTCGTCGCTTAGATCAAGACTTAATGCACGATGCTCCTCCAGCAAGCCTTCGTGCACCTTCTTTGCAGTTTCAAAAAGGAGCGCGCGATCTTTGCCATAGCGCTTTGCATCCTTTTCAAGACGAGGCAGAGCTTTTTCAATCGTGGCGATGTCGGCCAAAATCAGCTCGGTTTTAATAGTGTCTACGTCGGCAGCAGGGTCAACCTTTTTGGAAACATGCTCAACGTTTGGGTCGCTAAAGAATCGAACAACCTCGCAGATTGCATCGGTGTCGCGAATGTTGGCCAAGAACTTGTTACCCAAGCCTTCGCCATGGCTTGCGCCTTCTACCAGACCTGCAATGTCTACAAATTCTACTGTTGCAGGCACGATTTTCTTAGCGTGATCAAGATTTGCCAAGGCTTCCAAGCGCCTATCAGGCACAGGTACCAAGCCAACATTTGGCTCAATAGTTGCAAAAGGATAATTTGCTGCAAAACCAGTTTTCTTGGTAAGCGCAGTAAACAGAGACGATTTGCCAACATTAGGCAGACCAACAATACCGATAGAAAGAGCCACGGAAATCTCCTTGGTTGAAAATTTGACGTCTATGAATCATACCACCCACTCGCATGGCTGGTGTACTTGCGTGTTTTGCGCAAGAGCTTAACCCTGCTGGGCTAGTCGTTTAGCTGATAAGGAAGAGGACGCGTTTCAAAGGGATAACGCACATTTGGATCCACCACAGGCATAGGAGCAGTAAGCTCATGCGCGGGTGTTGTGTGCTTAGGCCTTGATTGCTTTGGTTTGGACTCTGCTGCCTTATAAGCATGTTTAGCCTTTAGAGGCTTTTCCTCTGCAGCGGATTGCTCACTCTCCCCTACAGCAGCTAGCTCATCCTCCCCTGCAGTAGCTTGTTCATCTGGCTCTGCGATAGCTAGTTCAGACGAAGCAAAATCAAACTTCTGTTCAGGTTCGAGAGAACGCTCAAGTTTTCCCTTTGTCGAATTTGGTTCCGCCTGAGTTTCTTTAAGCTGAGCCTCGTGAGCTCGCTCTTCTGTTGCTTGAATTTCGACAGCTTGTTCTTGCTTTGCGTGCTCAGAAGAAGAGTCTTTGCTTTCTTCAAGATCAAGATCCCACTCAAGTTCGCCATAGGCACCTGTTTCAGCATAGGCCGCAGCAGGAGTTTGAATACTGCGCGTGACGGTAGTTTTATGAGGAACATTTGCTTGTGCAGGGACTACCTTCGTAGCGACTTTTTGCGTTTCGGACTCGCGACTAACATTGGTGGGGTTACGCAAGCCGTCGACATCTGCCAAATCAAAGCTGTCGGTATCACCTTTTTTGGTCTTAATATCAGACATGCTTGCGCCACTAAAGGGTAGCTGGCCTTCTGCGCGAGGTACGCCACGAGGAATTTCAAACTCTGCGCTCGAACCAAAACGAGCGTTATTAAATAGATGGAACTTCTTTTCAGCCTTAGCTTTAGCTTCAGCCTCGGCAAGCTCCTTCGCACGTGCTTCTTGCTTCTTGGCTTCGGGGTCGTAGATAAGCTCGCCATCGTAGTTGACCTGCCAAAAAACAAGGCCTTGAGCAGGAGCATTTTCTCCCGCCGCAGTACGATCGCAAGCCGCAAGAACCTCAGATACCCATTCAGGCTCGCGCTTTCCGCGACCAACCAAAACCAAAGTACCAACAATGGTGCGCACCATTGAATGTAAGAAGGCGTTGCCAATAACTGTAATAACTACCAGCTTTTCGCCCCACATCTCCATTTCATCAATGTCGATGCTTACTACATTGCGATTAGTAGTCTTTCCTTCGGCCGAAGCCGCCATGCAAAAACTACGGAAATCGTGTTCGCCAATGAGATATTTAGCAGCCTTACGCATTGCCTTCAAATCAAGCTCTTTGCCCAGGTGCCAGCTAAAATCGCGCATCAATAAAGGAGCAGCTTTATCAGTACAAATAAAGTAGCGATACTCACGCGAACGCGCACTAAAACGAGCGCTAAAATCCAAGTCCTTGCGCATAATCTCACGCACGCTGATATCAGCATGAGTAAGAGCGTTGAGGGATTTTAAAACCTTGTAGTCGCTTCGTTCATTCCATTCTTTGGCGGTGAGGCTAAAGCTTACCCACTGGCCGCGCGCATGCACGCCGGAATCGGTGCGTCCAGCGCAAACCGTCTCAACGGGATGACGAAACACCTTCGATAAAGCCTCTTCAAGGCTGCCTTGAACAGTAAGCTGACCAGGCTGTTTAGCAAAACCGCAGAAAGGCTCACCACGATACGTCACGCGCATCGCGATAACAGCCTGCAAATCGTCAGTAAGCTCGCGCTCTTGAGGAGTAGGAGCCAAGGGTTTCCAAGTGCCAATGGTGTCGTCTGCACCCAAGGCACTTGAAAGATCGCAGGTCATTTCGTTTGCATCAAAGCTCGGCAGCGAAGACTCCGTAAGAGGCTTGGTTACCTGAGGAAGCAAAGACTCATCCATAGTTGCTACGATGCCCTCCAGACACTTGAGCCAAACAAATCGGCAATACGGGTTTTAAACATACTGTTACGAGAGTCGGCTGTGCATGGCAATTTTGCCGTTTTTGTACGACCGTCACTCAAGGTTACATTAACAATAACAGGGTCTTTTCCGGGGTTTGACTCAAGCAACCTAGTAAGTTTACCCAGGTTAGAGTTGCTGAGTTCTGTACTTTGCAGATTCAAGACCAGCTGTGATGGAGCCACATTTAGCTCTTCAGCCGAAAGCTCTAGTGTTGTTACCTCGTAGCAAACAAGCTGGTTGCCTCGATCGGAAATTTCGTACTTGCCCTTAACGGTGACGATATTGTCTTCCTGGATGCCCTCTTGATTCTTTTCGTAATCAAAGCAGATGCACTCACAATGACCCGAGGTATCCTCCAGGCTAAAGGTAGCCATGAGCTTGCCCGTCTTGGTGCGGCGAACATTGGTTTCGGTAACCATACCTGCAACCGTGATACTCTTGATTGATTTTTGTTGGTCAGTCAGGCTGCCCATGGTGTACTTGGTTAAGCGCGAAATGTAATTTTCGTAAGGACGTACCGGGTGATCGGATACAAACATCTTCAGAATGTCTTTTTCGAAAGCAAGCAGCGTTCGCTTATCCCATTCGATGCCATCGGGCTCAGGGATATCTTCTTTAAAGCTTTCGTCAACATCGCTAAACATGCTAAAGAGGTCTGTCTGACCAGCCGCTTTGTCTTTTTGTCGCTTAGAGGCACCCTCGAGCAGGCTTGTCTCATCGATAAAATGCATGCACTGCTTACGCGTATATCCCGTTGAATCAAATGCACCAGACTTAACCAAAGCCTCTAGCGTTTTGCGGTTGTAGGCATTGGCAGGCACACGATTTACAAAGTCGTGCAAGCTGGTAAAGGGGCCATTCTTTTCGCGCTCTTCGATAATAACCTCAGCCACATGTTCACCAACGCCACGGACACCTGCCAGACCAAAGCGAATTCCTTCTTCAAGTGGAGTGAATTCCAAGCGAGAAGAATTGATATCAGGCGGCAAAACAGGAATGCCCGAATGGTTGCAGCTTGCAATGTACTTAATAAGGCGGTCGTTGTTGCCCATGTAACTAGACAAAACGGCAGCCATGTATTCGTTGGGGTAATGCGCCTTAAGGTAGGCTGTGCGCATAACCAACAAAGCATAAGCAGCTGAATGCGATTTGTTAAACGCATACTTAGCGAACTTTTCGGCGTCGCCCCAAATCTTCTGAGCGATCTCGAGCGAATAGCCGTTGTCGACAGCACCAGAGTTCCAGTCGTCTTGAAGCTCGCGCATAACGTCGAGCTTCTTTTTACCCATAGCTTTACGAAGCTTGTCTGCTTTACCAGCAGAAAAGCCACTCATAACCATGGATACCTGCATGATCTGTTCCTGATAGACCATGGTGCCGTAGGTTTCTTCCAAGATGGGACGAAGGCGATCATCGTAATAATGAACAGGGGTTTTACCCTGAACGACCTTGACGTAGTCTTCAACCATGCCAGACTCCAAGGGGCCTGGGCGATTAAGCGCAATCGATGCAACAACATCAGAGAATCGCTCTGGCGGAATCTGAGCAAACAGGCTTACATACAGAGCGCCCTCTACCTGGAAAAGACCATCCATGTTCAGAGGCATGCCATTCTTGCGCAGCTCGCCGCGCATAAGTGCAAAGGCTAAATCGTCTTCGATAGGAATTTCTTCAGGCAGAATGCGCTCACCAAGAGTGTTCTCGACGTTTTTACATGCACGTGAAAGAACGCCCAGGGTACGAAGACCCAAGAAGTCCATCTTCAAAAGACCCAGGTCAGGCGTGTAGTGACCGTCATACTGCGTAATGATGCCACCGCCCTTGGTGTCACGTTTTAGGGGAACGTGGTCACTCATGGGGTCGCGGCAAATAATGGTTGCGCAGGCATGCACACCCTCACCACGAACATGACCCTCAATCGACTTTGCAGCGTCGATTACTTCTTTAATATCCTGCTCGTTGTTATAAGCATTTTGCAGGTCGGGGTTAGTTTCTAGCGCTTTATCGATGGTGATGCCAAGCTCGCCGCCAATCATCTTGCAAATGCGGTCGCCGACAGCGTAAGGATAATCAAGCACACGCGCGGCATCGCGAACGGCATTTTTAGCCTGCAGCTTACCAAAGGTGATAACGCCCGCGACGTGGTCTTCTCCGTAGAATTCACGGATGTGCTCGATAACGTCTTGCCTGTGCTGATCGTCGAAGTCGACGTCGATATCAGGCATCTCAACGCGCTCTGGGTTAAGGAAGCGTTCGAACATCAAGCCATTTTGAATGGGGTCCAAGTCGGTAATACCCATGGCATAGGTGCACAAAGAACCTGCCGCAGAACCACGACCAGGACCAACGCCAATGCCGTGTTCGCGCGCCCAACGAATGTATTCCTGAACAATCAAGAAGTAAGCTGGGAATCCCTGCTGAATGATGATGTCTGCTTCGTATTCGTACTGTTCGAGTACGGACTTTTCTTTGCCCGTGTTGTCCTTCAAAACAACGCTGCGCCACTCAGGGCCATAGCGATGCTCAAGGCCTTTTTCGCACTCTTCACGGAAGAGCATTTCTTCGGTGTAGCCCTCGGGCAGCGGGAAGCGCGGCAAGATAGAATCGCGCTCTAGTACGACCTCGCACTTTTCAGCCAAAGAAACAGTGTTATCACAAGCCTCAGGGAAGTCCTTTAGGGCTGCACGCATTTCCTCTTCGGTCTTCATGTAGAACTCGTTGTTGGGGAATTTAAAGCGCTTTTCCTGGTTAAGGTTTGCGTTAGTTCCGATACACAGCATTACATCCTGCGCACGAGCATCCTCTTTAGTGAGGTAATGGAAGTCGTTGGTGGCGATGGTCTGCAAACCAAGCATGTTTGCAATTTCGGTAAGTTTGCAGTTGAGCTCATACTGCGTCATACCGCCATTGGTTGTAATGCCCTGATCTTGCAGCTCGATATAAAAGTCGCCCGGCGCATACAAGGATGAAAGCTTGCGAGCCCACTCGATAGCATCGTCCCACTGACCTGCGTCAATACAACGAGGAATAATACCTGCAATACAAGCGCTCGTTGCGATAATGCCCTCGGAATACTTCTCCAGCATTTCAAAGGTAGTGCGAGGCTTGTAATAAAAATTGTCAACATGAGATTCGCTTACCAGCTTAAGCAGATTATGATAACCCGTCTGGTTTTTGGCGAGCAAAATCATGTGATGCAATTTAGGCTTATGATCGCGGCTTAAGGTGCTATCAGTTGTGAAATAAACCTCACAACCAAAAATAGGTTTAACCCACTTGCCAGTTTCTTTTTTAATCTTGTCGCAAGCATCTGAAAGCTCAGGGACGCCAGACATTACGCCATGGTCGGTAATGGCGATAGCAGGCATATCCAATTCAGCAGCACGACGAACCATATCTTCGATGTGTGTGGCACCATCGAGCAGGGAATACTCGGTGTGACAATGCAAATGAGCAAATGCCATGTGCTCTCCTTAAGAAACGTACGTGTTTGTGTCGTTTGTGTCGTTTAACTTGTCTATTTTGCCACGGGTTTAAGACTTTATTCGCTACGTACGCAAGAACCCGAAAGAAATTTGAAATTCTTTTTCGACTAATTACTCACAAGGTATAGGGTCACAAGCAGCATTCTAACAGAAAAAAATCTATTTCCACTACATATAGTGGTTTTATAAGTATACCGCCCACAAAATAGAGGTTTACAAGGTGATTTTTGACGCTTACCATCAAGTGCACCTAATAAACATTGATTAGAAATCGTTACAAAAAAGTGCAGCCAATGCACCATTTCGATAAGAAGGAGAAGGATATGCCCAGCACGCAACACAAAACTCACCAAGGCGTAGAATTCGTTATTAATTACAACAGCAAAGAAGAACAAGCTGTTTCCGAACAAGAGCTTGGCGCCTATATTGCTCGCGATAAAAAGCTCAACCCAAAAAAGCACCTTAAGTGGGCAGAGCTTGACATCGAAGGCGAAGAAGTTGGCATCACCTATCACTATGACGCAGTTCCCTTTGAACGAATCCGTCGCATTACCGGCTACTTAGTAGGAACGCTTGACCGTTTTAATGACGCAAAGCGCTCTGAAGAGCACGACCGCGTTAAGCACAATGTACCCTCACGTAAGCTCGATGAGTATGGACATTTAGTAGTAGAAAGCGAGCCTATCCCCGCCTGCTGCAACGGCCGCTAATTTCCAAAAAACTAAGAAACAAAGCAGGGTTGAACTGCATCCCAAAATTTAGGCGATGTTAGCCCAGAATGGATATGCGCTCCGCCCAAACGGAACAAGGCGTCGCTACGCTACATACGCGAAAACTTCGCCTTGACCTCAAAAACGATAAACCGCATTCCCTCCCGATCGAAGCAAAGATACACAGCAAGTATAAACGAAACCACAGGCCAGCTCCAAGCCCCAAGAAACCAGGAGACGGCCATGAATCCAGCCGAAATTGCGGCCTCGGAAGCGCAGATGGCAAGGACGCGGTTATAAACTTTTTCGCCATAAAGAGATTGAAAGCAAGATCGCGTAAAGCAACGGTCAGGACGATTGCACAGGTGGCGGGCTTCACGCTCGTAAAGCCCATGGTGATCGCGCAGGTCAAAGTCCCATTCAGCACCATAGCAGCCACATTGATCGCGCAGAGAGCTCCCTCATGTCGCCCCATTTTCATATATGTGTTGATCAGGAGGTTTGCCTTGCAGCTATAGACGCATAGGGGCATTGTGAGGGCAAGGTGCACAAAACTCGCCTCGTAGTCGGGCAGCCAGAGTTCCAAGATGACCCTGGAAGGGACGTATAGCTGAGCCCATCGGACCCAGCGAAGTCACCCGGCGCACAGCCAGATGCGAATTCATGAATGTAAGACGGAGTGACATAATCGTCTTGCAACGACCGAAGGAGGCAGTAATGAACACAGCATCGGTGACCATCTGGGTCGACGAGTCCACCAAGCGGGCCGCGAGCGCCATCGCCGAAGACTTCGGCTTCGACATCTCGTCCATCACCCGCGCCTTCTACAAGCAGATCGAGCGCGAGCAGAGGATTCCCCTGACCCTCGAGTACCCCAAACCCAACAAGGAGTCGCTGGAGTCCACCCGCGAGGCCGATGAGACAGCCCGCAACGGCGGGCCGACCTACGCCTCAGCGAAGGAGATGTTCGAATCCATGGGGTTGTAGCGACATGCTGAAGGTTGCGTACACCGCGAGGTTTCAGCGCGACGTGAAGCGCCTTAAGAAGAGGTTCTACGACCTCGACCAGCTCGAGGCGCTCATCGCCGACGCTTTCGTCCGATAACAGGTATCCGTTAGAGCACTTGACGAGCTTCGCCTCGACCTTGAGCAGCGCATCGAGCATTATCTCCCTGAGCTCGACGTCGAACTCGTAAAGCGCCAGGATGTCCCCAAAAGTGGCGCCTTCGCAGCATACCCGGGTGCTCGGGTCGCGGAAAAACGATTGGTAGCCGTTCACGACCAGGAAATAGTCAATGTCCGCAAGGACCCTGCAGCAAGCCCCTTTGTCCTCGATTGTGAGGCCGGAGCTTCTGAGCTTCTCCATCCGCTGCTGATAGGCAAGGAATTCTTTGGGCATCCTCGTTCTTCCCGAAAAGCAAAAGGGGAAACCGCAGGCTCCCCTCCGGTTTCAGACACCGAAAGCTTCTGGACCCTAATCATTGTTATGATGCTATCCACTAGCTTACGCTCCTCGAGGTCGCAAAGCAGAGGCGAGGCAAAAAGGTTGGCCGCATCCAACAAATACGATAGGTTGAAACAAGGTTGTCATGACATAGCCGAAAAGATCTAACGGCAAGCGAAAGCTCGACCTGGCCAAAAGCAGAATGCGCAATCGACACATATGAGCGGCGGCGCGTATGCGCAACTCGCCGCGCATACGCCATGGCTGCGCACGCGTCGAGGGCGGCCATGCAAAATGCAACGAAGAAACCGCAAGGCTTTGCAGCTAATCCATCTCTGAAGTTTGATGACAGTACTGGATAGCCTAAAGGCAGAAGAGAGAATTAGGTATCATCAAAAGGTGCATGGGGAACATAATGCAACAACGCCACACGCAACTCGGTTCCTGAGTCGCTTTCAAGCAGCATCAATGCTTTCTCAATATAAGCCTTGTTGTTGATGCCTAGTTTACACCCCACCGAATTAGCCAGAGATTTCTCGTTAAACACCCTTAGGATGCTCCTGTAATCACCACTATCGGCAGCATTCTGAAACCTTGCTCTCTCATGAACCGCGACCTCTTCTATCCCAATAGCCTCAGAGATTTCTTGCGCATCCGTAAGGGTCTTGCCCCTAAGATCGACCGCCGCCAAGCGGCTCTTCACCCCAGCCATTATCGCCTTTGAAATTTGGCTTTCAAGCTGCTTATCAAATCGGCCAAGAACCTCGCTTTTTACGTCGTTGAGCGCTGCTTCCTCATCGACGCAGAAACGACGCGCCATAATTTCCACCACTTCCTCGGTGATGAACAAATTTTCAACTTCCGCGACGTCGAGCGCGTACACGTTCTCGCTTGCATAGGAAGCGAGAACGTCATCCTCCTTGAAGTCCCTGTCTATAATGCCCCATGCCTTGCATAAATGCAGCGCCGGAGTACGAGAATATGCTCTGACATTCGCGACAACCTGCTCGCATCCTCCAGATGGCACAACGTAGCAGTTTTTAAACAACGCAGAATAGAGCCTTTTGTCCAAACTGTCTTTCGTGCCTTCAACGAACAACACGCGCTTGCGGTTTCCAAGGAGTTCGACAAGAAGCTCTTTGGGCAAGTCGCTCCGCGGCACGTCCTCGAGCTCCCAATTATTGCCATCGAATTTTTTAATCCATATCGTATCCGACGACCTATGCGATGCAGCAAAACTGACGTCATGGGTGATGTAGATGAAAAGACAGTCAGGTCGAGCAGATTCCAAAGCGCTCCACAGATGACCCATCAGCGAAGGATGAAGGTGCACCTCGGGCTCGTCCATGATGATGATCTTCGATGCGGGCACACAAAGGATCTGGGCTGCCAGATACAGCACCGACCTCTCGCCATCGCTCATTTGGGTAGCAGAGTAGCGCTTTGCTCGGTCCTCGGCATAGGCGTAAAACGAGGCGTCCTCTTGCTCGATCGACCTATGGGGAAAAACAACGTCCCAAATCTCACGGAGCCTGTCGAAGGACGTTCGAGGGACCCGTGGCTTTTGCTCGCCACGCTCCTCGGCATCACGGCAGGAATCGACAAACCGCTGATTTTCTAGATTCGCTTGGGCTATCAGCGCAGCAAGCACGTCATCGAAGTCGTCAAGGAGCTTGGTGGTATAGCTCTTGCCCCAATTCCAACGCGACTTCTTGCCTTCTTTGTATTGCGAACCACCATAGAAAAACGCCTCCTCAGCTTCGCTGTAGCTCTTGAGTGGGACCCTCTCCGAGAAATTAAGATTACGCTGCGCAGCAACTCTATGGACTTTTTCGAAATCTTGGCGCTCCATCCATGCGCCAAGTCTGGACTTGCCTGATCCGTTCGCGCCGATGATGACGACGGAATTGACGGACGTATGCCGCACTACCTTATCTCCACTCGCGCTAGGAAGCCAATACGCAAGCTTATTGTTTGATTCAGACATAGCCACTCCTAAATCACAACGAACGAGACCCTCGTCAAGCCAGCAACATGTGTAATCATTAAACACGAAGGCGATGTCTATATTCCCGCAAGGCGTTTTATTAGTTCGACAGCACCGGCGCTCATGATATCTATGCCGAATCCAGCTAGTATCTCCTTCACCTTACGTAAGGCTCGTCTCCCACCAGCATCCTCCTCGCAAGCTGCAGTCTCGGCGCAAGAGAACACCTCTTCGCTTTTTTCGCCAAGAAGGGAACGCAACTGCTCGTTTTCTTCAAATTCCAGCAACAGCTTCACAGTATCGGGGCATTTCCCCTCAACGCCAATCTGTTTGCAGCCCTCTAATCCTTACCGAATCTGCACATTCGATGCATCACCGTAAATAGAAGTATTGTTGATACCGTCAACAAACATGCTGCCACCCTTCGCTGACGGGAACCAACCTCCCAATTTCAAGACCGACTCGCCTAAGCCAGTCACCGAAACAAACCAAGGAATGTTGTCCGCATATTGAGCAGACAAAAGACCTTGCCGACTCATGTGCACGATTTCCCGCATTCTCTCTTCAGATAATTCCGACATAGAAAAAGTTCCACGTGAAGCCGACTCAAGAACGGAGGGGGCCATTTGGCCTATCCGTTCACCTGACGCCTCCGCCTCAAGAAGGATCTTTTCCTTCGCCTCGAAATAGGTGGCACCCTTATAGGACAGCCAAGCGAAGGCGTTGCCTAACAAATCGCCATCCAGCTTTTCAAGATAACCGCGCCGTTCTAGCTCCTTTATCTTAGGCGTATAGCCATTAGTCAATTCCGCAAAGCCAGAGTCATCTGCTGCGTTGACAAGAGCCCTAAGCAAATCTTCGAGTTCTGGTTCAAGAAGATTAGTTCGCATATGCTTTTACCTCTTCCCTGTGTTTACGCAGCAGTCTAGATACGGCCCTATCACGTCGAATATCTCGCCTACCTTGGTCGAGGGGTTCTGCACAGATGGTTTAGCGTTGCCCAACTCCCCATGGTGCGTCTCCAGACGTTGCACGCGCTGCAGTGCCTCGGCCCGCCGCCCGTCCACCATGCCGAACAGCCCGCCGAGGTTCTTGTGGTACTCGACGCCCAGGTCCTTCGACATTGCCTGCGCGAGGGCGCGCTGGCACTCGGCAGCCGTCATGGGCGCGGTCGTGTAGCGCAGGTGCAGAAGCGGCCACAGCTCGAAGCAGGGGTTCGACCAAAGCGCATGAAACGTCCTCGAGCCGTCGGAGAGCTCGGCGCACTTGCGCTCCATCGCGTCGAAATCTGCCGCCGGGAAGTCGTCCTTGTCGAACACGAGCCACACGTGGTCGAACGTCTCTGGCGCGTAACGGCAGTGCTCGACGGCGAAGTCGAGCAGGTCGAGCGTATGCTTGCCGGTTCCCTTGACGACGATGGCGACCTTGCGGCCGTTCGCCACACCAAGCGCCGCGCGCACGCCCTCGAAATAGCGGGGCTCGGTCTCCTTGCCCTCGCTCACCACGAGGTGGCGCGTCATCTGGACCATGCGAGAGCGGCCCTCACGCCTGCCGCTGCGCCAGCCCCTGCCCTTTTTCGCCGCCATGCTAGTCCCACTCCTCGATGCGGGTGAGGTACGGGTCGGCGCCGTAACGGCCCGACAGGTACTGCTTGTCGAAGGCCGCGTTCTTGCTGACCAAGTTGCCGTTGGCCTCGTGGATGTCGGCGAGCGACCACAGCTGGCTGGCCTCCCCCTCGCCGCGCGCCGCAAACCATATCTCGTCACGGCGGAACACGTCGTTTCGCATGGTGGACACGTCCTGCGACGAGAAGATGAGCTGTGCGCCATGCTTGTTAACCTCGGGGTCCTTAAACAGCAGGATCACGTAGCGTAAAAGCTTCGGGTGCAGCTTGGCATCCAGCTCGTCAACCACCACGGTGCTGCCGCGCTCGAGCGCTGCCAGCAAAAACGCCGCCAGCCCCATGAGCTTCTGGGTGCCGGCCGACTCCTCGGACAGCCGCAGCTCGTAGCCCTTACCGTCCACTTCATGTTTCACGAAGACGCGCTGTCCGCGCCCCTCGGGGGCCTTCTCAACCCTGAAGCCGTCGATGCGCACGTCCACAGCGCGCAGGAAGCGCGTGACCTCGGGCGAGCCATCTTCGTCGAGCATCTGCTCGAGCGCGCGCTCCAGATAAGAGCTGTTATAGTTCAGGAACACCCCGCCGAGGAACCAGCTGGCCGCTTCCTTGACCACCGGCGCGTCGAAGTTGATGCAGAGGAACGACAGGTACGGCAGGCTCGGGTTGAACGTCGCGGCCGTCGCAAGCTTACGCAGCGTGGGGCCGAGCACAACCTCGGCACCCTCGCGCTCAAACAGCGTCGCCTTGCGCGATGCGCCCAATTTGCGCCGCCACAGCCCCTCGGATACGATCTCGTCGGCGTGCACGGAAAGGATGTAGCGGTATTCGTGCTCGCCCTCGCGATAGTAGAGCTCGAACTCGGTGGGCTCGGCGGCCGACACGTCATCGAACTCGAACGCCGAGCAGCGGACCATCGAGGGGCGTTCCCCCTCGGGCGCGTCGGCGCGGGCGGACAGCAGCCAGACCGGCCTGGCCACCGCCGAGCGCACGTAGTCGAGGGCCTCGAGCAGGTTGGACTTGCCGCCGGCGTTGGGGCCATACACCGCGGCCACCGGCAGGAAGTTCTGCCCGTCGGGACATCCGATGAGGGAGCGCTCGAACTCCCTCATCGGCGTCGCCTGCATGGACAGCTCCGCCTCGTCGCGGTAGGACCTGTAGTTCCTGAAGGTGAACTGGCAAAGCATCGCCCTCAACATCCCTTTCATTGTTTTTAAACATGTTTTCAGAGTTTTCCTGTGATTATAGGATCTAAGACATAGCCAATCAAGAGTTACCGCAAACTTGAGCCGCATATCGGCATGCAATTTGCAGACTATGCGGATCTCAAAGTTTGCGCAATACCTCCATTCCGGTTAAATCGAGGGGCCCGACGCTCTGGCACGTACCCGCAAGCAACCCAGCCATACGTCTCCATACGCCCGCAATCCACGCGGCCATCGAAAACGATGCGGACCCCATAACCGCCGCGCATAGTCGTCCAGTCCAATATTCGCAAAATCACGCCTATAGGCAGGGGGCACCGACGCCTCCCCCCCCCATTCCTTCCTCGCCGAGGGGCCGATGGCTAGTCGAGCCTTATCGGCCTCTCGGGTCTCTTCCTCCCTGAGCAGTACGGGCAGTAGCCCGGCTTGGCCCTCGCCCTGTCGCGGACGGTCATCTGGTAGACGTGGCCGCACTCACTGCGCCACCATACGAGCTTGCGGCTTATGGCCTGCACGCCGGTGGGTTTCAAGCGCTTGTTCATGCGCGGGTGCCACATGGCCGCTATGCCGGGGTGTGTGGTGGCCAGGTCGTTGTAGCCGGCGAGCACCTTGCACCCCAAGCAGTACGGGCAGCCCGGGTCCGCCTTGCCCTTGCGCGCTCGGTTCACTATGAGACCGGACCACTCGTAGCTCTCCTTGCACTTCCACCAGACGCGCTTGTTGGAGTTGGCGATCACGTCGGTCGGCTTCAGGTCGCCGTTGCGCTCCTTGCTCCACTCCCTCGCGATCTTGGGATGCGTCGTCCTCAGGTCGTTGTAGCCTTTCAGCACCTTGCGATTGCCGCAGTAGGGGTAATCGCGGTCGGCGCCGCCGGTCCTGTTGTAGGCGGATATCTACCATGCGTGCCCATGCCCGCATCTCCACCAGACCCTCCTCGCGCTGCCGGAGACGATGCCGTCGGGCCTCAGGTCGCCGTTCAGCCCCCAATCCCACTCAGCCACAAGCGCGGGCGGCCTTCTGCTGGATCTGGTCGTTTTCCACCAGCTCGACGAAGTCGTTTGCCAGCATCTGGGAAGCGTTCAAGTCGTTGTAGGAAACGCCGTTAGTGGAACCACCTGCCGCCACATCGAACCTGGTGAGGGCGTAGATACTTACCTCCGACGTATACACGCTGGGCATCGCCGCAAACGCATATATCGCAACGACGACGGCAAGAATCACCGGCAAAGCAATGACCAGCTTCAGGTTCCGCCTGAGCAGGCCAAGTAGCTCAAGTAAGGTCATGACGTTCTTTCTTGGTTCCTATTTCCTTGTTCCAAGGTACCGATTGGCAAAATGACGCATATGCGGCATGGCGTAGGCACCCTCTATTGCAAAATCCTTGCAGCTATACCACGCCCAATCAGCACTTTCGCACAAAAGATCAAACGTCTCCCGTTCGACGAGCCTGCGGAGCGATTCTACGGCATCACACCTCTCGCGACCCGAGAGCGCCGACAGCATTTTTGCGGACTTTGCCGCAACGGACTTTAAGAACTACGTAACAAAGGACTGACTCCGGGCTCCCCCGAGGTCAGTCCTTTTAGTTACGCTCGTAGCTCAACAGGGCTTATTTGTAGCTCAATAATCCTTACGTAAAACCTTAAGCCTTACGAAGAATTACGCCAACACCAATACAAACGATAGTAAGCACCGCGAAGATAGTGCCATAAGTTGTTTCTTCGGCCATAAACATCAAAGCAGTACTGATAAGCATCAGAGCGCTGCAGCCAAAAATAACGCTTGACCCAATCGACTTGAAGGAATTCAAGCTCTTCTGCTGTTGCTTCTTCTTTTTGCTACTGCGCTTACTCATAAGTTTTCCTTTATTTACCTGGTCATGCAGCCCTCGCAATCCCTTGCTAGCAAACTGCAATCAACCAAATCTGTACGTGATGATTGCTTATTCTATCCGATTGTTATCTCTCGCATAAAAAAAGGGTGCTTCCCAGATGAAGAAACACCCCTTCCAAACATAGCCAGCGCAGCTCAATAGTGCAGCTCACTAGTACAGTTCAATAGTGCAGCTAACTAGCGCAGTTCAGTCTTACTGCGGAATACGCTCAGAACCTTTTGCGATGGAAGAATCTAGCGCCAAAGCATCGAGTTTTGCCATGAGCACATCTTCAACGTCAAAAGAGCAGGGAGCCAAAGCATCATCCAAGAAGACCGTACGAATATATGAACCGCAATTATCGCAGGTATTAATGCGATGAGCATCGTCGCCCTCGAGGTTGAAGTAATGAAGATGGCCAGAATTCTGATCGCCGCAACGAGCACAACGGACACGATCAAAATCCCAGGAAGTTCCACACTGCAAGCAACCCAAAACCTTGCCACGACCCTTGGTTGCATTTTCACCACCAACGCGAGCAAGCATTGGTTCGCTACCGCAAACAGGGCACACCATAAAGCGGCCCTTTTCCATTTCTTCCTGGCCAATAGCCTTAACTGCCCGGAAAGCAGGGCCTTCTAGCTGAACGCGTAAAGCCAAAGAAGCAAGCGAAACAGCCAAAGCTACCGTTGCTTCGGATACCCCGTTATTCAGTAAACCATGCGCTAGAGCAGCAATAAAACTCGTGGGATTAGAGCCAGCAAGAAGAATTGCGGTCTTAGTTGCTTCGTCTTCTTTAGTTAAAGCATCGGCACCAAAAATCTGTGCCCAAGCAATACCCTCAAGTTCTTTTGCAGTATCACCAAAAGAAGCTTCATCTTTAATAACCGCAATAAGTGCTTCCATGGTTTTAGTTAAAACTTCCCCATCAATCGAAACGGGGGCAACAGAAAAAACACTGCCATTCAAAGGGCTTGGAGCTTTGGCTAGAGGTTCACTAAATTCCGCTTGCTGTTCTTCCGAACTTACCGCTTCAGACCTAACCGCCTCAAGCGGCACCTCAGAGCTTGGAACCGCATAGGCCAAGTCGAGCCCTGCAACTGCTTCGTTAGCAGCTGCCCAAAGCTTACGGAATAAATCGAGTCTTGCCTGGTCAGCCTCGCTGATTTTTCCTGCATAGGTTTTAATCGACATATCGATAAAGGAAAGATCCATAAGACTTCGCCTTTCATTATTTAAACAAGAAGGTGGTGCAACCATCTCGCTGTTGATTGCACCACGCTGGATTAGAAGACATCTTAACAAGCGCCATTCTTAAAGCTTTTGATCTGGAACAAATCTGGCTAAAAGAGGCAGCTAAAGGATTATTTGTCTACTTGTTGGGTTTACTTAAGTTCGTCCTTACGGCTTTCGGGATTAACCACAACATTGGTGCCCTCATTCATTTCTTTACGAGCCCAGTGACCCCAGTGATACAGAGCGTCAGACTCAGAAATCAGGCCGTCCTTCCACATAAGCTTCCACATACCACGATAGGGCTGGAAGATACCTGCACCCAAGAAGATATGAGCACAAGCAAAGATTGCCATAAGCAGGAAGAAGATATCGTGGAGCACCATGAAGACGGAATGCACGACAGGAGACAGAGAAAATACCGTAGAGCCAAGCAGCAAAACGATGCCTGTGATTGCCATAACAAAGCCACAAATCCAGAGCATGCCGTCAGCAAAACGCTGGCCAGACTTCTGCTCGTCCTGGTCGGGCATATGCACACGCTTAGCCATAAACAGGTAAGGCAAGAAGAGCTTCATCCACAGCTTATCATCTTCAGTCCATTTGCACACATTGTTGTGCCAAATGTGAGCTACGCCCTTTGGTGCCTTGATGGCGCTAATGATCGGCACAGCGACAAAGATAACACCAATTACGCGATGGCTCATACGGAAGAAAAAGACAACATCGGATCCTACTGCCTGAGCAAGCTGAGGAATAAATACAAACAAGCCAGAAAGCATCAGCCACAAGCAGCAGATAACGGTAATGCCATGAGTCCAACGAGCCTGACGTGAATGACGCTTGATATAGCGCTTATTACCGGAGCAAGACTCAAGGAAAGCGTCGTCGGCCTTTTTTGTAGCTTCGTCAACTTTAATAACCTTACTCATGGTCGGCCCCCTTTCCAGTAAGTGCTTCTTTGAAAGTACGGTCGTCCTGTGGGTCGCCCTGTTTAACAACGTCACCTGTTTCGGTAGACAAGGTGTCGGTTGTGCCTTCGTTGTAAACAAGCTTGTCGCGCTTGTATCCAGCAGCCAGACCAAACATTGCAGCTAAGCCAACAACGGTTGCGCCCATACCAACGGCAGCAACAGGCTTCATGATTTCAGAAAGAACAGCTGTTGCAGGAACCTCTGGGTCGCGAACCTGACCATGGAAGTCGATGCCGTATTTGAGTACCTGAATTACATGCAGACCGCCCATTTCTTGTTCGCCATAAACCATGGCGTCGGCATAACCGCGGTCCTTCAAGAACTCTACGCGCTTATTAGCAGCTTCGATCATTTCGTCGCGCTCACCAAAGGTCAAAGCGTTGGGCTGACAAGTTGCAACGCAAGCAGGCTTCATACCATGCTTAATACGATCAACGCAGCCAGTGCACTTGTTGATTTTACCCTGAGGGCCATAGTAGCGAGGCACGTCATAAGGGCAAGCCATCGAGCAACGCTGGCAGCCGATACACTTGGAATCATCAACCGTAACCATGCCGGTTTCTTCGTCCTTATAAATTGCACCAGCGGGGCAAACCTTGACACAACCAGGATCGGAGCAATGCTGGCAAGAACGACGACCAAAGCCCCATTTGATGCCCTTGTTGTTATCGGCATAATCCTCGTTAAAAGTCATAATCAAACGAGTGTCGCCATCAAGGTCGGGTGGATTCTGGTAGGTGCCCGTAAAATTATCTGCACAAGCGTTGTGCTCGATAGGTGAAGGCAGGTTGTTCCAGCACTTGCAGGCAACCTGGCAACCCTTACATGCGGTGCACTTGGAGGTATCAAATAGAATTGCGTATTCAGACATTGTCTATCCTCCTTATGCTTTCTCAATATTTACAAGGAAGGCCTTGTATTCAGGAATGAAACTATTTGGGTCGCCAACATTAGGCGTCAGGTCGTTAACCATGTTGTCATCGGAAGCCAAGACGCCAGCCCAGCCATAGTGGTGCGTCATGCCAATCAGATGCTTCTTTTCACCCTGAACCGTAAGGGGCTGCAGGCGCTTGGTAACAACAGCTGCGATTTCAACAGAGCCACGGTTATTCCAAACATGTACCATGTCGCCGCTGTTGATGCCCTTTTCTTCAGCTAGCTCTTCGGAAATCTCGATGAACTGAGCAGGCATAGCCTCGATAAGAGCGGGGCACATCCTTGACTGACCACCAGTCTGCCAATGCTCGGTGACCGAATAGGTAGTTGCCACGTAAGGGAACTCCGAAGGATCAGCCTGAGCAGTAGAAGGATCATCCGCAAAGCGAATGCAGGGATTGTTCTTTGAGCCATTCATGGGGTTTTCAGCCAAGGGGCTCTCGAAGGGCTCGTAATGCTCAGGCATAGGAGCGTCTTCCATGCCGTAAGAAATCAAACGAGCATTCTGCTCCCAGGTCATGAAGAAGGCATTGGCGTTAGGCTCAACAGGGGTCTTGGTGCCATCAGCATTAGCCTTTGAAGCAACAAAGTCGGAATTGTCATTCAAAATCCACTGCTTGCCATCCCACTTACACAAGACCTTATCCTTGTTCCAAGGCTGGCCCTTAAGGTCGGCAGAAGCACGGTTGTAAAGAATACGACGGTTGTTGGGCCAAGCGTGTGACCAGCCAGGATACAAGCCCAAGCCAGTGGGGTCGGACTTATCGCGCGATGCGCAGGGCTGCTCTGCAGGATCCAGTGGTGCCTCATTGTTGTTGTAGTAACCAGAATAGACCCACATGCCGCATGCAGTAGAGCCATCAGCAGCAAGCTCAGAGTAACCAGAAAGCAGGTCTGTCTTCTGCTTCTTGGTGGAGGTGTTGCAATTGGTGCCCTCTACGCGGTAGCCATTGAGCGCCCAAGCAACAGGACGAAGGTCAATCTTGCCATCCACGTAGTAATCCCACTTGGTGTTAAGGATAGGATCAGGGTTTGCGCCGCCTTCCTTCTTGTAAAGCTCGACGATCTTGGTCCAGATGAGGTCGCACATCTCATAGTCAGGCTTTGCCTCGTCATAGGGCTCAACTGCCTTTTGGCGCCACTGGCACCAACGACCAGAATTCAGAATCAAACCAGGCTTTTCGTAAATCAAAGCGCAAGGCAGGAAGAAGACCGTAGTTTGTACGTCTTCTGGATTCATGTCGGGGGCCTTCCAGAAGCTTGCAGCCTCTGTTTCAACCTGGTCGGCAACAACAAGCCAATCAAGGTTTGCCATAGAACGACGTACGTAACCTGCATTAGGAGCAGAATGGCAAGGGTTCATACCCCAGTTGAAGTAGCCCTTCATAATGCCCTGCTCCATCAAATGGAAGGTAGAGATATGGGTGTAGTCCTGAGCTCCAACCTCGGAAGGAACCTTTGGCCACCAGTCATAACCGTAGTCGTTATCGACCGTTGCCTTATCGCCAAACCATTCCTTTAACTGACTAATGCAGAACTTAGGCTTATTGGTGTAGTAACCAGCTGCATAAGTTTCGGATTCAATCCACTTGCGTAAAGAAGAACGGGTAGTGGTGTTGGACCACTTCAGGTATGCAGGCTGCTCGTTAACAAGCATGCCCATGTCGGTTGCACCCTGAACATTAGGTTCGCCACGAAGAGCATTTACGCCGCCGCCAGGAACACCAACATTACCCAGGAGCAGCTGCAGGATACCCATGCAACGAATGTTTTCGGCGCCATAGGAGTGCTGAGTTTGACCCAGAGCGTAAAGGATAGTGCCAGCCTTACCGGGAGCCGCAGACTCGGTGTAGGTCTTGTATACGAGCTCGAGCTTTTCTTTAGGCATACCGCAGATTGCGCATACCGTATCTAAGTCGTAGCGCTCGTAATGCTTCTTGAACTGCTGATAAACGCAGTTCTTGTCCTGGAGCGTATTATCGCGCTTAGGCTTGGTGTAAGTAAGCGGAGTAAATTCAGGAACATTAGGATTAAGCTCGTGATTTGCCCAAGCGTAATCACCAGAAGCCGAAGTATCCCACTGAGTTTCAGACTCAATCTGATAGTGCCAAGTCTCCTTGTTGTAGGTCTTGGTTTCTTCATCCCAACCACTGAAGTGACCGGTCTTGGTTTCGAAACCAAACTCGGGGTCAAGCAGGTAGGAAGCATTGGTGTAATTGATTAAGTACTCAAAGTTGTAATTATCAGGATTCTTGCCAGTCTTGGTGTACTTAGCCAGGCCAGGCTCAATCAGATTGTCAATGATGTACTTAAACATACCGCCGTAGAAGGCGATGTCCGTGCCGGAACGAATGGGGCAATAAATATCTGCCTGCTCTGCAGTACGCGTGTAACGAGGGTCAACAACGATCCACTTAGCGCCGCGCTCGTAAGCACGATGCAGATGCAGTGAGGTAACAGGATGGCTCTCAGTCGAGTTGGAACCGCAATGCAGAATGTAGTCAGCATTTGCCATATCGCAGAAATGGCTGGTCATAGAGCCACGACCGAAGGTAGGAGCCAAGCCAACAACCGTAGAGCTGTGGCAAACACGAGCCTGGTTGTCGATAGCTACGATACCCAAAGAACGCATCATCTTTAAGATGAGGTATTCCTCTTCGGAGTTTTCCTGAGAACCGCCAAGACTTGCCATAGCAGGTGTGTAGTTAACCGTCAGGCCGTCTTCGTTCTTTTCAATAAAGCTTTCGTCGCGGGTCTTCTTAACCGCCTGGGCAATTTCTTCAATAATCTGATCCCAGCTAACAACTTCCCATTCTTTAGCGCCTGGACGACGAATCATGGGCTTAGTAATGCGGTCGGGGTTCTTGATAACCTCGCGAGTTTCGGGATCGACGATGTTGCGCAGCTGGAACATCGTTGCGCCCTTAGGACATAAACCACCCTCATTTACGGGATGGTCTGGGTCACCCTCAAGATTGATAAGTTCGCCATCACGGACGGAACACAAAGATCCGCAGCCACCAGCACAATAGCAGCAGATGTTTGTGTATTCCTCGGTGTTGACGAGCTTCCAGGTGTCTTCGGCTTCAACCGCTAAGGCTGGTGATGCTGAAATGGTGCCATAAGCAATGCTTGACAACAGCGCAGTACCAGACGCCTTAAAGAAGCCACGGCGTGTTAAATCCATAGATTTACACACTCCCTTCTACCTCAAAACCAACGGCGACAAAATGTCACCGCCACAGTGCTCTTTCCAGATGGTAAAAGGAATTTCAAGCAATAGATAATTAGAATCTTTATTCCAGTGGTTAAACGGTAAAGCGCTATTTACCTGGGGTTTTATTAAAGTTTTATTCGGTTTGAGAATAATTCTATTATTCTATGTTTGAATAATACTCAACTGAGAATAATAGAAATTTGACACCTTTTTAGTGTTGTATAGTTTTTGAATTGGAATAATCATTCCAATTTTGCCCATTCATCTGCGATTTTTCGCCTTTAAACCTTACATTTCAGGGCTATTTAGCACTTTCATACTGTCCGGTCTGGCCGAACAAATAAGAGTGAGACCAAACTCATGAGCAAGACGAATTGTCATGTCTGTTGGAACGGCCTTGGAAGCAAGAATCGGAATGCGTGCGCGAATAATTTTTTGCACCATGTCTACCGGAATGCGGCCCGAGCTATAAATAAGACACTCCCCCAGATTAATGCCTTTGCGTAAAGCAACACCGACAGCCTTATCAAGGGCATTATGGCGACCAAGATCTTCTCGGCAGCAAATAAGCTCATCTTTGTGAGCAAGATAGCAACTGTGTGCACCAAAAGTTTGACGGTGAAGCGGAGTATCGCTCGCTAGTAACTTTGCCAGATTAAAAACCCAGGAAGAATCCCACTTAATTGGCGCGAGTTTTTGCATCTTATCGTCGTTGACAAAATAGCTATTAAATAGCTGGTTACCCGTACAACAGGTAGGGACAACATTCACATGCGCACGCGACAAATCCGCCTGGCGGTTATAGAGATATACATTTGCGCGAGTTCCATTAGCAAGCAGCTCGATTGATTCAATCTCTTCAATTCCAGAAATTAGACCCTCGGTTACCAAGCGTCCAATAATCAGATCAAATAAGTGAGTTGGCGTGCAAACCACGCGCATAGTAAGTTCTTCATTTACGTAAACATCTAAGGAATGTTCGGTCTGTACCGTCATTTCCTTAAGCTCGCTACTGCCATCTGCCTTGACCGAAGTGAACTCTATTAAGGTAATGGGATCAGCGGGATTTTCATCCCCAACTAAGCGGGGGCCAGGAGCAGAAGCTTTGCTCTGTTTGTGCCAAGAAGAAAGCTTGACGACTTCTGGATGCTTTGCCAGGGCTTCTTTAGCCTTAGCAACATCAGACTCGGGCATGCGAAGAGAGATACCGCAGCTTGCCGTAATATCGCGCGGAGTAGAGATAACAAAGGGATGCAGATCGGCCAGGATATTTTGGGCAGCCATTGCAGCATGCGTAGAATCAAACGCAAGAACCCACATTTGCTCTTTGTCCATGATATCCCTTTCTTTCCTTGCGATACGCTTCTTAAAACTTCTTAAGACTTCTTAAGGCACAGTTCCTAAATGTGCTCCTTAAGGCGCGCCTTTGCTAAAGATTCTTTAGCTTTAGCACAGCAGAACTAGGCAAAGCAGGAAGAAAGCTCTTGTAAGGCAAGAATTGCCTGGTCAATTTCATCAAAGGTATTAAACCACGAGAAACTAAAACGCACCGCGCCCTGAGAGGCGGTTCCAAGCGCCTTATGCATAAGTGGCGCACAATGGGCACCAGCGCGCGTACAAATTCCGTAATCAGCATTAAGCGCGCCGGCTATCTCACCGGAATCAGCATCGCCCAAGTTAAGAGCCACCACAGCAGTTCGGTCAATGCCTCCCGAACCACCATAAACTTTGATTGCAGGAATTTCTGATATGCCCGCCATAAAGCGGTCAAGCAAGGCCATTTCTTTAGTATGAATAGCAGACAGCCCGACCTCTTGTACAAAACGCACGCCAGCAGCCAAACCCATAATGCCATGCCCGTTAAGGGTGCCCGCCTCTAGATGCTCAGGCATGAAGGAAGGGTGATCTTCGTCATAACTGTGGGTGCCAGAGCCTCCAACTTTTAGAGGCTCGATATCTATATGAGGCGCCACACAGATGCCGCCTGTCCCCTGTGGACCATAGAGGCTTTTGTGCCCCGTAAAACACAGGACATCAATGCCTTGCGCTGTAGCATCTAGAGGAATAACTCCAGCCGTTTGAGCGGCGTCAAGAACAATGATTGCGCCGTGATTATGCGCAATGGCTGCTAGACGCTCGGCGTCGTAAACGTCGCCCGAAAGATTGGAAGCATGGTTGATTGCAAGAAGCTTAGTATTGGGCCTAAATGCCGCCTTAACCGCTTCGTAGTCAAGCGAGCCATCTGGCCCGATAGGCACAATGCTTAACTCAAGGCCCTGATTGCGCAGCTTATAGAGCGGGCGCAACATGGAATTGTGCGAAGCAGCCGTGGTAATTGCGTGGTCTCCTGGTTTAAGAAGACCAAAAAGAGCAGTATTGAGTGCCTCGGTCACATTAGAAGTAAAGGCTATGCGCGAGGCATTTGCCACCCCAAAAAATTGAGCTAGTTCCTCGCGCGCCTGATAAACGCCCATTCCTGCAGCAAGGGACGCGCCGTGTACACCGCGGCCAACGCCCCCGAATGAGGAAAGCGCTTGAATAACAGCTTGAGCAACTTCCTCTGGTTTTTGCAGAGTAGTTGCTGCGTTGTCAAAGTAAATCAAGCGCTTTCCTTTCTTTATTTAAGATTAAGCCATGAGCTTTTTGATGCGCTCCATTGCCTCAACCGTACGCTCAGCATCGCCAAAGGCGGTAAGACGAATGTAGCCCTCACCCGAAGGGCCAAAGCCAGCACCAGGAGTGGTGATAATGTTTGCCTCGGTAAGAAGCTTGTCAAAGAATTCCCAAGAACCCATTCCCTCAGGAGTCTGACACCAGATATAAGGGCTGTTCACAGCACCAAATACGGTAAAGCCAGCAGACTCAAGGCCTTCCTTGATAACCTTTGCGTTGGTGCGATAGTAATCAAGAGTTTCCTCGATCTGAGCTGCACCCTCTTCGGTATAAACAGCAGCAGCGCCACGCTGAATAACATAGGATGCGCCGTTAAACTTGGTGGTCTGACGACGGTTCCACATAGCGTTCAGGCTCTGGCCATCACGCACCAAGTCCTTGGGAACTACCGTGTAGCCACAACGAGCACCCGTGAAACCTGCGGTCTTAGAGAAAGAACGGAACTCGATTGCGCAAGTCTTAGCGCCTTCAACCTCAAAGATGGAATGAGGCACGCCAGGCTCGGTGATAAAGCGCTCGTAAGCAGCGTCAAACATAATGATTGAGCCGTTTTCGTTTGCGTAATCGACCCAAGCCTTCAGCTGTTCAGTATTAAGAACAGTGCCAGTGGGGTTGTTGGGGCTGCACAGATAAATAACGTCAACCTTGACCTTGGGTAACTCGGGCGAAAAATCATTCTCGGCCGTGGTGGGCATGTAATAAATGTTAGACCAGCCTTGAGCTTCTTCGTCGTAATCGCCAGCACGACCAGCCATAGCATTGGTGTCAACATAAACGGGATATACCGGGTCGCAAACAGCAATCTTGTTATCGACCGAAAGAATGTCGCCAATGTTGCCACAGTCGGACTTTGCGCCATCGGAAACAAAAATCTCATCAGCAGAAATATCTACACCACGAGCAGCAAAATCAGCCTTCTGGATAGCGTCACGTAAAAAGTCATAACCCTGCTCAGGGCCGTAACCGTAAAAGCTTTCTGCATGAGCAAGATCATCAACAGCGCCATGCATTGCCTCAATAACAGCAGGAACCAAAGGACGAGTAACGTCTCCGATACCCATCTTAATCAGGTCGGCCTCGGGGTGAGCCTCGGCATAAGCAGCAGTGCGACGAGCAATCTCTGAGAACAGATAGCTACCAGGAAGCTTTTGATAATTTTCATTGACCTTAGCCAAAAGAATCTCCTTTGTGCGAATACTTCAAGGTGCCTCGTTAGGCACAAACGGGTAACTCCATAAGAGTAGCGAAGCTTAAGCAGTTATTGCGTGACACTTTGGTAAAAAACTATCCCCTAGCGCAATTTCTGCCCTAGGGGATAACAAAGTTTCACTGCGACACGACTTCCCGCTTGAACCCTATGCTCAAGCTAGGTAGTCAGCCTACGATTCTAAGCTAGGCGGCCATGCATACTAGGCGCCCAGTTTAAAAGGCGAGCCTACACGTTTAGTCTTCGTGTGCATGAACAGGATGTTTTTCTTCCTCACTCAAAACGTAATCGTTAGGCACTGCCTCAACCGTAACAGCACAAACCTTGTATTCAGGCGTCTTGCAAATACGATCGAGCGCATCCTTGGTTAGCCAGTTAGCATTGCCGTCCTGGAAGTGGAAAGGCATCCAGGTCTGACCAGGATTGGTCTTGTCGCTTACGCGAGCCCAGGAAAGGATGGCGCTTCGACGGCTCGAAACCTTAACGCGTCCACCATCAACAATGTTTAGGCGCTCGGCATCTTTGGTATTAATCTCGATGAAGGACTTGCCGGCAATCTCGTTGATACCCCTGGTCTTATCCGTCATGGCAGATGCATTGTAGTGATACAGAATGCGGCCCGTAGTCAAAATCATGGGATATTCTTCGTCAGGCAACTCAGTTGAAGGAATATATTCTGCAACCGAATAAGTTCCCAGGCCACGGCTAAATTTGTCCACGTGCATGATAGGGGTGCCAGGGTGATTCTTATCCAGGCAAGGCCAAGAAAGTCCGCGACCTCCGACCTCAGGGCTATCTAGACGCTCATGACTAATGCCATGGAAGCTTGGGGTCAGCTCAGCGATTTCGTCCATAATTTGGGCACTGGTAAGCTGAGGCTGCGGGTAACCCATGCGGTTCATCAGGTCGATGAAGATATCAGTATCCAGGCGCGTTTCACCAGGGATGGTTACCGCGGTGCGAATACGCTGAACGCGACGCTCGGTATTAGAGAAGGTGCCTTCCTTTTCAGCATAGCTCCTACCAGGCAAAACAACGTCGGCATACTTGGCGGTTTCGGTAAGGAACAAGTCATCTACTACCAAGAAGTCAAGCGACTGAAGAGCCTTGATTACGTGGTTGGTATCAGGGTCGGTACGCACTGGATCTTCGCCAAAGATGAACAGGCCCTTGATGTCACCAGAAATCATCTTGGGGAAGCACTCAGTTGCATAGGTGCCTTGCCACTTAGGAATTTCGACTCCCCAATGCTTTTCATAGCGAGCCATAACCTCTTCGTTAGCAAGCTTCTGGTAGCCAGGGAATTCAGCGGGAGTTGCGCCCATATCACAAGCGCCCTGAACATTATTCTGGCCACGAACAGGATTAACGCCACAGCCAGGCTTACCAAAGTTGCCAGTAATCATAGCCAGGTTAGACAAAGACATAACGCCTTCGGTGCCACCGGAATGCTCGGTAACGCCCAGGCAGTATACGATTGCCGCTGCATCAACCGAGGCATACATACGAGCTGCGGCGATCAAATCTTCAGCTGCAACGCCGCAAATTTCTGCGACACGCTCGGGCGTATACGAAGAAACCATGTCGGCATATTCGCGATAAACATCAGTTTCGGTGCGAGACTGAATGAATTCCCAGTCAATTAGGCCTTCATTAATAAGGATGTTAGCAATGCCATTAGAGAAAGCAACATTAGTACCAGGCGTAAGCTTGAGGTGAATGTCGGCAATCTTAGAGAGGCCGATATCGCGAGGGTCAACCACGATAAGCTTAGTTCCGCGCTCAACAGCCTTACGAATATGCATACCAAAAACAGGATGTGCTTCTTCGGGGTTAGAGCCAACAAGCATGATAACTTTGGCGTTTTCAGCAATGTCCACAATGGGATTAGTCATTGCGCCAGAGCCAAGAGTACGAGCAAGGCCGGCAACCGAAGGGCCATGGCAAACGCGAGCGCAGTTATCAACGTTGTTCGTCTTGAAGACAGTGCGTGCCATCTTCTGAAGCATATAAATATCTTCGTTCGCAGAACGTGCGCAAGCAAAGGCTGCTAAAGACTCGCCGCCAAATTCGTCGCGCAGGCCACCCATTTTCTCGGCAACCAAGTCAAGAGCCTCGTCCCAGGAAGCTTCTTCGAATTCGCCGGTTTCTTTATTTTTGATAAGAGGCTTAGTAATGCGCTCGGGCGAATGAACGAAGTCGAAGCAAGCGCTGCGACCCTTTACGCACAGAAGACCACGGTTCGAAGGGCCATCTGCTGCCTCAACGTCAACAATCTTGTTGTCTTTAACTACCAGGTAATACTGACAACCCGTTGCGCAATGGGGGCAGGTGGTAAGAACCTTCTTAACTTCCCATTCGCGGTACTTATTGCGACGCTTTTCGGTAAGTGCGCCGGTGGGGCAAGCCTGGGTGCAATTTCCGCAAGACTCGCAAGCAGTCGACTTCCAGTCTTCGCCAAAGGGAGCAACGATAGAAGTACGCGTACCGCGCTTGCCAGCAACAAGCGTGTGATTACCAGTACAGTTGTTACATACCGCAACGCAACGCTGGCAATGAATGCACAGGTTGGGGTCGTAAGAAATAAAAGGGTTGCCATCCAGGATGGGCTGAACTTCCTGCTTAACGCCGCCAAATGCTTCAGTTACGCCGTATTCGCGGCACAGCGCCTGCAGTTCACAAGCGCCATTCTTTTTGCAGCTAAAGCAGTAGTGGGTGCTATCCAAATTATGGGTAGTAAGGATGAGCGAAAGCGCAATACGGCGAGACTCCATTACGCGTTCGGAAGCGGTGTTGATCACCATGCCGTCTTCTACAGGAGTGTTGCAGGCAGCAACAAGCTCGTTGCGACCCTCAACCTCTACCACGCATACGCGGCAGCTACCAATTTCGTTAATACCAGCCAAATAGCACAGGGTTGGAATCTTGACGTTTGCTACAC
This sequence comes from Bacteroidaceae bacterium, assembly GCA_963604935.1. Taxonomy (GTDB): domain Bacteria; phylum Actinomycetota; class Coriobacteriia; order Coriobacteriales; family Eggerthellaceae; genus Anaerotardibacter. Next base: position 147,568 of record CAVCRX010000061.1, read on the forward strand.
GTGCAGCAGCCAAGATAGTCATCCCGGCTGGGACGGTAAGTTTGTTTCCGTCAATGTTTACTTCGCAAAAAGAAACATTAGACATACTGGTACCTGCCATCCTGCAGAACACCACAACCATAATGATCGCAGCGCAGGCAACGCCTTGCTTCCTGCATAGCTTCTTCGTAGCTCATTTCGATTTCTACACCTTCAAAATCACACTTGCGCTCACGTGCGGGACGCTCGGCGATGTTTACGCGACCATAAGCCTCACGAATATTGGGCTTAGGAGCAGGAGCGCTTACTCCGCAATCAAGCTTGTGATGGTAGCCAAGGAATTCATCGATGTTGCGTGCAGCAACCTTACCAGCGCCAATAGCTTTAATAACAGTAGCAGGGCCGGTCTGGCAGTCGCCGCCAACAAAGACATTTTCAAAGCCTTCAGCCTTAAGGAATTCATCAGCCTTGTAGGGCTTACGAGAAGTAACAGGCATGCCATAGTGGGTAGACATAATGTCCTGACCAACGGCAATCAAAACGATGTCGGCTTCGATGCGGACCTCGGGCTTGTTTGCCTTTGCAGGAGCAGGACGGCCGCGCTTAACAGCGCTGATGTACTGAGGCTGCGCAATAAGAGCAGTGCAGTGGCCGTTTTCGTCAACTTCAATACGCTCAGGAGCGGCAAGGGTCATCATCTCGACACCCTCTTGCATTGCTGACTCAATCTCGGAATACAGAGCTGTCATATCTTCGATACGACGACGATATACGCAGGTAACCTCGGAAGCACCCAGGCGAACCGAAGTACGGCAGCAGTCCATTGCAACGTTACCGCCACCAATAACAGCAACCTTTTTGCCGGTGAAATCGGGGTATTGATCGTCGCCAATCTTGCTCAGCAGGTCAACAGCAGACATAACGCCTTCAGCCTCGACACCATCGAGCTTTAGGGTCTTACCAATCTGGGCGCCAACTGCAACATAAACAGCATCGTAGTCGGCGATGATTTTTGCTTCGTCTTCCTTGGCAAGCTGGGTGTTCATCTTTACATCGATGTTGCCAACCGAAAGGACGGCGCGAATGTCGCGATCAAGAAGCTCACGGGGGAAACGATATGCAGGAATACCGTAGCGGGTCATGCCGCCCATCTTGCTGCGGCCTTCGAAAACGGTAACCTTGTGGCCCATCAGAGCCAAGTAGTAAGCGCAGGTCAAGCCAGAAGGACCGGCACCAACAACAGCAATGTGGCGACCAGTGTCGGGCAGGCGCTTGGGCACAGGGACAGTGTCGGCAGGAGCCATGTCTACCGCAAAACGCTTGATGCCACGAATATTTACAGGAGCGTCAATAAGCTGGCGGCGGCAGCGAACTTCACAGGGATGCTCGCATACTAAAGCGCACATTGTTGGGAAGGGGTTGTCTTTACGAATAAGCTGAACAGCCTCTTCGTAACGACCTTCTGCGACCAAGGCAATATAGCCAGGAACGTCAACATGCGCAGGGCACAAAGCTTCGCAAGGAAGCTTCTGCGAAACGTCAGACAGACAAGAGCCTTCGTTAATGTGACTTGCGTATTCATCTGCAAAAGAATCCAAGCCTTCAAGAACAGCGTTGCCGGCTTCGTAACCAACAGCGCAGTCGGAAGAATCACGAATAACGGTGGCCAAAGTACGAATCTGCTCAAGAACTTCGGGGCCAGCCTTGCAATCGCGCACCTGGCGCAACAAATTAGCGAGTTGAGGGATACCATCGCGACAAGGAACGCACTTGCCACAAGTCTGAGAACCGCCCGCTTCTAATAAAGTAAGCTGAACTGCCACAGGACACATGCCTGGAGGCGTTGCGGATACACGTTTTTCATAGCGCTCTAGATAGTCATTGATCTGCTTATCAGCATGACTATTAGGAGCAACAGACAGCTTAGCCATATAGCTAATCCTCCTTGAACCTCTCCATCGTTTACCCTTATCAGAACACCCTCCCCTATTATGTTCGTGCGTACATAATAGGTTATTAAGAAAGAATGCCGCGACCTTAGCCGTGGCACCTAACAGGTATGCTTGTCTGATTGAGTATTATGCACGCTCAGATGCAAAATACCGGATAATCTTTTCAAACATTGTTTAATCAAATGCAGCACATTTAAACGTGCTAGTAGCTGGAGCTTGCCTGGGACTTAGTTGTCCTTCTTGTTGCGAGCAAAAGCAATCCAGTACAGCAGACCAACCAAGATAGATCCACCAACAATATTACCCAGGGTGACAATTCCTAAGTTGTAGAAGATGGGACCCAGATCCAAAGCTCCGACGTTTGCAACATTTGCACCATAACCCAGAAGCTTTGCAAACCAGCCTTCAAACAGAAAGAACATGTTGGCAATACTATGTTCAAATCCGCAAGCAACGAAGGCAGTGATTGGCATTACGCAAGCAACAATCTTGTCTACCAGGGTTCGCGCACCAAAGGTCATCCAAACAGCCAGGCAAACCAAGAAGTTACACATGATTGCCTTGCAGAAAAGAGTCAAAGCATCGGGGGTTACTTTGGAAACTGCGGTGGCTACCATGGCGTCGCCTACTGCACCATTGTTCATTGCTGCCATTGCAGAGCCGCAAACAATTACCGCAAGAATTAGCGAGCCAACAAAGTTGCCAATCCAAACAACTACCCAGTTGCGCAGCATGCCAGAAAGCTTGATTTTCTTACTGCCCAAGCCGCAAACCATCAAGCAGTTGCCGGTGAAGAGCTCGGAGCCGCAAACAACAACCAGCATCAGGCCAACCGAGAAGCATGAAGCGCCCATGACGCGCTTGATTGCAAAGGGGAGCTCTGTGTCGCCTTGAACCAATGTAAAGAGTGTTGCACCACAACCAATAAACAAGCCTGCAGCAATAGCCAAAACAAACATGGTTATCGCATTCATGCCTGCTTTGCCGACTGCCAAAACTTCAGCTTTTGCTTCAATTTCAGCTGGAGCCAAAACATCAGGCTTAAGGGTCTTAACCTCAGCGGCGTCTAATGCCACTTCTACCACCTCCATAGTCTTATACGCATTAGTGCAAAATGCGTAACGGTGTGTGACATTGTGCGAAAAAATGAATTTTCTAACAGCGCAAAAATTCCGAGTGGCTTAAAAATGACAGTAAACGAGTGTCATTTTTGCTCGGGTTCAAAAACTCCACGTACCGTTTGATTTTTTAGGCAGATTTTTACGAACGATATCTTTAGAGTGAGCGACTTTTAGGGGGTGGTTTAGTTGGTGTAACCTCCCGACAACTCAAGCCTGATAGCTAAAACGAAAACACGCATAAGAAAAGGTCTTCTGCTCTCTATGAACAGAAGACCTTAAAACTAGCGACTTAGATTAGTCACAGCTTGCACTTTTGCGGCTATTAGCCAAAGTACCTCTTCAGCAAACCCTGGAAAGCCTGGCCGTGACGAGCCTCGTCGCGAGCCATCTCATGGATGCTATCGTGCAGAGCATCCAGATTCTGCTGCTTGGCAAGTTTGGCCATGTCGGTCTTAGCCTTGCAGGCGCCATTTTCGGCAGCAACGCGACGCTTCAGGTTTTCCTCGGTAGAATCGCTTACGATTTCGCCACCAATAAATTCAGCATAACGAGCGGCGTGACCAGCCTCTTCCCAGGCGGCAGTTTCGTAATAAGCGCCAACTTCAGGGTAGCCCTCGCGATAAGCAACGCGTGCCATTGCTAAATACATGCCGGCCTCGGAGCATTCGCCGTTGTACTCAGCACGAAGGAAGCTCTGCAGCTCAGCAGGAACTTCGTCAAGCATACCAACGCCAATGCGATGCTCGGAAGCCCAGACCAGATCCTCGCCGCCTTCTTCTGCAGGAGCCTGCTTCACAAACTTAGAACCAGGAACTTTGCAAACAGGGCAAACAAAATCAGCGGGAAGCTCGTCGCCATCAAATTCTTCTACATAACCACAAACAGGACAAATAAACAGCATTGCGATCTCCTTTTCAGTAATGATTCCTAATAAGCTCACTAATTATATTATGCAAATTTCAGAAAGAAAAGGAAGACTTATGAAGAAGAAAATTAGTTAGCCACGGCTTACGCTTCTAGCTAGGAGTACAGCAAAATGTACAGCGCAAACAATTCGGTTTTAGTTTAAATAGCAATTAGATGCATTGCGCCCAGACTTTATACAAACAAGGCGCCGCTCAACCGATGATTTTACCCAAAACGCTCATGCCTTATGAACGGCGCCTTGCACATATAGTGCCTGGTAAATATAAATTTATCTAGTTACCTTAGGCTCAACTTTTGAATACCAATGGGGCAAGATTTTGAGTCCCTATAGTCCACTTTAAAGAAACTTTTGTCCGTAGTGGCTCACACATGACCGCTGGAAATCATTACGGTCATTCGAGCTCAAAAGGCTCTTATTACAAGGACCTATTCTGCACAACATCTGGCACTTCTGCTTCCGCCACCTACAAAGGTGGAAACTGCTCGATGAACTTGTACCTTTACATCCCTACTTTCCCAGCATCACCTAAGAAAACCGCAGATAAAACCAACACCAAAGTTGGTGACAACATAAAATGGTCTATCACTCGCGATATGCCCATCCTCTACACCGACACGCTTGCGTATTTAACCAAAACCATCATTTCTGACACTTTAGATTCTCGCTTAAGCTACGTTTCAGCAAAGGTTTATTACGACAAGACCGATGTGACCAACTTGGGAACGCTTAACGTAAGCGGTCAAACTGTCACTTGGACAGCAAATTCAGCTTTCCTGGGTAACAGCACCTATTACACCGGCAAAGTTCTCAAGATGGAGCTAGTAACTCAGGTGAATGGTACTGGCAGTATCACAAATAGCGCCTTCGTAAATTACTACAACGATTCGGCAACGCAGAGAGAAACGACAAAAAGTGATGGCACTATCAATTATTACCGCGACTATCTAGCTGGCGATACTGACTCTGTATATACCGATAAAACCGACAACACTAAGACCGGTTACCAAGTCAACACCAATGCAACAAAGGCCGCGCAGCGCTCTGATTGTGCAGGTCTTACCGACTGGTACACCGATCCAGAATGCACTCAAAAGTACACAGGCGATTGGATTCCAAGCAAAGAAAATAACTATACCCTCGATCTCTACTGCAAGAATAAAGTCACTCTTGGCTACGGGATTACAAGCGATTCCTATATGAAAACTCATCCGAACAAGACAATCTTCACTGATAGCTTAATGACTTCAACCGTCATTGATTACTCGAAGGTCTTGCCTGAAACTAAAACCTATTACTATGGGGACACGGTTGATTTCACTAAACTTTCTGACCTCTACTACAAACATGCTGGTAGCTCTCACTTATTGGCTTGTTCTGATGGTATTTATGCTTACGAGGACGGAACAGGAGATATATTTACCCAAGTGCGCCTGACCTGCAATTCCACCGCTTATTACAAGTGGAAAGGTGGAAATTATGACGGCGTTCTAACCACCAGCTAGTCTCTATCAATCAACAACCAACAAAAAAGGCTGCTCACATGAGCAGCCTTTTTCATGTCTATAACCAGCTTAGCTTACTTAGTCTTAACTGACTTTTTGCCAGACCAGCCGGAATAGTATGTCTTACCATTCACTACCTTGTAGGTACGAACTTGTACGTAATACTTCTTCTTTTTCTTGAGCTTGGAAATCTTCTTGCTCGTAGTTTTAGCGGATGCAACCTTAACAGTCTTAGCTGACTTCATATTGCTTTTTAAGCTATAGCGAATCTGATATCCCGTGACCCCAGACTTCTTATTCCACTTGACGGTAAACGCCTTCTTGGCCTTCTTCAACGACTTAATCGCGGTAGCAGAAGGATTAGAAACCTTTGTAGTGGTTGCAGCAGGGATAATTGTCACGGTGCTACCATCAGGTGTGGTCCAAGAATTATTATCGGGGTTAATTACCCAGCCAGAATCATTAGAAACACTCAGCGTCATGGTTTTGCTTACAGCTTCATAATCATCGGTTCCAGCAAACTCAACGGTAATCTTAGTAGTGCCAGACTTTAGGGGAGTAACAACACCACTTGTAGAATCCACCGTAGCAACTGAAGTGTCACTAGATGTATATTTTGCCGCCGTACCAGAGCTAGACTTTGCACTCAGCGTAAACTTACCATCGCTAAGCTTGACAGACTTCTCAGAATCAAACCCGCTGATAGTGGGGGTGTCTTTGTCTTTAACTGTAATGGTATAAGCAACCTCTTTGCCAAGTGCTGTATTTGTCAAAACAGCCGTACCAGCCTTTAATCCCGTTACTGTATTCCCATCTAGCTTTACCACATCGGAACCAGATTTAATAAACCAATTGCCGAGGGATACTTGAAGAGAAGGGTTGAAACAAAGGCCTTTGATTCTTACCGTGCAGGTTACGGGAAGTGAGATAGATTTATTATTTTTTATCGATTTAGACAAGTCTTCATCTTGGATAACAAATTTATAATAATCAATATAGCTTTTTGCGATCGAGACGCTTACAGCTTTCTTTGCATCATCTAAACCTGAAATCTCATTGGTAGCAGAGCCTAACTCCATTGCCCAATACCTAACCCCATTATGTTCAAAACAGGCGATACCAACAGCTGTATATGTGGTTCCTAGCATATTACGACGATGACCTTGGCCGTTGTAGTCGCAGCTATCCTCACGCCAAGACTCAAAAGCCGCTTTTGCATCAAAGAGCTCCTCTTTAACATTAAAAGCAGGATTTGCCTCAATATCATTACTTGCCACGATATTTTCGCCTGTCGCAGTTTTGCCTGAAGAAGAAATTACGGTATTGTAGCTCTTCCCATTAGGGCGCTCGTGTTCAAATCTAACAGCAATTTCTGCTGCCCTCTGCATAGCAATTTCTTCAAGCTCAGAGTCCCACTTGAGTTCTTTCAGTCCCGTAACGTATTGCCTGTGACCAGACTCGTCATAGTAAGACCAAACGTTACTAGCTTTCTTGTTGCCGTCCTCGTCATAAGCCCACGGTGTATTCCCGTCGTTGTAGTCAATTTCAGCAGTCCTAAACTTATTCACCATCGCGAGCATCGAATAAGCGTCTGATTGGTGATAAGTACCCTCAATAGTCACGTCATACAGCTCGTCATCTGCCCACGCCTGGCTAGCGCTACCAACAAGCCCACAACCACACATCACCAAAGCCGCAGCAAGTAACACCGCAGCCCTTCGAAGCTTCAATCCAAAACAAATATTCATACGTAAAATCCTGTCTCATATGCCAAAACACTTAATTAATCTTTACCACAGAACAAGACTAAATACCTATATCTTTGCGGCTTTAAAGCAACATTGAACGGCAAATGATTGATTGACGGGTAACAACAAACAAAAAGGAAGCAGGTCATCATCCTGCTTCCCTATTACTCAAAAAAAAGATCGAACCTTAAAAATAGCTGTCAGCCCATAAAACCTGACGCATTTATACCTCGTTTATTCCCTGCTGAGTTCAACTGTAGTCGTCGTTCCCATCATTGAAGCTTTATAGGAAAGCACTCCGTTGCTATAGGAGAAATCTTTAGTGTCATCCATGGAAGCAAGGAGAGCAGATTCCGTCTTTTCTTTATCCCTCTCGCTTGTGAAGTCATAGCTATCATCGGTGGTGTCGGGCTTTGGGAAAGATCCAACCCAATAAATGGACTCTGTTTTCCCGTTATCCATAACCCAGTTAATGGTAATTACATCGTCTTCGATCGTAGCCTCCATGTATGTATCTTCGCTGGAGCTATTGCTTTGCTTCCATTTTCCGTCCAAAGACAAAAGAGCCTTCTGTTCTTGGGTTCCATTATTTTGTTCACCAGTATTTGATGTCGAAGAACATGCACACAGAGCAAAAACACAAGAAAAGACAACCAAGAATGCTCCGAATTTTGCTATAGATTTCATTTAAGTTCCTTTCAAAGTTGACAGAAGCGCTAATGATCCAGTCCAAGCTCTTCCGCCTTACACAAATAGAGCTTAAATCTATCGCAGTTTGAGAAAATGAGAGGGAATCAGAGTTCCCACTTGAAACAAAAAAATCAAGCGTTTTCAGTTTTAAATAAACCGCAGAAACAACCACCAGGGTCTGGCGGCATAAAGGCAAAGTAAATACCGATCAAATCAAAATCGTGGCACGAAAAAGAACTCCCTTTAGGATTCTTTTTCGTGCCTATTAATAAACATAAATACAACTAAATAAATGCACTCGTTTTACATACTCTCTTTTATTTAGATAAATTATCTGAGCCAGCAAGGTTCGCTTGCGAGTAGCGCTTTACCAAAAAGATTTACTAATACATAAAATCTTATCTGCCTTAGCAGCGATTGCTAGCATCGGAAACTTTATTTTTTTTAATTACAGGAATATAAGCAAGATAAACGAATGGCAAAAAAGCAAAAAACAGCGTTTGATAACCAATCAATTTTCTATTAGTCATGATTCACCTCCATACAGAGGTAGCGAACAACGCCTAAAATCTGCAACTCTGGGGTTTTTGGCGCGGTGGTATCCACAATGAAGCGAGTGAAACCTTCTTCCCATGTATCAGGGGAAAAGATATAAACACCTTCAACCTCACGCATTGTGCGCAGTTCTGGCTTGCAGCTATCAACAGAAACTAAAACAATATCTCCGTCTTGCGGTTCATCATATATATCTATAAGTACATCACACCCAGCAGGGATACGTTTTCCCATTGCGTTGTTTGGCATGGTCATAAAATAATTGCCACTACTGCAAAGTTCAGGCGGCGCAAGAATAGACTTTCCGTTTTCGTGTGGAACTAAAGTTTTTATTGGTGACGGTTCTGAATTTTTATTTAAGCCAGTTGACGTGCTATAGAATCCATTTGTTACACCAAATAGCTCATCTTCACCGCAACTAAGCACCTTATATAGACAATTCAGGGTTTCCACGCTTTTAGGCTTTACACCCCTGCTCTCCCAACCACTTATTGTGATTGGAGTAACACCTATTGCATCAGCAAGTTCAGATTGCGTCATGCCTTTGTTTAGTCTTAATGCGCGTAGGTTTCTACCAAATGTAGTGTTCTTCATAAAAAACCTCCTTCAACTATAAGCATAGTTTAGTTTATATAATAGTCAATTATCTGGAAAATAACTATTGCTTAACCTTATAGTTTGATTTATGCTTGAACAAGCGAAAGGAGGGTAACGGTATGAGTAATTGCTTAAAAGCGTCTCGTGTGGCGAGCGGTTTAAGGCAGGAAGATATAGCAAAACACCTGAACATAGCTACAGGAACAGTTTCTACATTCGAAGGGAATGTTGAGCAAATTCGTCTACGAGATTTTAAACGATGGTTTAATCTTTGTTCAGATGAAGGTAAGGCTGTTATTAGGGAATACCTTCGGACTAGTTTTTTTAACCATAAACTAAAAGGAAATATTATAATAAGACAAGAAAACAATGAACGAGTTTAAATACCAGTCAAATCGACACTGCGAGTCAAAATACGGCCTAGCCAAAAATGTTCCTTTGGGAACGCTCCGTAGGGAGCAATCTGACTTGCCAAGAGCCCCAGTTGGGGCTCTTTTATTTTACGAGAGATCCCCTGCTCTAGTAGTTATAAGCCCAAATAAATGACGAGTGAACAGCAAGTTAGAGCATACGGATACACCCATTGGCAAGCTAACATATTGAGATTTACAGCGTGTCCAACAGACTACTCAGACAAGCAAATTTTAAAAATAATTTACCCCAGGCCCTGCAAGATCTCTTCCAAATAAGCCTTGTAGACCTTCTTCAGGCTTGCGGGATGCTCGATTGTCACATGCGTTCCGCGCTCGGCCAACCAAGCAAAAAAGGTAGGCGACTCCATCACCACCGCATGAACGCGAGCGTGCTTATCATCAACAGGCGTTGTCACAACGTCTATACCAAAACGGTCGATCACAGCACCCATCGCAAGGTCATCAACAATAAAAGTAGCCGAAACAACTTCGCCGGTATACATTCCGAACGAACGATTGGCGTACTCGGCCAAATCGAAATTTGCCAGCTTTTTATTACGGCTAGCAGGCTCTTCACAAACCTCGATACTCAACATGCGATCAAGGCGATAATTAGCAAAGTCGTCATACTTGTCGGAATAGGCAACCAAATAATAGCAATCGTTAACGTAAGCCAGTTGCACAGGCGTAGCCACATAACGCTGCCCATCGCGACGCAAAACGCGCTCCTTCTTCACATCGTAGCGAAAGTACAAAAAGCTGATTTTGCGCTTGTCTGCCAATGCCCTTTGAATAGCATCCAGATTGTAGAACACCGATTCGTTCTGCATCTTTATGCGGCCTTCAACGTGCAAGCGATGATTCAAATCTTCCTGCTGGCACTGCGAAGCAAGCGACTTAATAGCCTTCACCAAGCTTGCCGACTTACCCTCGGTCAAAAAGCGTGAACTTTGCACTGAATCAACCAACAAACGTAGCTCGCCTTCGCTAAAGGGGCGCGAAACCAAGGCATATTGCACCGGCGACGTGCGTAAACGCTCAATCTCAAAACCACAAGAATCCAGCGCTTCAAGGTCGCGATAGATTGCCTTACGCTCAGCATCAATCCCGCGCTCAGCCAGAGCCTGAATAATCTGCGGCATAGTAAGCCCGCGCTCTTCGTCGGTCTGACTAAATAAAATCTTAAGGAGTTCTAGCAGCTTTGTTTTTTGGTTACTTTGGGCCATAAGCTAGACTCCTTGCGCAGCTTAGCGGCGGCGTAAATTGCCGGCAACCGAAGGGCCTTTTTGCAGGTAAATAACCATAACAATAACGAAGGCGATGACACTCGTGAAAGTCAAAATGCCGTACGAAATGGTGTAGGTTCTCGTAATCTCCATAAGGATGCCAGGCAAAAAGTTAAAGGCAAATCCGCCCAGGTTGTAAGCAATCTGTAAGTCTTTTACCAGGCGGCTGCGCTCCATTGAAGTAGAAAGATCAAGCGACCAAACACTAATTCCTACGGTACCAAGCGCCGCACCTAAGCCAAGCAACACCATGCCAATTGCGGTAAGAACCTGATTTTGCAAACCCGCAAAGGTACAAATAAACAAGCCGGCAATCATCATGACAAAAAATATTGCCGAACCCATGCGCGTACCAACTGCGTCAAACACGATGCCCGTCAAAAACTTACCCAAGGTTAGAGCCAAACCAGCAACCGAAAGCATGATAGCGCTATAAAAAGCTGGGAAGCCAGAAGACGTCATCAAAATACCCAGATAACCAAAACCCGCAATACTTACCGAACCAATGCAAACCATGCCAACAAACATTGCATGATGAGCAATAGGCTTTAAGGGACGCGTAGCTCCCATATGAACATGAGGCTTATTGTCTTCAAGCTCATGAGGGTTAATGTACTTATGCAGGCCCATTTCTTCTGGCTGGTTGCGCAGCAAAAACAGCACCAATAAGCCAACCGCTAAAGCGATGCCGGCCTCTGTCCAGAAAGAAACAGCCAAGGAATAATTTTCAATTAGCGCATGAACCACGATAGGCATAAGCATCGAAGCCACGCCGCTACCACAGGAAGCAATACCAACAGCGGTGCCAACATTACTTTCAAACCAGCGGCCAACCAAAAAGGTCATACAGACCATACCGCCAAGGCCATAGCCCGCACCCGCAATTACGGCGCCAATCATAAACTGCCATAAGTTGCTAGCAAATCCATAAACAACAAAGCCTGCACCAGTAAGCATGCAGGCAATAAAAACACCTAGTCGGCAGTCAAAAAAGCGATACCACTTAACAACCAAAAACATACAAACAAGCGACACAAAAGTGCGACAAGCAAGAACCATAGAACCGCCCGTATCACCCACGCCTGGGGTTGCAACGATATAGGTTTGGTACACATTGAAAGAAGTACTAGGCAAGCCAATGTTTACAAAAAGAAACAGGAAACAACAGGCACACACCACTCGCTCGTAGTGTTTAGCTAGTATTGCCTTCATACAGGCGATCATCTTCTTTCGCATAATAAAGATATAAATCTTTATGGGAGTATAGCAATTCGCGAACAAAGCCAATACGTGAGACAATGAGCGGCAGCATGTTTCCATAAACGAAGCAAGGACAGGAGTGCCCTTCATGGCAGAGTTCATTTACCAGATGTATAAAGCCCGCAAGGCTCACGGCGACAAAGTAATTTTGGACGACGTGACGCTTAGCTTTTACCCTGGCGCAAAAATTGGTGTGGTTGGCCCCAATGGCATGGGTAAATCTACCCTGCTTAAAATCATGGCTGGCCTGGAAGAAGTCAGCAATGGCGACGCAAAACTGACCCCTGGCTATTCTGTTGGTATTTTGATGCAGGAGCCACCCCTGGAAGAAAACAAGACAGTCTTGGAAAATGTCCAGATGGCCTTTGGCGACATCCTTGCAAAGATCGACCGCTTTAATGCCATCGGTGCTGAAATGGGCGAGCCCGACGCTGATTTTGATGCCCTTATGGAAGAGATGGGCAAACTGCAAGATGCCATCGACGCAGCTAACGGTTGGGATTTAGATAGCCAGCTTTCGCAGGCAATGGATGCACTGCAGTGCCCTGACCCTGATATGCCTGTCAATGTCCTTTCAGGTGGCGAGCGCAGGCGCGTTGCTTTATGCCGTCTTCTGCTTGAGGCACCTGACCTGCTTCTTTTGGACGAACCTACCAACCACCTGGATGCCGAATCCGTCTTGTGGTTGGAGCAATTCCTGCAGAATTATCCTGGTGCCGTTCTGGCAGTTACGCACGACCGCTACTTCCTTGACCATGTGGCCGAATGGATTTGCGAGGTCGACCGCGGACAGTTATTCCCTTACAAGGGCAATTACTCTACCTATCTGGAGACTAAGGCCGCACGTATCGAAGCGCAAGGTCAGCAGCAGGCAAAGCTTGCTAAGAAGATGAAGCGCGAGCTTGAGTGGGTTCGCTCAAGCCCCAAGGCTCGCCAGGCCAAGAGCAAGGCTCGTTTGGCAGCTTATGAACAGATGGAAGCCGAAGCTCGTGCCGCCAAGGATGTCGACTACTCCGAAATTCATATCCCTGTTGGCCCCCGCCTGGGCAATAAGGTTCTTGTGGCTGAGCATCTACATAAGGAATTTGATGGTCGCGTACTTATTGACGACCTTTCATTCCAACTCCCCCGCAACGGCATTGTTGGCGTTATCGGCCCTAACGGCGTTGGCAAAACAACCTTATTTAAAACCATCGTTGGTTTGGAGCCTTTAACTTCTGGCACACTTGAAGTTGGCGACACCGTAAAGATTAGTTACGTCGATCAGAATCGTGAGGGCATCGACCCTGACACCAAGCTTTGGGAAGTTGTTTCTGGCGGCACCGACTACATGCAGGTTGGCGACACCGAAGTTCCCAGCCGTGCCTATGTTGCATCCTTTGGATTTAAGGGCTCCGACCAGCAAAAACCCGCTGGCGTTCTTTCCGGCGGCGAACGCAATCGCCTAAACTTGGCGCTCACCTTAAAGCAAGGCGGAAACCTTTTGCTTCTGGACGAACCCACCAACGACCTTGATACCGAAACACTGGCAGCCCTAGAAGAGGCACTGCTTGAATTCCCTGGTTGCTCAGTGGTAGTAAGCCACGACCGCTGGTTCCTCGACCGCATTGCTACCCACATTCTTGCTTGGGAGGGCACCGATGAAAATCCCGGTAATTGGTTCTGGTTTGAGGGCAACTTTGACGATTACCAGAAGAATCGCATTGAGCGCCTAGGTGCCGAAGCCGCTAAGCCTCATCGTATCCATCGCAAGCTTACGCGTAACTAGACCTAGCTAGATATTAGCGCTTGTAGGCGTTAGGAAGCGCCCGGCGAAATCCACTCAGGCTATAGCCGGGCGCTTACCCTAATTAAATCGGTGCAAATTCATCGGGCGCTTAACAAAGCTCTTTGGCAAGCCCCTAAGCTCTTAGTAGTTCTCGGCGTGAATCTCGAAGAAAGACTGAGGATGTGCGCAAACGGGGCAAACCTCGGGAGCCTGAGTGCCTACAACAACGTGACCACAGTTACGGCATTCCCATACCTTGACCTCGGACTTCTTGAATACTTCCTGAGCCTCAACGTTGTGGAGCAGGGCACGATAGCGCTCCTCATGCATCTTTTCAATAGCGGCAACGCCACGGAACTTTGCAGCCAGCTCGGGGAAGCCCTCTTCCTCAGCAGTCTTTGCAAAACCATCGTACATGTCGGTCCACTCGAAGTTCTCACCCTCGGCAGCAGCTACCAAGTTCTCAGCGGTAGTGCCGATGCCTTCGAGCTCTTTGAACCACATCTTGGCATGCTCTTTTTCGTTATCAGCAGTCTTTAAGAACAAGGCAGAAATCTGTTCAAAGCCTTCCTTCTTAGCCTTAGCTGCAAAGTAGGTGTACTTGTTGCGTGCCTGAGACTCGCCCGCAAATGCCTCGAGCAGATTCTTCTCGGTCTGAGTGCCAGCATACTTATTTGCCATGTAACATCCTCCTTCTGATCCATGAGCAGCGTCTCGCCGCCCCAGCGCAGATCCTCTTCTGAACTACGCTTTGTTATTCGTGCTTTCCTTCTGTTTCTGCGGCCTTAGCTTTTGGCAATCAGGGCATAAGCCTTTGAACAAAGTCTGGTGACTTACCACCTGAAAGCCCGAAGTCTTTGCCACGAGTTCATCGTAGGCTTTTTGGTACTCAAGAGGAGCATCAACAACCGAACCGCACTGAACGCACATCATGTGATAATGAGGGTCGCAACGCAGGTCAAAACGGTTAGCCACTGGGGCTGCAACCTGCTGAATCTCGCCATTTTCATCAAGAAGATTAAGATTGCGATACACCGTTGCGCGGCTTACTTTGCTGTTGCGATCATGCACATCCTGATAAATCTGCTCGGCAGTAGGATGATCGTAATGCTCACGCACCACATCGAGTACCAAACTGCGCTGCTTCGTATTGCGCTGCTTGGGAGCCTTCTGATTTTCGTCTGCGCTATTCGCCATTGATCCTCCTTCCCTTATTTGCCCTTCGTGAACTCTGTTTTCATTTTATTTTAAACAGTATTCGTTATCAATAAGAATTTGCTTGAGGCTGAGCGTGCAGAATACAGGGAGGGAGTGATGGGGGGAGGAATAAAGGGGCGTAATGAAGAGTGCGGATAAAAGTTGGATCCGCAATACATGAAAAGCACCGTAAAGACGTGTACGATGCTTTAGGAATTAGTACAAACAGAGAGAAATGCGCACTAAGCTGCATATCGCATATAAGCACGTTGGGCCACATAACCGCGCCCCGTATAAACGAGCCAAACGAAAGAAGAAACATGGATGCAAATGCATATAAACGCTGGTCAGCCCCCTTACGCGAACATCCACGCGGTGCTGCCATCGTTATAGGCTCCAACAAAATACTCACCTATATTGGCTATGCAATTTATCCTCTTTTACTTATCATCCTGGCTGTTTTGGGCGACCCTTTCTTCCTGCAGGCACTTTTGGTCCCTGCAATCTGCTTTATTGCCGTAAGCGCGCTACGCAAAATTATCAATCGCGCACGCCCCTATGAAACTTTAGACATCGACCCTGTAATTAAGAAGAATACGCAAGGTAAATCCTTTCCCAGTAGGCACACTTTTAGCATGGCTATGATAGCTATGACCTGGCTTTATTGGTACTTGCCGGTGGGCCTTATTCTGCTGGTGTTTACTGTTGGTATGGCGCTAGTACGCGTGATGGGCGGAGTCCATTAT
Source organism: Bacteroidaceae bacterium (assembly GCA_963604935.1). Taxonomy (GTDB): domain Bacteria; phylum Actinomycetota; class Coriobacteriia; order Coriobacteriales; family Eggerthellaceae; genus Anaerotardibacter. Next base: position 163,310 of record CAVCRX010000061.1, read on the forward strand.
CCAAGTGATGTATGCGCAGGAATCCTCATTGCTGTCATTTGCAGCATAATCGGATTCTGGATTATTTAACTAGGTTACCCTGTAGCATTGTTTAAATTGAAAATCCGGCAGCACTTACGCGGCATTAGTTAGCAGATAATACCAAAAGGCAAAAGATGAAAGCTATCGCACATATTCACACTGATTATCACCAAAAGTTTGGCATCCCCCGCAATGCTGGGCTCGCCGCAGATACTCAAGGCACCATCGTGTTTGAACCCGAGTTCGCCAACCCCGAGGCAGTGCGCGGCTTGCAAGAGTTTAGTCATCTTTGGCTTATTTGGCAGTTCGAAAATACCGATCGCGATCACTGGCGTCCGACCGTTCGTCCGCCGCGCCTGGGTGGATCCCGTCGCATGGGAGTGTTTGCCACGCGCTCCCCTTTTAGGCCAAACCCACTGGGTCTTTCCTGCGTAAAACTTGATTCTGTTGAGATTATCGATGGTATTCCTTATGTCCACGTTTTAGGGGCTGACCTGCGCGATAACACTCCTATTTTCGATATTAAGCCCTACTTGCCCTTTGCCGACTGCCACCCCGAAGCCAATGGGGGCTGGACCGACGACGAACCTTGGCAACCGCTCGAGGTGGATTTCCCCGACGAAGAGCTTGCAAAAGTTAAAGAAGAAAAGCAGGCAGGCCTTATCGAGGCACTTGCGCAAGACCCCAGGCCTCCCCTACAAAACGACCCAAGCAAAACTTACGCCATGGCTTTTGCAGGTTACAACGTTCGCTTTACCGTAGACGAGCCAGTGCTTCACGTTGTCCAGGTAGAAACGCTTGATGCAGGCACCTTTGGCTTTGACCTGTAGCTAGGATTAGCGTTTTCGCGAAGTTCGCTCTAGGCAGAGTTTGTTTTAGACAACACTCGCTCTAGGTAGTTCACACTTGGCAAAACCGGAACCCAACCGAACTATTGGCTCAATTGAGCTATTTTGCTTTAACGCTTTTGACGGAGCTCCAGGCAGAATAGTATTTTTTGCTACCTACTTTCTTATAGCTACGCAGCTGAACGTAATAGCGCTTCTTTTTCTTGAGCTTTTTCAGTGTCTTTGTGTTGGCGTTTGCCTTGCTAACACTTACCACTTTTGCACTCTTCATTTTCTTGGATTTTGAGTATTTAATTTGATAACCCGTTACTCCTGAACTGGCCTTTTTCCAGCTAACTTTAATGGCTTTCTTCTTTGCCTTGAGCTTTATACCTTTGACCTTCTTTAAAGTTATGTAGCTTGAAGCTTGCGCACTTGAAGCTTGGGGAGAAGGGGATGCCACAGGAGAACCATCAAAATACTCTGCCTTAAACGAAAGAGTAGTTTCGCTGCTTACGGCCTTGAGTTTTACTGATTTACCACTTGCTTGCCAAGCCATCTGAGCAAGCGCATAGGCCACATTGGCATTGTAAATTTGCTCCGTATAAGGACTCTCCGAATTTAGCCCGTCCGCGCTAATTACAAATTCCGTACTTCCGCTATCGAGCTGATCTTGAACTCTATTTTTGTAAGCCGCTGCCCACTTACTAGCTTCGCCGTTTCTTACGTAATAGCTGTTACGTAAATCCGTCGAGCGATACTCGTAATTTTCTACCTGATACTGAGCGCTTAAATCGGAATGCACGGCGGACATCAATTCGTCGGTAAGCCCAAAATAATAATGACGCATGTTAAAACCATACCAAGCATCATTGTTGTCATCCCAGGTAGGATCAACCTGACACCACTTGCCATCAATCTTTACAGCATTCCATGTGTGCCCATTGCCGGTAATTCGCCCATTTGCAATTCCTGCCGCATTCAGGAGTTTTGCGTAAGCTCGTTGGTAACTTTCACAAGTTCCCGTGCCACGAGTAAGCGCGCTTTCGGCGGAACACCAATTAAGCGAATTGTCGTATTCAAGCTGGTCAAGGAGCCAGTCATGCAACCATAGCGCCATCTGATATTCGGAACCATCCGTGTTTGATCGTGCCTTGGCTACCGCAGTTTTCACAATCTGATCAACGGACGGACGCACAGAATCATCGACAGAAAGAGTAGCTAAGGTTCTAAGGTAGTAAATTCCATTATCGGAATCCATAAAATAGAAATAGATACCATAGGTGCCCGAAGCGCTGAATTCAAATGAAAAATCACAGCCTTCGTCTCCAATCGAAGCATAATTGCTCCAAGCCGCTCGAGATGGATCACATACGCTCTCGGATGTATTGCCAAAACCGTAAGCAGGCCACCAATAGGTCGGAACATCCATTCGGGCTTTAGCATTAACGGATGCGCCCTCGGCTGAAACATGAAACTTTGTTGCCTGACCAGCGGGAACATCATCGTTCCAGGAGACAGTAAAAGTAACACCGTTTGAACTTGCTGTGCTTGACTGCTCGGCCGCCCAAGCATATTGAGGGACCATAAACTGCACGCAAACAAACAATGCCGAACAAAGCAACAAAAGAGGCAAAAAGAAAGCCGCAAGCGCAGGCTTAACACCTATGCACACTTGCGGCTTATTCATAAACTCACCTATCGTCGGGCTTATCTAAGCGTCAAATTTACCAAACTGTCGGGTTTGTTGAACCATCAGGTTTGTTGAACCGTCGAGTTTATCAAAGCATCGGGTACGTTGAACCCTGTTTTATCAAAGGGACTAACGAGAAAGACTAACGTGCAGCCTTGATTGCCTCGAGCAAATCATTGTAGTTATCAAAGGCAGGGACCTGGGGGTATTCCTGCTTGATGGCTTCGGTCGTATTAAACAAAAAGCCCGTTTTGCCGTTCAGAATCATGCCCAGGTCGTTGTGGCTATCGCCAACACAAATTGGCTCCATGCCGCAGCTCTGCAAAGCCTTGATAGTTGTTAGTTTGCTCTGTTCGCAGCGCATTTTGTAGTTAGTGATTTTGCCGGTTTCATCGGTAATCAAGCTATTGCAGAAGATAGTAGGATTGCCCAGCTTGGCCATCAAAGGAGCAGCAAACTGCTCAAAGGTGTCCGAAACAATGATGACGGAAATTTCTTTTTCCAACGCGTCCAAGAATTCCTTAGCGCCAGGCAGCGGATCAAGCGTCTGCGCAACCTTTTGGATGTCGGGCAAGGTCATTCCATGCTCAGCCAGAATTTCTAAGCGATAACGCATGAGCTTGTCGTAATCGGGTTCGTCACGCGTAGTTTTACGGAGCTCAGGGATTCCCGCCGCATCGGCAAAAGCAATCCAAATTTCAGGAAGTAATACACCTTCAAGATCTAGGCATGCAACATTCATGAGTGCTCCTTCGCTTTAGTTGGTTCGACCGCAATTGCAAACGTGCACCGCAATTGCGATGGAGCGCATGTTACCCCAAAAGAAAGCGTGAGGAAGATATAACCTACCAAGTTGATAGGCTTTAAGCGTGAGCGGTAGTTCTGGGGCTCTTTTGTGCTTAATACGAGTAGTTGTTCTGAGGCTAGCTTCCTGACGCAAGCGCTTGGTTGAGCGGTTATTTCTGTGGTTACCTATACGCAAAGGTGCACTAACGCAAGCACTTGGTCGCGCGGATGTTTGAACTCGATTTTGCATCCACCTGTGAAGGATTTTGCGGTAAGAAGGGCTTGTCTAAGCGCTTAACTATAAGTAACGCAAGACTAGTTATTTAGCCAACTAAAGGCGGCGCAAGACCAGATATTTATTAAGGTTGCCCGTGCGCCCGTCGGCGTCAAATTGAGCTTCAAGCTCTGCGCATCCGGTATTAGCAAGCGCCAAAATCAATGCGTCAATTTCTTCATTACTAAAGGAATGGCAATAGCGATAAACACCTGATACTTTTTGCCAACCAAGAAGGTGGTCCCCTACTTCAAGATCTTCTTCGTCTAGCTGCAAATCAAGCAAGGCTTGCTCGCGCAGATCCTGGGCTTGTTCAGCCAGTTTGGGGCTCTTCATAAATTGCCAGAAAGAAACAACTATCACACCACCCGGGCGGACCAATTCGCAAAGCGAACGCAGAACAAATTCGCGCGTGCTAGCACCAGGCACATGATGCATAAAACCAAAGCAGACCAAGGCATCTGGCTGTACCGCAGAATGGATATCTAAGAGTGGCGTCTGATCAAGAGCTTGTGTGATTAGATCGAGGTCTTGAAATGAGGCTAGTTTTATCTTTGACGAGACCTCATCAAGTAAATCTGGACGCGCTTGATTAAGCAAGTCAGCACCATAATCTATAGCACTAAGCTCAACCGTAAGCTCTGGACACTTCATCTTAAGATAGGACTCAAAACGCAAGTTTCCGCATGCCACATCCATTAAGTTTAAGGAAGGGTTTGCGAGGCCAAGCAGGGTTGTGGTACTCGCTGCAACAGACTCCAAATAAGGCAAGCACTTAGCCCAGCCAGGCCAGCCCGCTTGACGCGTCTGCGAAAATGATTGCGCCTGCTCCGCGTAAAAGCGGCTTGTAGCAGCATTGAGTATGTTGGCGACTCGGCGTTCCATGTGCCAGATTTTAGCCCAAGACCCGTATAATGGCAGCCATGGAAAATGCACTAGTCGACATACTTACCCAGCTTCGCCAAGGCGCCGAACTCTCGCCAGACGATGTGGCGAAAATCATTCGCTCGCACAACGCTGGTATTCGCGATAACTCAAAACGCTGCAGCAAAAAGAAGCTTCTTCGTTTTTACTTTGACAGCAAGAATTCCACACCTGAACTTTGGAAAAGCTGGAATGTCGATGACACTCTTGAAGCCGCCTTCTTGCGCACGCTACGCGCCAAGCCAAGACGCACCGCTTCTGGAGTGGCAACTATCACGGTAATCACAAAACCCTGGCCCTGCGAGGGTAATTGCGTTTTTTGCCCCAATGACCTGCGCATGCCCAAAAGCTACGTTCATAACGAGCCGGCCTGCCAACGCGCCGAGCGCAACTTCTTTGACCCTTATCTTCAGATTGCCTCGCGCCTACAAGCGCTTACCCAGATGGGTCACATTACCGACAAAGTTGAACTCATTGTGCTTGGCGGAAGCTGGACTACTTATCCCAGTGCTTATCAGCGCTGGTTCATCAAACGCCTCTTTGAGGCCTTAAATGATGCAGGTGCGCCAAGCGATACTGCGGCTAATCTTGCCGAAGAAAAGGCTGTCAGGCTTCGTAAAAACTACGAGTCTTGGGGCTTTACCACTAACGACGACGAACTAAACGCCTTTGTTGGTGCAGAACAAGCTAAGCTCAACAATGGCGAAACAAGCTACAACCAGGCCTTCAAGCTCTTATACGAGGGAGACTCACGCTGGCAGCAGCTTGGTAATTCTCAGACCGCAAGCTGGGAAGAGTTGGAGCGCCAGCAAGAGCTCAACGAATTTGCCGCTCATCGCTGCGTTGGTCTGGTAGTCGAAACTCGACCCGACGCCATTAACGCGCAAGCCTTAGCGGACACACGCCATTTGGGCTGCACAAAAATCCAGATTGGCGTGCAAAGCACCTGCGAAGAAACGCTCGCGAAAAATGGGCGCCATATGACAAACGAGCAGCTTACTCAGTCCTTTGAGCTGCTGCGTCTTTTTGGCTTTAAAACACATACTCACTTTATGGCAAACCTTGTTGGCGCAAGCCCCGAGCTTGATGCCAAGGATTACGAGCGCTTTGTAACTAGCCCACGCTTTAAGCCCGATGAAGTGAAGCTCTACCCTTGCGTTCTTTTGGGTGGCACTCAGCTTGAAGCCCTACACGCTGAAGGAAAATGGAGCGCTTACTCCCCCAATCAGCTGCAATGGCTCATGACGCAAAATCTTGTAGCGACGCAGCCTTATACGCGCGTCAGCCGCATGATTCGCGACTTTAGTGCGCAAGACATCATCCAAGGAAACCGAACCGCCAATCTAAGGCAATTGATTGAAGCTCAGGTTGCTAATGAAGGCGGCCAGATTCAAGAAATTCGTCATCGCGAAGTAGCTGGAGCCACCTTCGACGCTGATGAACTTAGCTTGGATATCATCGAGTACGACACCACCGCAACAACCGAATTCTTCTTGCAGTGGGTAACGCCAGAAAATCGCATTGCGGGATTCTTGCGTCTTTCACTGCCTAAAGAGGAAGCCTTTGAGCGATATCGCGCCGGAGCAGATCTTTTGCCTACCAGCGCAAATGATGCCATGATTCGTGAAGTGCACGTCTATGGAAAAGTTGAGCGCCTACACGAAGCAAAAGAAGGCACACAGCATCTTGGCCTGGGACGAAAGCTTGTTGCACGCGCTTGCGATATCGCACGCGAACACGGACGCACTAAAATCTTCGTGATTAGCGCAGTGGGAACCCGAGAGTACTATCGCAAACTGGGCTTTGGCGACAACGGCCTCTATCAATCAAAAGCGCTTTAGTATTGCTTCATGCTGCTTATATGCGCAGTATTAAAACTCAATATCCGCATAGCAAACGCCGTATTCTTTCTGCATCCAGGCAAAAAATTCATCGCCATCGAGCACTTTGATAGCGGAGTTTTTATAGTCGTCCTTGTTGCGTGTAATTATTGCATCTGCGGCAATAGACTTTGCAGCCTGGTATACGCACGCATCTTCAAAATCAGACCAGTCAGATTCAAGAGCAGCGTCTATTTCTTTAGTACCAACTGGGGCAATACGAATATACTCACGAAGCTCGCGTAGCACCTGCTTAGCTTCGTTAAGCTTACCCTTCTTCCCTCCGTTTGAAAGAATGTAGGCCGTGTCTGTAAGTTGAGAAGAGCTCATATACAAATCAAACTCACAGAGCTTTCCCATAATAAGAAGAAGACGAGCCACGTCGCAATAAGGCTCCCGCTTTAAGCTATGGTCGAGCAAGATATTGGTATCCACGAGAAGCTTCATAATTCGCCGCCTCCCTCAAGTTCACTCTTGAGCCTTAAACGCTTAGCTTCCTTGGTACTTAAGACGGCAACCGAAGGATCGATATCCTGAATTACTAAAGAATCAACCATCCTGGCTGCATCTTGAATTTGCTTTTTGGAGTACTTATTTAGACCGAATTCTTTATTTTGCGAAAACGGAAGACGCTTGTGCGAAATGACATAATCGTACAATTCGTTAACCGTTTGAGATGCATTTGTACCCAGCTGCGCAAGAATTTGGTTGCCAAGTTCCTTTTTCTCGGAAGACATGCGCGCCGTAACCATTGAGTCAGCCATTAAGATCACCTGCTTAAACCTTGTACAACGTTGTACTAACTACAGTATAAATCAACGATCATGCGCATTTGTTGTAGCTTTTATGAATTTAATCTACGTCATTTATCTTATATTTGAGGCAGATTAGCGAAAGGAGAAAGCATGCGTGAATTTAACTACTGCTCTACGCCAGATGCTTTGCGCCAAGACAATGTTTTGCAGCTTCTTCTTTCGCTGCGCGAGTCTAAAGGACGCCAGGTTTCTCTTAAAGATACCCCACCAAAACTATTAAGCGCCATGCATGAACAAACTCGTTATGCCAGCACCGAGGCTTCTAATAGCATTGAAGGCATTATCACCAGCAAAGCTCGCTTAAAGCAACTTGTTGCCGATCAAGTTCAGCCAAAAACCCGCAGCGAAGAAGAGATTGTAGGCTACCTAGACGCTCTTAAGCTCATCTACGAAGAGTATGAATTTATGCCTATTAAGCCCTCGGTGATTTTGCAGATTCACCGCGACTTAATGAAGTACACCGGCTTGTCGTACGGCGGCAAATGGAAAGATAGCGACAATCAAATTATCGCCCGCCACAAAGATGGCAGCTGTTCTATGCGCTTTACTCCAACCACTGCCCTAGCAACACCTGACGCCATGGATTCCCTTTGCGAAAGCTACAATCGCGCAATAGCAGAAGGGGTAAGTGATCCACTTTTAATATCGATACGCTTTGTGTTTGACTTCTTATGCATTCATCCATTTAACGATGGAAATGGGCGCATGAGCAGGATCTTGACTACGCTTCTTTTAGAAAAATGCGGCTATGTTGTACCGCGCTATATAAGTATCGAAGAGATTATCAATAATAATGTTGAGCTTTATTACGAAAGCCTGGCCGAAAGTTCGATTGGCTGGGATCAGGGCCTTAACGATGAGTCTCATTTTGTGTCATACATGTTTGGCACAATAGCGGCTGCATATTACGACCTTTATGATTGCGTAGAAGCCAGTGCCAAAGCGTCAACAAAAGCACAACGCATTGCCGATAGTTTTGAGTACTTTATCGGAAGAGTTTCGAAAGAAGACATTCGTAAGCGTTGCCCTGACATCAGCGACACCAGCATAGAGCGCGAATTAAAGAATTTGCTTGACCAGGGCAAAATCAAAAAAGTAGGCGGTGGACGAACCACCGCCTATGTGAAGATTTAGTCCTAGGCGCTTTAAACGTGCGGTTTTGTTTGAGGTTTTTAGCTGCGGCGTTTGCGCGAAGTTTTATCCAGAGTTTTTAGGGTACCTAGCCAGAAAACTGGATTTCCATCGCTACTGTTTAAGTGAAATTTTAATCCCAGGCTGTTGGGTTTAAGCAGTCGATAGGCTTGCGGCCAAGAACAGCATCGATTGCACTCTGCATAGTGCGCGTGCGCAACTCAACGCCAGATTCTTCAGACCAATAGGCCGCATGAGCGCTAAAGAGCGTGTGTGGCGCCTTAAAGATTGGACGAGTAATGTCGGCAGGCTCACCCTCAAAAACGTCCAGGCCAGCGCCCCATAATTCACCACGCTCCAAAACTTCAGCAAGGGCATCGGTGTCCACTACGGGGCCACGCGAAGTGTTAACAAGTACCGCCGTATCCTTCATCTTCGCAAAGGCGGCTGCATCAAAAAGATGATGAGTCTCAGGCGTGAGCGCCGTATGAATACTAATAACGTCCGACTGCTCAAGCAGTTCTTCGAAGGTCAGACACTCATAACCTTCAGGAGTACGGCGACCAGGAATAAGAGAGCGGCTCCAACATACAACCTTGAAGCCCAAGCCTTCAGCTTTCCGCGCACAGGCACGACCGATGGCACCCATGCCAACAACGCCAAAAGTTCGGCCATAACACTGACCAAGAGGGCGACGACGAGCAAAATCCCAGATGCCAGCACGAATATCAGCATCAAGCTCGTTGGTACGACGAAGAACACCTAGAGCCATCGAAATTGCATGGTCAGAAACAACCTCGTTCGCATAACCTGGGGCCGTACAGACAAAAACGCCGTTGTCGGTTGCTGCCGGGACATCAATGGAGTCATAACCAACTCCCGTACGAGAAACAACCTTAAGTTTAGGCAGGGCCTCAAAAAGTTTGCGGTCAAAATCACCGTACGAGGTAACGATACCATCGGCGTCCTGGCAATGATCAATGGTGCTCTGAGCATCGCGCTCTTGACTAAAGCCAAGTTCGATACCAGCTTCAGCCGCCATCTTTTCTTCAATATCAAATTGAGTAAAGTCCATGTTTACCAGGTAAATCTTTGGCATATAAACCTCTACTTCATCCTTTTTGAATGCTTACTCGCACGCATGCGCACCATAAACAGTAAGCCTTCGCCTTACCAACTTGCCACAGATCAGCAAGCGCTCACGCTACTCGCTTGCCTGAGACAAGAAGTCGCGCGTACGCTGATGCTGAGGATTGTTGTACACCTGCTCTGCCGGACCTTCTTCGACAATAACGCCGCGGTCCATAAATACAATGCGGTCGGCAACTTCCGCGGCAAAGCGCATCTCGTGAGTAACAATAACCATCGTCATGTCTTCGGCCGCAAGATTTCGAATGACTTTCAAAACCTCACGCGTTAGCTCGGGGTCAAGAGCCGAAGTTGGCTCGTCAAAAAAGAGTACTTCGGGGTTCATTGCGAGCGCACGAGCGATAGCAACACGCTGCTTCTGGCCACCAGACAAATCACAAGGAACCATGGATTCTTTACCCTCAAGCCCCATCTTCTTAATGAAACCACGAGCAACTTCCTCGGCCTCTGCCTTGGACTTACCTAATACGTTGTGTGGAGCATCGGCAACATTCCTGAGCACCGTCCAATGCGGGAAAAGATTAAAGTCCTGGAACACCAGACCGAACTTGGTGCGCGCCTTGGGCATGGCAGCTTTGTCGTAAGCAGCCACACCCTTTTCGTTATCTGTAGCAACAACAACATCCCCGTAAGAAAGCGTGCCCTTATCCATAGTTTCGAGCAGCGTCGCACAACGCAGCAGTGTGGACTTGCCGCCGCCCGAGGAGCCGATAATTGCTACAACCTCGCCTTTGTGGACATCAAGCGAGATACCTTTAAGAACCTCGGTTGCACCAAAGCTTTTATGCAGGTCCGCGATATGGACAAGCACTTCGTTTTCGTTAGACATATAAAACTCCTTGTCCTAGTCGTGGTAGTAAGAAAGCTTCTTTTCGATCTTGTTCAAGACGAACTCGACGAAAAGCGTGAAGAACCAGTAAATGAGGGCAGCCATGAAGTACGGGGTCATGTTTGCGAGCGCCGCCGCCAGAGCTTTAGCCTGCGTAAACATTTCCATAATGCCCAAGACAAAGGCCAGTGAAGTATCTTTGACCAACGCGATAATTTCGTTACCAATAGCAGGGGCGATTCGCTTGATGACCTGCGGCAAAATAATTTTCATGAAGCATTGCGTGCTGGTGTAACCCAAAATCTTTGCTGCTTCGTACTGGCCACGCGGGATAGACTGAATGCCCGAGCGGTAAATCTCGCCAAAGTAGGCGCTATAGTTAAGGATGAAGCCGATTGCGCAAGCCACGAATTTCCAATCGGAGCCCAAAGAGAGTCCGAAAAGATAATAGGGCGCAAACATCCATGCCATCAACTGCAACATCAAGGGCGTGCCGCGCAGAATCGAAATATAAAAGCGCGCAAGAAGCGCCAGCGGCTTAAAGCTACTCATGCGTGCAAGAGCCACCACAACACCTAAAGGCAGGGCTCCCACCAGCGTAATTACAAAAATTTGCAGAGTCATGCCAAAGCCCGAAAGCAATGCGCTAAACATTGCGGTTAATTCCATGACGTCTCCTTGCTTGATCTTATGTTTGCTTGAGGCAAAAGCTTGCTCTTTGCGTGTCCGCCATTAACGAACGTGCCATGGCTAGCTTTGCCTTTCTTTTCTTTTCATTGCTTCTGCGTCTTGTAGGATCTGCCAGGAATTTGCCGAGAGATTCAGGATTAGCCTGATTGTCTCGTTTGCCCCGGTTGCTCCGGTTGCCCTGGTTGCCCTGATTATCTCATTTGCCCCGGTTGCTCTGGTTGCCCTGACCATCGCCTTTTCGTTGGTAAATCGCCTCGTTTCCCTGGCAATCTACCCCTTTTAAATGCAAAGCCTAAAAGACGCAAAAGGGTGGGCAGGGATTCCCCGCCCACCATATGAAATCTAGCTTCTTTGCTGATGCTTGTTCAGCAAAGCCTTCGAACTAAACTCGCTAGAAATTTAGCTCTGACTTAGCCTTGGGCTAGTCTTGGCCCAGGCACCAATTTGCGTAGTCCATACCCTGATCAGCGTACTTCTCGCAAAGTTCCTTAACAGTGCCGTCCTCGTCGAGTTCCTTCAGAGCCTGGCTAACCTGATCGGCCATTTCCTGATTGTCCTTGGCAAAACCAACAGCATAGTGCTCGGAGCTTAATGCCTCAGGAAGCTGAGCGTACTTGTCGGGGTTTGCGGCAATCTGGTAAGCAGCAATTGAAAGGTCGCAAGCTACTGCATCAACAGCTCCGGACTCAAGCTGCATGAAAGCGTTGTTGTAATCGCTGATGGTCTCAAGCTTGTTGAAAGTGTCGGCAAGATCCTTCTGAGAATCTTCAAGAACATCAAGTGCAGCAGAGTCCTTCTGGGTGATAACGTTCTTGCCCTTAAGGTCGGAAAGCTTCTTGATATCGGAGTCTGCACGAACAACAATTACTTGCTCGTTGAGCATATAGCGATCAGAGAATGCGTAATTGTCTTCGCGGCCTTCATAGGTAAAGCCGTTCCAGATGCAGGTGATATCGCCCGAGCCAAGCAGAGCATCCTTGGAGTCCCAGTCGATAGGAGAAACTTCAAGCTCCCATCCGTTCTTTTCGCAGACGGCGTTAGCAAGGTCAAGATCGAAGCCGGTGTACTTGTTGCCGTCAGAAGCCTCGTAACCGTCGTCACCATCGGTGACCAAGTAGCCATAAGGAGGATAAGCAGCATCGAAGCCGACAACCAACTTCTGATCGGAGGATGAGGAACTGCTTGAGCCACAGCCTGCAAGCATCACTGCCGAAAATGCGAGCATCATGCAGGCAGCTGCAACTGCAATAATCTTTTTCTTCATTAAGGACCCCTTTGTTTGGGATTGTCTCTTGCCCACTCCAGCACTCCATTGCGCTAAAGCGATTGTGCGATTATAGCACGCCCTCTATTACAAGTTCTTTACAGACAACAAAGAAGGGGCCAGCGGCGCACTAGCCTCTGCGTGTATGACCAGAGTTTGTGTCCAATGGCGCGGAATTGCTGGCCCTTTACCAGACTGGCGCGTTTTGGCCTGCATGTATGACGATGCTCTTACTTGATGGTGCGGAAGGGTCTCTGTGTATGAAAACACCTCAAGGGATATTGCGAGCGCGATTGCTGGTGTTGGCGCGTTTCGGTCTCCGTGTATGATCGGCCCTCATATCAGTGGCGCGTTTTGGCCTCCGTGTATGATGATGATCCTACCAAATGGCACGTTTTGGCCTCCGTGTATGATCGGCCCTCATATCCGTGGCGCGGAATGGGCTCTGTGTATGAA
>CAVCRX010000062.1:0-10226 GCA_963604935.1 Bacteroidaceae bacterium
TACGGCCTCTGTGTATGACAAAACATAGTTAAATAGGTCATATTTCCATACACAGAGGCCATAACGCGCCATTTTTGCTCGAAAAATCATACACACAGCCCCTAGCGCGCCACAGTGACCCCAAATTTTCACTCAAAAGGGGTGTTTTCATACACAGAGCCCATTCCGCGCCATGGAAATGAGTACCTGTCATACACAGAGGCCAGTTCGCGCCACTGATATGAGGGCCGATCATACACGCAGCCCATTCCGCGCCACTGGGTAGCAATTCCGCCATACACACAGCTCGTTCTGCACTGTCAAAACAAGAGGCTACTATGCGATGACACCTTGAGCGCTGTTTCAAAATTAGACGTGGTGCTTAAGGGCGCCAGTCCAAGTGCGTTGTAAAATAAGGGCAAGCAAATCCTGAAAGCTTGAAAGGAGTCTGCTATGTCTGAGTACACCTTGTATTACAAACCAACTTGCCCTTATTGCCAAAAGGTTCTTAAGTTCATGGAGATGCGCTGCATCGAGCTCCCTTTAAAGAACACGCTAGAACCTGGCGTTCGTGACGAGCTGATAGAAATCGGAGGAAAGGGTCAGGTACCGTGCCTGGTCATCGATGGTGAAGCAATGTATGAATCGAGCGACATCATTAATTACATGCGTGAAAATCTGATCGTTTGCAAAACGCGCAAACGCCCCTAGCTTACTGCTCGTCATACGCCCAAGCAGGTGCTCGCAAAATCGCGCACATCAAGCGAGCATTAATAAGCTTCTCTGGTGATGCATCATTAAGCAAACGCCCTTAAGCTGAACTTCTAAGATGAACCCTTGGCTGAACCCTAAAGATGAATTCGCAGCACCACGTACTTCAGCCGCCCCAATTAACATTCATCGCAAGTCTCTTGTTTCTTTTGAACCAGCCTTGGTCACACAGGGCTGGTTCTTGTTATGATGGGAACTTGCAAAATAAAACGCGCAACAGGCAGGGGAGCGTGCAGCCACAAGAAAGCGCGGTGGCAATATAGCACAGCCGTAAGAAAGCGCGGTGGCAAGAAAGCGTAGCTGTCCGTCGCAATCCGCGGCTACTAGCAGCAACGGCTACCAACCTGCAGCGCGGCAAACATAAAGTAAGGAGCTCATAATGGCTTTATGGTCAGGACGTTTTGAAACAGGCGTAAGCGAATTTACTCAGGAATTCGGCGCTTCTTTGATGGTCGACAAGGCAATGTATAAGCAAGACATTGCTGGTTCCAAGGCTCATGCACGCATGCTCGCAAAGCAGGGCGTCATCTCCGAGGCCGACCGCGATGCCATCGTTGCAGGTCTTGACCAAATTCAGGCTGACATCGATGCAGGCAACTTCGAGTTCGACATCAACAACGAAGACATCCATATGTCTATCGAAAAGGTTCTGACCGAGCGCATTGGCGACGCTGGTGCTCGTTTGCACACTGGCCGCAGCCGCAACGACCAGGTCATTACCGACACGCGCCTGTATGCAAAGGAGCTCGCATCCGAACTGATGGACGCAAACCTTAAGCTCCGCCGCGCGCTCATTAAGGTCGCCGAAGAAAACTTCGACACCATTCTTCCTGGCTACACTCACTTGCAGCATGCTCAGCCCGTACTTTTGAGTCACCACTTCTTGGCTTATTTCTGGCAGCTGACCCGCGACTTTAATCGCTTGTCCGCCGCTAAGGATGCCGCCGACTTAAACCCCTTGGGTTGCGCAGCGCTGGCTGGTACCACCTATCCTCTCGACCGCGAATTTACTACCGAACAGCTCGGTTTTGCGGGCATGATTCCTAACTCGCTCGATGCAGTTTCCGACCGCGACTTCCTGCTCGACCTGGACTACGCTTGCGCTGTAAGCATGATTCATCTTTCGCGCCTGTGTGAAGAAATCATCCTTTGGTCCACCTCCGAATTTGGCTTTGTCACCCTGTCAGACTCCTTCAGCACCGGCTCGAGCATCATGCCCCAGAAGAAGAACCCCGACTTTGCTGAGCTTATCCGCGGCAAGTCCGGCCGCGTTGTGGGCGACCTGGTTGCACTCCTAGTTACCTGCAAGTCGCTTCCTTTGGCTTACAACAAGGACCTTCAGGAAGATAAAGAAGGCGTCATCGATGCCTGCAAAACCCTTTATGATTGCCTGATTTGCATGGAGGGCATGATTTCTACCGCAAGCTTCAATGCCGATGCCATGATGGAGCAGGCAAAGAAGGGCTACCTGGCCGCAACCGACGTTGCTGACTACCTGGCAAAGAAGGGCTTACCTTTCCGTAAGGCTCACGAGGTAGTAGGCCATTTGGTCTTGCTGTGCGATAAGCGCGGCTGCGACCTGGACGACCTGAGTCTCGAAGACTTTAAGGCCGAAAGCGACCTGTTTGAGGCAGATATCACCGAATGCCTCGACCTTAAGAGTATCGTTGCTGCTCGCACCACCTTTGGTGGTACCGGCAACAGCGCTGTGGCTGAACAGCTGGAACTCGCAAAGAAGGCTCTTTCTACCGACGAAGGCGCCAGCGAGTAATCAACCATGCAAGATGCCGCATAAACGGCACACAAAAAAGCACACAAAACGGCAGCTCTTCGAGTCAAGGAACTCAGGGGCTGCCGTTAACTTTTGTGATGAGACCCTGCAAATTAGGGTTGAGGCTTTACAAATTGGTACAATGGCAAGAACTGTACCTTTGGAGGATTGATGGCACGTAAAAAGAAGAATACTTATAGTGCTCGCAGAAAGCATCCGCTAAGGAATGGCATCATTCTTTTAGTTGCTTGCCTGGTGCTGCTGTTTGGCAGTGCTGGCGCTGTATATGCTATTGGCTCGTCTTGGCTTCAAGATCTGCCCAATTACGAAGATGCGTCCAACTACAACTATTCCGGTAAGACCAAGGTTTATGCCAACGATGGCAAGACTTTGCTCGCTGAGTTCTACATGGAAAACCGTGACCCGGTAACCATGGAACAGATTAGCGACTACGTGCTTGAAGGCACGGTTGCTACCGAGGACGAGCGCTTCTACGACCACAACGGCATCGACCCAATTGGTGTTGCTCGTGCAATCATGGTTAACCTGACTCGTTCCGGTTCCGAAGGTGCGTCAACCATCACCCAGCAGTTCGTACGTAACACTGTTTTGGCTGATGAAATGCAGGAACAGAGCCTTAAGCGTAAGGTTCGCGAGGCCTATATTGCCCTGCGCTTGGAAGAAACTTATTCCAAGGACGAAATCCTGCTGATGTACCTGAACACCATTAACTATGGCAAGGGCGCCTATGGTATTCAGGCTGCTTCCCAAAAGTACTACTCAAAGGATGCCAGCGAGTTAACGCTTGCTCAGGCAGCAACCTTGATTGGTATTCCTCAGGCTCCTACTTACAACAATCCTGTTGATAATCCTGAGAACTGCAAAAAGCGCCGCAACCTGGTCTTAGACCGCATGCTTTCCAACGGCTATATCACTCAGGAAGAACATGACGCTGCCCAGGCAGAAGATCTGAACCTCAAGGTTTCCAAAACCTCAAGCACTAACGATGGCCTGTACAAGTATAAGTACTTCAGTAGCTACGTGCGCGATCAGCTTTTGGATCAGTACTCTGCAGCCGAGGTTTATCGTAGCGGCCTGACCGTCATTACTACGCTCGACCCCGACATTCAAAAGGCCGCTGAAGAAGCAGCCGAGAAAAAGGAACAAAGCCTTGCTTCTTCGCAGGAAGTTGCTCTGGTTGCAGTAGACCCAGATACAGGCTACATCCGCGCCCTTGTTGGCGGTCGCAGCTACAAGAAAGACCAGTACAACCTTGCTACACAGGCAAAACGTCAGCCTGGTTCTGCGTTTAAGACCTTCACGCTACTTGCCGCCATTAAAGAAGGTATTTCGCCTAGCACGAACGTCGACTGTTCTTCTACGGCAACCTTCGATAACTGGACTGTGCACAACTATGGCGGATCAAGCTATGGCACGCGCTCTATCGCATCGGCCTTTGCTGTTTCTTCCAACACCGGCTTTGCTCAACTCTGCGTTGAGCTTGGTGCCGACAAGGTTGTAAACATGGCAAACACCTGCGGTATCAGCCAGAGTCTTAACGCTTATCCTTCTATTACTCTTGGCGCACAGGAAACTACCGTGCGCGATATGGCCCAGGCTTACGCCACCATCGCTAACGGTGGCACAAAGCACGAAGCTGTTTGTATCGAGCAGATTCAGGACAACGCTGGTAACATCATTTACCAGGCAGATACCACGGGCGAAAAGGTTCTTGATACCAATATTACCCAGGCTGCAACCGAGGTAATGGAAGGCGTTGTTACCAGCGGCACTGGTAAGGGCGCAGCTCTTTACAACGGCCAGAAGGTAGCAGGCAAAACGGGTACCTCCCAGAACTGGCGCGACAAGTGGTTCTGCGGTATTACCCCTCAGCTTTCCACTGCTATTTGGATTGGTGATCGTGACGAAAAGAGCATGTCCTCTTCAATCAGCGCGACCGACGTTTACCACAACTTTATGACGAGTTGCTTTAGCTCTTGTGGCTGGGAGGTTGAAGAATTCCCGACCGACGATACTCCTATCGAGTACAAGACCTACGATATCGGCAATGGCAGCAGTAGCTCTGAGGTTTCTGACGAAGGCGTTGACAACGAAGGCGATTCTTCATCTGATACCAGTTCTACGACAACGAACTCCGATTCGGACGACGAATACGATTTGGTTAATCCCTCGAAGAGCAATTCCTCTTCATCGTCTTCGTCTAAGCCAAACTCATCTTCGAGTTCATCCTCTAGCAGCTCTAGCTCCGGCGGATCATCATCTGGCGGCTCTAGCTCAGGTGGCGGATCCAGCTCCGGCGGATCATCATCGGGTGGTTCCAGCTCTGGCGGCTCTAGCTCAGGTGGCGGATCCAGCTCCGGCGGTGGCTCGAGTTCCGGTGGTAGCGACTCTGGCGGTGGCTCGAGTTCCGGTGGTAGCGACTCCGGCGGTGGATCGAGCTCCGGCGGCGAAACTACCGACAACCCCGTCTAGAACTACTAAGATTTCGTTTAATTTTGGGTTTTGTTTGAGACTCAATTATTACCACTAAGTATTGGTTATTCTTTACGTTGAATATGCGTCATAAGCGCACGGCAAAGAAGCGGTGTGGCACAAAAAGACGCTCAAACCCGAAAGGATTTTATGAAAACCAAAGCTCGGATTTTCTTAGCTCTGATGGCAGCTGTGGCTTGCTTGGCCTTGCTAGCTGGTTGTTCTGCAAGTCAGGATGATGATTCTAAGACCCAGAATCGCCAGTATATGTCGAGCGTGAATTCCATCATGTCCGACATGGATCAGTCCATGAGTGGTTTTTCGGACGCTATCAAAGACGGCGAAGTTTTGTCGCTGAGCAGCCAGCTTTCAACTGTTAATGACTGCGTCGACAAGCTCAAGGCAATCGAAGCTCCCGAGGCTATGAAGGATGTTCATTCTAAGTATGTCTCTGGTGCCGAAGAACTTCAGTCTGCTTTGAAGCTTTACGTTGAGCTTTATCAGGACGTTAAGGCTCCCGAGTCCGGCTCCTTCGATTTCAGTAAGTATGCAAATCGCTTGAGCAAAATTAAGGAGCACTACGACGCTGGTATTAAGGCCTTAGAAGAAGCCGACGAAGCCGTTTCAAACGCCTAAGGTTCTGGTTTGGGACTGCCGGGCTAGAAGCTAAGGCTTGGGCAACGGTAGCCTTGCAATAACTGGCTTTGGTTTGCGGCCGAAAGCGCTTCGTCCAAGCTAGCCTTCGTTGCAAGCAGTAAAGCAGCTGTGGCTGTATAAGGTGTACGTGGCAAACAGGCTAAGAAACAAGTTAAGCCGCAAGCTGACCGTAAACATCTTAAGAAAGTAGTAAGTGGTCATCCTTTTTTAGGGGTGACCACTGATTCGTTTAAAGCGCTGCCTCTTTTGCACGAGATGGCAGCTAAAAGATGCACAGAGCAACGTTTAAAAACGCGCAAAGGCATCATTAAGAGCAAGAGAGCATACATGGAGATATTGGAAAATACCCCAGACCATCGCAGTGTTGAGCTGCTGGCCCCTGCCGGAAATATGACCTGCTTGCATGCAGCGGTACGCGCTGGTGCCGATGCAGTCTATTTGGGTTCGGGCCAGTTTAATGCACGCAACGGTGCCGATAACTTTGGCCTTGATGAGCTGCGCGAAGCCTGTGATTACGCTCATCTGCGTGGCGTAAAAATCTACCTCACGCTCAATACCGTGGTTTTACCCTCCGAGCTTCCCGATGCTATGGAGCTTGCTCGCCAGGCATATCGCGCTGGTGTAGATGCCTTCATAGTTCAAGATCCCGGTATTGCTGCTGAGATTTCGCGCACAATCCAGGGTGCTCGTCTGCACATTTCCACGCAGATGAACACTCACGATGTTGATGGTTTGCGTGCTGTTGCCAAGCTCGGCGCCAAGCGCGTAACGCTTGCTCGTGAGCTTTCCCTCGAAGAAATTGCGGTACATTCCGCCGCCGCAGCCGACCTTGGCATGGAGGTAGAAACTTTCGGTCATGGCGCAATTTGTGTTTGCTACTCTGGCCAGTGCTTCATGTCTTCAATGATTGGTGGCCGTTCAGCAAACCGCGGCCGTTGCGCTCAGGCTTGCCGCCTTCCTTACACGTTGCACAATCGCGCTCTTAAGAGCAAAACCTTGCCCGCTCCTGGCGAGCATTTGCTGAGCCCCAAGGATTTGTGTACGGCCGAAATTCTGCCCGAACTTATCGAGGCTGGCGTGTCTTCCCTAAAGATCGAGGGCCGCATGAAAAGCCCCGAATACGTAAGCGCGGTAGTTGGCGTATATCGCAGCGTGATTGATCGTACGCTTGAATGGTTAGCAGATGCCCCCGTTGATACTCCTTTGTCAGAGGCTCCACGCGCAAATGAAGACGAACTGCAGGTTCTTTCCGAGGCATTTTCTCGTGGTTTCACCACTGCCTATATGACCAACCAACGCGGCAACGAGATTATGAGTTACGGGCGCCCCAACAATCGTGGTGTCTTTGTTGGTCGCGTGACCGCTGTGCGTGATGGCTCGGTGGAGCTTGAACCTGAGTGCGAGCTGCACGTGGGCGACGTTATCGAATTTTGGACCAACCGCGGCCATTTCGTACACACTATCGATGCGCTCAAGCAAACGCGTAAAGGCGTGAGCCTTGAGGTGCAGCGAGCCGTCGGAAAGGGTGACCGCGTCTTTCGCGTTCGCAACGCCGAGGCTGCTTATGTGGACGACCAGCGCGAGCCCAAGGTTGGCATCAATGTCTATGTGCGCCTACGCATTGGGCAGCCCGCTTTGGTTTCCTTCACGTCTATGGATGGTTATTCGGTAAGTATCGAGGGTGCCCAGGTTGAGCCAGCGCGTACCAAATCCTTAACCGAACAGGACGTACGCGATCATATCGACCGCATGGGTACAACCAACTTTGCCATTGCTTCTATGGATGTCGATTTAGACGAAGGCGTTGGCATGGGCTTTTCAACCTTGCATAAGCTCCGTGCTGCTGCCGCCGAAGAGCTTGAAGCCGAAATTTTGAAGCCCTATCACGAACGTAAGCTTGAGCGCACCCAGCCTCAGCCCCGTCTACAACGAGCAAAGCGCGGCAAGTGCCAGGTTGCTGCTTGGGCCACTAATCCTGCTTGCGCTCGTGCCGCCAAACGCGCCGGCGCCGACCTCATTTATGTTCCCATGCTTAACTTCAGCAGGGGAGAGGCTGTTGTTGCTGGTCAGCTTACGGCAACCGCCGAGCAAGCGGGTTATCCAAAGCAGGCAATTCCGGTACTTCCGGTAGTCGATCGTCTTATCGATGAGGAACATCGCGGCGGCCACGACATGTGGAAGAAAGTTAAGTCCGAAAAGCCCGTGTTCTGCGAAAACCTTGGTCAGATAGACCGCGCTCTTGAGATGGGTGCCTTGGCTGAAGTTGGCCCTCATGTTCCTGTTACGAATCTGGCCGACCTGCACGTTATGGCCGATAAGGGTGTTTCACGCATTTGGCTTTCGCCCGAGCTTTCGCAGGTTCAGATTGAAGAGCTTGGCGAAATGAGCAGCGTTCCTCTGGGAATTACTATCATGGGCAGCCAGGAGCTTATGCTTACCGAACATTGCTTACTCATGAGCCAGGGTCCCTGTAATCAAGAATGCGCAGTGTGCCCCCGCCGCAAGAGTCCTCATTATTTAAAGGATCGCAAGGGCTACGAGATGCCGGTTATTACCGACTGCACAGGCCGAAGCCACGTGTTTAATGCGGTTTCCTTGGACATTGCGCGTTCTTTGCCAGACCTGGTAAGTGCGGGAATTAGTGCGGTCATGGTTGATACAACCCTGATGAATGTTGAAGAAACCACCAAGGCCGTCAAGCGTGCTGTTCGTGCGCGAGACTTGGCTCAGCGTGGTGACAATCGCGTTGGTAAGGCTGAGGGAACCACCTCTGGCCATCTGTTCCGCGGGGTTATGTAGTACCAGGTTCTGTGGTGCGTGTTAGAATCGCCACAATACTTTTTTGAAAGGAATATTCAAATGCTTTCAGTTGACGAGCAGTTACACATTATTCAGTCGGGCACTTTTGAAATTAAGCCTCTTGATGGTCTTAAGAAGAAGCTCGAAAAGGGCAAGCCTCTTACCATCAAACTTGGTGTAGACCCCACTAGCCCCGACCTGCACATTGGCCATGCTGTTCCTTTGCGTAAGCTGCGTCAGTTCCAGGATTTGGGTCACAACGTTACCCTCATTATTGGTGATGGCACCGCACTTATTGGCGACCCTTCTGGCCGTAACTCTACGCGTCCTCAGCTCACTAAGGAGCAGGTAGATAAGAACGCCGAAACCTACATGGCTCAGGCAATGAAGATCTTAGATCCCGAGCGCACCACCATTCGTCATAACCGCGACTGGATCTTGAGCATGGACTTAGGCGACCTGCTTTCCTTGCTTTCTAACTTCACGGTTGCTCGTATTCTGGAGCGCGACGACTTCAATAATCGTTATCACTCCCAGCAGCCAATCGCTTTGCACGAGTTCCTGTATCCTGTCATGCAGGCTTACGACTCAGTAGTAATTGATGCTGATGTTGAGCTTGGTGGCTCTGACCAGCTGTTTAACCTGTTGGCTGGCCGCGAGCTTATGGAAAAGATGGGCAAAGAGCCTCAGATTTGCCTGACTATGCCTTTGCTTGAGGGCACCGATGGCGTCCGTAAGATGTCTAAGTCTTACGGCAACTACGTTGGTCTGACCGACGCTGCCAACGACATGTTTGGCAAGGTTATGAGCATCCCCGACGAGATTATGGTTAAGTACTATCGCCTGGCTTCCACCCTGCCTGTTGACGAAATCGACAAGATTGAAGAAGGCTTAAAATCTGACTCCTTGCATCCCAACAAGGTTAAGCGCGCTCTCGCTCGCAATATTGTTGCTGCTTATCATTCTGAAGAAGAGGCTGTTGAGGCCGAGGCTGCATTTGATCGTCAGTTCAAGCAGCATGAAATCCCCGAGGATATTGCCGAGTTCGCAGCTGATTTGACCCCTAACGATGAGGGTAAGGTCTACGTCGCAAAGATTCTGGCTGATGCTGGTTTGTGCCAGTCTGCTGGTGAGGCTCGTCGCATGATCGACCAGGGTGGCGTAAAGGTTAATGGCGAGGCTTTGGCTGCTAAGGAATACAACCTTGCACCCGAAAAACTTGCTGGTGCAGTGCTCCAGGTTGGTAAGCGCAAGTTCGCCAAGCTTGTTTAGGTTTGTTGTTGCGAGTTGAAGGCCATGAGGTCTGTTACTAAATAAGAGCACGGCAAAGCCCGCTCAGGATGTCGTCCGTTCCGCTGTTCAAAATGGAGAGAAGCAAAATTGCTTCTCTCCATTTTTCATGCGCTCACTGCTTCATGTTTTAGTATGCGGATTTCTCTGAAATCCTCTTTTTGGTGTTCAGAGCGAAGCCTTCGGAGCTTCACCGAGCGCTTAGGTTCATTCTCCTTGGGCTTTGCTGTGCGCTTGGTGAGAAATCCTTTGTATGCGTGAAGAAGCTCTTCACACGATGGCGCGATAAGGCCTCTGTGTATGATGCGCTTAAGCCTCTGGCGCGGAATGGTCTCTGTGTATGGATTTATGTGGCGCGGAATGGGCTGCGTGTATGATTTCGGCATTTTGCGCAGAAATATTGGCTTAAGGTGGCGCGTTACGGCCTCTGTGTATGACAAAACATAGTTAAATAGGTCATATTTCC
>CAVCRX010000063.1:0-23414 GCA_963604935.1 Bacteroidaceae bacterium
GAGACTTAAGGCCTCTCCTTTTTGAATAGCGAAACGGGCGATAGCCTTTCGTGGCTTTCACCTTACATTTAACCGGCTACCGCCTGAGCAGGTTTCGACTTGCGCTTACTAGGCAGCAACATGAATTGAGTTGACTTTGCTTTGTGCCTATTGTGCGTACATCTGAGCACATTTCAGCTTGAACCTGCTAGTCGATAAGCCTCCAAAGGTTTCACCAAAGGAAAAGTCAGTCTAGCTTCAAATAAAGCCCAAATTCCCTTCAAGCAAATTTCAGCGCTTCCATGGCAAAGTGTTCCGAAATTAAACCTGCAAGCAAAATTAACTACTTCCTATTTCTTAGACACAAAAAATGGAATCAACTCAAAACTCTGCACTCAAAGGAGGGTCATGGCTAGTCTTGAAGCTCAAGCGCTAAATTATTTCAACTTCATCAAAGAATCCTTAGCCGAAACACTCTGGCCAAAACGATGCGCCATTTGTGATGTTCCGGGGGCCTCTTTATGCACTGAATGCGAAAGAAAGCTCCCCTACATCGATCAAAATTACGCCTGTCCTATCTGCGGAGCAGCTCATGGAAAGCTTGCTTGTACCGAGTGCAATAAGCTCAGTCTTGAGTTGCGAGGGCTGGGCAAGTTTCCCCTTGATGGGTGCAGGTCTGTTTGCATTGCCGAACCAAGCGCTCTAAAACTCATACGAATCTACAAGGATTCCGGAGAGCAAAACCTAGCAAAACCACTTGGTAAGTTGCTCGCGCAAACGATTCCCTGGACATGGCGCAGCGCACAACTTGTACCCATTCCCGCAAGAGAAGACTCTCTTAAAAAGAGGGGGTTTGACCATATTGATAGGCTTTCTCACGAAGTAGCTCGACAATCGCAGCTCCACAGAGTTCAGCTGCTTGAAGATACCGGCAAACAAGACCAGCGCGAACTCAATGCAAAAGAACGTCTTAAAAACATGCAAGGCGCCTTTAAGTTAAAGGGCTCTCTGACAAGCTCCACCAAGGAGGGAGAGCTTAACGAATATGGCGAATTCGACAAAAACCGCCCGCCAAATATCCCTAGCAACATCATTCTGCTTGATGACGTAATGACAACAGGCGCAACTCTCTATACTGCTGCTGCATTTCTCCGAGAGGCAGGAGCTAAAAGAATTTATGCACTCACCTTTGCTCGTGTTTAAAATTTCTGCTTAAAGGCGAGCATTTTCACTTGAACCATGTTTGCTTCGCTGTTCTACCTAAATTCAATGCGCACTAAAAATCGCAAAGCAGACAAAAGCAAACATAGCGCACACGAAGAAAGCCTTGCAGGTCAATACACACGGACGGAAACAAAACCCACAGACTAAAAAGCCCCCTAACGCAAGCAAAAACCCACAGACCAAAAACACTCACACTTAAACAAAAAACCCGCAAGTCAAAGACCTGCGGGTCATCAAGCACAGACTTTACGTCAATTAACTAGATTCGCTCGGGCTGTTCCTGGCGAGCAGCATTACTAAACTCAGAAACATCAACCGAAATACTGTGCTGAATGGGCTTCCATTCACACTTACGGAACAAAGCAACAATCGCAATGGGGATATAAGTCAGCATGAACAGAGGGAAAGTAAACAGATAACCAATCTTCTTCTTTGTGGTGGAATGGATTTGATCCCACTCAATAAAGGTAGTAAGCACGCCATAACTAAACATAAATACCGTAAAGATAAACAAGCAGAAGAAGATGGAAGCCGAAGCGCTTTCTGCCATTTCAGAAACATCCATCGCGCCGGTCAGACCAAGGATAAGAATCGAAGCATTAAAGATGATGGAAACAATAGTCAAAAGCATGGCGGGAGCAATAGTCATCAGCATGTCATAACAAGCAAACCTAAAGCCCTTAGGAGCATTGCGCATACCCTTTGCCAAACCAAAACCGTACTTCAAAAAGACTTGGTAGAAACCCTTTGCCCAACGGAAGCGCTGATTCCAAGCAGCCTTGAAAGTTGTTGGCTGCTCGTCGTAGAGAATGGCAGTAGGGCAATAAGAAATACGGCGACCATTCATAATCGAACTTGCAGAAAGCTCAATATCTTCGGTAAGCAGGTGATACTTCCAGCCGCCCATTTCTTCGATAACCTTTGCGCTAACAAAAAAGCCAGTGCCCGAAACAGCGCAGCTTGTATTGAGTGTCAGGCGAGCCTGCGAAAGGAATTTAGCCTCACGCATGAACCAGGTTGCATAACCAGCAGAAATCCAATTGGAACCATAATTCTTTGAGTTGCGGTAGCTCGTTGAAATTTCGGCACCGTTATCAAAGACCTTATTCATTTCACGGAAGTAATTAACATCCAAAACGTTGTCGGCATCGAAAACGAAAAAAGCCTCATAGCCCTGATCTCCATAGAGCTGATTAATGCAAGAAAAGCCGTAGTCAAGCGCGTAGCCCTTGCCAATTTTTTCGGTATTGAAGCGAGGGAAGACGATTGCGCCCGCCTCTTGCGCGACAGCGGCGGTGTTATCGGTGCAATTGTCGGCAATAACAAAGATATCAATAAGTTCTTGCGGGTAATTCTGAACACGAATGCTATGAATCAAATCGCCAATAACGGCATTTTCATTTCGCGCCGAAACAACAACAGCAAAACGATGATTGGTTTTTGCCACAAGCTCAGGTGGCTTACGGGTTAAAACAACAAACACGTAATAAAGCTGATAGGCGTAACAAAGCGTGAAAATCAAAAACACGCAAAAATTAAAGATATCAACGAACGTTACCGATTCGAGCAACTGATCGAACATGGTCCTCCAATTAACTACCTTGCAGCCCCTGGATAAAGCTACAAGACGCGACACCTGCCGCCGCGTACCTAATTTGCTCCCCTCTTACCAATAAACGCCCGCCGTGCAAAGCCTGACTTTTATTGATGGCCCCCTTAAAGCAAATGAGCTCAAGTTGGTTCAGTTATGTTTCGACCGTATTTCAGCACGAGGTCAAATACATATGGATTGCCAATTGTGATGGAGATTGTACTCCTTTTCATTAAGAGTCAAACCATGAAGCTCTTTTGCGCAAATCTTCCTGGGGGTTTTCCATAAAAAGTCACATATTCTTCATGTTAGAGGCTTGAAACATAGCGCTTAAATCACGCTACAATACAAAGCAACGAAGCGCGAGGGGCTTTATGAACGCGCTTTTACTAGTAAAACAGCAATCTGAAGGGGGAATTATGGCTGTTTTTAAAAAGGCTGATCGCAAGCTTGAATACGCTGAAAATGTTGAGGGCGGCAAGGGAATCATGACTCGCGATCGCTTAGACCTAAACGATAAACTTGGTGGCACCTGTAGTTATGTTGTCTGCAATTCTCTGGAACCGGGTGCATCCATTGGTAAGCATACCCACAATGGCGAAAGCGAAATCTACTACATGGTAAGAGGCAAGGCTGTCCTTGTAGAAGACGACAAGGAAACCGTAGTTGAAGAAGGCGACGTTTTGTATTGCCCCAATGGCGGCAACCATTCAGTTCGCAACGACTTTAACGAGCCTGTAAGCTTTGTTGTGGTTATCCAAAAGTTCGATAACTAAGATAAAGACTACAAACACAGATACAACTACAAAATCAGCAAAATGCGAGAAAGCGCGAAAGCTGATTTAAAGCAACAAGCCGAATCAGCACAAACCCGTGAGCTTGCACACAGCTTGCGGGTTTAATTTTTAGATTTCGCTTTCCATAGTTTTACCTATAACCTGCCGTTTTGCAAAAGTTTGCTACAGATCCCTAAAAGAAAAGGTCAGCCGCTAAATTGCGACTGACCAAAAATTTAAATGGTGCCGGCGACAGGAATCGAACCCGCAACCCACTGATTACAAATCAGTTGCGCTACCAATTGCGCCACGCCGGCATCACTTGCCTATCGGCAAGCTTTGCCATTATGCCATAACTTAGACATATCGCGCACAATAAAATTTTGCGTTTTTGGTATTTCTTTAATAAAGGTGCCTTAATTAAGGGTTCAATCCTTTTTCGGGAGCTTGGCTTTGCTGGAAAGTTTAGCTTTATCGTAAAGCTTAGCTGCTTGAAATTTAACTCCACCAGAAAGCTTAGCTTTACCAGGGGGCCTAACTTTGCTAGCACCCCGGTGTAAGCAAGCAAATGCTACCTTTCATGTCTATTTAAAACACTTCGATAAGGCCTTACATTTTTGTAACTTTCTACAACTTCATGCGGCTTTACAATAAGCGCAATCGAGAAGTAAAGCAAAACGGAGCATTTGTGAGCCAAAGTACCCCAACAGCAGCCGCGCAAAACCTAAGCAAATCAAGTCTAATTGAGCTTTTCTTCGACTTGGTGTTTATCTTTTGTTTGTGTCAGTTGATCCCTGTAATCACCAATTCCCCTGGCGATGTGGTTGACTTAAAAACCTTTGCCACCTTCACCTTTGCCATTGTTCTACTATTACAGATTTGGTTTGACGTAACCTTATTTATGAACGGCTTTGGCACAGGCAGCCCGCTTGACGTGCTCTTTCTTATCGTCAATATCCTGCTGCTTATTATTATGTCGCAGGTAGTAAGCCCCAGTTGGGACCTGTATTA
Organism: Bacteroidaceae bacterium; assembly: GCA_963604935.1. Lineage (GTDB taxonomy): Bacteria > Actinomycetota > Coriobacteriia > Coriobacteriales > Eggerthellaceae > Anaerotardibacter. The sequence continues at coordinate 4,582 of CAVCRX010000063.1, forward strand.
CATCTACAACGCTTGTTGGATACTTATCTTGCTTAATTGCTGTATCCATTGGTTCGTGCATTATCGAATGATAAAGAACCCAGATGACCGCCTTACTCATACAGTAAGACGAACACTCAGTGTTTTCTGCACTCAAATAGTAGTTATCGCTCTGTCATTTTGCTTTGATGAAATGGTCAGTGCTTTTCTTTGTATACTTGCCCTGGCACTCGGTTTCTTTAGCTGGAGTGGGCGTGATGCACAAAGGATGAACCTTAACCGTTACCACCACCTGGCCGACCGCGGCTCTCTTCTTGTTGTAATGATTTTTGGCGAAATGGTAATTCTTGCCGGAACCTATACCGGAAGTCTTGATCATGTTGTCTCGGGGCTATTACACGTACTAACTATTGTTGCTATGTTTTTGGTCTACGTTATCGAGCTTGATCGCGCGCTTGACGTTAGCAAATTTAAGAGCGGCCTTTGGTTTATGGCGGTGACCACCTGGCAGACTTTGGTTGCCATTAACTATACGGCCGCTTTCCAATTAATGGTCGACCAAAAGAATCTTTGGATTATGGACTCAAGCTTGTACTTTTCGCTCAGCTTGATGGTCTTTTTACTGAGTTTCTTTTTGTATCTGCCGCTCAATAAACCAGGAAGAACACCTGGTAAACGATGGATTTTTGCAAGAGTAATGGTTTGTCTTGCTTGTTCTGCGGCGTCTACCGTGTTTATGACCAGCGCTTCTAACACCTTAAGCAAGCTGGGAATTTTACCCGAAGTATTCAGCGCAACATACAACTTTGCTCCGTTTATCTCTACAGCGACTGGTATCGTTTTGGTTCTTATCGTACTGGTGCTGGACTGGCGTAATTACGGTAAAAGCCCACGAAACGCGCAGGGAATCCCTGCTAAGTTTTACGGAGATTTCGAGAGAGCAAAGAAAGCTTAGAGCTGTTTTACCAAGTCTAGTTTTAGTAAAAACCTTTTCGTTATCCTATGCAAAAAGTCTTATTGAACTGCAATTACAGAAGCTTAGACTTAAAGACCTGTGGGTAAAAATTAGAGCACAAGGGTTCAGTGAAGCCTAGCAACAACCTTAAAGCGCAAGGCTTTTCAGATAAAGCACAGGCGCGAAGCGACTTATCTCTAAAGAACCCAAGGCGACAAGTTTCAAAAACTAAAAAACACCCGTTCCATCAAATTCAGGGATAAAGCTCTCTATATTGGCACCACCCTCTTGCCAGAAGTAATCCTCAAAACCAAGTGAGTCAGCCACATCAAGCAGAGCATCATATTCTTCTTCCGACACCACACCTTGCAAGCCAAAGCGCTCTTGTTCCTGCTCGCTCAAACCAAAGGGAACAAATTGGTTCATAATGCTCAAGCGCGCAACAGGACAAGGTCCGTGCAAGGCTTCACCGAACGCGTCGTGTAGTAAATAAAGTGCGTCTGCAGAATCCTGAATATGATTTGGTAAAACAAGATGACGAATAATCACGCCGCGCTTAAGCAGATGGTCGGCGAATTCTTCGTCAGACCCGCCCTCATAAGAGCCACCCTCGCAAGCGTGGCCCTCATAAGCGTCTTCTTCTCGTGTGCCTTCTTTGTTAACGTCTCCCCCATGGAAGACTTCGCCGCAAACGTCCTTACTACAGGCCGACTCTTCCCAAGCTCCCACTTGTCGCAGCATTTCCTTAATAGCCGCAAGAGCTACCTGCGGATAATCAGCACAGCGTGACAAGCTTTTAGCAGTGCGGTGCTTGGCATACTTAAAGTCAACCAGATAAATATCAACCAAGCCATCCAACAGGCGCAATGCCTCTACGTTTTCATAGCCTGAACAGTTGTAGACCACCGGCACATGCAAGGTCCCCTTTTGCTTCATCCTAGAGAGCGTCCAGGCGATATGAGGAAGATAGTGCGTAGGCGTAACAAAGTTAATATTGGCTGCATGCTCTTCGTTCTGCAGACGTAAAATCAAGTTTTCAAGCTGCCTATCAGCAACTTCAATGCCATCACCCGCCGCTAAACCACGATTTTGGCAATACACACAGTGCATCGGGCAATAGCTAAAAAACACCGCACCGCTCCCCTGCTTGCCTACCAAACAAGGCTCTTCCCACCAATGAAGCGCTACGCGCCCCAGCTTTAAGTTAGCATCCGCTCCACAAACACCGCGTTCACCCTTTAACCTGTTGACGCCACAATTTCTTGGACAAAGCCTGCATGATTCATAAAAGCGGCGATAGCACTCGGGCAAGCCTGAGCTGCCATCAAACAAATCTTGACTGTCACCAGGCAAGTCTGCACTGCCGCAAATCAAACCCGAGCTGTCACTAGGTTTGGCAGCATCAATACAAGACGCACCCGAGCCGCCACTAGACGCACCAAAAGAAGAGCCCTCACTTGGGCCCTTCTTTACAACTTGCTTGTTACAAAATTCATTCATAAGAGAAGCACTGCCACCAACAGCGCTTAGGCAATCTAGGTCAGCAGACTAATTCCACTCATCAACTTCGTCGACGATGTAGTCATCCTTGGCAGGGCTGCCATAGCCGCCGAATTCGTTATAGCTGCCATCTTCATCAAAGGCTTCTTCATCCTGATGATGATAATGACCCTCACCACGATCGCCCTCATCGTGATGATGATGTTTGCCGCAACACTCATGATCAGGATCATTATGGTCGTGGCCACACTCGCACTCGTCATCGTGATGATGTTCTGCCAAAGACCAATCAAGGCCAGCCTTCTTGCTTGCTTCTTCATCATCAAAGAGCAGGCTTAAGGCTGCAGGCGTATAGTTTGCACCGCCAACGATGGCCAAGAGTTCAAACAGATGGAAAGCGGCATCTGCCAAAGGCAAAACCATTTCCTCATCCTCAACGGCAGTAAGAGCAACAGCCAGCTCGGCCATCATGATACCCAGCGTATAGCTACCCTCAAATTCGTGAGCATTTAGAGCCTCGACAAATGCAACATGAGCAGGTGAAACAAGGCCGGCTTCTTCCATAGTGTCCAAGTATGCCTCTGCATCAAAATCAGACTTGGAAGCGCGGACACTTGCCAGGGCCTCAACAATACCCATCACGCCCGTTGCAGTTTGCAGAGTATGAACAACCTTTGCAGTCTGAGCAGCGCCATTGGAGCCAACAAACTCTACCAAGCGAGCAATAGCAGCAAGCTGAGCTTCTACCTGCTCGTAAGCGACTTGCTCGCCCGCTGCAAAGATAATCAAATTACCAGGGGTGCCAAAAGCATCCTCTGTAGTAACATCACGCACCGCCAAAGGGGCCTCAATATAGTTGCACTTATACACAGAGCAGAGCTGATAAAGTTCACGGACAAAACTTGGGCTTGCGGGACTCAAATCTACGAACAGAGTATCTTCAGCAACCTGCTGAACAATGCCATTTTCGCCAAAATATAAATCTTCCAAGCCAGACTGTGTTGGATGATAGGTAAAAACAAGACCCGCATCAGCCAATTCGGCCGCAGCAACAAAGCCAGCGCGCGCAAGCGAAGCAGTAATACCCTCGCCTACATGAGTGTCGCCTACAAAAACAAAATTCTGATTGTCAGCCATAGGAAATCCTTCCGAATTGTTTTAAACGAATGCGCCAGCAATGGATGCTTACAAACTCGTGCCGGCAGCGCATCTTTATGAGTTTGCGGCGGCAAATGTTCTTCTATTCGATCCGCTTTAAGCTCATACCCAAATTGCTCCACCCGAAACGCGAGTACTAATTACCACGCGTTAAACCAAAACTAATTACCTTTAACGCGGTTGGCAATGCGGTCGGACACTGAAACAGCCTTGCGACGGTCGGCGCCCCAATAAACAACAGCTACCATACCGGGGCCAACGTGACTGCCGATTACCGGACCAATAAAAGATTCCATTGGAGCGGCGCTGGCATCTTCTTTCAAAATAAGCTCGCGCAAGCGCTGCATATCCTTTTCGCAGTCGGCATTACCAAGCAAAACCGTACGAGTTTCCGAGGTTTTATCGCAGCCCTTTGCATAGCGATCTGCCAGAGCCTTAAGGCCCTTTTTCCTACCACGAGCAACGCCAATCATAGAAAGCTTGCCATCCAAATCGAAAGATAGAAGCACCTTTACATCAAGCTTGCTACCCGCAAAAGCTACTGAGGCAGGGATACGTCCGCCATGCTGAAGCGCTTTCAAATCGTCAACCATAAAGCCGCAGTTTACAAACCACTGAGCTTCGTTGGCCCAGGCAGCAAGCTCTGCAGCGGTTAAACCACGCTCACGCTGACGTAAGGCCTCAAAAACCAAGAAGCCCTCGGCAATGGAAGCCAAGTGAGTATCCACAAGCTCAAGTTGCAAATTAGGATGTTCGGCCTTTGCTTGAGCTACCAACATATCAATAGTGCCAAAGGTACCCGAAAGACCGCTAGAAAACGAAAGCCAAACACAAGGTTTGTCCTGCTCAAGCGCCCAATCGATAGCGGCCTGTAGGCTGGGCATAGGAATTTGAGCAGTTGAGGGCATATTACCCTCGCGCATGCCATCGTAAAATTCCTTAGGCGTAACCGACTGATACAAATCGTCCATATGTTCGCCCGCGTCATCAATATATGGGAACTGCAGCAGGTAGACGCCTTCTTGATTTAAAACGCTTGCGGGCAGATCGCAGCAAGAGTCAACAATAAGATTGCATTGCGTAGTCATACATTCACTCCAATGCTAGTCAAAACATACCAGGCTCATAGGCTCAAAGCTCAACTTGCCTTCAAGCGGTTTATTGCATTGATAGCAAAAACCAACAGCAGGCCCAACATGAGCTCCAACTACCGGGCTTACTGGGCAAACGCGCACCTTGCGTCCCAGTAGTGGCTCGATAGTGTCGCGCGCCCATTCGTATGCGCGCGTTGAATCTCCGATGTAGTGTACGGCGATATCTTTCAGGCCACCGCGCTCGGCGATATCTTTTTGCAGAATATCCACCATACGAGCAAGCGCCTTTTTATGCGTACGCACAGTAGCCATAGGCCTTGGCGTGCCGTCGGTTACCGTAAGAACTGGGCAAATGCGCAGTACCGAACCAATAAGTGCTGCCGCATTACCAATACGCCCTCCCTTTTGCAAGAAAGTCAGGCTCTCAGGACTAAAAATAAATCGTGTACTCATAATGCCGTCAATTACCGCCTTAGCAGCTTCTTGCAAATTCTTACCTTGCTTAACAGCATTAACACCCTCGAGCACCGGAAACGCCTCATCAAAGGCGCAAGACTGAGAATCAATCATGGCATATTTAAAATCAGCATGACGTTCTTTCACCGCACGTGCTGCTCGCAAAATACCCTCATAAGCGCCCGAAAGACCGGTCGAAATCCAAACGCCAAGCACTTCTTCACCCTTGATAGCACACTGCTCAAACAGTTCTTCCAAATGTGCGGGTGAAGGCTGACTTGAGGTAGGAGGATTGCCAGCCATGTTTGCAATATCTTTATAAAAAGCGTCCACATCCATCGTGGATTCTTCGTACTCCTTGCCGTCGTAGCGCAGGTACAAAGAAACAACCTCGACACCCGTGGAATCAATAAGGTCTTGCGGCAAAGAAGTTACCGAATCAGTCATGACCTTAATCATCGCGCGTCATCTCCTAAAGATGCTTAAACCTTACAGTAGGCCTTGCCGCAAAACTGCGACAAGGCCCTGACATACAGTTATATGAATTGTACGAAAAAATAAACAAGTTTGTAGCGAGATTAGCAGGCTTCCTAGCTGGGAAAGCCTACAAGTTTGCGCGACCTAAGCCAAGACAAGACCTTAGGTGCAATCACCTAGAATTTTCCAACAAGGCAGCTCAGATCTCGTTTAACAATGGTTTGGGCGCAAGGATTTAGAATCTTCCAGCAAAGAAGCTCAAAGCTCTCCTAATAGGTGATTCAAACCTCTTTAAAAATTCTAATTACTAATCGTCCAAACCGCGCTGCTGAGCTGCCAAATCACGACGACGCTTAAACAAACCACGTTCCAAGCCAACAGGATAGGAATGAGGGTTGATCAGACGCTTTTGAGAATCGTCCAGGAGCCAAAGCTGTTCACGCGCACGCTCTTGTGCCAACATCGCATTGCGCCATTCAGGCTCCAGTACCACCTTGCCCGCACGTGCGAGCGGCTCTAGCAAGGTAATAAAGTTCATACCCGATAGGTCTTTACGACGCAAAGAATCTGCTGGGTCAACAATAGTTTCTTTTTCAATGGGGCAATTAGTGTCAAACACCATATCGCCTGCGACTTTGCCATCCAAGTTAAAGTAACGGCGAACATCAAGCACACCCGGGAAGGTCAACTTGCCAACGCTGCCCGTAACCTTAAGGCAATCCTGCCAACTTCCGTCGGGCTTACGCTTTGCGCCAAGCTTGTAGACCGCACCCAAAGAAGGCTGATCAAAAGCGGTAGCCAGCTTGGTACCAATACCCCAGCTATTAACGGGTGCGCCGGCATCACGGATAGACTTAACCGTATATTCATCCAGGTCATTAGATAAAACAATGCCAACCTCAGGCAAGCCTGCATCGTCAAGAGTCTTACGCGCACGCTTTGCTTCCCAGGCAAGGTCACCTGAGTCAATGCGAACTGCCGTTAACTTTTCGCGGCGTTCGCGCATTTCAAGCGCAACCGTAATTGCATTCTGAAGGCCCTGCTGAATGTCATAGGTATCAATAAGAAGAACGCAATTGGTTGGAAATACGCGAGCATACTCACGGAAAGCCTCAAGCTCAGAGTCGAACGACATTACCCAAGAATGTGCGTGTGTACCAGAAACGGGCAGATTGTAGAGCTTGCCCGCTAAAACGTTTGAGGTGCTTGCGCAGCCGCCAACAATCGCAGCGCGACTTGCCTTATTGCCGCCCGATTCACCCTGAGCACGACGCAAGCCAAATTCTGCAACAGGAGTTTTTGCCTCCAGACAAACACGAGCAGCTTTAGTAGCTATCAAGGTCTCAAAGCTTACCAAATTAAGGAGTGCTGTTTCCAAAAGCTGGCACTGCATAATAGGTCCAATAACGCGAACCATAGGGTCGTTAGGAAAAACAACCGTACCCTCATGCACGGCATCTACATCAACCGCAAGCTCCATTGCTGCCAGATAATCAAGGAACTCGCGATCGAACAACTTACCGCCACCAGGAGCATCAAGCGAAGCTAGGTAATCCAAGCTTTCCTTATCAAAATGGAAGTTTTCAATCAGCTCCGCCAGAGCATCCATACCGCAAGCAATTGCATATCCACCCTTAAAGGGGTTCTGTCGAAAATACATATGGAAACATGCCTGCTCATCAACCTTGCCAGCACGCCAATAGCCCTGCGCCATCGTGAGTTGATAGAGGTCGGTAAGAAGAGCGAACTCATTCGGTTGCATTGTTACTTCCTTTGTTGCTTGATGAATTTGAAGAACGACGACGAGGACGACGATGTTCGCCCGAATTACGCCTTACACCTTCGCTTTTATGTCCAGCCTGCGAATTCTTTGCGCCCTGATTCTGAGAAGCACCGGCACCCATATTCTTGGGAGCTTGCGTTGCTACAGTTTTTTGGGAAGAGTTTTTTGCCTGACTATTTGCAGCCTTACCCTTTCCGGAATAAGACTTACTCTTGTTTGATCTTTGGTTCTTTGTACTCTGACCAGCCTTAGAACCGCGAGTATCTGCCTTGCGATTCCTGTTTGAACGAGGCTGCGAAGCATTAGAACGTGCTTGGGTTTTAGCCTGGTTTTGGCTTTGAGCTTGGCTAGCATCCTGGCTCTTACCTTGCGACTGATTCTGCACTTGATCTTGAGCTTCAAGATTGCGCAGCCCCGAAGACTTCTGCCCAGGCCTTACTGCACGCTTGCGAGGAGTGCGGCTGGTATACTCGCGCTCGACATGATGACGGCGAGAGTCCTCTGCCTTGGTAGACCTAGCAGGCTTGGCAGACTTGCGATTCTTTGAATTAAGCTCAAGCTCTTGTTCGCTTGAAGATGCGCGACGGCGGGGCTTGCGACCCGCGCTTTGCCTGCGGCTACGCGAACTGGACTCTTCTTCATTGCGCTTGCGAACACGAGGCTTGCGCTCAGGGTCTGCCAGCGTATCTTCACTCGTGAATGAAGTGGACGAGCCTGCGAACAAAGAGCTATCAATCTTGTCTAAGGGGTTATCGCTGGTGTAGCGCTCGTAAGTTTCCGCGGAAAGAACGTGAGGCCTGCGTCCCGGCTCGGGTTCTTCAAATTCATCCAAGGGAACACGAATGCTCTTACCGTCTTCCAAGCGCAGCGTAATAGTTTCGGTAGGCATACTGATATCGCTTACCTTGGCAAAGCCATCAGGTAGTTCAATCTTGGCACCAAGTTTAGGTGCACGAGAATTAAATTCTTTATAAGTTTCAAATTCATAGCGCAAACAGCACATCAAACGGCCACAGCAACCAGAGATCTTCTGAGGATTAAGTGACAAACCCTGTTCTTTTGCCATTCGAATGGTTACCGGGTTAAAGTCGCCACCCATACGACGGCAGCACAGTTCCTGGCCACAGTGGCCAATACCACCAATCATACGTGCCGCATCACGAACGCCAATTTGGCGCATATCAACACGAACATGGAACTCGCTTGCTAAGCGACGCACTAACTCGCGAAAATCAACGCGCTCTTCTGCTTCGAAGAAGAAGACTGCCTTTTCGCCATCAAACAAGAACTCAACATCCACTGGATGCATGTCGGTATTTGTCTCTTGTGCAAGACGCCTAAAGACTATCAGTGCTTCTTCGGCGCGTTGCTTAAGTTCAACAAGCTTTTCTTCGTCTTCTTCGCTTGCAATACGCAAAACAGGCTTGAGGGGTGAATTTAGCTCAGCAATTAGCTCGTCAGAGACATCCATAATCTCTGAAGTGCATTCGCCAAATTCATGACCGCGCTCGGTACTCACAATGACGTGATCGCCAGCATGAACATCAACCCCGGCAGGGTCAAACCATAAAACCTTAGGGCCTACATTTAATTTAATTGGAGCAACCTGAACCATAGATTGCCTTTCTTATCGTAAATAACAGCACATCGATGCATGTTTCAGGAGATACATTATATCGAATGGCTTCATCAGTCTTATTTGTTTGCCGTAGCGCCTCCATTAGAAGCGTCGGGTTAGTTGTGCTTGCCACTGCCTGAATAGTCTCGAGTTCATCAAGATTAACAACCCTATCTGATGCGCCTTCGCACACCATCAAGATATCGCGCAACCAAGAACGAATAATGGACGTCATTTGAGCAAGCGACTCTACTGTTGCCGCAGATAAAGCGCGCTTATTGCGAGCCTCTATCTGCTTGAGGGCGGCCGAGGTTAAGAAATCTTGCGAATCCGCCAATTCTTCAGCCTGCGAGGTGCGTACCTCATCAAGCGGAGCCTTGGAGCGCTCAAGCAAGTCTTGTGCATATTCCAAAACATCGCGCTCGTCCGACTGAGGAAGTAAGCGCAATACTTCCATAATGCGCGATCTGAATGACATTCGCTCAGACGAAGAGGCAAAAGCAATAGCCTTAGTAAGCGAACCATTGCAAGCTTCAATTGCGATACGAGCGCGCTCAGCCGAAACGCCCGTATTTTGCGAAAGAATACCTGCTGCTTCGCTTGCTGGAATATGCCTGAAGGGCACCACCTGACAACGCGAAACCAAGGTAGGAAGAACCCCTTCCCGTGTGCGCCCTAGCAAGATAAATGTGATAGGACCTTCGGGTTCTTCAAGCGTTTTTAAGAAGGCATTAGCAGCCTGAACACCAAGCTGATCTACACGATCAAGGATATAGACTTTGCGCTTGGCGCGAATAGGTGCCATGGTTGCGTCGGCCACAATCTCACGAATTTGTTCGACCAGATAGCCATGAGCGCCAGCGGGTGAATAAAAACGCACATCAGGGTGTTTGTGGCGCTTGGCGCGCTTGCAATCGTCGCAGATAACGCAGCCATTCTTTTCGCAAATAATAGCTTGCGCAAAAGCATAGGCGGCCGCTGTTTTATTTGAACCAGCAGGACCCGTAAACAGATACGCATGACTTGCACGATTGTGCTCAATTGTTGAGCGCAAGAACTCGCGAACCTGCGGCTGCCCTAGAATCCCATCAAAAACATCGGCCAAAACGCGCCTAGCCTTCCAAGCTAATTGTTGCCTTTACGTCGGTATTGCGAAGCAAAATTGGCTCAAAGAAGTCTGGTGCCCAAACGTTGGAGTCTTCACCCCAGCCAAAGATATCCTTTAACTCAAAAAAGATAAGACGGGCTGTTTCATCCTTGGGGCCAGCCGAAGAAACAACGCGGATGCGCTCAGGGTTTTCTGCAGCAATGCGAGCAAAGCCATTATTCACGCGTGCATGAAAATCAGCACCTGCTTGCTCCAGGCGATCAGCATTACCGTGATGTGTTGCGCGCTCTAAGCCTTCTTCAACCGAAGCCTCGGAAGTAAGAAGGATGGTGCGGCAAGGATGAACCCCCTGACAAGCAAAGCAATTTGCCTGGCGCACAAAAGAATCTGACAAGCCGCGACCATATACCTGATAGGCAATGGTTGAATCGTAGAAACGATCAAGTAAAACAACAGCTCCACGTGCCAGCGCAGGAATGATAGTTTCCTTGACGATCTGAGCACGCGCAGCTTCGTAAATAAGCAGCTCGGTTTCGTCGGACATGGCGGAATTACCAGGGTTTAGCACGATTTCACGAAGTTGCTCGCCAATTTCGGTACCACCAGGCTCACGCAAGCATAAAACCTCATGACCCATTGCGCGCAAGCAAGTTGCCAAAAAGGTAATGTGCGTGGTTTTACCCGCACCTTCGCCGCCTTCAAAGGTAATTAAAATACCGGGGCCAATTTGTTCGTTAGAAGAAGTCACAGCTACTTAAGCCTCCAGCTTGTAGATGTCGTTACCGTGAGCGTCGATACCAACAAACACAGGTAAATCTTTAACTTCAATACAACGCAGAGCTTCAGGACCTAATTCGTCGTAAGCTACAACCTCGTCAGAGACAACGCACTGAGCCATCAATGCTGCCGCTTCGCCTGTAGCAACAAAATAGACAGAAGAATACTCCTTGCAAGCCTTGATTACTTCTTCAGAGCGGGGACCCATGCCGATGGTGGCAGTAAGGCCCTTGGCAAGCAGCTCTGGAGTTGCGAAGTCCATACGCGATGCAACCGTTGGCCCAATAGCACCAATAAGGCGCCCAGACTTAGGAGGCGTTGGAGCCGAATAGAAAATGGTCTGGCCAGAAAGCCCATAAGGCAGGGTTTCGGACTTAGCAGCTTCTTCTAAAAGGAGTGCATGACCTTTGTCACGCAGAACATATACGACGCCCGAAAGCAGGCAGGCATCGCCAGCGCTAAGCTGATGAGCCTCTGCTTTGCTTAAGGGGAGTTGAATTTTCTTAAAGTTCAACGGTAATCCTCCTCATAGCAGAACCGTTTAAATTCACAGCAACAGGAAGCGAAGAGATGTGGCAAGGACCACACATTACGCGCACTGCAAGCGCAGTAGTGTCACCGCCCAAGCCAGCAGGACCAATGCCGGTAGCATTAACTGCCTCTAAAATTTCCTGTTCAAGAGCACCCCATTCAGGCCTGCTTGCTTCAACGTCAAAAGGACGCATGAGTGCGCGTTTTGCAAGCGTTCCAACCTTGTCAAAGGTAAGACCAACGCCAACACCGATAACCAAAGGAGCACAGGCATTTGCAGCCTGTTCACGCACACAATCAAGAACTGCATCGATAACAGCTTGCTTGCCATCGTTGGGACTAAGCATTACAACGCGACTTGCGTTGTCGGAGCCGCCATCTTTAAGCATAAGCTGCAAACGAGCACCAGGACGATCGGTGTAGTGAGTCTCGCGAATAACGGGAGCATTATTACCGGTGTTCGTGCGATCGAATAAAGCGTCACGCACAATAGAATTACGCAGACGAGCACTCTTAGAAGCACTTGCCATAGCATCGTTAACACCAATAAAAACGTCGCCATCAAGCTCAACGTCGGGGCCTACTTCAAGGCAAGCCCACAAGGCGCCTGTATCCTGGCTGATAGGCACACGCTCTTCTTGGGCGATGTCTGCATTTTTGATGAGCTGGTCAAGAATAAACTGACCACGCTCTGAAGTTTCCTTTGCGCGTGCAGCAACAAGCGCATCGTAAACATCCTTGGGCAACACCGTAGCAAGCTGCGGGACATTCATTAGTACCGCACTTGAGATGTCGTAAGAATTAATAGTCCTCATGGGCAACTCGTTTCTTAAGTAACTAGGCTTTATATCACCGAGCCAAGCTGAGCTTTTGCCACCCCAAGCGGCAAAAACCTTGGCAAAAGCCTTCCCTCTATTCTACTTCTTAGAATCCGACTTACCAGAATCCTTTTTGGTAGAAGCCTTAGACTTAGCGGTGGACTTACGAGCAGGTTTTTTAGCTCCCGACTTTTTAGCTGCAGCACGGGCTGCTTTTTCTTCGGCGGCACGAGCCTTGCCCGGGCAATCAAAGTTAGGGCAAAGCTTCCAAGGGCCACGATTAGTGGTCACAATAACCATGGGAGCGCCGCAGTCTTCACAAGTTTCGTTAGTTGCGGTAAGCGCACCGTACTGCGGCAACGGATAGCCAACACCACATTCATCGTAATTTTCACAACGAATAAAACGCTTAAGCGTACGGGGGTTTTTACGTGCCACCAGGTTAAAGGTCTTGCCTGCAGCCTTACAAGTTGGACACTCGCCCACTACAACATCAGGCTCTTTATTAGTTTCACACTCGGGGTCGATACAAAGGATCCTAGGCTTACTACGGAACGCTGTCACCTTAATTTGTGGCATGCCGCAGGTGGGACAAGGCTCTTCCTGCGCTTCAATCTTGCCCTTAGGAAGCGGGTAAGTTACATCGCAATCGGGCCAACCTGCGCAACCAATAAACATCGAACGAGTCTTATTGGAGGTGCGCAGTTGCAAATCTTTGCCGCACTTAGGACAGGGGCCAACATAGGCATCTGCCGCTACTGCGTCAGCCAAGGCATCCTTAACTTCTTCCTGATGAGGAATAAGATTGTCGAGCTCTTTTGCCAGCATATCGCGCGAATGAGTTACAACCTCTTGCTTAGCACGTGTGCCCTGAGCGATGTTTGTCATCTCGGTTTCAAGGTCGGCAGTCATAACAGGGCTCGTAATATGCGGCGCAAACTTATCAAGCGCATCAATAACAGCAATGCCAAGCTGCGAAGGCTCAATTGGGTCGTTCTGTACATACTTAACCGTATACAAGCGCTCGATGATAGAATGGCGTGTTGACTTAGTACCCAAACCAAGCTTTTCCATTTCCTGAATTAGACGGCCCTGGGAATAACGGGCAGGTGATTTGGTTTGATCTTTGGTCTTAGTGGCGCCATCAAAAGTAAGCTGCTCACCCTCTGCAAGAGCAGGCAACTGTTCATCCTTCTTTAAGCCGTAAGGATAAATTGCCCTAAATCCAGGCTCCACCAGTACGTCACCCTTAACCACAAAGGGCTCTGTATTTACATCAAGCGTAAGCTTGGTGCCTTCTACCGTAGCTGCACCCGAAAGCGTCGCCATAAAACGACGAGCGATTAGGTTGTAGAGCTTGAACTCAGCAGGCCCCAAAAGTTCTGGCGAAGCCATATTAGTAGGATGAATAGGTGGGTGGTCGGTAGTTTCGGTCTTGCCACGTGTTGCGACTAGCTTGTCTTGCGACAAAAGTTTATTTGCGTAATCGGTATAAGCAGGGTTTGCCGAAATGCGCTTTAAGATATCCCGCAAATCCAAAGAAGATGGATAAACCGTGTTGTCAACGCGGGGGTAAGAAATATAGCCATCCATATACAGGCTTTCAGCCAAACGCATAGTACGAGCCGGGCTAATACCTTCAGCAGAGGCCGCAGCCATCAAGCTTGTTGTATTAAATGGAACAGGAGGCTGCACCTTACGACTGCGCTTTTCTATAGACCTTACCTTCGCGTTTGTCTGGCCATCTACCTTTGCCATTACGGCGTCGGCTTCGGACTCTTTCTTAAAGCGCGCAATAGAATGAGGAGCCGTAAAGTCCATGCCCTTATGATTAAAGGCACCCTTGATAGTCCAATAATCCTCGGGAACAAAAGCCATACGTTCGCGCTCTTTGGCAACAATCAGCGCCAAGGTAGGCGTTTGCACGCGACCAGAACTACGAACATTTCCGTAGCCTGCAAACTTAACGATGGTGAGGTAGCGCGTTAAAACAGCACCCCAGATAAGGTCGATGTCTTGGCGCGATTCGCCCGCCTGAGCAAGGTTTACGTCAAGTTGATCCAAATTACTAAAAGCACGATTAATTTCTTCTTTTGTAATAGCGGAATAACGAGCACGTGAAACAGGTGCAGTGTCATTAACTTCTTTAACCATGGCAAGTGCGTCAGAACCAATAAGTTCGCCCTCGCGGTCAAAGTCGGTTGCGATGACAATGGAGTCAGCCTTTTTTGCCAGGTTCTTTAAAGAACGAATAAGGTCCTTTTCCTTAGGCTTTTTTTGGATGGGTGCGTAAACCAAGTAAGGAAGCGCATCCATTTTCCAAGCGGAAAGAGCAATGCCATCTTCGGTGAAGGGTTTACGCTTACGCTTATAGGGAGGCTTTGGCAAATCCTCTGGGATTGAAGCCTCTACTGCTTCGCCGTCTTCGGTGACGCCGCGCCAACCGCCACGCTTTTTATATACCAAGTTTGGGACAAAATCGGGTTCTAAGATATGGCCACGAAGACCAATGGTCACCCAGTCTTCGCCATCTTTTTGAAAACGATAAATTGGCGTTGAATAAACCTTATCGGCTTTTGCCTTGGTTGCTCCTAAGAGCTCTGCGATTCGCTGGGCGGCGATGTTTTTCTCTGTGATAACGAGCTTCACACGATGCCCCTTTCATGAGATTTTACGTGCGTGGGGATGAAAGTTTTTAACTTCCGGGGCTCCCTCCGGTTTGGGCGCCTTGCGCGATAGGATACACGAATACGCATAAGGAAACACCCCAAACACAAAAAACAACCACCCTCCAATACGGAAGGTGGTTGAAACAAACTATTGAGTTAGCAAGGATTACTTAACTTTAACGGTCAGCCAAACAGTCTTAGAAGTCTTCTTGTAATTACCACTAGCAGCTGCAGTTACTTTAATCTTTGCCTTGTAGGTACCCTTTGCGGTGCCCTTCTTAATCATCAAGCGGCAAGAGGTAGAACCGTTAACCTTCAGACGAGAAGATCCGCCAACCTTTGTAAAGGTAACTTTACCCTTGGCGCCCTTTACCTTGTACTTTGCTGTTGCATGATTGCCAGCTTGAGTAGAAACATAGCTTTCTTTTTTGACGCTTTTATCAACGGTAAAGCTCTGAGCGATAGGCTTGATAGTGAAGGTCTGGATGAGGGTACCATCGTAGTTGCCAGTGCCAGTCAAGGTAACCTTTGCAGTGCCAGCGTTTAGGTTATTGGAATAAGACGTGTTATAAGTACCACTTACACCTGACACTGAAGGCTTACGATAAGTTCCGTTGTAAGCAATTGAGCTATAGCTCAGCTTTGGAGTACCGGAAATTGATTTATGGCCAATAGTGAAGCTTACAGTTTTGCTACCACTAAAATCAGAGTCGGAAACTACAATTGAATGAGTACCAGCATTGGTAGCAGTACCGATAGTTCTTGGCTTAACGGTATGGCCGCAATAGTCAAGAGTAACAGCGGGGGTCAATGCTTTACCTGTATAAGTCTGAGCAGCAGGATTATTTTTTACGCTTGCATAATCCATGTTCCATTTGCCGTTAGTTAGTACGTCTTTGACTGTAATGGAAGTGACAACAAAGGCTCTGGTTTCATCGCTATTATTTGTCAACTTCGAATAGTCGACAAATAAGGCTGGGCAAAAGCGATTATTAATATTAGGCGTAGCTTTGATTGTCTTTAGATTTGCATCTTCAGCTTTTTCGGCCTCTGCAGCGCTAGGTTCATCGCTTTTGCTACCAGCAAAAATCAAGGCAATACGAGCGTCGGCTTTAACCAATTCTTCCTTAGTGTAAGAAGAAATACTGCCGTCCTCTGGCTCAGCTTCATGGGTTTCCTTGCCATTGACGATAACCTTTTTAGCCGTTTTAGAACTCAGCCAGTGACCATTAATAGTGACCTCGTCGTTATCATCAGCAAAATCAAGAACGTCAGAAAGAGGCGCTGCATAGTTGGTGGTATGGTAAACCGAATATGTCTGAGAATTACCGTCTTTGTCTAAACCAGCAATCTCATAAAGGTGAGTTACCACTTTGGTGCTAGCTTTCTTCTGCAGGGCGGCATAGCTATAATCCTCTTCAGCATAAGTTGTACCCGCTTTAGCAGAAGTCTTTTTAAGCTGAAAAGGTGCATTGTCGGCATATGCCTGGGTGGCCGTTGCGCTTGCGAGCGCAAAAAGCAAAGCAAAAGCAAATGCCACAACTGCAAACGATTTACCAGTTAGACGTGCTGAAGAATTCATGAAATGTCCTTTCGGCAAGGCCGTGACGAATTAATTTCATATAGCTTTCAGATTATAGCGCTAATGGACGTTTTAAGCACCCTTTACCATCGGCCTTTTAAGAATCATTTCTTACTAATCACGCCCACCAACAGCTGTCTTAGCAGCTAAAAAGCTTGCCACCTTTTCTTGGCAGGATTACTGATGTGGATTTATTGCAACAGTAATTATTTAGATGTCCCGTTATTTGGCTGCCGATTCCTGAGCCATGACCGCTTTTGTTGCTGCGATGGCGCATTCGAGCATGCCGTCATCGGGCTCGTTGGTAGTAAGACGTTGCATCTGCATGCCGGGCCACAAAATAATTTTGACCAGAGGATTTTCCGGATTGGAGCCCGCCCATTTAACAGTGACTTCGTAGGTAATGCCCGCGATGATTGGCATAAAGATAATGCGAACTAAAATTACCAAGATAAACTTCGCAATAGAATTAGTAACACCCCAGGCCAGAATCAATTTATCAACAGGAATGACGGTATATACCAAAATTGCCAAAATCATAACCATGACCAAAAAGGCGGTACCACAACGTACATGCAAACGAGGGAACTGGCGCGCGTTTTCTGGCGTCAACTCTAAACCATGTTCCAAACAATGAATCGTTTTATGCTCGGCGCCATGATACGAAAACATACGTTTAATATCTGGCAACAAGCTAATAAGCCAAATATAAGCCACAAATACAGCTACGCGCAAAATGCCATCAAGGATATTCCAAGCCAGAGGGTTAGCGTCATAGTCCCCTACCAGCAAATTTGAAATAAAAGCCGGCAACAAAATAAAGAGTGCTATTCCAAGGCCAACTCCAAGCACCATAGAGATACCCATTTCGGCTTTACCAAAGAAGCCTTCTTCGGGGTCTTTTTGGGTATCTTTCTTGGCTTCGTTTTCAACTGATGGGATTACTTTTGCCGGTGTGCTTTGATCAACCGCCAAATTAAGCTCGGCATAGGTATTGCCATCTTGATCATAGGCATGATTAGCGGCAACCTCCAAAGCCTTAAATCCCAACACCAGGGAATCAACGAAGGCTACGCAACCTCGCACAAGTGGCCACGACATCCACGAGGGACGCTCTTTTTTTGAAAGCGGATTTTCTTCAACATAAATTTGACCATCCGGTTGACGAATAGCAGCAGCCCAGCCGAGCTTGCCGCGCATCATGACGCCCTCAATTAAAGCCTGGCCACCAATATGAGTTTTATTTTCTCCGTCTTCGGAAAATGCTCGACGAGTTTCGGAAGGCATTAGTCCAACTTCACCTTCGGATAAGGCTTTCCGCAGGTCATCTTACCCTCAGGACAAGGCCCGCTCATACAAGGAGCGCCTGCGTTGGCAAAAATGTAAGGAGCCGTTGGACGCACCAATTCGAGCATACGCCAAGCTAGTTCCCTGATTTCCCACTGTGCACGATTGCAACAACGATGGCTAAAGAAATGACGCAACTCACGCGCATTCATAGTGACGCAAATACGTGTCTCACAACCACCAGGGATAACATAACGAGCATCTTCTGCAGGAATACCTAAATCTAAAAGCTTTTGATAAGCCTCTCCACTTGCAGCAACAATCTCGTCAAAGATAGCTTGGGCCTCAGAATTATCCTCAATCGTATGAGGTAAAACCACGGGAACACCTTCTTTAAATTTGACGTAGCGCTGAGACTGCTGATTGTAGCTAGCCAAACGATGACGAACTAGCTGATGAGTTAAAGCGCGGGAAACACCATCAATGGCAAAGGTGTAACTTGCGTGCTCAAGTGTAGAAAAATGGCCGGAATGCATGATTGTTTTAAGAACGCTTTTTTGGCGTTCTTCAGGCATTGTTTCCATGAGTTCTTTTGCTCCGACGGGCGCATAGCACAAGCGAGCAGCCGTAGCGATTGCGCGTTCGGGGTCGGGCGTGTGATATAAGAGCTCTACTTCCACCAGTCATTCCTTCTTCTTGCTTTTAGCATTGGCTCACCATTGTAAGCCCCATACCTTGCTAAAGCTATAAAAGCACAGCATTTTCGAATTTGGTAATGCGGCATCAAAGCGCAAGATGGGACCCCGAAGGCTTCGCTCTGAACACCAAAAAGAGGCTTTTAAAAAAATCCGCATACCAATGCATGAAGCAATAAGCGCATGAAAAATGGACAGAAGCGATTTTGCTTCTGTATATTTTGAACAGCAAAACGGGCGATAGCCTTCGAGGTTTCCATCATGCGCCTATAAGACAAGCCTGATTGAACGCTCAATTCTTTGGCTTATAAGATAAAAAGGCGCCCTGTACAGGACGCCTTTAGAA
>CAVCRX010000063.1:23514-33559 GCA_963604935.1 Bacteroidaceae bacterium
CCTTTAGAACCCGATGGGAACTTAAACTACTCAGCAGTAGCTTCGGTCTCGGTTGCTTCCTCGGCAGGTGCCTCGGTTGCCTCAGCTTCAGCGGGAGCCTCAACAGCTTCCTCTGCGGGAGCCTTTGCAGCCTCTTCCTCTGCCTTCTTAGCAAACTCAGCAGCACGAGCAGCCTTCTCTGCAGCCTTAGCTTCGCGCTCAGCCTTCTTAGCAGCCTCTGCGTCTGCAGCAGCAGCCTGCTTTGCAGCCTTCTTAGCAGCCTCAGCCTCAGCAACCTTAGCAGCAGCAGAACCGAACTTGTCGGAGAAGCGCTGAACACGTCCGCCGGAGTCGATGAGCTTCTGAGTGCCAGTGAAGAAGGGATGGCAAGCATTGCACAGGTCAATGCGAAGCTCAGACTTGGTGGAACGAGTCTGGAAGGTGTTGCCGCAAGTGCAGGTGACGGTGCAGTCAACGTATTCGGGATGGATGTTTTGCTTCATTAATGGATCTCCTAACATTACCTTGGTTACCGACCAAGGTGGAACAAAAGCCTGAATATAGTACCACGCACAATAAGCCGTATCAAGAAAAAGCTTTATGCCTTCTTCTTAAACTGACTTTCGTGGGCACGGAAAAAGTCTGTGCGGGGTGGCAACTCTTTAACCTGGTGGGCACCAGCTGCGATTTCTTCGGGTGAGCAAAGCTCTTCCAAGCCTTCAAAGCTAGCTTCCCAGCTAAAGAATTTCTTGTCATCAAAAGCCAGGTAGTCACAAATCTTTTCGCAGCCAGAAGGAACTACCGGATGCATAAGCAGAGTTGCAACACGCAAAAGATAACTTGAATTCAACAAAACCTGACGACGCTCTTCCAAGCTCTCTGAAGCCTCGGCTGCCTTGATCCCGCTCGACCAATACTTATTTGCGTAGCGAATAAAAGACTCAACTAAAGGCATGATGGCATGCAGCTCAACCTTATACATAGTCTGGTCGTAAGCTTCCATAGCCTTTTTAGCTTCTTCGATGCATTCGGCAGAAACCTTACCTAAAGGAATCTTGCAATCAAAATTCTTTGCGGCTTCATACATGCAGCTGCGAGCCAAGCGATTGAAGACCTTAGTAAGCAGTGCGCCTTCTTTTAGTGCAGGATCAGCAACTCTAGGATCATTGCGTTTTGCTTCGTCGGCTTCGAAAACCTTTGGCTTAAAGCCAACAGACTTTTGACCAAGAGCAAGCGCAAGCCAATGGGCGCGAAGCTGCTCAGGTGTGTAGTAATTTAAGAGCTCATCTGCAGTTGGAGGTTTAACATCTCCAGAGCTGGAAGCTTTTTTATCGCCGAATAAAATGTGGTGATTAGCAATGAGCTTAGTTTGCTGCAGTTGACCATCTTCAGGGTATGCAAGGGCTTCACCCTCTTGCAAGGCAGCCCACAGTGCCGGCTGGGCAACACCATAAAAATACAGGTTATCCTGGCCGATAAACTGGTAGATACTAGCGTCCTTGCTGCACCAGAAATCACGCCAAGAATCTTTAGGCAAGCCACGCAAATCATTAGCAGCGATGGTCTCGGAAATTGGGGAAACTAGGCTTTCAGGCCAACACCAAACAGTCAAGCCTTCTATCTCATTTCCTTCATCATCTGCCATAACCGGACAAGTTACACCCCAATTGGCGTTGCCGGAAATTCGGAAAGGAACAAGCGCTTTGCCGGTGCGGAATCTAATTCCAGCTTCGGTAAGAACACCGCGGGCGATATCGCGCTCGTAAACATTCTTGAATTCAATCTCAAAGGACTGCTTACCCTTAGCAGCCTCACGGTATTCATGAGCGGGCAGCTTATCAGTAATCTTTGCGTACTCGTCGTAGAGTTCCACCTTTACAAAAATAATAGGAGGAACCAAGAATTCACTGATAGTTTTAGTGACAACAGGGCGCGTGCTTACTTCGTCAGCGAGCCCCTCGACATAGTCACGAACCTGATTAGCCATCTCGGGCAAATCGAAATACCAGTTGGCAACTTTGCGCATTTCAGGAACAGTATTAGTAACCTTCGAAATAGGATTAATTAAATCCTCAGGCTCGTACTGATGGCCCAAATCACATTCATCAGCGTAGGCCTTCTCGCTCTTGCAACCCTGAACTGGGCAATGGCCCTGAACCTGGCGACCATTTAAGAACATACCAACTTCAGCGTCATAGAACTGATTGGTTGATTCCAGGTGTAAATGACCATTTTCACGAAGCTTCTTAATGAAAGCATCCATAACCTGCTGATGAACCTCACCGCAGTGGCCAATACCTGAACCTTCATAGATATCAAGCTTAATGTCGTAGGCATCAAGTGTTGCCTTTTGACAATCATGATTGCGCGTTACGTAATCAACAATACTGCCATCGAGCGTACCAGCTTCGACCTCTTTGCGATAGCCCTCTTCAATGGGGCTACCGTAGCAGTCGGTTCCTGAAACAAAACGCACGTTATCAGCACCAATGCGGTCGCGTAGGAATCGCGAAAACACATCAGCTGGAACAAAAACTCCACCAACGTGGCCAAAATGCAGCGACTTATTGCCATAAGGCATACCAGCCGTAACAACAGCGCGCTTGGGCCACTTGACTTCTATGGTTTTTTTAGCCATTCGTCATGCCTCCAACTAAAATTCCACGATTTCTTCCTTGGAGCGATTCTGTGCTTTCTTAGCAGTGCGCACCAAGAATTCCTGGTTGTTCTTTGTTGCATGGAGAGACTTAATAAGTGTCTCCATAGCGCGTTCGGTGTTATTGCGATTAGAAAGAATGCGCCTTACCGCCCAAATAAGCGGTGCTTCCTGAGGGTCAAGCAACAAGTCTTCGCGACGAGTACCCGAAGAAACGGGATCGATAGCAGGGAAAATACGACGCTCGGCCAACTGACGATCGAGCTTGAGCTCCATATTGCCCGTACCCTTGAATTCCTCAAAGATGACTTCATCCATCTTTGACCCTGTTTCAACCAAGGCAGAAGCAAGGATGGTCAAGCTGCCGCCGTTTTCGATATTACGAGCAGCGCCCAAGAACTTCTTAGGAGGATAAAGCGCCGTTGAATCAACACCACCGGAAAGAATGCGACCAGAAGCGGGCTGCGCCAAGTTGTAAGCACGAGCCAAACGAGTAAGCGAGTCGAGTAGAACAACTACGTCTTCACCATTTTCGACCAAGCGCTTTGCGCGCTCAATTACCATTTCGGCGCAAGCAATGTGATTCTCGCAAGGCATGTCGAAGGTAGAAGCTACAACCTCACCATGGATAGAGCGTTCCATGTCGGTAACTTCTTCGGGGCGCTCGTCTACCAAAAGACAGATCAAGTGGACTTCGGGGTTGTTAGCGCTGATTGCAGCCGCAATATTCTTAAGAACGGTGGTCTTACCAGCCTTAGGCGGCGAAACAATCAAACCACGCTGGCCCTTGCCAATGGGCGCACACAGATCGATAACACGAGCGGTAATGGTATTTTTACCATGCTCCATAACAAGGCGCTCATCAGGAAAAACAGGTGTCAAATCAGCAAAACGAACGCGATGACCCAGCTCTTCTAGAGGAATGCCATTTACAGTAGAGATAGTTTGTAAGGCAGGGAACTTATCGCCCTGGCGAGCAGGACGAGTTTGGCCCTTAATTTTGTCGCCTTTGCGCAGGCCATTGCGGCGCACCATCGATGCGTGAACGTAGGCATCCTTAGGACCAGACAAGTATCCATTAGTACGAATGAAGCCAAAGCCATCAGACATAATATCCAGAATGCCTTCTACTTCAACAAAGCCTTCAGCCTTGATGGCAGCATCATAAACCAGGTCAACCAAGGCAGCCTTCAAAACACCCTTGTGATCAACGCCAAGCTCATCGGCCTTAGCACGCAGATCAGCAACCTTCATTGCAGCCAATTCTTCACGGGAAGTCTTAGGCTGAACAGGCTTATTACGCTCACGCTTATTCTTTTTGCGCTGCTCAAATTTTTCGCGACGACGATTACGTGCATCATCGCGATTGCGAGAATCCTCACGATTGCGTTCTGAATTTTCGTCGCGACTATCATAACGACGCTTACGACGACCATGCTCCTCGCCCGCATCTTCGCTTGAAGCTTCAGCGGAATCGCTTGCTTCTGCAGGATTTTCAACTTTTACTTCAGTATCAGCAGAGTCGCCTGACTCTGCTAAGACAACAGCTTCAGAAGAGGCCGCACTATTATCTTCGTCGGAAGTTAAAGGTTTCGCCTTGCTGTCTTCTGATGTTTTTTCAGCCAGAAGAAAATCGGCTGGCTCATTATACATGCGGACTTCCACAATTTCAGCCTGCTCAAAACTAAGCTGCTCGCCCTCAGCCTTAGCTGACCTGCGAGTTCTTGTACGACGCTTAGGCTTCTCGTTAACTTCAGCATCCTCAGAAGCATGAGAAGGCTCAGCTTCAGAAGAAGGCTTTGCAGCCTTAGCCTCTGCAATTATGCGCATTAATTCTTCAGGGCTAACCGTATCAGAGAATACATTCTCGGCTTCGGTTGAAGGCTCAGGAGCTACAGTGTCTTCGGGCTTGCGAGAGCGAGTACGACGCTTAGGCTTCTCTTTTGTCTCTGAGCCTTCGGTAGCAGCCTTACGAGTACGGCTTGCGCGCTTCGGCTTAGCCTGAGAATCAGATTCCTCTACTGAATTGGAGCCTTCTTCTTCTGCACTCTTTCCTTTAGTTGTTTTTTTGCTTGCGGACTTCTTGTTCGTAGCCTTTTTAGGCTCAGCAATGTCCGAAGAAGCCTCTTCGGCATCTTTCTTGCGTGTGCGTGTACGGCGCTTAGGCTTCTCAGCAGCTTCACTATTTTCTGCCGAAGAAGCAGCTACTTCAGCCTCGGAGCCTTCCGCCGCCTTAGTATTAGCGCTTGACTTGCGAGAACGAGTAGAACGTGCGGGAGCACTCTCTTTTGCAGAATCTTTGTTTGATTCCACAGGCGCAGCCTCTACGACTGACTTCTCTTCTGAGGTTTCACTCATATAATTTTTCAGCTTTCTTTCTTTTTCGTGCTAGCTGTTAGCACCTCATAACAAAACCGACAGCGATAAGCTGCCGGAATATACACTATTCGCCTAAAACCTTCTGCCAGTCCTTCATGAAAGAATCAAGGCCACGGTCAGTCAGAGGATGCTGAATCATCTTCTTTAATACAGGGAAAGGAACCGTTGCGATATCTGCACCCATCAAAGCGCACTGGGTAACGTGATTTGCAGAACGAATAGAAGCAGCAATAACCTCGACCTGTTCGCCATTAACGGTATTGTCGGTGAAATCGTAGTTATTGATAGCTGCTACGATGTTTCCTACCTGCTCAAGGCCATCTTCTGAGATGTCGTCAAAACGGCCAATAAAAGGACTAATGTAGCGAGCACCCGCACGAGCAGCAAGAATTGCCTGAGGAACACTAAAGCAAAGCGTCATGTTTACTCGAACACCCAAATTTGCAAGCTCACGTGTTGCGGCCAAGCCCTCAACCATGGTGGGGATCTTAACAACAATGTTAGGCGCAATCTCGGCAAGTTCTAGACCTTCGCGCACAATCTCGGTGCGAGTCATTGCAACCGTTTCAGCGGAAACAGGACAATCGTCGCCCACAATTTCGCAAATCTTCTTCATGTGGTCGTAAAAGCCGGACAATTTGCCGCCAATTTTTGCATACAAAGAAGGATTAGTGGTTACGCCAGCAAGCGCACCCCAACTAGCAGCCTCTTCGATTTCAGACAAATCAGCGGTGTCCAAGAAGAATTTCACCATGTCCTCCTAATAGACTTGGGGAGACCCTAAAGGCACAAAGATGGGCAAAGAAAACCCGAGTGCATAGTGCTTGTAAAGGGGGAAATAATAAGATGAAGACAGAATACTCGAGTAAAAAGCGCTGCGCAAGAAAAAGCTTATCTTTTAAACAAAGTTTAAGCCAGTGAATCTAGGAGTCCTACATCCTCAAAAATAAATACCTCTAAACCTTAGCGCTACGCGCTATCCCAGCAGTTCACGAGCATGAGACAAGCTGGTTTCGTTAATCGAGCCAGAAAGCATTCGCGCAATTTCTTGAATACGGGCCTCCCCTGACAAAGGGAGCAATTTTGTTTCCGGGCAAGCTCCATCTGTTTTCTGAACGAGATAATGGACTTCGCCTTTCACTGCAACTTGAGCAAGATGAGTAACCACAATTACCTGATGCGTTTTAGCTAAGTCAGACAGAACTTCAGCCAATGCCGTAGCTGTTGAGCCACCAACACCTGCATCAATCTCATCAAAAATAAGTGTTTGCGCATCATCGTTTTTACCAATTACCACCTTACAAGCAAGCATAACGCGCGAAAGCTCGCCGCCAGAAGCAATACGATTTAAAGCTTGAGGCTTTAAATCAGCGCCGGGTGCAAATAAAAGCTGGAACGATTGCGAGCCCTGCAGCCCCCACTGATTTCGTGGTAAATCTTTAAACTCACCCGAGATATAAGCGCTTCCCATCTGCAGACGAGACATTTGCTCGGCCACCAAAGAAGCAAAACGAGGAAGAGCAGTGTTGCGCGCATCGGCTAAATTTTGAGCGCATTGATTTAATTCGAGCTCTGCCGCATCACGAGCAGATTGAGCAGCCGCTAATAATTCATCACGATTTTCATGTTCTTGAAGTTTTTTCTTGGCGCTATCATAAGCCTCCAACACGTCTTCAATACGAGGACCAAAGCCCCTCATTAAGCCTTGAAATGCCGCAATTCTATCTTGCCGAGCCGCCAGCTCAAGCGGATCAAACTCAATCGTTTGCGCATAAGAACTAAGCTGACTTGATACGTCTTCCGCCACAAAGAAAGCTTCGCGCAGATGTTTGGCATCTTCAGCACGAGTTTTATCGAGCGACGCAATATGATCGAGCGCGGCATAGGCTTGCTCTAATACCTCAAGCACCCCACCTTCACCTGCTAAGGATGTACGCACGAATTCAAGCTCATGCAAAATAGTTTCGGCATGTTCATAGCGAGGCATTTCGGCCAACAAATCTTCGTACTCATGCTGCTGAGGATTTACGGCGTCAACTTGATCAATCACATAACGCGCTCTATCAAGCGCAACTTCGTCTTCGTTTGCAAGTTTTTCTAAGCGATCAAGCTCTGCCTGTGCCTGATTTGCCGCTTTAAAAGCCTGACGATATTCGTCTAGCGGCCTGGCTACCTTATCTTGTGCCCAAGAGTCAAGAAGCGCTAATTGCTGCTCAGGCTTAAGCAAGCGCTGATGCTCATGCTGACCACAAAGATCAAGAGAAGAGCCAACACGAGCAGAAACTTCTTTAACGCTGGAAGGAGCACCATTCAAGGAAATGCGCGAACGCCCATTTACCGAAACTCGACGAGCAACCACATCACCCTCTTCTGGTGAGTCAGCCAAGTAAAAACGACCCTCCACAGAAAGAGAGTCTTTTCCCTCACGAATCATGGAAGCATCGGCACGCTCACCTGAAAGAAGTTTTAAAGAAGATAACAGTGCCGTTTTGCCAGCACCTGTTTCACCCGTAATAACCGTAAGACCAGCACCTGGAACAAAGGATGCGTCACGAATTAAGGCAACGTCAGAAATATGCAATTCATCAAGCATGCCGGCCCCTTTCATTATCGTATTCGTATTGTAAGCATAAAAATCGAACATTTGTTTGAAGAAAAGCTGATTTTATCTTTAATTTTGAAATAGCTCTTTCCTAAAGAAAAAATCGCAAATCCTTTGGGCATAAAAGTCTCTTAGTAAAGGCTCGCAAGGCGAGTAAAATTTACGCGTGCTTGCTTATTGTGATAATCCAAGCACTAGAAAATAAATCACAGCACCCGCAAGACAATGCTCGAATATCACTTGTATTTCACTGTGGACGCGCAAGGAAGGGAGGAACAATGCAACAAAGCACGCTGGAACCTTTCAGCATTAAAGGATTGTCTCCCCTCCCTCACACTGTTGAAAAATGTATCGAGATTTTGGAAAACGCCGGTTATCAAGCCTGGCTTGATGGCGGCTATGTACGCAACTGCCTGGTAGGTTGCAGGCGTGGTCACATTACGCTTGCAACAGATGCACTACCGGAGCAAATCCAATCACTCTTTACCCAAGCGGGCTACAAAGCACATCAAAGCCAACATCGAACCATGAGTACTTCGCTTACGAGCTCGGACTGGCCGCATAGCATCCAGGTGAGCACCTTCCATAAGGTTTTAAAGCGAAATAGCCAAGGTCGCGCCTGCGAATTTGAAGCCGTCAAAAGCATTGAAGAAGACCTTGCGCGTCGTGACTTCACTTTTAACGCCATTGCTTTTCATCCTAAGCATGGCCTTATTGACCCCTTCCATGGCGCACGCGATATCCGTAAACAAATTATCCGCTTTGTCGGCAAAGCCGAAGAGCGCTTAAAAGAGGAACCTCTGCTTGTGCTACGCGCTATTCGTTTTGCTTCTACCCTGAATTTTTCAGCAGACCCCGAAACCAAAGCAGCACTAGCCCAGGCAGCACCACAAGTTTTAAGCCTTGATAAGGCTTATCTGCGCCATCAACTTAATAAGCTACTTTGTGGCACCTATATTCATGACGCCATCATGAATTACATCGATATTTTAGGCGTGATACTTCCGGAGCTTTTACCTATGCGCGACTTTGACCAAAGATCACGCTTCCACTGCTATGACATGCTTGAGCACAGCGCTTACGTGGTCAACTACAGCAAAGCGCAAGTGCTCAACCGCTGGGCCGCCCTTTTACACGATTCCGGAAAACCAGAGACCTTTCGCCTCGACAGCGAAGGTCGCGGACATATGCCTGGGCACCCTATAGCAAGCATTAAGCACCTGCATTCTGTCGCAGAGCGATTAGGATTTGATGATGAATTTATATATAAATTAGAACTACTTATCATTCATCACGATGATCGACCCGCTGCTTGCGCCAACGATATCAAGCAGCTATATGAAAATCTTGAGCACTCCGAAGAGCTTTTTCATGCTATTTGCGACCTCATGCGCGCTGACGCGCTTTCCAAAGCAAGCTGGTGCCAGATGGAGCCTATCGTCACGCTCAATGAAGTAGAAGAACTTTTCGAGCGTATGCTCAAAGAAGACAAGTTTTAATTTTTAAAATTTACTCCCTGAAGAGCCTGCTTCAAATCGCTCGTTGATGCCACAATATCTTCGGCCGCAAAAATGGCAGAAACCACTGCAACACCAGCAACGCCTGTCCCTTCAAGAAGATGCAAGGTTTCTTTGTTTACGCCACCAATTGCTACTACTGGAATTTCTACCGCGTCACAAATGTCAACGAATTCCTGGTGACTTAAAGCCCAAGCCTCAGGCTTTGTAGAGGTTGCGACTACACCACCGACACCCAGGTAGTCTGCGCCAGCCGCTTGGGCGGTCAAAGCCTGCTCGACTGTCTGAGTAGAGACACCAACTATCTTGTTTGGGCCTAAGATTTCACGCGCCCTTGAGCATGATTCGTCTTCTTGGCCAACATGCACTCCGTCGCAATCAAGAATTCGGGCTGCTTCAATATCATCATCAATCACAAAAGGAATGCCAGCCTGTTCACATAGCTTCTTCAAGGGCTTACCAAGCTCAACCAGCTCGGCGGTACTCGCAGATTTTTCTCGAAGCTGAATAAATGTTGCTCCGCCCTGGATGGCCTGGGCAACACAATCGGCAAGACTTCGTCCGTTAAGCCAAGCGCTATCGGTTACCGCATAAAGCTCCTGAGCCGCATAAATATCTTCTGCAGTAAATTTTCCACGATTTTCTAGCGCCATAGCTTCATTCCTTTACCTGTATTCCTGAAACTTCAAGCCAAAAGATTACACCAGCACAGCAAAACTAAAAACTTATGAGTCACGCACAACGAACAAAACAAACAAAAAGCCGCCCAAAAGGCGGCAAAAAAATTGAGTGAGCCTATAAGCCGGGTTCTGTAATAAGCAACCATTTATCTCGACTTTGCGTCACCGCAAAGCTCAAGCACGCAACCCGAATGCACGGAAGGGCGGCCGTATGGCATTCCTATTTGCGCTT
>CAVCRX010000064.1:0-7337 GCA_963604935.1 Bacteroidaceae bacterium
ACTTTGAAGAACCTTTAAGTCATTTGCCTCATAAAAAAATGATCAGCATGTCTGACCGCGGCACACTGACCAATCTTCTTACGCAATATGATGGCTACACCATTTCTACTGGTGTTCTTTCAGACGAAATGACCGATGGCATTGTTGCCATCCCTCTCGATTCCGATGAAGTGATGACTGTCGGCTATATCATGCACGCCGAACGCGGGCTCTCCGATCTAGCTCAGCGCTACATCGAAAAGCTCCGCGGGCGAATTGCTGCCAACCCAACTGTTAAGCAATACATTGCTAAAGAAAACTAATAAATTTTTGTTTAGTTCTATTTAGTTACCTGCAATGAGATAGCGAAGTAGATTACTGCGGCTAATAACCCCAACTACCCTACCCTGGCTTGTAACGGGTACCTTTTTGATATTGTGCTTAGAAAGAACGGAGCAAATGTGCTCGATACCTTCTTTAAGCTCAACAGAAATAAGCTTAGTAGTTGCAATATCCAAAACAGGAACATTCTTGAGGCGAGCCAAGGAACCACTCAAACTACCATTGCGTTTCCATTCACTGTAGACGTACGCCATATCAAGCTTGTCTTCAGATTCATCAGCAATTGCACGAATAATGTCACCATCAGACACAAAGCCACGAGGGCATCCATCAGCGGATACAACAGGTACACCGCTCGTTGTATGTTCAATCATGAAGAGCAAGGCATCATAAGCGCTTGCGCTATCTAAAACGGAGTAAACGTCCTCAAACATAACGGACGAGATGATTGAATTATCAGCTTCAGAGTGCTTTGTGCTCTTTTCTTTAAACGAGAAGTAAGCAGTTGCAACAGCAAAGCAGAAGCCAAGCAGCGCCAAACCACTAGCGACAGTGACGCTTGATGTAAAGCCCTGCAACACTGACTCAGTTGCAGAAACCCCGTTAGCAAGAGCTTGCTGCTGTACGCCGCTCATAATACCTACATAGAATGAAGATCCAACACACCCTGCGACCTGAATTGCGGTATAGCAAACGGTAACACCATGGGGATGGAGTTCAGGAGTTAAGCGGTCAAGAGCAAAGCTTTGCGAAGGACCAATGCTGAAATTGCAACCAGCAAGAATCGGCAGGTAAACAACAGCAATCAATACAGCTGTTGCAGCCTGACCAATTTGACCCATCAAAAATAAGAAACCAGACATGACTAAAAGAGCAACCGGCAAGGTGTATTTGAAGCCATAACGATCGTAGAGCCTGCCTGCAATAGGCGCAAAGAAGACACAAGACATGCAGGGAACCAAAAGTGTTAGAGCTGCGTCAAGAGCACTAAAGCCCAAATAATTCTGCATAAAGAGGGGTAGCAGAATATTCATTGCAAAGACAGCCATAAAAGCCACAAAGACTACTATGACGCCGCAAACAAAGCCCTTGTCTTGGAAGGGGCGCAGGTCAAGCAGAGGGTTATCGATGCTCTTCTGGCGGATTACAAAAGCAACAATAGAGATTGCTCCGACCAAAGCGCAAATACCCGCGACCATGGCATTACCAGAAAATACCGTAGAGACCGCATACATTAAGCAAACAAGACCTAAAGAAACCAAGGCAACTGAAGCCACATCGAGCTTTGGATGGGTAAGCTTTTCGAAATTGCCTACAAAAAGATAGTTAATAACGATTGCTACCAAGGTAAGAGCAGCAAACACCAAGAAGAGAACGTGCCACGACGAGACAGAAAGCATCATGCCGCCTGCAATAGGCCCAAAAGCGGGTCCAACCAAGGTAACAGCACTAACGACGCCCATATAAGTACCAAGTTTGCCTTGTGGGGCTACAAGAAGCGTCAAATTCATGCCAATAGGAACAATCATGCCAGTGCCTAAAGCTTGAACACAACGAGCAGCAATCAACATGAGGAAATTAATTGATACCGCTCCAAGGATAGTTCCAAGCAAGAGCAGGGCGAGCGCAATCAAACTCAAACGCTTCGTTGGGACACTGCGATACAAAAAACTCGTAACAGGAACAGTAACTGCTGCAACAAGCATATATGCGGTAGAAACCCACTGAACTTCACCTGACGAAATACTGAAGTCTTGCATGATAGGTGTCAGGGCAACATTCAAGAAAGTTTCATTGAAGGTAGCAAGAAATGCCCCAATAGAGATAGCAACCAAGACTTTAGCTGCGCTACGAACGCGTTCTGTATCACCCATAGAAATCCTTTCCGTAAGGCGACAGCACGCGACACGCAAAAAAGCGCGTAGGACTAGAGGGCTTAGCAACCCTAAGACAACGATGCCTCCCCAATTGGCAGCGCTTTGTTCTGTCTTTTATTCGTATATGAAAATCGCTGGAAGAAAACCAGCGCATCTAGTTTTAAGCCCAAAAGGAATGTAGGTCAAGGATAAGTTTTAGGTTTTGAGATTATCAAAGGAATAAAAAATTAAATGAAAAAAGCTCGCCGTAGCGAGCTTTTAATTTTTACTGGTGTCGGAGGCGGGATTTGAACCCGCACGCCCGGTAAATGGGCACTAGCACCTCAAGCTAGCGTGTCTGCCGTTCCACCACTCCGACGTGTGCGTTGCAGCGAGATAGATAATACCAAAACTACAACTAATGGCAAGAGTTTTTTTAAATTAATTGCCGTTAATTGTTCCCTGGGGGTAAACAACCATCAAAACAATCAGAGAAACGAAGAAAATAATAGCGAGAATAATGGTGATACGGTCCAAATTCTTCTCGACAATATTGGATCCCTGCTGATTGTTGTAGATGTTAGCCGCAATAGCATCAGAGATACCCGTACCCTTACCAGAGTGCAGCAAAATAAAGATAATCAAGCCAATGCCAGAGATAATCAGCAAAGCTGTAAAAATAATTGCAGGAATCGACACTTCGAACTCTTTCTAAATGTTAGTTGCCATACGAAATTAGTATTATGCTCAGTTAAAGCATTTGAGTCAAGCAAAAAGCCCTTATAAAACTCAAGCTAGAAGTGACTCAGCTGTCATTTCCGCAGGTATAGGGATATTCATCATCTCCAAAAGTGTAGGAGAAATATTCGCAAGCGCTCCCCTTTCCTGCTTGAGTTGGTAGCCCTTCTTAGCGCCATCAACCAAAATCAAAGGAACCGGATTGGTCGTATGAGCAGTAAAGGGTGTTCCATCATCGGCAATCATGCAATCAGCATTGCCGTGATCGGCAGTAACCAATGCGACACCACCCTTTTGCTTAATAGCATCAACAACCATACCAACGCCAGCATCAACAGCCTCAACTGCAGCTACGGCAGCTTCAACAACACCGGTATGACCAACCATATCGCAATTTGCAAAATTCACGATATAGAGGTCTGCCTCGTCGGCAAGAATTGCTTCGCGTAACTTTACTGCAACCTCTGGTTCGCTCATTTCTGGCTGTAAATCATAGGTTGCAACCTTAGGAGAAGGAATAAGGGAACGAGTTTCGCCCTCTTTCGGTGCTTCTACACCACCATTCATAAAGAAGGTTACATGAGCATATTTTTCTGTCTCAGCGATGTGATACTGCTTTAAACCAAGCTCAGCAATTACATCAGCCAAGACATGCTCAGGAACTTCTTTCTTAAAAGCCACAGCAGCTGGAATAGTTGGATCGTACTCTGTTAAGCAAACGAAACCGGGCGCACTCCAGAAAGGACGCTCAAACTGGTCAAATTCAGGATCACAAAGAGCACGAGTAATCTCACGAGCCCTGTCTGGCCTAAAGTTGAAAAAGACAAAAGCATCGTCTGCCTGTGCGCCACCAGCACCTAGACAGATAGGCTCTACGAATTCATCCGTTACTTCTTTGTTGTATGAAGCCTGAAGTGCCTCTTCCGGGGTACCGTTAAATCGATTTTCACCCAACCAAATAGAGCGCCAGGCTTTCTCAATTCGATCCCAACGATTATCGCGATCCATAGCATAATAGCGACCAGAAATAACGCCAATTTGAGCATCAACGCCATCCGGTAAACCACCAAGCTTTTCCTCAAGCTCCGCAAGGTACACGCCCGCGCTTTTAGGGGGAACGTCGCGAACATCCAAGAAGCAGTGAACCCTAATAGCCTTAACCCCTGCAGCTACCGCAGCATCAAGCAAGGCATACAAATGTTCATTGCTTGAATGAACGCCGCCATCACTCAAAAGGCCCATCAAGTGCAATACCGAGTCGGACTCAACTACATCTTTAAAAGCTTCTCCTAATACCGGGTTGCTTGCCAAGCTGCCATCCTTTGCGGCTAAGCTGATACGGGTAAGTTCCTGAAAAACAGGTCTACCTGCACCGATATTAAGGTGTCCAACTTCTGAGTTGCCCATCTGTCCATCAGGCAAGCCAACAGGAATTCCTGAGGCATCAAGAGTGGTATGCGAGCAGCTTTCAAATAAAGCATCTAGACAGGGCGTATTTGCCAAACTAATAGCATTGCCAGGACCGCTTTCTGCCAGACCAAAGCCATCCATAATTATCAATGCTGCAGGAAGCGTAAAATCTTGAGACATTTTGATATGCCTTTCATAGTTAAACAAAGAGGCCCCACCAAAGCAGGCAGGGCCACATTTTTAGGAACGAGAAGCAGCCTCAATAAGCTGTCGGAAGGAATCAGCCTTCAAAGAAGCTCCGCCAACCAAACCACCGTCAATGTCAGGTTGCGCCAGCAAGAGTTCGACGTTGCCTTCATTCATTGAGCCACCATAGAGAATCTGAGTAACTTCAGAAACGCTCGTACCAAACAATTCTTCTAGGGTTTCGCGAATTGCATGGCAAACCTCCTGAGCTTGCTCGGGAGTAGCCGTACGGCCGGTACCAATAGCCCAAACAGGTTCATAAGCAATTACAAGACCCTGCATATCAGACTCATCCAAGCCAGCTAAAGCAGCACGAACCTGCGCGGTTACAAAACTCAGATGATTATCCTTGTCACGAACATTGAGAGATTCACCGACACAGACAATGGGCTTAAGTCCGCCAGAAATTAAAGCCTTCACCTTCGCATTTACTTGCTCGTCAGTTTCACAGAAATATTCTCGACGCTCAGAATGACCAACGATGCAGTGAGTACAGCCAACTTCTTTAATCATATCGACCGAAATCTCACCTGTATAAGCACCAGAAGCCTCCCAGTGGCAGTTTTGGGCAGCAACATCAATTTCAGTTTTGTCGAAGTCGATAACCGTCCAAACACTCTTCAAGTCAACTGCGGGAACACAAAGGACAATATCGACCTTATCCCAAGAACCAACATAGTGGTTACAAAGACGCTGGGTTAATGCGATGGCCTCGGGAACTGTTTTGTTCATCTTCCAGTTACCAGCCATCATTGGGCGGCGTCCTTCGGTTGCAACGCCTTCCTTCTTACCAAATAACATGTAAGCCCCTTTCAGGTAGCTTGAGTACCAAGGATTTAACGAAGAGCCTCAACACCAGGGAGAGCCTCACCCTGAACAAGCTCCATAGAAGCACCGCCACCAGTAGAAATAAAGGTCATCTGGTCTGCTAAATCAAATTTATTGACTGCAGCCACGGAATCGCCGCCACCAATAATCGTATCGGCATCCTTATTGGCAGCCACTGCCAAGGCAACACCCTTGGTGCCTGCCTCATAGGAAGGCATTTCAAATACACCCATGGGACCGTTCCAGAATACAGAAGCGGCACCAGCAATTGCCTGAGCGTAAGCTTCGGTAGTTTTAGATCCAATATCAAGACCCATCATATCTGCGGGGATAGAATCAACATCGCAAGTGAGCTTGTTAGCGTCGTCAGCAAATTTGTCAGCACAGACAACATCGCTTGGTAAAAGAATATCAACGCCCTTTTCCTTTGCAGCCTTAAGTGTTGCTGCTGAGCGCTCAATCCAATCCTCTTCCATCAAAGAAGTGCCTACCTCATAACCCTGAGCCTTAAGGAAGGTAAAGCACATTCCACCGCCAATAATTAAGGTATCAGCCTTATTAATCAAAGCATCAATAACCTTAATCTTGTCAGAGACCTTTGAGCCGCCAAGAATAGCAACAAAAGGACGTTTTGGCTGGTCAAGCATGCCAGTCAGGGTATTAACTTCATTGGTCATCAATGCACCGGCATATGCAGGCAAATAAGCAGCAACACCTGCCGTAGATGCATGAGCACGATGAGCAGCACCAAATGCATCGTTGATATAAAGATCTGCCAAAGAAGCAAGAGCCTGGGCAAATTCAGGGTCATTCTTCTTTTCGCGCTTATCAAAACGAAGATTCTCTAGCAAACAGACCTCACCGTTTGATAAAGCTGCAACCGTCTGCTTGGCGGATTCACCAATGGTATCGCTTGCAAAAGTAACAGGCTTAGCCAAAAGCTTGGACAGATAGGCAGCAACAGGAGCGAGCGAAAACTCTTCCTGGTAACCAGTACCCTCTGGGCGACCAAGATGGCTGCACAAAATCACGCAAGCACCCTTATCCAAAAGATAGGTAATCGCAGGAAGAGCAGCACGAATACGAGTATCGTCAGTAACAACGCCATCTTTTAGAGGCACATTAAAATCAACGCGAACTAGTACACGCTTACCTGCTACATCTGCATCGGTATACGTTTTGATATCAGCCATTAAGACTCCTTAGATTTAAAACTTGCGACTTTAAAAGCAAAACAAGCACAACTTACGAAAACGACCGTCCGTGATTATCTTCAATCACAAGGACGGTCGTATGAAATTAATCAGACAAGCTGAACTACTTGGTCATCATATATTTTGCAAGGTCGGCAACGCGAGAAGAATAACCCCACTCATTGTCGTACCAAGAAACAACCTTAACCAGGTTACCCTTACCACCAAGAACCATCGTCAAACCTGCATCAAAGATAGAAGAATGGCTATCGCCTACAACATCAACAGAAACAATTGGATCTTCAGTGTAGCCAAGAATGCCCTTCAGGTAAGTCTCAGAAGCTTCCTTCATGGCAGCGTTAATCTCTTCAATGGTAACCTCACGCTCAAGCTCAGCAGTAAGGTCGACCATGGATCCATCAGGAGTTGGAACGCGAGTACTAAAACCGTCCAGCTTACCCTTAAGCTCGGGCAAAACCAATGCAACAGCCTTTGCAGCACCGGTTGTAGTAGGAATAATGGAAAGATTTGCAGCACGTGCGCGACGAAGGTCCTTGTGCTTTAAGTCCAGAATCTTCTGGTCGTTAGTGTAAGAATGAACCGTATTCATCATGCCGCGCTTAATACCAAACTTATCAAGCAGAACCTTAGCAACAGGTGCTAAACAGTTGGTGGTGCAGGAAGCATTAGAAACAATATTGTGATTTGCAGGGTCATAAATTCCCTCATTAACACCCATAACAAT
>CAVCRX010000064.1:7347-13889 GCA_963604935.1 Bacteroidaceae bacterium
CAATAGTTGCGTCTGGATCGGTTGCGGGAGCGGTAATCAAAACCTTCTTTGCGCCAGCCTCTAAATGCTGAGCAGCACCCTCGCGCTTACGGAAAGCACCCGTAGCCTCAACAACTAAATCAACACCAAGCTCGCCCCAGTTGCAGTTCTTAGGATCGCGCTCGGAAAGAGCCTTTACAAACTTGCCATCAACAACGATACCGTCATCAACCTTTTCTACGCTTTCAAAAGAACGACCATGAATTGAGTCGTACTTCAGCAGATGGCTGATGCAGTCGATATTAGAAAGATCATTAGCTGCGACAACCTCAAAATCGGGGTCTTTCATCATCGCGCGGAAAGTCAAACGACCAATGCGACCAAATCCGCTAATACCAACCTTGATAGTCATACGTGCTCCCCTTTCACAGGATGCAAATACATAATTTATATGTGCACATTGCGCGCACAAAGCAATGATAACAAAACAAAAGCACAAGCGGGTGATAAGCACTTATTCGCAATAAGATTTGAGTAGCCTACTTCTTACTGGTATTTCTTGGCAATGTCTTCCAAGCGCGCAACTCGATGATAAATAGCACTCTTAGAAAGAGGCGGATCACATAAAGCACCCAACTCACGCAGCGTTGCATCAGGATGCTTTACCCTCAGGCGAATATACACTTGCAGCGCCTCGGGTAGCTCACGAATATCTCGGTTCTTCAAGACAATCTGGATAGTACGGAGTTGTTCAATTGCTGCATTGGTGGTTTTGGCCTGATTTGCCAACTCGGCATTCACGCGGCGATTAACCTCGTTACGCATATTTTTAGTCTTGCGGGCTTTATCTAAAATTCCAACAGCCTCTACAGCGCCAACCAATTCCATAAAGGCCTTAATTGCGCTTCTCCGCTTAAGGTACACAACATAGGTATTGCGACGCATCATCGTTTTGGCAGTAATACCAAATCGTTCAAGCAGCTCAACAATGGAATCAGCCATTGTTTGGGAAGAATAGGTCATTTCAAAATGAGCATCACCATCAGGTGAGCCCACAAAACCCGAACCCATAAAAGCACCGCGCAAATAGGATTTAGCGCAGCAGTCTTTCTCGATGAGATGAGGCGCAATGGAAAGCTCAAGTCCGCCCTGAGCATTGATAACACCCAACTCAGACAAAACATCATTCAAAGGAGCTTGAGCTGGTACGCGAATAAGCCAGTTTGGAGTTTTATGCAAAACATTGCGACGACTCACGATTTCAACTTGTAAGCCGCAAGAATCTTGCATAAAGGAAACAACACCTCGCGCAACCTGGGATAAATCGGTTACGACTTCAAGCTCAAAACGCCCCGCACCCTTAAAAACGAGATTGCCTTCAATGCGAACCAGGGCTGCGCACATCGAAATTGCGCAGTCCTCACAATCTGGCTTAATTGAAGCTAGTTCATCTTTTACTTGTGATGTGAAAGACACAGCTTAAACACCCCCGTAAAAGCATGCGCTAATGCTTCAGGGTTATGCCAGGTAGGACGAGCATGATCAGCAAGATCGCGAACCAAAACGACAGGTCCTTGCGATTGAATTTCGTCGATATCCTTTTGTGTGACAACCAGGGGTCTAATTTGCGAATTTAGGTTTCTGCCTTTCCTAATATCGGTAGACGATCCCTCAACCGAACCGGCACCCGCAAGATTATTAAACGACTCCTCAACCGCTCCACAAGCATGCGGCGTTCCTGGATGATGTAGCAAGACATAATCTAAGCAACCCTCAAGCCCATGCCTCATCAAAGCATCAACATGTTCGCGCGCAGAAAGACCCCAGGTCTCCCCTTGCATATCAGCAAGACCACAAACAAATAGGGTTTTTCCTTCTGAAGCACGAATAGCATCCACAATTCCTGGAACTAAAAGATTAGGAATAATAGAAGTAAATAAAGAACCAGGACCAAGCACAATAAGGTCGGCTTCACGAATAGCACGAATTGCTTCGCTATAAGGAAGACAGCGCTCGGGGGATTCAAGCCATACATCATGAATTGCCGTCGTGGTTTTGCCCACCGATTCTTCTCCACCGATAATGCGACCATCACAGGTTCGACCCATCAAAATAACGTTATTAAGAGTTGAGGGGTAAACATGACCGCGACAGTGCAAAATGCGCTCACAAGTTCGCACCGCATCAGGGAAAGAACCCGTAGCATCCTCTAAGGCAGAAAGCATCAAATTTCCCAAAGTATGATTGCGAGCAAATTCAAAACGATATTTAAATGCACGCGTCATTGGGTCATCGGGATCGAGCGCAAAGGCGGCAATGCACTTTCTAACATCCCCGGGAGGGGAAACGTGCGCTTCTTCACGCAAAATGCCAGTTGAACCACCATCGTCTGCCATGGCGACAACAGCGGAAGTATTGACCCCGAGCGAAAGCAAAGTACGAATCGAAACGGGAGCACCCGTACCACCACCGATAACAACAGCGCGCATATTGGATAAATCCATATGCGAGCGAGCTGCCATAATGCGTGGTTTAAGCGCCTTAAATGAAGCAGTCATGCCAGGGTCGATACGGAATCCAGGCCTCATTGAGCCACAACCTTACGACCTTCAGCTAAGGCAAGATCACGATGAGCAACACTAACGCGATAACCAGCATTTTTAAGGTAGTCACCTGTTGCCTCAGCAATAGCAACCGAACGATGCTGGCCACCCGTACAACCAATTCCGATAGCAAGCTGTTGCTTGCCCTCTGCTACATAACCAGGCATAACAGTATCGAGTAGAGACTTCCATTTAGTCATAAATTCATCGGTTTCCTGCCTAAACATAACAAAATCACGCACAGGCGCATCAAGACCCGTAAGACTGCGCAAATCTGGGTCGTAATAAGGGTTAGGAAGAAAACGAACATCGATTACAACATCGGCATCGACAGGTGCACCGTGCTTGAAGCCGAAGGAATATACCGTGACCGAAAGCCCACGTCGCTCGTTGCCGTCACCAAATTCAGCGCGAATGACGTCACGTAACTTTTGAGGCAAGATGTCGGTCGTATTTAAAACAAAACCTGCACGCTCACGAAGGCGATACAAGAGGGCACGCTCAGCCTGAATACCCTGGGCGATTGTCTCACCCTCACGGCACATAGGGTGACGGCGGCGTGAACTCTTATAGCGAGCAACAAGTTTTTCGTCATCTGCATCAAGAAAAACAATCTGAGGCTCAATACCCTTCTTTTTCAATTTATCCAGTTCATCATCAAGCTGCCCAAAATAAGAACCAGAACGAGCGTCACAGACAATAGCCAAACCAGCAGTACCCTCTGCCTCGCGCTCACATTGAAAAAGCTCAACTGTCTGACCAATTAAGGCACTGGGGAGATTATCGATACAAAAGTAGCCAAGGTCCTCAAAAGCATGCATAGCTTCGGTACGACCTGCGCCACTTAAACCAGTGATGATGACAAAATTAACGATGTCTTTGGAATTACTTGGCTCGCTCATAGCTACTCCTTACCGAATCTGTTTCCTTTTCATATTGCCTTAAAACTTGGTAAAGGTCTTCGGCAACTTGGGCAGGTACTACTTTACTATCAACAATTTCTTCCAAACTTGCAGCCTTTAGCTTGGCAAAAGAGCCGAAATACTTAAGTAAAGCCTTCTTTCGTTTCGGGCCAATACCTTCAATGGTATCAAGCACACTTGTCGTCATTGCCTTACCACGAAGTTCCCTATGGAAGGTGATAGCAAAACGATGAGATTCATCGCGAACCTGCTTAACCAAATAAAGACTAGGACTTCCACCAGGCAAAACAACAGGACCGCTTTCTTGCCAAGGCACAAATAATTCCTCATCGCGTTTTGCAAGGCCACAAACAGGAATATCATCAGCACCAAGTTCTTTGAGCTGCGTTAGTGCAGCATTTAACTGAGGCTTACCTCCGTCAACAATAATCAAATCAGGCTTAGCGCCAAACTTTTCATCCGCAAGCTTTTCTTTATTGTAACGACGCTCAAAAACCTCGCTCATCATGGCAAAGTCGTTTGCTTCTTCGGATTCCATACGAATCTTAAAGCGACGATATTGAGCCTTATCAGGGCGTCCATTTGTAAACACAACCATAGAGGCAACAGAATGCTTGCCGTGAATCGTTGAGATATCAAAACACTCGATACGAAGCGGTGGCTTATCAAGGGCAAGCGCACTTTCTAACTGCAGCAAAGCATCATTTATTCGCTTATCGTCGTAGGCATTGCGAACCTTATAACGATTTAGCGTGTGTTTTGCATTAGTGACAGCCATTTCTAAAAGCGCATGCTTTTCGCCACGCTGAGGTACAGTCATGCGAACCTTTGCCCCGTGGATGCTTGCAAGCTTATCGCTTAGCCAGTCACAGATAATTTCAGTATCATCAGGTTCTTCCCCGACAATTAATTCGTGCGGAATCGATTCGGTTGTGCCGTAATAGCGCAGGATAAACATGCGCAATAACTCAGCATAAGGAACGTCGTTACCCTTATTAAAAACGAATTCGTTTGTATTAGAAATTCGACCCTCGCGAACAACAAGCACATTGATGCCCGCAATTGTCTCTTCGCGATAAATACCAATAACATCAGCATTAAGACGTAATTGCGAAACCGCATGTTGACGATCCGAAAGATTTTTTACCGTCTCGATACGCGATTTAATTCTTCCGGCGCGCTCAAAATCAAGCGAGCTAGCTGCCTCACGCATTTCACTATCAAGCTCAGCTAAAAACTCATCATGATTGCCTGAAAGAAAACGTTCGACGCGCGCTACTTGTTCAGCATATTCATCAAGGCTAATTCTCCCGCAACAAGCGCCAGGTCCCAATCCAACATGACAATCAAAACAGGGTCTAGAACTAAACTCTATTTCATCTAGGCTAGTATTTTCCAAACGTCGTTTGAGGCGCCGCCAATCAGCACAACTTGTAGCGCAAATAGGTACAACACGGCGTGTTATATCAACAAGATTTCGAGCAGCACGGCTATCAGTATACGGACCAAAGTAGCGCGTATCAGAGCGATGCGCCTCACGCGTATATTTAATTGCCGGAAAAACATCACCCTTAGTAATTCCGATAAAGGGATAGCTTTTATCATCCTTAAAATCAGCATTAAAGTAAGGTGCATACTGCGCAATCAGATTGCGCTCAAGCACCAAACTTTCGTGCTCACTTTCGCAAACAATATATTCGAATGAACGAATCTGGCTAACCAGTAAAGGAATCTTTAGGCGATCATCCTGGAAATTAAGATACTGGCGCATACGCGCACGAAGTTGCTTGGCCTTACCAACATAAATTACTGTCCCTTCGGCATCCTTCCAAAGATAAACTCCCGGAAGCGCCGGAACATGATTGAGCTGCTCTTTTAAATCATCAAGGCAAGCCTTATCTAAGCCAACACTTTGTTTTGCCTTTAATTGAGCCTTTGAACTGGCCTCTTGATCTTGCGCATCAGACATAACGGCACACTAAATTCGATCATCAAGGTCAATCATCATAAGATTCACGTTGTTGCGCAAAAATACCAGCTGCTGACGGCTAATCTGCCCGGATGCATAGAGGTCTTGGGAAAGCTCAGCTTCAATCTGTAGGCCACGACGCTTTACGGAATCAAGCTTATCGGCTGAAACATTAGGGACCAAAGATGAAGCCATTGGGTCGTTAGGGTCGAGTCGAGCCAAACGACGCTCATGCGCAATAATCATACGCGCAACAACCTCACTTGGATAATCAACAGAATTAACCAAAGAGCGCAAATACTCAAGCGCTGCATGTTCGGAGCAAATTCGAACAGGAATAGAAGCCTCTTCTTCGTCTGATTCGGAATCAAACAAGAAACCAACAACACTACGCCTTAGCATTGAAGCATACTCACGAATCATAAAGTAATAACGACGCAGCTTTACGATAGAGTTCTTCTTATTAGCAAGCAGATTCTTTTGCTTCATGATATTGCGCAAATACTTGAAGGCCTCATAGCGATCAAGCTCACCTTCATCAACAGCAGCAAACACAGCTTCGGACTGTTTATCAATAACCTCAATACGCAACTTAGTAACCGAAGGCGGCTCTAAATCAGCATCATCACGAATACGCAAAATACGTTCGTTATATCCCTCAATAACAGCACGCGTTTCGTCTTCGTTGCTGGGTGTTTGCTCGCCAATCAAGCGCTCAATAACACCGCGGAGAATCTCGATACGCGTAATATAGAATTCTTCTTTACTTTCTTTATCTTCTTCGGAAATTGGCGCAAGCACCGGCAGCAAGAAGTTAGCAAGAAGCAAGGTGCACAAAATTACACCCGACGCCAAAAAGATAATCAGATAACGCTGCGGAAAGGCCGCACCCGTATCAGTCAAGAATGGAATAGACAAAATAATCGAAAGCGTAATGGCACCCTTGGGGCCACCGGCTGTCGTAATGAGAGCGGTACGAACAAGTTTCTTTGAAAGCTTAGGGCGTTTACCGGTAGCAGGGCTTTTTGCCACCAAGAGCTGACCTAAACACCAAACAAAACGCAGCAC
>CAVCRX010000064.1:13899-18007 GCA_963604935.1 Bacteroidaceae bacterium
GCACAACAATAAGCGCTGTGATTCCCAATACAAGCGCAATCAAGAAGGTATTTGTGATGGAAGTGTCTTCCCAAGTACGAGAAAAAGCAGCCGGAAGCTGTAAGCCCAAAAGAACAAAAACAATGCCATTAAGAGCAAAGGCTAGCGACTTCCAAACACTCGACAAGGAAATATTCAAGCGAGACTGATAAGGCGAAATTCGGCGCTCTTTGTTATACGACCAAAAAATACCACAGGCAACAACACCAAGAATTCCGCTAACGCCAAGAGCTTCGCAGATGAGGTAAACCATGAAAGGAATCGAGACCTCAAACAAAACATGGAAGGTAATGTTATCTACACCAAGATTACGCGTTAGCGTATGAATACCCATAAAGATAACGGCCAACACCAAGCCAGCTAACACGCCGCCAAAAAAGGCGATAACAAAGCTTGCTGTAGCCCCAACAAAACTAAATGCGCCAGTAACTGCTGCCGCAATTGCAAATTGAAAACAAACTAAGCCTGATGCATCGTTAAGCAAACATTCGCCTTGCAAAATTGCCTTTTCACGAAAACCTAAGTTCGCCTCTTTGGAAAGCGAAGAGACAGCAACGGCATCGGTAGGGCCAAGGGCAGCGCCCAAGGCAAAGGCGGCAGCCAAAGGAATACTTGGCACAACAAAATGAAGCGCAAAGCCAACTACTAAAACAATCATGACAACCAAACCAACTGCCAAAGACAAAATCGAAGGCAAGTCTTGGAAAAGGCGTCTTGTATCTGCCTCAAGTGCGTCATTAAAAAGTAAAGGCGCAATGAACAGAATCATAAAGAGTTCAGGATCAACACTAATTTCAGACATGGGCGCAATGAAAAAAGCTGCCACAAATCCAAGAGCAATTTGAATAAGAGGAAGAGAGACTTTTGGAATGAGCTGATCTAAGATGGCGGACAGCAGAACTCCTGCAAACAACATTAAAATCAACTCAAAAGTCGCCATGTGTCCCCTTTCTTTGCTAATAAGAAAAATATTTGTAAATCCTACGACAAAAATGTGCTCGTTTTGTTGCTTATTTAATAGCAACTTCATTGCTTTGGTAAGTTAATTAAAAACCAACACAAGGAGCACGCATGCACGATTTTACAACGAACACAAAAAAGAACGTATTTTCCTGGATATCTCTTATTGCTCTCGTATTTTTACTGATATTCTCAGTCAATTTCTTAAGCGGATGCAATGGTTCAAACAACGAAGAAGCATCTAAAAGCTCGAGTGCTGCAGAAAATACAACAGAATCAGAGACTCTTAAGATAGACACTGATAATTACTCGATCGAACTTCCAAAAGCATGGGCTAGTTTTGCTGATGTTGAATACGATTCAGA
Source organism: Bacteroidaceae bacterium (assembly GCA_963604935.1). Taxonomy (GTDB): domain Bacteria; phylum Actinomycetota; class Coriobacteriia; order Coriobacteriales; family Eggerthellaceae; genus Anaerotardibacter. Next base: position 15,264 of record CAVCRX010000064.1, read on the forward strand.
AGAAAATGCTCAGGTAGTCTGCAAGAACAACAGCTCCATTGCACTGCTTACCTGTTCTCTTAGCTCCAGTGATGACGAAATCACTGGTGGCGACATTGGAAACGGTATGGTTTATTCCACCGACCTAAGCGATGGTAAGCGTCTTGATGTTTGGGCCCCTAACTATCTTTACCTCTTCTGGGCAGATGCAACGGGAGTACAAGGTAGCGAATCTTATGCAAGTATTTCCGACGAAGACAAGCAAACAATCATTGAGCTCACAAGTGGACAAGATATCAAAATCAAAAAGCTTACTAAGGTGAAGTCAGAAGAGAAGCTAATTAATAAGTACGGAACTCCTTACGAGTATCTTGGCAATCTAATTAGCGATAACGTCACAATTAAATAAGCATTACCGCAACAAACTCCTTGAATAAAAAAACAAGCCCGGCACTTTGGTACCGGGCTTTTTGGATAAGTCTGCTTTACGCAATTCCAAAAACGTGAAGCAAATATAAAAAAGCAAGAATCACAATCGTAGCAATTACATAAAGCAGGATTCCATGTCCGTCGTGCTTGAGCTCCTTCTTTACGTTCTGATTGCGCTCAATCTTGTTTGGATCCTTCTTTGTACCGCGTGCTGCAGCTTCAGCAGCAGAAACCTTTTTAGCCACGCTTACTCCCCTTCATCTTCAAGCATTCCAAGAAGACCCTCTTTGCGAGAAAGCTCTCGCTCATGACGTAATTCCTCAACCAAAGGATCTACCTCATGCAGAGGAACTCCCAAATAGGTTGCAATTTTATAAGCAGGAAGATCTTTATCTTCGACCATACGCAAAATAACATCATTAAGATTCAAATTAATAAGAGACATTGCCTTGCTCCATCCCTAAATCCTTATAAAGCAAGATCAAAGACAAAATCGCCCAAACCTTGCCTACAAAACCAAACGAATGACTAAACATTCTCATTTAATAGAAACAGGCTAGCACATCTGCCGCTTACCAACGGCAAGCGGCAGTTTAAATACCCTCTGAACGTATTCACCTGATGTTTAGATACCGTCCACCGCCATAGAGGACAATTGATTAATAAATCAGAAACATCTATGAGTATTGTTTGTTTTGCTGATTATCCAACGAAGCCTCTGGAACAGACAAGACAAGCTATTCCCGAGCGCAAGCATAAATACACATCAAAGCTGCGTATTTATGCTCGATGCTTGTATGTTTTGTTTTCCTGAACCTGAGGTGGAGGACACTCTGGAGAAGCTCGTTTAATCGAGTGCCGAAGGGGACAAACTTTTTCTTACTCATCTGAGCAGGGAAAACAATAAATCTCTCAGGCAAAAGGACAGAGGCAGCATGCTCCACCTCATAAATAGGTGCATCGCTTGCCAGCATCCCACTCCTCCAGGGTTCCGACGACCCCCCACAAGGAGGAACCCAAATTATGGAGCAACAACTCTACGAAATCGTTACCACGATCAACAGCTACCTATCTAATTATGTATTGCTGTTCTTGCTTATTGGTACCGGTTTATTCTTCACCATTCGTACGCGCTTTGCGCAGGTACGCTACTTCGTAGCTGGTGCAAAAGCTGTATTTGGCGGATTTAATCTCAATGGTGGAAAACAGGAAGGCGGCATTTCTTCCTTCCAGGCTCTCGCAACCGCAATTGGCGCACAGGTTGGCACAGGCAACATTGTTGGTGCTTGTGGCGCAATTCTTATTGGTGGCCCCGGCGCAATTTTCTGGATGTGGGTTATCGCATTCCTTGGCATGGCCACCAACTATGCCGAAGCTGTTCTTGCTCAGCTTACTAAGACCAAAGATGAATTTGGCAACGTACACGGCGGCCCTGTTTACTACATCACCACTGCCTTCAAGGGTGCTTTTGGTAAGTTCCTCGCAGGCTTCTTTGCTGTAGCAATCATCTTGGCACTCGGCTTCATGGGTTGCATGGTTCAGTCCAACTCCATTGCCTCCACTTGCGAAACCGCATTTGGTATCCCTACCTGGGCAATCGGTATCGCAATCGTTATCGTTGCAGGCTTTATCTTCCTTGGTGGCGTTGATCGCATTGCTTCTGTTACCGAAAAGCTCGTTCCCGTCATGGCTATCCTCTACATTGTCGGCGGTCTGGTTGTTTTGGTAATGAATGCAGCTAATGTTCCTGCTGCTTTTGGCCTTATCTTTAGCTGCGCATTTAACCCACAAGCTGAAATTGGTGGCGTTACCTTCGGTATCATTGCCGCTCTTACCCAAGGTGCAAAGCGCGGCCTGTTCTCCAACGAAGCTGGTATGGGTTCTACCCCACACGCACACGCTCTTGCTAACGTAAAGAATCCTCACGACCAGGGCATCGTTGCAATCATCGCCGTCTTTGTTGACACCTTCGTTGTTGTAAGCATTACCGCTCTGGTTGTAATCTCTGTCTTGTTCGTTGGCGATGGTGCACTTGCTCAAGGCGCATGGGATGGCATCGACAAGACCAACGCCGCTCAGATTGCCTTCGGTGCTTTCATGGGTGAAGGTCTTGGTTCTGCCTTTGTTGCAATTTGCTTACTCTTCTTTGCTTTCTCTACCATTATTTCTTGGAACCTTTTTGCAAAGGTCAACGTTAACTACCTCTTTGGTCGCAAAGCAATCAAACCCTTCAGCGTAATTGCATTGGTATTCATCTTCATTGGCTGCATCCTTTCCAACGACCTGGTTTGGGAGCTTGCTGACATGTTCAACCAGCTCATGGTTCTGCCTAACGT
>CAVCRX010000064.1:18025-22108 GCA_963604935.1 Bacteroidaceae bacterium
CGCTCTGTTTGCTCTTTCTGGCAGTGTTGCCGCAGTAGCTAAGCTTGGTCCTAACTACGTAAAGGAAGAAGAGAAGTCTATCGACGAAAAGTAGCGGCTAGCCTCTCAGAGATAGTTTCATTCTTAAACTAGCTTCGCTCGTGCGCATTAGTTCCCCCTTAAATGCGCAAACCCCATTAAGGTGCATACTCCCCTCTCAATGCACCGTCCGCAGATGGCACTCATAAAGAGATGAACTTTAAGATAGGATTCCTAAAGTAGACATCACGAGCGTCCACTTGCGAACCACTAGAAACCGCTCTTTCCCCAAAGGGCGGTTTCTCTTTTTTGAAGGAGCTCCTTATATGGACAGCAAACAAAAACATATCGTTGCCCACGCAGTCAAAATGAATCGTATTGAACGAAATTTAAGCATTGAAGTATTAGCTGGAATGGCTGGGCTTGAGCCTGCAGAGCTTGAAGCAATTGAGGCAGAAGAATACCCGCTCACTGGGCTACAAGTAAACGCCATCGCTGATGCTTTAGGTGTAGCGAACTGGGTTTTAATGGTTTAACTACATTACAATTTGAACCAATCATCTATCCGAAGGGAAAGTTTATGACTGAACAAGAATTACGCCTTGCAATGGCTGAAGCTGCTGATAAAGTACGCTCCACCAATCCTATGGCGCCTTCAATCACCAACTTCGTCACTATCGATTTCGTGGCTAATACCCAGCTTGCTGTTGGCGGCTCAGCTGCAATGGTTTACCTTCCCGACGAAGGAGAGTTTCTAGCCTCAGGGCAAGCAATGTATCTCAACATGGGAACACTTATGCCCGTATATGAAGAAACCATCCCTCGTACCGCAAAAACCCTTCATAGCAATAACACTCCTTGGGTGCTTGACCCTGTTGGACTTGGCATTGGCAGCTTAAGAACCAAACTTCTTCTTGAATGCAAGGAAAACAAACCAAGCATCATTCGTTGTAATGCATCTGAGGCAATTGCATTGGCTCAGCTTTGGGGCTTAAGTAGCACACAGGAATCCGGGGTCCGAGGCGTTGATTCAACCGACTCTGTTGAATCCGCTGAAGAAGCTGCCTGCGCTCTTGCCCGATTCACAGGGGGAGCAGTGGCAGTAAGTGGTCCTGTCGACCTTGTTACCGATGGTAAGCATGTTGCCTATGTACAGGGCGGCTCAGAGCTAATGACGCTAGTAACTGGCTCTGGCTGCGCCCTTGGTGGAGTTGCAGCCATCTATTCCACAAGCGCAAACCCCTTTGTAGCTGCAATGTGCGCAACAGCCGTATTCGACCTGGCAGGAGTTCGCGGATCTGTAAATGCGCATGGCCCTGCAAGCTTTAAGGTCCAGTTTATTGATGCCCTTTACAACGCAAGCTCCAACGATATTGCCAATGTTCCTTTCGTTCTTAAGGAAATCTAAATGAACACTCTTGTTGCTGTTGCTATAGCCCCCTTTGGTGTTGGAGATGAACTCAGCAAAGAAGTTGCCGAGGTAGTAAAAGTCATTCGCGAAAGTAAACTTCCCAACAAAACCTATTCGATGTTTACCGAAATTGAAGGTGAATGGGACGAGGTAATGGAAGTTGTTAAGCAGGCAACATTTGTGCTCGCAGAAAAGGGAATACGCACCGAAGTCATTCTTAAGGCTGACATTCGTCCTGGACATACAGACACTATGACTAAAAAGGTTGCTGCAGTCGACAAGATTCTAGAAGGCTAACAAGTTCCTTGCACAAGGCAATTAACAGAGCTTTATCCAATATAAAAATGGAGCCGCAGAAAACTCTGCGGCTCTTTTGTTCTTGCTAAGCGCATCCCCATCAAAGTAAAACAGAATCAAGAGACCACACAACTTCTAGTGTCTATCAAATAAAAAGAATGGGGTATCTAAATCTTAAGAGACTTAGTTTGGAATCTTAGATTCATCAAGCTTTTTATCCCAAGGCAGCAAAACCCCATCAGTGGAAGGGGTAATAAAGAAGGCTGCGAGCTTTACCTTTCCAATAAGGCCCTTGCTTGCGCCGGATTCCTTCAAAAGGCGACGATATTCAGGGAAAATAGTAAGCCTGTTCTGCGCAAATCCCAAAGGAGTCAAACCTTGATGCAACAAACTGCCGGGACGATCAAGGTAGTAATACAGAGGCTCACCCATCACGAAGACATGCTCTACATAGCTTAAAAACTGAGTCATCATTAAATGGTCTTCGCCATAACGAACCGTCTCGTTCAGACGTAGATGATTCTCTTCAAAAATAGAGCGCTTCATGAGCTTGTTCCACGAAACCGCATAAAAGAAATCCGATGGCCTAACCGACATTCCCTTAACATATTGATCGCGGGTAATAAGAGAATTACGACCGCGGCCTTTTACGTGATACCTGCCTTCGCATACGCGATAGAAATTTGCTACTACCATCTCACAAGAACCCCAGGTAGTACCATCTACCAGACGCTCTATCGCGTAAGGCTCCATCCAGTCATCGGAATCATGGAAAGCGATCCACTCCCCTTGAGCTAAATCTAAGCCAAGGTTGCGAGCTGTTGAAGGGCCGCCATTTTCCTTACTAGCAACTTCAATACGACAATCCTCTGACGCTAAATCATTAAGCATCTGAAGCGAATTGTCGCTCGAACCATCGTCAACAAGAATAATTTGCAAATTACGGTATGTTTGCTGCTGAATGCCATGAACTGCGCGAAGAAGGGTAGCCTCGGAGTTGTACACCGGCATAATAATGCTCACTAAGGGCGATTCACTCATACTATCCATCCTTCACTTTTGTAGAAACAGTATTACGTAGCCTACCACCGCTCCTAGCAAATGCTCTAATCTCCAATAAGAATTCAATCCTTTAGTACGAGTCGATTGCCGATTCAAAGCAAAACGATAAGCAAATAAGATGCTAGTTGAACAGGCTTTATCCAAAAGCTATGCGCATAACCAAGTTTATTTATGAGCGAACAAGCCAATCAGCAAAATCTAAAACAGTCAGCTCCAAATCAAAAGGCTGAGAGCAAGCAGCGGTAATCATATGTGACTTACAGATCTCCGAGCACGTAAACGACTCACTTAAATACCTGCGATTATCTTTTTGTGCCTGTTTAAGTTCAAAGCCGTCACGCTTACAGGTAGCCTCTGCCTCGGTCCACAAACGGGTAAAAAGCTCAGGTCCTGTCTTGCTGCTTAGAATAGCTTTGCGATCAAGATTCTGCTTGCTATATATACCTTCTAAGACGTGAAGATGAGAATAGTCGGTATAACTTGGCAGGGGCTCAACATCAACACCTACAGGCTCTTCACAAGAAGCAACAACCGCTAGATATCCAGCATGAGCAATACTAATTTTTTCGTTACGACCCAAAACATAAGGTTTTCCTGCGGGATTGAAAATCAAATCCGAATCAGAGTGAATGCCTAAACAATCGGAAAGAAGAATACCGGTAGCAAGAGCCAATAAGCTATCATCACCACGGCGACGATCCGCAAGTAAGCAATAACGCAGGGGCACCTTTTCAAGATGATGCGGAGCCAGGTCATATCCCATCATGCTGCGAATATCCAAAGCATAACAAGACACCTTTAGAGCTTCAGATGTCTTAGTAACCCCTTCGCTGGATAGATGCAACAATTCAGAGCCTTTCGTTATCTGTTCCGCACTCACAAGGAATTATCCCTTGTCTTAATTTGTTATTCCAGGAACTAAGTATAAGCACAAATACAAACTTAGAACCCGTTCACCCTTCTTTAAATGACATGCAACGGACATTTTATGAATTTCGAGGGAATTTCAAAAATATGCGATATAAAGGTATCAGCGAATAAGGAGCCCCTCCTATATCGCATCGCTTTCTCAGCGATACAGATACCAGGTCCCCAACTGGTATCTCCTCCTTCAAACCCATGAGTTCCCTCACTCATGGGTTTCTTTTTTTGCTCAAACCACACAACGACAAATCAACTAAGAGCCAATGTGTATGCCTAAAAAGAAAAAAGCCGTTAACAAGTAACGGCTTTAGAAATCAAATGGTGGACCGTCGGGGACTCGAACCCCGGACCTTGGGATTAAGAGTCCCCTG
>CAVCRX010000065.1:0-22884 GCA_963604935.1 Bacteroidaceae bacterium
AGAAGGGCAGACGAGTAGCTTCCTTCAAAGTGAAGCCAGGCTCTTCAGGTGCTTCGATAGTACCGTCAGCTTCTGCTTCCTCAGCAGCCAGAGGCATACCGAAAGGAAGAACGCCGCGTACCTCAGGGGTACGGTCAGCGAAGAGAAGGATGCAGATCAGGGTAGCAACGCCCATGATGATTGCAAACAGACGATAAAGGGTGGGCCAACCAGAAAGGTCAGCGCCAAGAACAAACTGCCCAACGAGGTTCCAAACGATACCGCCAGCACCGGTGCATGCGAAGGACAGACCGATAACAGTACCGTAGTTGGTGTGGAACCAACGGGAAAGCAGACCAGCGGTCATGGTGTATTCCAGAACAGCAAGGCCAAGACCGATGACAATGCCACCAGCCTGCATCATCTGGATGCTAGGCCACAGGCTGTTGCAGAAATAAGGAACAACAACAAGAACGAGTGCGCAGGTAAAGAATACCTTGGGGTTAATGCGCTCGAACAGGTAGCCCGCAGGGATAGGTGCGATGGTCGAACCAATGTAGACGCAAGTCATGTAGAACGAAACGTCGGAAACCTGGCAGCCAAAGTGAGCAGCAACAGGACGATAAGTTAGACCTGCACACACAAGAACCATTGCGATGCAAGTGAACAGGGCGACCATACAGGTGAGAACGACGCCACAGTGACGCCAGGTAAGGCCCTGCCTCTCGATTTTCTCAGACAAGATAACTCCTTCGGTTAATGCGGGGGGCTAAAGCTTTTCTGCCTTAGCTACCCAAAGGGAACCTATTGCACAAAACTGACACCCCTCGTTTCCCCCGAAACGTCGCAGATTTGCGCATAAGTATTAGAACGCGTTCACTCTCTTTTGTTGAGCCTTTTTAAGGTAAAAGGCACGAATAATCCATAACTGGCAAGATTTTTGAAACAAGTTCATGTTTTTTGGGAAATTCGATAAACAAAAATTAGAATTTGTTGGTTTTTAATTGAAGCCTGAATAATAGGCTTTATTCACGACAATCAGGCATTTCTGTAAAAAATTAGACTCTGCTGCTTTATTGGAAGCGAATTTCCAAAATTTTGCCTGCTCGGTTAGCAAAAATTGGCTAGCTTTTGGGCCTGAATAATAGACTGAATTATTGGCGCCTAGCGCAACTCGGAATAAGAGTGTTTACCTTTTTGCCTTTAGCTTATGAATTCGTAGTCCAAGACTTCATTTTCGGGCCCATCTAAGGCTCTTCTGTTTTAGACAAAAGAAGAGTTGCCCTATCGCTAGAGCAACTCTTCTTGTTAAAGCCCGATATGTTAGTTAGGAATCTGGGCCTAAATTCGTGGCAAATTTAGCCAAATCAGCAGTCAAACAAGGCTAGTGCTTACTACTTAACCTTTACCTTAACGGTGACCGTCTTGGTATAGGCCTTGTACTCGCCGGAGGCAGGCGCTGCTACGTTCACCTTGATTTTTACCTTATAGGTGCCCTTCTTAGTCTTCTTCTTTACGGTGATTTTGCCGTTGGAAGCATTGACCTTAAGCTTGCCAGATCCGCTGACCTTAGCGTAGGTAACCTTACCCTTAGCACCAGAGACCTTTACAGCGCCAGATACGACCTGGGCCTTCTTCTTTACCTTGGATTTCTTAACGCTCTTAGTTGCGATTTTTACGCTAACAGACTGAGCCTTGGCAGAAAGCTTGGCAATGACGCTTTGCTTCTGAAGGACTTTACCACAAACCGAGCATGCCTTTTCTTCGGTTAAGCCCGTGGAGGTATAAGTTGCAGCAACAGCAGGCTTTGTAACCTTGAAGGCATGCTTGCCAGTTGCAGGAATGGATTCTGTCTTAGTCTCGGTGCATCCATCGTTGGTGCAGGTGTAAGTCTTGACTCCGCTTGTTGAGCAAGTTGCAGGTGTTGTAACTACGCCCTCATCATATGTGTGGCCAAGAGCTGAGATAGACTCTGTATAGGAATCATTGCACCTAGTGCAGGTGTAAGTACGTTCGCCCTTAGTTTCGCAAGTTGGAGCCTTAGTTACCTCGGAAGAATAGTCGTGGCCAAGAGCTGGGATTTCTTCACCCTCAACGACATCTCCGCATTTGGTGCACTTCTGATTGGCTTTATGGCCTGGAGTAGTGCAGGTTGCCTCTACTGCAGTATCAGCAACATCCTGATAATCATGCTCACCATTGGCTTCTATTACAGCGCCCGTTTTTCTTTTATCACAGCGAGAGCATTTCTCATCTGCTTCTTTACCATCCTCGGTGCAAGTTGCTGCTACCGCAGTTCCTTTAACCTCTTGCCAATCATGACCAAGAGCTGGGATTACTGTGCCTTGTTCTAGGATTTCACCACAATCCCTGCATTCTTTATACCCGGTATAGCCATCCTCGGTGCAGGTAGCCTCTACCTCTCCTTCATAAATATTACTATGGGTACATGCGTTTTTATGGATAATCTGTCTTTCGATGATTTCCTGACCAGAATAGTCACCCTGTCCAATTACCTTAAGATACCAATCCCAGCTATCTTCGGTTACTTCAGGGTATTCATCTCCATCAAGTGCCTGGAACACTCCATCGCTGTCGTAGCTACCCCAGCAAATCGTATAGTCTTTGCCGTAAGTCAGAGTTCTTTCAACGCCGTATGCATCGTCATCGCCTTCGCTGTCGGTTCCTACATATCCATGAACCTTAAAATCAAGCTTGCTTATGGCTAAATCTTCGCCGGCAACTAAATAACGTTTTGTATCAATCGAATAATGCTTTAAGTCAAACTCATCAGCTACATACAAATCCAAGAATGCGTCTTTGTTCTCAAAGTCGCCCTTTCCTACCACAGGAATCGCATACCAGCCTTCAGTCTGGGGATAGCCTTCTATCTCTGTATATTTATCAGACCCAACATAGTACTGGAACCAAGTATTCTCCAATTCAAAATCAGTACCTTGTATCAAAGACTTTGCGTCTTTGATTGATTCGCATTCTGTAGATACTTTTAAATCCCGAATATTAAAGCTATCAGAATTCAGAAGAAGCAGGTTATTCCCGTAGTCATTAACCAACTTAAAGTTGTAGCTATCAAAAGATTTTAAATCTACCAACCAGATATCTTCAGTTACAACGTCGCCATAGTATTCCCCGATAGGCTTAATCCATATACGGTAACGACCACCCTGAAGTTGATCGGAATCACTCAGGCTTATCCAAGCATCAGCATCCTCTTCATCGCCCTCATAATCTGAATCATAAATCCCGATTTTTGTAATTTCATAATCTTTACCCGAAGTTAAAACCTTATCTTCGGATGAATCTCCATCAGCAGAAATCTCAATAGAATTTTTTAATTCTGAAACTGTTTTGTATTTATCCACGGAAAGATCAGTTTCGCTGGAAACAAAGAAAACTGATGAATGATTTGGATCACAGATAGTAAAATAGATGTAAGCCTCTCCCGAATACTGTCCTGAACCTATAATCCTTATCGCATAACAACCATATTCTTTAGGATATGAATCCATAGCAACGTATGAATCATCTTCATCGTCAACGTATTGGTACCAAGTTTGATCGACTTCATAAGTAGCGTCATCAGGAAGAGAAGTGGAATCACTCTCAAAAGTCTTACAGTAGAAGTCGAAAGATACCTTAGCTAAAGCACTCTTGGTGTTTTCGAGATCACTATCGCCAATTTGAGAATCACAGTCAGACCAGTCTACATAATAATTGGAAAGATTATAAATATCTGTTTTGACAACTTTTATTGTTATTGGGACATAACGAGCAGTTGCAGGATCGGTATCTAGCTCGACTTTTACATAATAAGTACCGCTCTCGCGGACGTCGGAAAGAGTCTCCGAACCGCTCTCGTCATTATAAAAATACCAGTCTTCATAGCTATATGAATCAGTTGAAATAAGCTCTTCAGAGTTGTCGTTTTCAACATAGAGATTTAAATCACCAATAAAAGCCGGTTTGACTTCCCCGTAAGAACAATCCGCTTCGTTGACAGTAAACTCACTCTGACCAAAGCTGAGTTCGACGGTGCTCCAGTCGACATTCTCAAAATCGCTTAATTGCTTACCCCCCCCCCCGAAGTATCTTCATCTGCAAAAGACAAAGCTGGTAAGCCCAACATCAAAACCGCAGCCATAAACAAAGCTGCAAGGCTCTTAGAAAATGTTTTGAGCATTGCCGCGCTCCTTTCTCTTATCTCACCTGCGATTAAAGCTTTTAGCATCGACAGATTAGCAAGCTAAGGATGTCACGACTGTAAACAAAAGAATTTAGGCAAAAATAACAGTTGAGCGGGGCTTTTAATTTTTAAAACGCGACATTCGACGAAAAGTGTAAAATATCGCTCCTTCGAGCAAGAGTGATTCAGAAAAACATGACTTTGCTTAGGTTCAGATACGCACACAAGCGCAAGACAAAGCTCCGAAGGCTTAGCTCTGAACACCAAATAGAGGATTTGAAAAAAATCCGCATGCTAATACATGAAGCAGTGAGCGCATGAAAAAAGTGCAAGGTCACAAACCTTGCACTTTTTGAACAGAGGAACGGCGACAACCTGAGCGAGCTTCGACTTGCGCTTGCACGCATAAGACATTCTAAAAGCCTCGCTTTGCACGTGCCAAAAAACAACCTGATAACAAAATCGCCAGCAGGATTACCCTACTGGCGATAACTATTAACCTATTTAAGCAGAAGCTCTATTTAGGCCACCAAGCCTTAACTTGCTTTAGCTCCAGTCGGCACCAACAACTACGAGAATGTCACCGGTGTGTTTATAAGTGCCCGAGTTCTTCTTTAAGGTACCAACACCTAAGGTATCGGCAACCTCCTGGGCTTTATCTTTCATATCATCGCTGTCGTAGATAACAAGCGTCGAAGGATAAGCTGAGTTATCAGCATTGCCCGTCTCACAGGTTGCACCCTGCTTGGTCAGCTTGGTAGCCGCAGCGTCAGCGGAGCCAGAAACACCATTGCCGTTCTTAACAGAAATACTCAAGCCAGAAAGATCGGTCGTGGTTGAGCCCTGTACTGAACTAGAAGTGCTGCCACCATTTCCGGAATGCGAAGTCTCAATACCTGTGCCAGCGTCGGTCTGGCTTTCAGCTGTAGGAGACAAGCCGGCATCAACGCGCTCCATCATGGTCTTCCACTGGTCTTCCAGCAGCAAGTCCCACCAAACGCCATCTTGCTTTTCGGAAGTCTTAGGCGTGGAAGCGGTGTAAACATTGTTGTCAACGTCGATACCCGCAAACTGCTGAGCCAAACCAAGGATGTAAGAAGCAGACATATCGGTAGTGACGTAGCCAACCATGGTGTTAACCGTAGACATCATAGTTGCAATGTCTGAGCTTACAACCTTCTTCATGATTGCAGAAAGAACCATGCGCTGGTTTGCGGTGCGCAGTGCGTCACCGTCGCCAACCTTGTCGTAGGTGTGGCGCGAACGGCATAAGGAAAGAGCCTGCGAACCATTAAGAGTCTGCGTACCGGCCTTGATCTTATCGTCAACATGAGAGTCGTCGATATCCATAGCAACAGTAACCTCAACGCCACCCAATGCGTCTACAACTTCTTTAAATGCGTCAAAGTCGATTTCGGCATAGTGTGAAATAGGAACACCTGCCAGCTCGGAAACAACTTTAATTGCACCCGCGGGACCATCAAAGGTGTAGGCAGCATTAATCTTCTGCGTACCGTGTGAACCCATATCGGTCTTAAGGTCACGAGCAATCGAAATCATGGTGACCGTTTTGTTCTGAGGGTCAACACGAGTAAGAATCATGGAGTCGGTACGATAACCACCCCAATTACCCGAGCTTTCACGTGCCTCCGATTTGTCTACACCAATAAGCAGCATGTAGAAAGGATCAGTTGCATTGTCGGTTGCAACAAGAGATTCAGCCGCCTCGCTGTCCAGACCATTCATCTGGTTATCAAGGTAAGCCATATAAGCAAAGGCTGCACCTGCACCGCCCAAGATAAGAGCGACCAAAACCGCGCAAGCTGCAATAATACCCTTGCGACGACGAGCCTTCTTCTTAGCAAGCTTGTTGTTGCGTACGTAATTGTGGGAGTTGTGACCCGCACGAGAATACGGGTTGTTGGCGTCCGTCGCTAAAGCGCTGTTGCTCTCGGCATTATGAGCGCCCGAACGATGGTCGCGATAGGTCGAAGTTTCTCCCGAACCGTAGGCAGAACGACTAAAGGCAGACGCGTCTGCCCTATGCCCCGCACGGCGTGACTTCTTATTTTCGAATCTAGCCATGCCGTCAAGTTTGCCTATTCTTTGCAATAGATGCAAATTAAAAAAAGATGTTTCTTTAATAGCACACCGCATTTCCACATGAACGGTCCAAATTTGCGTAAATTTTTGTGTGCTTATTGAATTTTGGGGCACCCTTGGCTTTGCCCGCGAATGGGTTCGGGGTAGACGTTGACTGTCTACAAGCCAAACACTCCCACTCTGTTACTCGTAGACACCCCTAATCCGATACCAATAATTAGTAAAGTTAAAAAACACGTTCGCAATTCTCGCTGCTATTGCAATAAGTCGGAGTAGAATTAAGCCCGACATGCGTGAGGGCGCTGTCATGGGAGGGGAGTTCGCCCGGGTTTTGTACCGGAGAACTTATTACAAGGAGCCGATCTTTATGATTACCGACCTTAAGATCAACGCCGAAAATAAAAAGCTCTATTACGAAAAGGGCTGGTGGACTGATAAAACGCTGAACGATCGCTGGAATGAAGCAGTTGCTAACTATCCCGATCAGGAATACGTTTGCGACAATCTAGGCGTGCACTACACCTATGCAGAAGTTGACGAAAAAGCAGCTCGCCTTGCCTCTTGGCTGAAAAGCGTTGGGGTTGTTAATGGCGACATTGTCACCTTCCAGTGCCCACCATGGTCTGAATTTTGCGTTATTTATGTCGCCTGCCTAAAGGTTGGTGCGGTTATTCATCCTTTGCCCGTCACCTTCAATGGCGCAGATCTTGTATACAGCATGAACTTGGTAGAGTCCAAGGCCTTCATTTGTCCCACCTTCTACCACAAAACTAACTTCGAAGATCAGGTACTGAGCATCGTTGATCAGGTGCCCTCGCTCAATAAAGAAGCTATCGCGGTCCACGACAAGATCGAAGCTTCGCATGGCACCATTACTCTTAAGCAGATCATGGAAGACTTTGAGCCTTTAACCGAGGCACCTGAATCTAAGTCTGACGAAGTTGTGCTTATTCTTTCCACCTCGGGAACCACCGGCTTCCCCAAGGCGGTTCTTATTACACACAACGCTCTCATTTATTCAGAGGAATCTTTCACTCAACATTTTGGCATCAAGCACGAAGACGTTATGTTTATGCCTGCTCCGCTTAACCACGCAACCGGCTTTAATCATGGTCTTATTACGCCCATGCTTTCTGGCGCACGCGTTGTTCTTATGCAGGAGTTCAAGGCTTCCCCTGCTATCGATTTCTTAAACTCGCAGGGAGTCACCTGGTCGATGGGCGCAACGCCATTTATCTACGACTACCTAACCACTGCAGAACGAGAAAACAAGACCTTCAAGACGCTGCGTCTGTTCATCTGCGGCGGCGCACCTGTTCCTGGCAGCATGAGCAAATGGGCCGACAAACATGGCATCGCCCTGTGTGAATGCTACGGATCAACCGAAAGCTGCCCTCATCTTGCTGTTCCCCCTTCGAAGACTCTTGAATGGGATGGCCGCTTTAGTGGTATCCCTTGCGGTGAAGGCATCGAAGTCAAGGTTGTTGACTCTCTTGGAAACGAAGTCCCCCGTGGTAAGCAAGGCGAAGAGATTTCGCGTGGCCCCCACATGTTTGCAGGCTACCTCAATAATCCCGAGGCAACTGATCGCGATCTTAAAGACGATGGTTGGTTCTACTCTGGCGACCTATGCACCATGGACGAAGAGGGACGCGTAAAAATTAACGGCCGCAAGAAGGAAATCATCATTCGTGGCGGCGAAAACATCTCTGCTAACGAAATTGACAATAATCTTTCGGACTGCCCCGGCGTCGGAAGTCATGCCACCATTGGCTATCCGGACGACCGCATGGGTGAGCGTATTTGCACCTTCTTGGTACCCACGAGCGACCCCGCTCCTACCGTAGAAAGCATTGCTGAATACCTAAATTCCATTGGTATTGCTAAGCGTTTGCGCCCCGAGTACGTTGAGTACATCGACGAGATTCCCCTAACAGAATCTGGCAAGGTTAAGCGCAACCTACTTGCAGACGAGCTCAATCGTCGTCTTAAAGAGCGCGGTCTGCTCTAGCAGCAATAACGCAGCAACGAGGGCTAAGCCCTCACGTAAATACTATGCCTTACAAGGGTGTTGGATTCGTCCAGCACCCTTTTTAGTTCAGAGCCGAGCAGCAAGAATAGTGCTAAAAAAAGCTTCCCTATCGCTGTTTCCTACAGGTCTTCTACGCAAAGCGCAGTCTATCCAAGAACAAAACGCAAGGCGCCACGCACTCCAGCTCCAATAGCCACACATCCTAAACACAAAAAAAGAGCCGCCCGACAAAATCGAGCGACTCCAAATGTAAGCCTAAGCTAGTGAGCTATGAGTCACTAAAGACTAGAAGGCAACTTCCTTCTTTTCTTTCTTCATAGCAACCTTGATGGCCTTAATGACCACGATGATTGCCAGAACAACCAGAAGGATTGCAATAAGCAGCTGAGCAACAACGCCTACTGTGCCACCAGCCTGAGCAGCCAGTACAGTAGCATCGCCCATAAGCAGCGTTGCCTTTGCAATGATGGTCTGAGCCAAAGAAGTCAGGGTAACAACCATCATAAATACCAGAGGCACATAGAACATCTTGTTGTTACGGCCAGCGTTGCCAAGCCATACGCAAACAGCCAGCAGAGCAAGAGCAGCCAAGAGCTGGTTAGCAGCACCAAACAGAGGCCAGATGATGCTGTAGCCCGTCATACCAAGGCCAACACCCAAGATAACGGTAACAATGGTTGCAACGTAGGGGTTGCAAAGAACGGCCTTGATGCCGCCCTGAGCGCGAGACTCCTCAACGGTTTCTTCCATGCCAGTAAAGAGCTCCTGGAACATGTAACGACCAAGACGAGTTGCAGTGTCGAGCGAAGTCAGACAGAAAGCGGAAACTGCCAGAATCAGCAAGGAGTAAGAAAGCGACTCGACGTTTTCGAGGCCAGGGATGCAAGCGAGCATCTGAGAAAGGCCAGAAGCGAAAACTGCGGTAGGCGAAGCATATCCGCCAGCCTGATAAGTGGCCCAAACAAAGCCAACTGCGCACAGAGAGATAACAGCCAGAACACACTCTAGCAACATGCCGCCATAAGCGATAGGCTGAGCATGAGCCTCGGTGTCCATCTGCTTAGAAGTGGTACCGGAAGATACCAAAGAGTGGAAACCAGAAATTGCGCCACAAGCGATGGTAATAAACAAAACAGGGAACAGCATGCCAGAAGCAGCAGCCTTGTTAACTACAGCAAGACCGGTTTCGGGGTTGATGATTGCGTTGCCGGAAGCATCAACAGCAGCGTTGGAAGCAACAAAACCAGTGAATGCAGGGATATCAAGGTTGGTAGCTGCACCAACAAGGGAAGCACCAACGATAGCAATAACTGCAAGAATCAACATGCCATAAAGCAAGTATGAAGAAAGGTAGTCGCGAGGCTGAAGTAAAACCCAAACAGGAGCAACTGAAGCAACCAAGATATAGAAGCCCAAAATAATCATCCAAGTGGTGTAGTCCAAGGAAACGATGGGCAGGTTAAAGCCAATTGCAACGATAGCAACAATAATCACGATTGCAGAAATAACATTTGCTGCAGCAGGAATCTCACGGCCGCGAGTAACAAAGCCATAAACAACAGCAACAGCGATAAACAGCAAGGAAATCATTGCGGTACGCATGTTTGCAAGGTTGGTAGCTTCGGTCTGTGCGCGAGTTGCTTCATCCATTACATCAGTAATGGGAGTAACTGCAAAAGTGTTAGCAACAATAGAAGCAAAAGCTGCAACAACCAGAACAAGCGTCAAGAATGCAAAGGTGCAGAAGAGCTTCTTAGAGCTGTTATCGATGTTTTCAGCAATAACGGTTGCTACAGTGTGACCCTTGTGACGCAAAGATGCAAATAGCGAACCAAAGTCGTGCACTGCACCAAAGAAAATGCCGCCAATAAGAACCCACAAAAGAACAGGAACCCAACCAAAAACGGCAGCCTGGATAGGACCGTTGATGGGGCCAGCGCCCGCAATTGAAGAAAAGTGATGACCCAATAAAACGTAGGGCTTTGTAGGAACGAAGTCCACGCCATCTTCGCACTCGTGAGCAGGGGTAACATGCTTAGCATCTACGCCCCACTGCTTTGCAAGCCAACCACCATAAAAGATGTAGCCTGCAGCCAGGATGACGAGGGCAACGATCAGGATGAGCATTGCATTCATGGAGCTCTTATCCTTTCTGATCTGCCTTATCCAATAAGCGCCAAATTGCCTTTGAGCATTTTGGCCAGTCCTTTGCCAGCAGCATTGGTGACCACTTGCTCGCCCTCTTTACGAGACAAATCGACCACAGCAACTCGAAGGTCCGCCCAGCCCTGCAAGCTGAACTTAAAGTTCTTACGAAACTTAGACTTCCGAGCAAGCTTCATGGCTTCGTCATCCACTGAATCAGCAATGACGATAAGCGAAAGACCCGAAGACATGTGATTAGGACCAGGTTTTACTAGCTTCAGCCCTTGCTCGCACACAAATTTGATTTCATCGGCCAGGCTCGATGCACTTAGAGCATCGGTGGTTTCGATAAAAAGATAATCGTGCGAGTTTACTTCCCACATCTTGGCGCGTTTGGTAAGCACATACTGCTCTCCATGCGTATGAAAACTTGCAAACGCAGAAAACGTGCGTCCTTCGAACTGATGGTCACGGATGATGTCGTAGTAAGCTGCATTGGCGGCAATCACGCGCTCCAACAAATCGTCGCGGCGTGTGTTTTGCGTCATGCATTTCTCCCTTCATCCGGGTTCATCAATCCGATGGGACACCCGTTTCGCCTGTGGCGAAATACCTTGTGTTTAGGCACAATGGAATTCCGCCTCGCCTTTTTTAGAACCTGCGCGAGTATAGAAGAAAGTTTCAAAAATATTTCATATAAATGAACGAATATTATTTTTGAAGTTTAGTTTCGTGCGTGAACGGTTTCAAAACCCTAGATATTTCAGTTGAAAAGCCGCACTTTTAAGAGCAGCTGGGCGCAAGCTTTCAGGGGTTTCTTTGTAAACAAAGTCAACAATGGCCTCGGGAGTTGATTCGACCCCCGCCTCTAAAGCGGCCTTAATTTCGGACAAACGCTGATTACGGTGATCACGCGTTGCATTAATAATTCGGAAGCACTGACTAATGGGATACCCATGCCCCGGAAGGAAAACCTTAGCTTTTGCGTCACGTATTAAATGCTGGACCTTATCCAAGGACTCAAGATAATCGCCCAAGTTACCATCAGGCTCTTTAAGAATTGTGGGCCCCTGCGAAAAAAGAAGGTCACCGGTAATGGCATGCATGCTTCCTTCAACTACAAAGCATACCGAATCGGGCGTGTGACCCGGCGTATGAACAAGGCGCAAGCAGGGCAAACCACTATTCCAGTTTTCGCTTTTGCCAGGTTCCAAAGTACCCTCTTGTAAATTGACGAGCTTAAGAGCTGGGTTTTTCTGTTTGACCTCTTCCGTAAACGAAGAACCCCAAGCAAAGTAAGGACAAGCCAGTTGCTGCGCAAGCATAACGGCTCCAGAAGTATGGTCGGCATGATAATGAGTGCTCAGCACTGCGCCAATTTCAAGATTTCGATCTTTGCACCAAGCGATGATTGCTGGTACTTCTTCAACAACACCAGGATCTATGATTACGCATTTGCGCTGATATCTTGCAGCTGCAGCAAAACTATCTTCAGCTTTGAATTCGGGTGAAGGGCCCAGCACAATCCAGGTATTGGTGCCAACATAGGTCATCGGGCTAGGGTTATTGTTGCGATGGCAATAGATTCTTGAGTGAACCCAGCCACCCTGCCAAGGCTCTACATCCTTAATAAAACCTTGGGGTGCTAGATAGTTTCCGTCGGAATCAAAATCGCTACGACAACCAACTAAAATGTCAGTCTTTTTCCAAGACAAATAGGGGCACTCCCCCAGTTCGTCTTCATATTCCAGATGAAAACTAACCTTATCTACCTTGCGGCGCGTCTGCACAAAACTTGCGGCGTCCTGAGCTTCAGACAAGCGCGAAAGATTAATGAGTGTCGGCGGCATAACTTTCCAATTACCCGCATCGCCCTCAAGCACAGCACGCGCAGGCGTTACCCAGTCTGCGATTACCGCCTCACTCGTATTGCCGTCAGCCTTCTGGCCTTCCGGCATCAACGCACTAAAGAAAAAGGTGTCATAGCGACGTGGCTCGTTCTGTGGGGTCTGGAGGTTTGCCACCAAACCCAACAAGTCAGAGCGCAGCATTAAATTATTCTCGATAAGAACTTCTGCAAACGATAGTTCATGATTCGCTAAGCGATTACGCAGGTCGGACCACTTTTCGGGATTTTCGCTTGTTGTTGCCGTAGTTTGCCCATCGGGGCCAGCCAAGAGTACGCCTGACTCTTCAAATACCTCACGTGCTGCAGCAACAATCGCCAGGCGTGCATCCTCTTCGGAACAAGACATATACTCAGCCCAATGAGCAGGACTTGGACCAAACCAGGGAAGACTTGGGGTAGCGTCGCGCTTATCAACGCTGCCACCAGGAAAAACAACGGCATTGGGAGCAAAAGCCATCGTTTTCGCACGACGAAGCATAAAAACTTCAACATTCTGTGCGTTAGGAAAATCTTTTGGGAATCGACTAGGCGCTTGATTGCCGTCTGGATCAATGCCGCCAACTTTGTAAGAAGAATTACGCTCACCCTCAGCTGGAACCTGAGCGTTGCGCACCAAAAGAACACTCGAAGAAAGCTTAGGTTTTACTGGCCTAGATACTGGCAGCAACATATAGCTGTCGATAATCCTGCGATCACCCTCACCAGGTATTGCCTCAACAGACCCTTCTTCAAACCGAATACGCATAGCCGCCCCCATCTATGACTATCTGCTCATTAACAAAATCTGCCAATTACCTCGTAATTTGCATGCCAGTATCGCTCTACACTAATAATTCTTTAATACTTAAACGATGTGCTGTTAACTACACACATAAAGGATACGAACATTACTCAATAGACTACAAACTTATTGGAGCCCTAACAACAAAATGGAAGAAAATAATAATCAAGACGCCAAGTACAGTGTGCTTACTTACAACTAAACCTTAGATCAACCAGGGAAACGATATATAACAAGAAGGCGTTCCTCATTTAGAGGAACGCCTTCTTTGGTTAGCAGTTAATACAGCAGATAATTATCTAAACGTTACACCCTCTGGCAAATCATTGGGGTCAAACTCATAACTATCCTCTTCCTCTTCTTCAGGGGCCTCGACAACTTCAACCACTGGAGCAGGCTTGCCAAAGGCTGCATCAAAAGCTTCAAAACTAAAACGTGGAACAGCAAAGACAATCTTAGGAATGACGCCTTGATGTACCTCAATCCAGTCTTTAAAAAGCTTAATTACCTGATCCTCAGGATATCCCTGACGACCGCATCCAAATGCACCAACAATCAAAGTGTCGCATTCCTTTGAAGCCGCGACGCGCAAGAGTGTCTCAATGCGCTGGGCAAGAGCCTGATCACACTCGTTTTCGGAACGATGATTTTCCAAGGCACGATCACGCACGGGCTCAGGAATTGCCAGGATGTCGTATTTGGTAATCTTGCCGCCGCGATTAAAGGTAATCTCAGGAACATAAATGCAGCGATCAGTAAAAAGCATGCCGCGACCATAGCTGCGATTCTTGTCGTGATATTCAGCCTTTAAACCCTGCAAAACGGGATAGAGGTTACTGTCAGAGCAAAGCACCTGTTCAGGACCAAAAGATCCAGCTTCATAATTGCCGCCTGGGCGTGTAAAAGCAGTCGGGCTCACAATAACAACTTTGCCCTTTTCTCTACTTGCGCAAGCGGAAGCAAACTGAGTACTAACCTCGGTTTCGGTTGCCTCTGAGCGAGCTTCCGGAATTTCAAGCTCGCGACCCTCGCCGTCTTCGAAAATCTGAGCAGCCTCAATAGCTGCCTGCGTTTCTGCAGCAAATACGCCACGCATCAAAGAAAGATGCTTTTTAGCCTGAGCTGCTCGTTCTTCTTTAGAAATAGCCATGTGACCCTCACTTTTAAAAATTATTTGTGCTTAGTTTATCGCGACTAATACGAATGCTCAGGTAAATAGCGAACAAAGTACACAGCAAAGCTTAGAAGAATGTAGCCCTGCGTTTTTAAATAAAGCGGCCGCCAAACATGGGCGGCACACAGCCATCGCGCGGAGCCCTCCGCAGAATCTCGACAAAAAGAAAGGACCCCGAAGGGCCCTTTCCTAGAAAGTCTTGTTTGACCAATTAGAGGGTCATACCAAGGATGTAACCGTCGCGAACAGACTCGAGAACACGCTTGAACTCGGGAGTCTTGTAAGGATCGGCGTCAGCTACAGGACCAATCTTGTCTTCCTTATGGGGAGCGCCGCCACCGATGATGTGTACGTGCTCAGGATTAAGACCCTTAGCCAGAACTTCGTCATAGAGAGAAGTATTGTCGACCATTTCGGTACCGCAGATAACAGTGTCGGCGGGGATGGTGGTCTGCTGACCCTGCTTGTACTCGGTCTTCATGTTGTCCTTGGTGTCAGCAGTAGCCTCAACAACAACGCCTTCCTTGGTGTAAGCAACAACCTTGGTGTCGGTGATGATGCGAACGCCTGCAGACTTAAGAGCGCGAAGCTCAGGGTTCTTGTCGATGATGCCGATCTGGTCGCCAGCCTTCTTGCGAGGCTCAACAACGGTAACGTTGCGGCCCTCATGCATAGAGGAGGCAACTTCGATACCAGCAAAGCCGCCGCCGATAACAACGAGGTTCTTCTTGACCAGGATGTGAGTGCCAAGACCCCACTGCATAAGAGGCAGAGGTGCGCCGAGCATACCCATGCCGAGGCAGGAAAGGCCCCACATGAAGCCCATGCCGGGAGTGTTGTGACCCTCAACGAGCTCCTTAAGAGCGTGAGAATCGATAACGTTCTTGTTGTCCTTGCCGGGAACGTCGGGAGAAGAAGTTTCGGGGCCGGTAGCAACGATGACCTCGTCAGCGCCGAAGTTCTTTACGTAGTTAGCGTCAGCCTTGGTGTTCAGGCGAACATCGATACCAAGACGCTTCATTTCGTTCTGATACCAAGCAGTCAGAGGAATGATTTCGTCGTTCAGAACCTGAGCGAGGTTCAGCAGGCCGCCAATCTTCTTCTTCTGGTCAACAACGGTGATGTTGTTGTAGCCACGAAGCTTGAGGTTACGAGCAGCCTCGCAACCAGCAGCACCAGCACCGATGATAAGGATCTTCTTATCGGTGTCGGTTGCGGGATGCTCTTCGGGCAGACCGTACTGAGAGAAGTAAACGTTGGGATTAACGGAGCACTTGCAGGGCTTGCCGATGAAGATGTTGTCAAGGCAGCGAGAGCAAACGATGCAGGGCTTAACCTCGTCGATGCGATCCTCGTGGACCTTAACGCCCATCTCAGGCTCAGCAATCCAGTGACGAGCCATACCAGCAGCGTCGCCAGAGCCGTCAGTCAGGATCTTCTCGCAAACGTCGAGATGGTTGATACGAGTACCAGGGAAGCAAGGAAGCTTAGTGTACTTCTTAGCTTCCTTAGACAGATAGATGAACTCACCCTCGGGGACGAGCTGGTTAGCAACGGGGCGAGGAGCCTCGTGGAAGCCAGCCTGGATAGACCAAGCGTCAACGCCGTGAGCCTCAACAACCTCGATGACCTCTTTGAGGTCCTCGACGCGCTGGCCACCGGGCATCAGGTCGTCTGCGGAGTAACGAACGAGGATAGGCATGTCCTCGCCGCAGGTCTTGTGAATCTCATCGATGATGTCGGTGAGGAGCTTGCAGCGGCCCTTGGTGTCTCCGCCGTACTCGTCGGTACGATGATTGGAGTACTTAGAGATGAAGCGCATTACCATGTAGCCAATGCCAGCATGAATCTCGATGATGTCAATGCCGCCTTCTTTGCAGCGACGAGCTGCCTGGCCGTACTGCTCAACAACCTGGTGAATCTCTTCAACGGTGAACTCACGCTCGGGCATACCAACGAAGGGGCCGGACATAACGTCCTTAGAAGGAGCGTAAGAAAGCAGGGGCTGAGTACCGTCGAGACGCCACTCGTAGCAGAGCTGAAGCTGAGCAGCCAGCTTTGCGCCATGCTTATGGCAAGCATCAGCGGTTGCCTTAAGACCAGGGATGAACTGGTCGTCCCAAACACCAACAGCACCAGTGGTGGTGTGGTACTTAGGCTCGGTGTCAAAGCAGTCACAGACGTAACAAGAACCGATTTCAATCAGGCCTGCGCCACCCTTAGCGCGCTGCTCATAGAAATTGATGAGGTCTTCGCCGATAGCGTAGTTCTCGGTCTTTTCGATGGTCATGGGCAGCATGACAAAACGATTGCGGATTTCGACGTTGCCAATCTTAAATGGCGTATCGAGCTTGGGATACTTCACGTACAGCCCCTTTCATGAAGAACATTGTGTGAACCTTCGTTCTTTGGAGCTGTTTAACCACCGTTGATGACGCATGCTTCCGTGCCCTCCAAGCACCTTATTGGAACCATGTGGCATCAACAATGACCTTTTGCTCCTAGTCTTTGTATTGTACGGCAGATATTTCCTTTTTTTGAATTTTTGTTCGGTTCTCGCTACGAAAAATACGGACTTTTTGAAAACTTAAACACTTTTTAGCTATTTACCGATTCGTTTATGCCACATTTATTGATATCTGTCCCTAAAATCTTACAATTCCGTATAGTACAAAGAAGCAAGGAGGGGCTGTTTCTTTTGTTCTAATGGACAGAAAGGAGAAAAATGCCACCTCTCGACACCAAACTCATGATTGCCGACGCCTTTGTTGAGCTCTGTGACGAAGAGCCTTTAAAGAAGGTTTCTGTCTCCGATATCGTCAAGCGTACCGGCAAAAATCGCAAAACCTTTTATTACCATTTTGTTGATAAAGAATCATTAATTATTTGGCGCTTCCGCTACGACCTTGGCACCGAACTTCATCGTAGGTTCCCCGATAGCGTTTTGGTCTACCAGCACGACACCGACGACCCCTGCGCCGAATTCCCCTACTACATTACGCAAAAGTCTGGCGTTCGTTCGCTCGACCATTCAAAGTTCTTTGACGCTTACGCCACCGTGCTTGAACGCCGCAGTAGCTTCTACAGCCAGGCGCTCCTAGAAACAGGCCCTCATTCTTTGCGCGAGTATCTTTACAACCTGTACTTGCCAGCCTTGCGCCGCGACATCGACATCATCTTGGCCAATCGCTATTTAGCGGAAGAAAATATCGAGTTTTTGGCAGAGTTCTACACGGCAGCATTTGTGTACTACTTCATTCGCAAGTGCGACCAACCAGGTGCTAAGCATCTTATTAGCAATGCTGGACCTTTTAGTAACATTATTCATTCCAGCCTTGAGCACCAAATCAAGGAAGCGCAGCTCCGCCGTAATTTACCCTAGGCTTTAGCCTAGAGCGGTTTGACAACGGCATCAGCCAGCCCAAGAAGGAAGATTAACGGTCAAAGCTAGTGGACGAATCTAACAGTCGGGCTCAACAATCAAGCCCCATGGTCAAAGCCAGCAACAAGCCTAGCGGTCGTATTTGTCCATAATCAAGGGCGCAGAAATATAAACCATGATTTGGTCGGTACCTTCTGCAATTTGGTTGCCACGGCAGTCTTCCCAAATGCGGCTCACGCGGCTTCCTTCGGTATAGCCAGAGCCACCCAAAATCTGCATTGCTGCACTTGCTACCTTTGTTGCTGCCTGTGGAATGTAGCGCTTGCATAAACTTACCGCCAAGCGCTTATCTTCTTGGTTGGTCTCGATTGCCCACACAGCGCGGTAAAGCATCGAACGCATATTGGTAAGGGAAACTTCCATATCAGTAAGCAACTGCTCAATTTGCTGAAAACTGGCAATTTCGCTGCCGAAAGCCTTGCGCTCACGCGCAAAAGCGATTGCGTCTTCCATAGCTGCTTGAGCCATTCCTAAGCTTGATGCGCAAGTAAAAATTCGACCAAACTCAAGTAAGTGGAACAACTGCCTAAAGCCGCCCGCATTGCCCGACAAGCGATATTCGGGTTTAAGTTCAACATTCTTGAATTCAACCGACGCAAACGGAAGCATCTTCTGCCCCATCTTATCGATGGGCATTTTTGTAATTCCAGGAAGATTGCTTGGAATAAGCCAGAAAGACAAGGGCGGATATTTTTCCTGTTCGGCGTCCTTATCAATCGCGGCAACAAGAATACTTGGCGCATATTCACCATTGTTTACATAGGTCTTTTCGCCATTGAGATAAATCGTACCGGCAATAGTACGGGTGTTGGTTTTCATGTTCATTGTGTCAGAGCCTGCATGTGGCTCTGAAACGCCCATACTAAACATCAGACGACCCGTTTTGCGATAGTCACCCAAGATACGATTAAAGGTATCACGCTCGGCAAAGCCACCCATAATTTGCAGGTTAAACAGCTCATTCTGAAAAGGAAGCGTTGCTCCAGCGCAGCGCGAAAGTTCTTCCAAAATAAGAGTCTGGTTCATGACGGAATTACTAAAGGTGTCGGCGCCAGCCTGACCAAGCGTACTGAAATAGAGCTCAGCGAATTCAGCAACTACCGCATCGGGCAAACCGCCATCACGGCACCACTGTGCTACCTGCTCGGTAGTAAATGTTCTTTCGCCAAATTCGCGAAAGACTGAAACAATATCTTCTTGCTCGTTAGTGAGTCCGAATTCCATCGTAGAGCCCCTCTTCCCTCTTGCTGTAATTCTCGCACGAACTTAGCCCATCAACTTTACCCAAAGATTTCAATGTGTGAAAAATTCAAAAAGCAAGTAAACGCTGGGGTGCAGATAAAGCCACAGGCAGCAAAGAAAAAGCCGGGCACAAGCGCACCCGGCAAAAATTCAAAAACTTAAGCAATCCGCTAACAGCGACTACTGAATCTTAACGATCCATCCCTCAGGTGCATCAATCTTGCACTGCTGAATGTCGGTAAGTGTTGAGCGGAGCTTCTTCATAACAGGACCAGAGGTCTCGGCACCATCGGGGAACTCAACCACGGTGTCGCCATCTTCGATATGACCAACAGGGCTGATAACAGCAGCGGTGCCGCAAAGACCGCACTCAACAAAGTTGCCATCGAGTACTTCCTGCCACTTAACAGGACGCTCAACAACGTTCATACCGCAGATATCACGTGCAACAACTACCAAAGAGCGACGAGTAATAGAAGGCAGGATGGAGTCGGTATGAGACTGAGGGACAACCAGAGTGCCCTCCTTGTCAACAAACATAACGTTTGCGCCGCCAGTTTCTTCTACATAGGTGCGGGACTGAGAATCAAGGTAGAGGTTCTCGGCATAACCTGCAGCATGTGCTTCCATACCAGGACGCAAAGACATTGCGTAGTTAAGACCAGCCTTAATGTTGCCGGTACCATGAGGAGCAGCACGGTCGTACTTAGCAATACCCAAGGTTACTGCAGTGTCGCCACCCTTGAAGTAAGGGCCAACTGGGGTAACAAGGATGCGGAACTGATATTCGTCTGCGGGCTTAACGCCAATAACGTCACCAGTAGCAAACATGAAGGGGCGAACATACAGCGTTGCGCCAGAACCAAAGGGAGGAACCCAAGCAGCATTAGCCTTTACGACCATCTTTACTGCTTCGACAAATTTATCTTCAGGGAAGGACGGCATGCAAAGACGCTCTGCGGAATCAGCCATACGCTTTGCGTTCAAATCGGGGCGGAAACAGACAATGTCGCCATTTTCTGCGGTGTATGCCTTAAGACCCTCGAAGACCTCCTGGCAGTAATGCAAAATGCCAGCGCACTCGCTCATCTGCAAAGAATGATCAGGGGTAAGGCCGCCCTCTTCCCAAGCGCCATCCTTGTAATTGCATACATAGCTGTAGTCAGTCTTCATGTAACCGAAGGGCAAATTAGCCCAATCGATATCCTTCTTTTCCATGCGGACTCCCTTTATCTTTTGATTTCTTGTAAACGCGATTCTACTCCCCTTGCACGCAAAACGCTCGATTAGCTACATCAAATTCAATTCTTTTACGCGAAAGGACTTTTTGCTTACATGCACGGGCACAAAAAGAGGCGAAGCCAAGCGACTTCGCCTCTTTTTGAAATGCTAAAAACCTGTAAGGCTTTTTACTTGCCTGATTTAGCAGTAGAACAACATGTCGTTGTAGGTAGGAACAGGCCAGTAGTTACGCTCGGTGTAAAGCTCGAGCTCGTCGATTTCGGCACGGAGAGCTTCCATTGCGGGGATAACCGTATTTGCATAAGCGTAAGCCTGCTCCTGGCCATCCTCAATTTCCTCAGCTGCGTCGTGAACCTTAACCAGAGCATCAATTGCAGCAGCTGCAGCTTCGATACCGGAAGTCAGGCGACCAAGCAGAGCCTCGTGAGCAGCAAGATCGCTTGTGGGCAGAGCAGACTTGATGGTAGTGATGTTGGAAGCAACATCAGCTGCGTAATCTGCAATTGCGGGCAGATAGGTGCGACGAGCCATGCGAATCATAACGCGAGCTTCAATATTAAGAAGCTTGTTGTACTTTTCGAGCTTAACCTCATAGCGAGAACGAACCTCAGGCTCGGTCAGGACGCCAAACTCAGCAAAGAGGTCGAGAGACTTCTGAGAAACAAGGCAAGGAAGAGCCTCTGCGGTATTGCGGTTGTTTGCCAGGCCGCGCTTCTCTGCCTCGATCTCCCAATCGCCAGCATAGCCATTACCATTAAAGATGATGCGCTGATGATCAGTGAAGGTCTTCTTGATATAAGCGATTGCCTTAGCCTCAAAGTCCTCGGAAGAAACGCCTTCCATTGCGTCAGCGAAGCCCTTCAAAGACTTAGCCATTGCAGTGTTGAGGATGGTGTTTGCGTCAGACAGGTTTACCTGAGAACCAGGCATGCGGAACTCAAACTTGTTGCCGGTGAAGGCGAAGGGGCTGGTGCGGTTACGGTCGGTGTTGTCCTTCAGGAACTGAGGAAGAACGTCAACGCCAAGATCCATAGAAACAGCAGCAGCAGACTTGTAATCCTCGTTGTTAATTAATGCCTCAACGATGGCACCCAGCTCGTCGCCCAGGAAGATGGAGATGATTGCGGGAGGAGCCTCATTAGCACCAAGACGGTGGTCGTTGCCAGCGGAAGCAACGGACATGCGCAAGAGTTCCTGATACTCATCAACAGACTCAACTACGCAGGAAAGAAATACCAAGAAGCGCAGGTTGTCGATGGGGTTGTCGCCGGGATCAAGCAGGTTAGTAGAACCGTAAGAGAGTGACCAATTGTTGTGCTTGCCAGAGCCATTGACACCCTCGAAAGGCTTCTCGTGCTGCAGGCAAACCAGACCATGATGAGAAGCATCAAGCTTCATTTTCTCCATGGTAAGAAGGTTCTCGTCGATTGCACGGTTGGAGTTAGTGAACAGAGGAGCGAGCTCGTGCTGAGCAGGTGCAACCTCGTTGTGCTTAGTCTTAGCGGAAACGCCCAGTGCCCACAGGTCATCGTCAACTTCCTTCATGAACTCGTTGACGGTAGGACGAATAACACCGAAGTAATGCTCTTCGAGTTCCTGACCCTTCGAAGGAGGAGCACCAAAGAGGGTACGACCGGTCATGATGAGGTCCTGACGCTGCTCGTAATCCTTCTCGGAAATCAGGAAGTATTCCTGCTCTGCACCAACAGTGGTGATAACGCGATGGCCGCCCTCACCAAAGTGCTCAAGAACGCGCTGAGCCTGCTGGTCGATTGCCTTCATAGAACGAAGCAAAGGAGTCTTCTTGTCCAGAGCCTCGCCAGTGTAGGAACAGAATGCGGTAGGAATGCACAGAACTTCGTCTTTAATAAATGCATAAGAGGTAGGATCCCATGCGGTGTAACCGCGAGCCTCGAAGGTTGCGCGAAGACCACCATTAGGGAAGGAAGAAGCATCGGGCTCACCCTGGATAAGCTCCTTACCAGAGAAAGTCATGATTGCGGTACCGTCACCAGTGGGATTCAGGAATGAATCATGCTTTTCGGAAGTAATACCGGAAAGAGGCTGGAACCAGTGTGTGAAGTGAGTTGCGCCATTTTCAATTGCCCATTCCTTCATTGCGTGAGCAACAACATTTGCAACATCAACATCAAGAGCATCGCCATTTTTGATGGTCTTGGAAAGCTTCTTGTAGGTTTCCTTAGGAAGGCGTTCCTTCATAACGTGGTCGTTAAAGACCAAGGAGCCATAGATTTCGGTCACGTTGGACATAAGCAATTCTCCTTACCTGGTACCCACTTGGGATCCAAGCGTCTCGTGTCGGTAGGCAAAACCAGACAAACAAACCAAAGCACGACTTACATTGATACAGCACATCTAAATGTCGTACCTCTGCATTGTGCCACAGTAATGCAGTTAACGGCAGCTAAGTCTGGCTCACCATGTTTATCTAAAAAAATAATTGGCTAATGTTTCATCTATTTTTCAACCGAAACAAGCCTGCGTTACCAGTAATGTAACAAAAGAAGAAGCAAAGAAAGAAATAGAGCACTGCCAGGACAGCAGGCACTACCCCACAAAAACAAAAAAACGCCCTGCATGGGCGGGACGACCTATCCTTCCACGGACTAC
>CAVCRX010000066.1:0-13938 GCA_963604935.1 Bacteroidaceae bacterium
CCCAAATTTTCACTCAAAAGGGGTGTTTTCATACACAGAGACCATTTCGCGCCACTTGGTACGGGCTCCGTCATGCATAGAAAGGAAAACGCGCCACTGATATGAGGACCGATCATACATTGAGGCCGTAGCGCGCCAAGCTGGTAAGGGGATTCATACACAGAGACCATTCTGCGCCAGTCCATATGAGAATCAACCGTGCACGCTAAGCCGAAATCATCCTTGTGTATTCGCCAAGACCCCATCGCTCTTTGGCCAGCAAAGATTCATGCGAAGAAGGCGGCATTGTGTCAGGATCAACAGAAAACTTGCTCGGGTAGACCGTTGCTCTACATCATAGTGTGGGCTCTTCATAAAGGCGCGAAGCTTTACTCGCGGAATGCCTAATATGCGAAACACTCAGCCCTCTTCAAAGCCGAATATAAATTCCAATATCATTGTACATTCAACAACATTCAGCTTTATAGCCTGCTGACTTAGGGTATATTCACATAAAAGAAACCAGAGGAGCGTTTATGGCTGATTTCATTTTAAGTTGCTGTTCAACCGCCGACCTTACTGCCGAGCAATTTGCCGCTCGCGATATCAAAGTGATGCCCTTCCATTTCACGCTTGGCACCACTGAATATCTGGACGACTTGGGCAAAACCATCACCTACGACGAGTTTTATGCTCGCATGGCTAATGGTGAAATGACGATGACTTCGCAGCCTAATGCTGAAGAATACATTGCGCACCTCGAGCCTTTCCTTAAGGATGGGCACGATGTTCTGCATTTGACCCTCTCATCAGGAATTTCTGGCGCACTTAATTCTGCAACCATCGCCGCCGGCCGTTTGCGCGATCTCTACCCAGATCGCAAGATTTACATTGTCGACTCGCTTGCTGCAAGCTCGGGCTACGGCTTGCTCATGGATAAGCTGGCCGATTTGCGCGATGAAGGCATGGGGATCGACGAGCTTCGCGACTGGACAGAAGAAAATAAGCTCTGCGTGAATCACTGGTTCTTTAGCACTGATTTGACCTTCTTTGTGCGCGGCGGCCGTGTGTCTCCTGTTTCAGGCTTTGTGGGCAACGCTTTGCGCATTTGTCCGTTGCTTAACGTTGACTATCAGGGCAAGTTGATTCCGCGCGAAAAGATTCGCTCCAAGAAGAAGACCATCAAACGCACTGTTGAGGTTATGGCTGATCGCGCAAAAGATGGCATCAATTACGCCGATAAAATCTTTATCTCGAATTCCGATTGCCCTGAAGATGCGCAGAATTTGGCTGACCAAATTAAGGAAGTTTTCCCTCAAAGTGAAGGAAAGATTCTTATCAATAGTATTGGTACTACGATTGGTTCGCATACAGGCCCAGGAACTGTGGCTCTCTTCTTCTGGGGCAAGAAGCGCGTTGACTAGGTAAATGATTAGTCTGTCTTATTTCCTTTCAGAAAAAAATCATGTTTAACTTAGGGTGTTGATGCAGGTCAGCACCCTATTTTTTTGAAAAGTCAAAATGGTTTCAGATGTCTTTATTTTTCGATGTTGAGTTAATCTCAAACTCTCATCAACTATTTGTCATTGTTTCTCGCCATCATTAGGACATGGTTATTTTCTTTGGATACGAAACAGCGCTCCGCTACTGGCGGACTATAGATCGACTTGACACTCGCAAAATTAGTCGGTCTAAACCCAGTGCGACCAAAACTGTTACAAGTGACGAGCTTAATTGTGCCCTGAAGGAGCTTGCCGAGTTAGGGATAAGTCTTTACCCAGACCCTAAAGCCAATACAAATAACAAGGGCAGCACCAATAGCAAGGCAAGTGCAGGAAACAGAAGTGCCACTAGTAATGCGAAAAGTGGAAGCAACGAATCTGGTGCATGGAACAATGTACGCATACTAAGTAATGCAGTCGGAGCAAATAATGAAGCTCAAACAAGGAACAACGATTGCGATACAAGAAATGAAGGAAGAGCAAGTAGTAAGCGCGACTTAAATAAAGCAGAAGATCCAAGTACTAAAGTTGCTACAAGTGACAAGCTTGTCTCAAACAGTAAATCATTGACAGCTTGCTTTGAGTTAACAGCAAAAAATTGCGAGTCATTCGATAGTCAGCAACCCGCGCTAAGGCAAAGGTCTCTTCATTTAATTGCAGCATCGAAGGAAACTAGGGCACAAATAAATAATATTGTGTCTCATGTGTGGACGGCGCCAGCAAATAAAAGCAGTTTCATTCGAGTAAGCGAGCAAGTACAGATTAGCTCGCCTGAGGCATGCTTTTTGCAACTATCCAAAACAAGCGACGAGATTAGTTTGGCAAAGCTGATTAACAACTTTAAGTACGCGCTTGATTGAATCCCTCCAAATGCATTGAGCCCCTCAAAATACATTGATGCGCCCAAATGTATTTTGAGGCCCCCAATACACTGAGACCCCTAAATACACCAAGAGCACCACCATCGCTGTGACTTAAGGAGGGGGATGTCTAGCGAGGTGGTGCTCAATGGTCTGCCGATGCAGTTAGGTTCACAACCGCGAGCATATGTTGGTGGGCTGAGGCAGAAAGTCCCACCTAAGGAAGGAGAGAACACGAGGAGGGTTCAGATAAATCCACCAGCAAATTGGAATCATATGGATCAAATAAAACCAACGGGGGCTTTGCCGGTTTGTCTGGCGTGTTCATTGCCTGATAGTAGTTTCGGGGATTTCAGTATCTGGCACCACATCCACAAAGGGTGTTTTCGCCAGTTTTTCGCCGACCAATCAAAATCTTTTTGGGTGTATGTGCGCCGAATCGCCCCACCTAGGCCCCACCCGCACCCTCGCCGGTGACCCTCATCGCCCCACCCGCAGCCATCAATATCCACCTAAAACTTCTCAAATAAAATCCAGCAAACACCCAAAGCACTGAACGTGTTCACCAGAACCAGAGGCGCTGACCAGGCAAAACGCAAAATACACCCACAGCGGGTGTATGATTTAACGCATTATTTCCGCACTATTTGTGTCGTTGTTTTAAGCCTCGATACGAAGCGGAGGTGGGAGGTAATGGCTACATCATCAAGCCTGAATCCGATGACTCGGGCAGCCATTGCAAAGTGTAAGCCCAAAGCCGAAGGGGTTAATTGGCTTCGCCTTTTAATTACTTTTGCTATTGGTCTTGCTCTTTGGTGTATCCCTGTTCCTGCTGGAATGCAGGATTTTGCGTCAGGAGTAAAGGGTTTTGAAGATGTCCCCGCAGACGTCTTAGCCACAAACTGCTGGCACTTGTTTGCAGTCTTTGTTGCAACAATCGTTGGTCTGATCATGAAACCAATGCCGATGGGCGCAATGTGCATCCTGTCGATGACGGTTATCATGCTCACTCAGTTGCTCGGAAATGGCACGTCTTCCGGGTTCATTACCAACACTCTTTCCGGTTTCCATAACACCACAATCTGGCTGATTGTTATCGCATTCTTTATCAGCCGTGGCTTTATTAAGACCGGCCTTGGTAGTCGCATCGCCTACATCTTTATGAGCAAGTTCGGCAAGAAGACCCTTGGTCTTACTTACTCGCTCATCTTCACCGACTTGGTTCTGTCTACCGCAATGCCTTCCAACACCGCTCGTGCTGGTGGCGTTATTTTCCCCATCGTTCAGTCTCTTTCTAATGTATTCGGTTCTCGCCCGGACGACGGCACCGGTAACAAGATTGGTTCTTACCTGCACGTTACCGCCTTCCAGGCAGACATGATTACTTCCGGCATGTTCATGACCGCAATGGCAGCTAATCCTCTGGCAGTTACCCTTGCAGCCGACCTTGCTGGCATCGACATCGACTGGGCTGGCTGGGCAATCGCAGCATTCGTTCCTAGCATGGTTTGCCTGATTCTGATTCCACTCATCATTTTCATTCTCTTCCCGCCTGAGATTAAAGAAACCCCCGAGGCTACTGGCCTAGCAAAGCAGAAGCTTGCTGAAATGGGTTCTTTGAAGACTTCCGAGAAGCTGATGATTCTGGTCTTCCTTGTCATCCTGGTTCTCTGGATTGCCGGCAGCGCCATTAATCTGAATGCAACCGTTACCGCATTCATCGGCCTGACCATGCTTTTGGTATTCGGCGTTCTGGACTGGAACGACATCAAGAACGAAAAGGGCGCATGGGATACCCTCGTTTGGTTCTCTGCTCTGGTTATGATGGCAACCTACCTGAACTCCATGGGCCTGATCCCTTGGTTCTCCGATATGATGGCTGGTGCTGTAAGCGGCATGCCTTGGATGGTTGCTCTGATTGTTCTTGCAGTGGTTTACTTCCTGTCTCATTACCTGTTCGCTAGTGCAACCGCACACGTTTCGGCAATGTACTCCGCCTTCCTGGCAGTCTGCATCCTTGCTGGCGCTCCCGTTATGGCATCTGCAATGTTGCTCGGTATCTTCTCGAACCTGATGGGCTGCCTGACTCACTACGGCGCAGGCCCCGCACCTGTCTTCTTCGGCGCGGGTTACGTCAGCCAGGGTCGCTGGTGGACAATCGGCATCATTTGCGCGGTTGTAACCATGCTGATCTTCTTTACGGTTGGCTTTGCTTGGTGGGGAATCATCGGCTACATGTAAGCCGTCCCGCAGTTAGACGAAACTAGGAGCTACGGTCTGAGGCACGATTCGGGCCTGCAATCAAAAGAAGTCAGCAAGCAAGAGCCGACAACCAAAAGAAGGCCTCAGTCAAATCCTTGGCAAAAGCTCAAGCCCGTGCCCCTAGCTAAATCAAAGCCGATTCGTTTTAACAGTTGACCTTGGGGTGCAAGGTCCGCACGAAAAGCCTTGTGCCCCACTAAAAGAAAGCGAGTGAAAAATGAAGGAAATCAGCGCTTCTACCATTACGGAAGAAATTGCTCGCATGGCTATTGAAGCTGCGTGCGACTTACCCCGTGACGTAGAAAAGATCATCACCGAGGCAACCGAAAAGGAAACCTCAGAATTTGGCAAGTACGCCATGGAAAAGGTGTGCAAGAACATCAAGATCGCCCGCGAAGACAACGTTCCCATGTGCCAGGACACCGGCATGGTCATCGTCTTTGCTGAGCTTGGTCAGGATGTTCACATCACTGGCGGCGACTTTGAGGACGCAATCAACGCAGGCATCGCTAAGGGCTACGTTGATGGCTACCTGCGCAAGTCCACTGTTATTGACCCCGTTCTTAACCGTAAGAACGCTGGCGACAACACTCCCGCAATTATCTACACCAAGATTGTTCCTGGCGACACTCTGACTCTGACCCTTATGCCTAAGGGTGCAGGTTCCGAAAACATGTCTCAGCTCAAGATGCTCAAGCCCGCTCAGGGTCTCGAGGGTATCAAGCAGTTTGTTATTGACGCTGTTGTTAACGCTGGCGGCAATCCTTGCCCTCCCACCATCGTTGGTGTTGGTATCGGCGGTAACGCTGATAAGGCAATGCAGCTTTCCAAGCAGGCTCTTCGCCGCGAGGCAGGCGCTCCTAACCCCAACCCCGAGTATGCAGCTCTTGAGCGCGAGCTCCTGGAAGAAATCAACAAGTCTGGTGTTGGACCTCAGGGCTTCGGTGGCCTGACCACTGCTCTTGCAGTCCACATCGAAACCTATCCTACTCACATTGCAACTATGCCTGTTGGCGTGACCTTGAACTGCCACGCTGCACGTCATAAGCACGTGGTGCTCTAAAAGAGCTCTAAACGCACAACAAGCACAACAAGCGCAACGAGCTTGTTGTGCGCCAAGCGTGTCTAACAGAGCTCTAAAGCAAAGCTCTAAATCGAATTTGTTGATTGTTCTAAAACTTGAAAGGGGTTCATCATGGCTGAAATTAAAAACATCACCACTCCTCTAACTGATGAAGTTATCAACTCCCTTAATTGTGGCGACATGATTAATATCTCGGGCGTTATCTACACTGGCCGCGATGCCGCACACAAGATCATGACCGAAAAGCTTGATGCCGGCGAGCCTTTGCCTGTCGACTTCACTGGTCAGGTCATCTACTACGCAGGCCCCACTCCTGCAAAGCCCGGCCGCGTAATTGGTTCCTGTGGTCCTACCACTTCTGGCCGTATGGATGCCTACACTCCTCAGATGATTGAGGAAGCAGGCCTTAAGGGTATGGTCGGCAAGGGTCCTCGTTCCAAAGAGGTCGTCGACTCCATGGTGAAGAATAACGTCGTTTATTTTGCATCTATTGGTGGCGCAGCAGCTGTTATCGCTGCTTCCGTCCAGGAGTGCGAAGTTGTAGCGTATGATGACTTAGGTCCTGAAGCTGTCCGTCGTTTGGTAGTTAAGGATTATCCTTGTGTAGTCGCGATCGATTCCCGCGGCAACAATATTTATGAAACTGGCCCCGCTCAGTTCCGCGTTGAAGACTAGGAGAGGTAGCAATGCGATCCTATAAATACGACATCCTTATTGTGGGTGCCGGTGGCGCCGGCATGGAGGCTGCACTTAACGCGAGCGAAGACAAGAACCTTTCTGTTGGTGTTATCACCAAGGTTTTCCCCACTCGCTCTCATACTGGTGCTGCTCAGGGCGGCATGAATGCTGCACTTGCTTACCGCGATACCACCGACACTATTGAAAGCCACGTTTTTGACACGGTTAAGGGCTCTGACTACCTGGGCGACCAGGATGCTATCGAGTTCTTCTGCGGCGGCATGCCTGATCTTGCTCACGAGCTCGAGGGTATGGGCGTACCTTTCTCTCGTGACGAAAATGGCGACATCGCTCAGCGTCCTTTTGGTGGTGCTTCTCATCCTCGTTGCTGCTATGCACAGGACAAAACGGGTCACGTTATCCTTCACACCCTATTTGAGAACTGCCTGAAGAACGGCGTTGTCTTCCATGACGAGTACAATCTGCTCGACGTTGCAACCGACGAAAATGGCGTTCAGGGCGTTGTTGCAATCGACCTGCGCGCTGGCGACATCGTTAGCTTCCAGGCTAAGGTTGTTGTCCTTTGCACCGGCGGCTTTGGCCGCGTTTACTGGACTCGTACCACCAATGCAAGCAACATGACCGGCGACGGCGTTGCTGCTGCAATGCGTGCGGGTGTACCTATTAAAGACCCTGAGATGGTTCAGTTCCATCCCACCGGACTTTCTTCCACTGGCGTTCTTCTTTCCGAGGCTTGCCGTGGTGAGGGTGGCTACCTTATCAACAACCAGGGCGAGCGCTTCATGGCTCGCTATGCTCCTACTAAGATGGAGCTTGGTCCCCGCGACCTGGTTGCTCGTTCTATCGAGACCGAAATTAAAGAAGGCCGCGGCTTTGGCGAAGGCATGAAGTCTTGGGTTCTTCTTGATATGCGCCATCTTGGTGCCGAAAAGATCCTTGATCGTCTGCCTCAGGTTCGCGAACTCGCTATGAAGTTCGAGGGCGTCGACATGATCACCGATCCTGTACCCATTCGTCCTGCTAACCATTACTCCATGGGCGGCATCGACGTTATCGATCCTTACACCTGCGCAACTGCTGTTCCTGGCTTGTATGCTGCAGGCGAGTGCTCCAACATCTCTGTCCATGGTGCAAACCGCCTGGGCGGCAACTCTGTTGCTGAGGTTTGCTTCTTTGGTAAGCATGCTGGCATTGGCGCACGCGAGGCTGCTCCTACCCGCGAATTCGGCGGCACCGACAAACTGGAATCCCTGGTTGAGTCTTGGGAAGCATGCTTCAAGAAGATGCGTCGTAAGCGTTCCGGTACTCATATTTATGAGATTCGCGACAAGATGGCTGAGGCTATGTGGAATGGTGTTGGCATCTTCCGCGACGCTGAGGGTATCAAGGCTGCTATGGCAACCGTTGACGAATGCATCGAGCTTTACAAGAACACTCACATCGACGACTCAAGCAAGGTTTATAACAACGCCTTCATGAACTACGTCGAGCTTGGCAATGTTTTGACCATTGCTCGCGCTATCTGCATGGGTGCTCTCGACCGCGAGGAAAGCCGTGGCTCTCATTCTCGCTCCGACTTCCCCGAGCGCGATGACGTTAAGTTCATGAAGCACAGTCTTGTAACTTTGGCCGATGATGGCTCTTACTCCATCGACTGGCGTGACGTAAAAGTGACCAAATACGAGCCCCAGGAGAGGACCTACTAATGGATACCATCACCTTTAACATTAGGCGCTTTGATGGTGAAGATACCTGGAACCAGGAGTACAGCTTCAAGCGTCAGGTAATCACCTTGCTGGGTGCCCTTAATATGATTCGCGAAGAGCTTGATGACTCCCTGTGCTTTACTCAGGCTTGCCGTCACTCAATCTGCGGATCCTGCGCAATCACCGTTAACGGTAGCGCTTATCTTGCCTGCGAAACCCAGCTCGATGAACTGATCGACACTTTCCAGACCAACTACTTCTATCTGGCGCCACTCAACAACTTCCCTGTTGTTCGTGACCTGGTAGTTTCCTTTGACGAAAAGGCTGAAAAGATGACAAAGGTCATGCCTTGGATGTGCCCCCACGAAGGCCGCCACGACCATAAGCAGTCCGAGGCTGATCACCAGAAGTATCAGCAGGCTACTGACTGTATTCTGTGCGGTTGCTGCGCATCTGGCTGTAGCGAGCTTCGTTATAGCAACGACAACTACCTTGAGCCCTTTATCATGAACAAGGCTTACCGCTTTATCCGCGACTCTCGCGACGAAAAGGGCGAGGAGCGCGTCAAGGTTACGCTCGAAAACGATCTGTGGAAGTGCCTGCACTGCAACCAGTGTGCAACCAAGTGCCCCAAGGGAATCCCCGTATCTTCCGAGATTTCCTACATGCGTCGTATGGCGCTTCGCATGGGCGAAGACAAGTCTATGGGTGCACGTCATGCTTACTGCTTCCGTGACGACCTTATCAAGACGGGTATCTTGAACGAAGCAATGCTTGCTGTTAAGACCGAGGGCATTGTGAAGTGCGCTGCAAATCGCATCCCCTTCACCATGCGCATGGTTCTTTCCGGCAAGATGAATCCGCTGCACGTAATGCTGCAGAAGCCTGTTAAGGGCATCGATGGCGTACGTAAGCTCTACGAGATCTCCCAGAAGATGGATAAGGAGGACTAACATGTCTACTCTTCGTTATGCCTTCTTCCCTGGCTGCACCCTGGAGTCTGCTGCCAACGAATTGAAGGTTTCAACCGAACTTACCTGCAAGAAGCTTGGTATTGAGCTTGTTGAGATTGAGGGATGGACCTGCTGCGGTGCTTCCCAGGTACAGGATGTCGACGACTTCTTTGGCTTGCTGGTAAACGCACGCAACATTGCTTTGGCTGAGTCTCAGGGTTTTGACCAGATTATGACTGTCTGCAATACCTGCACCCTTATGCTGCGTACGGCAAAGTCTCGCATCGACGCTGACCCTGCTTTGAAGGATAAGGTTAACGATGCACTGGCCGAGATCGGTCTTGAGTACAAGGGCACTGCCGAGATTACTCATTACCTGTGGGCAATTGTTCGCGACTATGGTCTGGACAGGCTCAAAGAGCAGGTCAAGGTTGACCTGTCTCAGCTGCACGTTGCAAATTACTACGGCTGCCACATCCTTATGCCTCCCAAAATCATGGGCTTCGAGAACGACCGCAACCCTCAGTCCATGGAAATGGTCATGAAGTCTCTAGGTGCTGTTAACGTTGATTACGAACAGCGCTTGGCATGCTGCGGCTTTCACGCTATTTATCCTGCCGAAAAAGAGGCAGAGACTGGCAATGCTGTTTCACTGGCAGTAGCTAAAGAAGCTGGCGCCGACTGCGTTGTTACTCCTTGCCCCTTGTGTCACTTCTCTCTTGATATGTGGCAGAAGGATTCTCAGGAATATATCGACACCGATATTACGATTCCTGTTTTGCATCTTCCCCAGATTGTTGGCTTGGCACTTGGCTTTAGCCCCAAGGAACTTGCAATCAATCATCACGTGGTAAGTGCAATGCCCCTGATGAAGAGCCTCGGCTTGAAGTAAAGCCGAAGGTTTGATGGCCTGAGGCAGGCTTGTGCGTGCGGCGCGACTGCGCGGGTTTGCGCGAGTTTGCAGCAAAGCTTCGCTTGGATCGGGCTTGCAGTAAGGCAAGCCCGCCAGCTTGAAGCTCAAGTAAGCCCCACAGGCAGGCTTGGGCGCAAGCCCCGGCCCTCAGGCAAACTTAATTCTTGCGGGGTGTCTGGTATTTGATAGTAGATGGCACGACTCTTACTCGTCTTGCCGGACACCCCTTCTTTTAGTGCATATTTGAAAAGAGGTTGATGCTTTATGTCGTCACTCGTACTCGATGCTGCTTTTAAGGCTCAGATCGATGACCTGCGCCAGCACGTTGAAGAGGAAATGGCTAATTCTTCTTCAAAGACGACTTCTGCTGTAATGGACGAAGAGCCACTGGAGTCGGTAGGGGAGCTTTCGCTTAAGGCCACTCTTACTCATAAACCTGGTGATGCGTTTTTTTGGCTGGTTTCATCATCTGAAGACTGGATTCACGACGCTCTTGATGATGTTCAGATAATCTCTGGTACGATTTATGCAACAGATGAGCCATTTTTACCCGGTGCACCAAGTCGTACCGGCTATTTCCAGTCGGACGAGACGGGTAAATGGGTTTATGTTGCGGGCGGCAAAGTTGAAGCAAACGAAGAAGGTTGCTGCCCTTGGCGCGATGAACTCACGGATTTCCCTGAACTAGTAGAGCAGTTTAATGAAGTAATGGAAGATCCCGAGTATCGCCACATGGCAGAAAAGGCGGTCATGCGTTATTACGCATAAGCACAGCACCTTGGGGGAGGTGAAGTGCCTATGGCACAAGAAGGAAATCGCAAAGCCACGATAGAAGAGGTTCGTTCTGGGCTTATCTCGCGATTTGGAGCAAACGAAGGTATGTGGGCTGCAGTTTGTGGCTGCATAGGTTTAGCCTGTGTATTTAGTGGTATTTGGCTGGGTGACACCCAGGCACACGCAATCTTAGACGCATCGAATAGCGTCTTGGTTATGCGTGTTTTTACCTCGGTAATTTATCTTGGATTCTTACTATTTGTAATTTTCTTTGTGCAAAAAAAAGGGCTTTCGTTGCGCTCGTTTTTTGCGGCTTCTGCGGTAATTACCTATGGTTTGTTTCTTCTTGGCATTGTGCCAGTGATGTACTTCTCTCTACATGGTGTACGCCTTTATGGCGGCGACTGGTCTTGGGTTGCGCTTTTTCTGACTAAGCTCATTGGCGCGCCTTTGACGGTTGGCCTGGTATGCGTGTTTGCGCAGCTCAGGCGTAAATTAGCTTTGCGTTTTACCGCGCTTGGCATGTTTGGATCTTTTCTTATTTATTCGGCGGTAAGTCAGCTTATTGGAACTGACGGCACAAGCTTTACCGTGTGCGCTATTTCGGCTTTGCTGCTGTTTGTGTGCACGGCTGCATTGATTCTTGGCCTTGGGCCGCATTCCTCAAACGAAGAAATTCGCACAACACAAAGCGTTGTTGGATCGGGCGTTATTCGTCGTCCCATTAAGCAGATGCTCACGCCTGGTCTTGTGATTATGTTGCTCATTTCTTCGGTCATGCTGGGCTATCTGCGCAGTGGCTACGTGGCCGATTCTGCAAGTTATCAAGAAGCTTCCGTTGTGGTGCTTGCGCTCTTATTTGTGATTCCTGCCTTGTGGCAAAACGTGCGTATTGAGCACGTTTTCTTTGCTGGCCTTATTTTGGCCACTGGTTCAATTTTGCTTAATCCTTATTTGGGCTCGCTTTCGCCTGCAGTTGCTCCGGTGATGGGTGGTGTTGGTACGGCCTTGTTCGAGGTTGTTGTTTGGACACTTGCTGTGTGGGGCGCGCATAATTGCACCGAGTCTTTGCTGATGGCGTCTGCCTCGCGCTTTGTTATTACGGTGGGTCATTTGCTTGGCAGCCAGATTATGGCTTTTGGTGTTAGTAGTATGCCAAGCCTTACTGAGGGCGAAAATGCAGCGGGCGCAATTATTGTCTTTGCCTTCTTGTTGTTGCTCATTTTGTTGCTAAAGAATCCAAACCTCAGGGCACCTTTTACTGCTCATGTTTCTACTTATGAATCCTATGGCTCGTTTGGTTCCGATGATGCTAGTGGTATTGATGGCGTTAAGAGCGCTAGTGGTGTTAGTGGCGTTAAGGGTCCTGATGGCGCGCCGAGTTTTGGATCTGCTTTGGAAAGAGGCAAAGCGAAGCTAGAACCTGCAATCAACTTTGGAGATAGCTCTGTGGCGGCTGATGGCTTGCTGCATGGTATAGGGGCTGATGGTTTGCCGCATGGCGAGAGTGCGTCGCATGCGATGAGCGCTGATGGCATGTCTCATGGTGTGAGCGTCGGCAGCGCGTCATATGGCGCGAGTACACCATATGACATGAGTGCATATAGTAGCGCTCTTGGTGGCGAAGGTGGACTTGCTGCCTCTACCTCCAACGGTGATGTAGTTGTTGGAACTCAGGGCGGCGGATGTTCTGCTAACCCCTGCTCTGGTTGCTCTGTTTATGGCGGAGCCGCTGGTTCTGCCGACGCGATTCTTTCCTCCGCAGCTGCTTATGGCAATACTGCTTTCGGTAATACCGAATCTGGCAATGCGGGCGGCACGGCTAACACTGGCGCTGCTTTCGGCAATGCTGCTGCCTCGGCTGGCACCAATGTTGCCGCTAATGCTTCTTTTGGTAATGCCGGTGTCTCGGCTGGTGCTTCTGTTGGTGCTGATGCAGTTTCCGTCAACGCTGGCACTGCTGTTGGCATCAACAATGCTGACAACTACGCGACCGTCAATACCAATGCCGCAGCGACTACTGATGCGGGTAGTGCCGTAAATTCCGGTAGCGTGAATGCCGACGTAAGCTCCGGTAACGCGGACGCAGCTAATCTCACTGGCGCCGAGGCTTCCGCGGCAACCGAGTCTTCAATGACCCCTGAAGAAGAATACGAGTATCGCTACTGGAAGCACCCATGCCAGATCATCGTAGATACATATCGTCTTACCAAACGAGAGAGCGAAGTTCTTGAGCTTTTAGCGCGCGGCTATACGGTTGCAACGATGTCCGAGGCTTTGTATGTTTCGCCCAACACGACCAAGATGCACGTTCGCAATATCTATACCAAGCTGGATGTTCACGGTAAGCAAGACGTTATTAGCATGGTTGAGCTTGTGCGTCAGCAAATCGCCAAAGAGAAAATTTAGCTTTCGGGAAGTCTAAGGCAAAACCTAAAACTTGTTGCTGTCTAAGTTACCCAAGCGCGAGGTTTAAGCCCCTTTAGGCTTTTGTTCTGCGCTTGGCGCGTTAGGCGCAAAATGAAGTCAACTTAACTCATGCTGCGGCCTAGTAAGCAAAGTAAAGCCCGCTCAGGCGGTGGCCGGTAAAGCATAAGGTGAAAACCCTGAAAGGCGTTTCTCGTCAAGCGTAAATCGAAGTCCAGGCGGTCTAGCAATGAGCGTCAGTCTAGTAAGCGCATGGCGAAACCCGCTCAGGCTGTCGCCCGTTCTGCTATTCAAGAAGGCTAAGGTCCGTATCGACCTTAGCCTTCTTTCATTCGCTCACTACTAAGAAGGAAGATTTCAAACCTTGCTTCTTTCATGTCCTTATTGCTTCATGCTCTGGTATGTGATTAGTAGCGGATTTCTTCGAAATCCTCTTTTTGGTGTTCAGAGGGAAGCCTTCGGGGTTTCGCTCTGCACTTGGTAAACGAATTCCTTTGGGACTTAACCCTGCGCTTGGCGCGGAGAAATTTCTGTGTATAGCGAAAACTCTCATGTAATGGCACGTTAGGACCTTCATGTATGCAAAGCTTTCTTCGGATGGCGCGTTATGGTCTCTGTGTATGACACACTCAAACTTCTGGCGCGGAACGGCCTCTGTGTATGGATTTATGTGGCGCGGAATGGGCTGCGTGTATGATTTCGGCATTTTGCGCAGAAATATTGGCTTAAGGTGGCGCGCTACGGTCTCTGTGTATGACGAAACATAGTTAAATAGGTCA
>CAVCRX010000067.1:0-14253 GCA_963604935.1 Bacteroidaceae bacterium
GCCTTAACAGATGCTCGCCCTCGTACTGATACGCTAGCGAGTCAGTCCCTTGAGCTCAGCGCAAGCTTAAAAAAGAACAAAGAAGAGATATCTGAACTCGAACAAAAACTTAATCCTTTGCAAAAGCAAGTACTTGAGCTGTCGCAGCGTTTAAGTGACGCGCGATTGGACGCCGCTCGCTTGAGTGAACGTTCGGCATATGCAGAGCGTATGCTTCAAACGCGGAAGGCTGAAGTCAA
The DNA here is from genome assembly GCA_963604935.1 of Bacteroidaceae bacterium. Taxonomy (GTDB): domain Bacteria; phylum Actinomycetota; class Coriobacteriia; order Coriobacteriales; family Eggerthellaceae; genus Anaerotardibacter. The sequence goes on from CAVCRX010000067.1 coordinate 240, forward strand.
AGACCTTCTTCGTCGTAGCGATGAAGGTCAAGGTTTAATTTCTAGTACCGAGCTTGCTTCAAAGCGTATTGATCCGCTTCTTTCTGTACTTGGTCACTTGGCTGACAAGGCAGGAGTTTTGGTTATTAAGCTCGAAGAGCAATCTTTAGCTGAACAGCAAACTTCAAGTGGTTTAAGTGGAAAAGTTGCTACTGCTACCCAGGCTATGCGCCAGGCACATGATGCCTACGATGCAGTGAATGCTCAGATTTCAGAGCTTCGCATTGAAAAGGGAAGGCTTGAAGTTCGCGTTGATGGTGCGGCAAAAGCCATCACTGAAGATCATGGTGTGTCTCTTGAAACCGCTCTTTCGCGCGAGGCTCTTTCATCTCGTGACGAGGCAGAATCTGCTGCTCAGAGCCTGGAGCGACGCATTAAAAATCTTGGCACTATCAACCCTGATGCCGCTAAAGAATACGAAGAAATCAGCAAACGTCACGAATACCTTTCAGGGCAGTTATCCGATATGCGAGCTGCGCGCGCATCTCTTGTTCGCATCACTAATGTTATTGATGAGCGTATGCGAGATGACTTCCTTACTACCTTTAACCAGGTAAACGATAATTTTGCGCAGATTTTTGCAACCTTGTTCCCCGGTGGTCAGGCTCATCTTTCCTTATGTGATCCTGATGACTTGGAATCAACGGGTGTTGATGTAAATGCTCAACCAGTAGGAAAGCGCGTTCGTAAGATGTCGCTTTTGTCTGGTGGTGAAAAGTCAATGACCGCTATGGCGCTTTTATTTGCGGTTTATGGAATTCGTCGAACACCTTTCTATATTCTTGACGAGGTTGAGGCTGCGCTTGACGACACTAATCTGTGTCGTTTAATTGCGTATTTGCAACGAGTTCGTAAAGATACGCAGCTCATAATGATTACTCACCAACGCCGTACTATGGAATCTGCTGATATCCTGTATGGTGTTTCAATGCAAGCTGATGGCATCACTAAAGTTCTAAGCCAAAAGCTTGAAGCTGCAATTGCTTCATCCAAGGAGGATTAATGGGCTTCTTCGACCGAATTAAAAAGGGCCTTGGCGCTTCAAATGCTTCCTTCAAGGAGCGCATGAACATCATGATGGACCGCGGTCCTGATGTTGATGAAGATTTTTGGGAAGAGCTTGAAGAAGCTTTGATTCTTTCTGATCTTGGCGCGCAGGCAACCGATGACATCATTGAAAACCTTCGTGATACAGCAACACGTAAGGCCTTGTCTGATGGTTGGGAAGTGCTCGATCTTTTGGTTGATGAGGTTGCGGCAAGCTTTACCGAGCCTGAGCTTGATGTGTTTGAAGAGCTACCTCGTGTTGTTTTGTTTGTTGGAATTAATGGTACTGGCAAAACAACAACGGTCGGTAAATTGGCTGCTCGCTATACGCAGGCTGGTAAGAGTGTTTTGCTTGGTAGTGGAGATACCTTCCGAGCCGCAGCAATCGAGCAGCTGGAAGTTTGGAGTAAGCGTGCTGGCGTAGAAATGGTTACACGTGAGCGTGGTAGCGACCCAGCAAGCGTTTGCTATGAAACGATTGAGCGTGCCGAAGATCTTGGTTCCGATTTGGTTCTTATCGACACCGCTGGGCGACTTCATACTTCAGATGACCTGATGCGCGAGCTTGAAAAAGTTGTAAACGTGGTTCGTAAGCGCTCTAAGGTCCCTGTTACGACTTTGTTGGTAATTGATGCGACTACTGGGCAAAATGGCTTACAGCAGGCGCGAGAATTTAATAAAGCGCTTGATTTGGATGGCCTTATTATTACTAAGCTTGATGGCACGGCTAAGGGCGGTATTGCTGTTGCGGTAAGCCACGAGCTTGAATTGCCCATCTATAAGATTGGCGTTGGTGAAGGCCTAGAAGATCTTGATGACTTTAACGCTCATGATTTTGCACATGCGCTCATTGGTGATTTGGATAATCGTGAGCAAGTTTCCGAGGATTCAGCCGAGGCTAAGCAGGAGTTAGCTCAGGATTCTCAGGTTGAGGATGTTGCTTCCTTAGGTAATGTGGAATCTTCTGATATTCAGGATCAAGAAGAGCTGGAATCTGAAGATGAAAAAGCTCAGCCTGCAAAGGATTCTGATTCTGTATCGAAGGAAGAATTACCTGATTTGTCTCAGGCAGAAGTCGTTGAAAAGCCAAAGAGGCGCAGCTTGCGCGAGTGGTGGCCTCAGGGCTTATAGTGCTCATCTTGCTTGTTCAATAAATTTTTTAAGGGTGGTATTTCAAAGACGATAGGGTAGATACCCTGGTCGCATTTGTTTGGAGTAGCTATGTTTGAAAATCTTTCCGAAAAACTTCAGGGTATTTTTGGGGGAATGCGCAGCAAAGGTCGTCTTACCGAAGAAGACATTAATGCTGCAATGAAGGAAGTACGTATGGCTTTGCTTGAAGCCGATGTTAACTTCAAGGTTGTTAAGGCTTTTATTGCTAAGTGCAAAGAGCGCTGTTTGACCGCCGAAACGCTTGAGTCGCTTAATCCTTCTCAAAACGTTATCAAAATTGTCATGGAGGAGCTCACTGCTCTTTTAGGTCAGACGGATGCCAAGCTTGTTTTATCAAGCCGTATTCCTAACGTAATTATGTTGGTTGGCTTGCAGGGTTCTGGTAAAACCACCGCTTCTGCAAAGCTTGCCTATTTGCTTAAGCAGAAAAATCATCGTCCACTTCTTTGCGCTTGCGACGTTTATCGTCCTGCTGCAGCCGATCAGCTCGAGACGCTTGCGGGCGAAATTGGTGCAGGTTTTTACCGTGGCGATGGCAAAGACCCTGTCCAGATTGCTTCTGAGGGCGTTCAACAGGCAATCGACACTATGCACGATGTGGTTATCGTTGACACCGCAGGCCGCCTGCACGTTGACGAGGAGATGATGACTGAAGCTCAGAATATTAAAGAGGCTGTTAAGCCTGATCAGATTTTGATGGTTGTTGATGCAATGACTGGTCAGGATGTGGTCAACGTTGCTCAGGCTTTCAGTGAGCGCGTTGATTTTGACGGCGTCATCATGTCTAAGATGGACGGCGATGCTCGTGGTGGTGGCGCTTTGTCCATTAAAGAAGTCACCGGCAAGCCAATCATGTTTATTTCCGCTGGTGAAAAGCCGGATTCTTTGGAAGAATTCCATCCGGAGCGTATGGCTAAGCGCATTCTTGGTATGGGTGACGTTCTTTCGCTTATCGAAACTGCATCAAAGCTAAAAGTCGAAGACATTGAAGAGCAGTCTGCTGACCGTATGTCGCGTGGCGAAATTAACCTTAACGACTTCATCGAAATGAATCGCCAGATTCATAAGGTAGGCGGCATTCAAAAACTTATCAGTGCGCTTCCCGGTGGCGATAAAGCTATGCGTGAAGGCAATGTAAATGAAAATGCGCTCGACGAAATGGAAGTAATCATTAACTCCATGACTAAAGCCGAGCGCGAGCAGCCTGGCATTATTAACGGCTCTCGTAAAGAACGTATCGCAAAAGGTGCTGGTGTTGAGGTTTGGCAGGTCAATCAACTCATCAAGAAGTTCTTGGAAACTCGTAAGATGATGAAGAAGATGATGGTGCAAACCAATCAGATGGCTGCTAGTTCAAATAAACGCCGCAAAGGAAAGAAGGGTAAAAAGGGCAAGAAGCGCTCTTTGCCAGGAATGAGCGGTATGTCTATGGCTAATTTACGTAAGATGCAGGACATGCTCGGTACTGAAGACCTTGAGGCCTTTGGTAAGAACTTTAAATAGAACTTGAAACATAAGGTAGCTTGCGTTACTATCTTTAATCGCTGTTTTGTGGCGTACCCACGCCAAGTAGTTAAAATTTTAGAAGGAGTATTGCTTCATGGCAGTCAAGATTCGCCTCGCCCGCCACGGCGCTAAAAAGGCCCCCTACTATCGCATCGTCGTTGCTGATTCTCGTTGCAAGCGTGACGGTCGTCACATCGATCAGGTTGGCACTTACAATCCTTGTGTTGAGCCTGCTGCTGTTAACTTTGATATGGACAAGGTCAACACCTGGATCAGCAATGGTGCTCAGCCTACCGATACCGTTGCTCGCCTTCTCAAGAACTACAACGCTTAAGTAGTTATGGCTGAGCCTCGCGAAGATATGGCCACCCTGGTCAGCAGTCTTGTTACCCCTTTGGTAGACGCTCCTGAGGCACTCGAAATTACCTCTTCTGAGCTTGAAGATGGCACAGTGCTTGTGGAAGTTTCTGTAGACGAAGCTGACGCAGGAAAGGTTATCGGCCGTCAGGGTCGTGTAATCAAGGCTATTCGTACGTTATGCCGTGCAGCTGGTTCGCGTGGCGGCTTCCATGTTGAAGTCGAAATCGTTGACTAATGAGCAACTGGGCAAACGTAGCTGAATTGACTAAGGTGAAAAACCTCGAAGGAGGACTCGTCGTGCGTGCACGTGCGGGTCTTCCTTTTTTGCTTGAAACAGGTATGGAAGTCACTTTTGTACCACCTGTTTTGCGTTTACCTCGCACAAGCAAAGTTGAAAAAATCAGCCAACAAGGGGATGGCAGGTATGTTGTCTTTTTTGAAGGTATTTCTTCCATTGACGAGGCCGAAAAACTCATTGGTCATTTTTGCCTTGTTGCAAAAGAAGATTTACCCGAAGGCTGGAACAAGTCTGGTATTGATTTAGCTGGTTTTAAAATTTGCTTACCCGACAATAGTTTGGTAGGTCTTGTATCTGAAATTCTTGAAAACCCAGCTCATCCTTTGTTGGTAGTAGAGCGTCCTGGTTTTGAGGATGCACTTATTCCTTTGGTAGAGGAATTTATTGTAGAGGTAGACGAACAGGCTGAAGTAATCGTAATGGATTTACCAGCTGGTCTGCTTGAACTTTAGCTTTAGGGAAACAAGCTAATGAAAATTGAAACTCTCTCTGTTTTTCCGAATTGTTATGACTCGATCATGAATGAGTCGATTATGCGTAGGGCTCAAGATAAGGGCAGTCTTGATTTTAAAGCTCACGACTTGCGCGATTGGACGCACGATAAGCATCGCACCACCGATGATGAACCTTATGGTGGTGGCCAAGGCTTGGTTATGAAGTGTGAGCCAATCTTTGAGGCAACTGATGAGCTTTTTGCGCAGGTAGATAAAAAGCCCTACGTGATTTTTATGTCTCCTTGTGGTCAGACCTTTGACGAGGCACTCACTTTAGAGCTTACTGAAAAAGATCACCTGTTCTTTATTTGCGGTCACTATGAGGGTATTGATGAACGTGCGTATTCTTTGGCTGACAAAGTAATAAGCATTGGAGATTACGTGCTTACAAGCGGGGAGCTTGCTTCTATGGTTGTAATCGATGCTGTTGTGCGCCGTTTGGATGGCGTTCTTGGCGACGAGGGTAGTGCGGTTGATGAAAGCTTTTATGGAAGCTTACTTGAATATCCTCAGTACACGCGACCTGCAAGTTTTAGAGGTATGGATGTTCCGGATATTTTACTTTCGGGTCATCATGCAAAAATCGAAGACTGGCGCCATAAACAAAGCCTAGAACGTACCTATCGTTTGCGCCCAGATTTGCTTACCGATGCTTCTTTATCTGAGAAGGATCTTGAGTATATAGACAGCTTAAAGGCCAATCAGGTCTAAGTGAGTCTAGAGCACCATGTAAGTAGCTGCCTTGCTTGCTTTCAGGTACGCTAACCGCGATTGCCTAAATTGGCTTAATATTTGCGCAGCTTATTTGCGTTTAGCTTATGTGCTCTTTTTAGCTCAAGATAAAAAGGCTATTATTAGCAAACTCTAACAATTTTGTAATGAAGGGATTCTGCATGAACTCAGGTTCTCATGCTTCTGTAGAAAAACCTGGTCTAATTAGGCGTTTTATTAGCTTCGTTATAATGATTGCTATCGTTTTGGTAGCTTCTTGGGGTTTGCGCACCTATGTTATTGAGCCTTTCCAAGTTCCTTCATCTTCTATGGAACCCACTATTCAGGGACACGAAGCTAGTCCAGGTGTTTCTGAAGTAAAAGATATGGTCTTCGCTGAAAAGCTTTCTTATCGCTTTGGTACTCCACAGCGTGGCGATATTGTTACTTTTTATGACCCAGAAACTCCCTCACGTGTTTTGATTAAACGAGTCATTGCAACGGGTGGTCAGACGGTCAATTTGGTTAAGGACTACACTGACGCTAGTGGGAATGAACATTATGTTGTTTACGTCGATGGCGTTAAGTTAGATGAACCTTATGTCGCTCGTGGTGAAGATGGCAAAATTGCTTCTTCGTCGCCTTTGATGAGCGCTAATGGTGCTGATATTTCTTATCCATACACTGTGCCCGATGATTGTATTTGGGTTATGGGTGACAATCGCGAAAACTCTGCTGATTCACGTTACTTTGGCGCAGTAAAAACCAGTAGCGTATTTGGTCGCGCCATTGCTATTTATTGGCCACTGCAAGATATCGGACTGCTTTAAAATTAATCGTTCCATTTCATTTTGGAATACTTTCGATATTGGTACTTATTTGTTCAAAGAAGAAGGGACTACGATGAGCTCCACACCATCGAGTGATGTGCTGTCCTTTCAGGATATGATCCTGACACTGCAGCACTATTGGGCAAACCAGGGCTGTGTTGTTATGCAGCCTTACGATAACGAGGTTGGTGCAGGTACTTTTCATACTGCAACAACTCTTCGTTCTTTAGGTCCCGATACCTGGCGCGCTGCCTATGTTCAGCCTTGCCGTCGTCCTGCTGACGGCCGCTATGGTGAAAATCCTAATCGTATGCAGCATTATTATCAGTTCCAGGTCATCATGAAGCCTTCACCTGACAACATTCAGGACCTTTATCTGGGTTCCTTGCGTGCTATTGGAATTAACCCAGAAGAGCATGATATTCGTTTTGTTGAAGATGACTGGGAAAGCCCAACGCTTGGAGCTTGGGGTCTTGGCTGGGAAGTCTGGCTTAACGGCATGGAGGTAACTCAGTTTACCTACTTCCAGCAAGTCGGAGGCTTTGAGTGCGACCCTGTTCCTTCCGAAGTTACCTATGGTGCTGAGCGTCTGGCAATGTATATTCAGGGTGTAGATTCTGTTTATGATCTTGTTTGGTCTCGCGGCGAAGATGGCACTGTGTTTACCTACGGCGATGTCTTTCTTGAGAACGAGCGTGAATTCTCTGCCTATAACTTTGAGGTAGCTGACACCGATTTGCTTTTTGGCGAATTCGATCGCTACGAAACTGAATGCAATCGTGTTCTTGAAGCTGGTTTGCCGCTTCCTGCTTATGATTACGTCCTTAAGTGCTCGCATGCATTCAATTTGCTTGATGCGCGCGGTGTTATCAGCGCCACTGAGCGCATGGGATATATTTTGCGCGTGCGCACTCTGGCAAAAGCATGCTGCGCTTCTTATCTTGAGCATGTTGTCGGCCAAGAGGTAAAGGAAGGCGAATAAGATGGCTTCTAAGACTCTCGCATTTGAAATTGGCGTAGAAGAAATTCCCGCTTTTGACTTAAATTCTGCTATTAAGCAGCTTAAAAGCCTTGCTCCTAAGCTTTTAGATGAAGCTGGAATTCCTCATGGTGAAATTCAAATTGCCGATTCACCTCGCCGTTTGATTCTTATTGTCTCAGATGTTCCCGAGGCAACCGAGGCTTCCGAAGAAGTTTTCAAGGGCCCAAGCGTAAAGATTGCTTTTGATGAAGAGGGTAATGCAACCAAGGCTAGCGCCGGTTTTGCTCGCGGTAAGGGTTTAACGCCTGAAGATTTATACGTAGAAGACGGCTATGTTTATGCGCGTAAAAGCATTCCCAGTGTTTCTGTCCCTGAACTTCTTCCCTCTGTTTTTGATGGAATCATCAAAGGCTTAGCTTGGCCTCGTTCTCAGCGTTGGGGATCAATCCACGATCGCTTTGTGCGTCCTGTTCGTTGGATTGTTGCTTTGCACGGCAACGAGATTGTTGATTTTGAGTTTGCGGGCTTGAAGGCCGGTCGCTCAACTTACGGTCATCGTTTTATGGCACCTGGTCCTTTTGAGGTTGCTGACGCTGATTCACTTATTGAAACTGTACGCGCAGCTAATGTTGTTCCTTCTGAACACGAGCGCGAAGCACTGATTCGTGAAGGCGTTGCTGAAATTGAGGCAAAGACTGGCTATAAGTCAGTGCTGCATCCTAAGACTCTTGTTGAGGTTGTTAATTTATGTGAGTACCCAACGGTACTTATGGGTACCTTTGATGAGGTCTTCTTGACAGTCCCTGAAGAAATCATCGTTGATGCCATGCTTGTTCATCAGCGCTATTTTCCTTTGTATGATGCTGAAGGCAAGTTGGTTAACCATTTCTTGGTAGTTGGCAATGGTAATCCCGATTGTTCTGAAACTATCATCGATGGTAACGAGCGTGTCGTACGTGCCCGCTTATACGATGCAAAGTTCTTCTTCGATGAAGACCTCAAGAAGCCTCTCGAGGATTACGTTCCTCAACTTTCCGAGGTCGTCTTCCAGGAGAAGCTAGGCACCGTTTTAGATAAGACCAAGCGTATCCAAAAGCTTGCTGCTGCTATGGCTAAAAATGCTGGCTTGAATAAGCAAGATGCTGCCGACGCTGAGCGTGCTGCTTATCTTTGTAAGGCAGACCTTGTTAGTGGCGCCGTTGTTGAATTTACAAGCGTTCAGGGCATCATGGGTTCGTATTATGCAGAGGCAGCAGGGGAGACTCCTCAAGTTGCTCAGGCAATCAAGCAGCACTATATGCCTCGTTTTGCAGGAGATGAGCTTCCTGAAACTTCGGTTGGTAAGATTGTTGCAATGGCAGACAAACTCGACAGTATTTGCGGCATGTTTGCAATCGGCCAGGGCCCCACGGGTTCTTCCGATCCCTTCGCTTTGCGTCGTAGTGCAATTGGTGTCATCAATATGCTTAAGGCTGGCTTGTCGGTAAGCTTAGGAAAATCAATCGATGCTTCCTTGGAGTCTTATTCTTCTCTCGACTTTGATCTTGCTGCAGTTCGTGCTGAAATTGTTGACTTCTTTGTAACTCGCACCAAGGTCATGCTTAAGGACGAAGGTTTGAGCGCAGACGCCATCGACGCTGTTTTGAGCTGCGGTATCGAAGAGCCTCTAGAGATTATGAATCGCGTACATGCTCTTGAAGAGGCACGTGCTAACGAGCCTGCCGTTTTTGAGGACTTGGCTACTGCTTATGCTCGCGCGAATAATCTTCGTGATGCTGATTTGGACTCTGATGTTGATGAGGCCCTTTTGGGTGTCGACGAAAAGGCTCTGTTGTTTGCCACCAATGAGGCTAAGCAAGCTATCGCCAAGGCACTTTCGCAAGGTTCTTATGCGGCAGCTCTGAGTGAGTTAGCAAAGCTCAGGGAACCAATAGATGCCTTCTTTGCCGCAGTCATGATCAATGATGAAAATGAGGCACTTCGAAACAATCGCCACAAGCTTTTGAATGCTTTTGTTTCCGCTTTTGCTGACATTGCTGATTTTGGCTTAATGGCAAAAACGAAATAAACCTTACAGCGGCTCCATCGGGGCCGCTTTTTGTTTTAGTAGAGTTCTTAAAGGGGTGAAATATGACCACTTGGATGCATCGAGGAACAGTTCGTCCGGGCGTCCCAACTATTCATGTTGTAAGTGACGGCTTGGGCACAACAGCAGAAGCGGTTGCGGCTGCTGCGGCATCGTGTTTTGATGACGACGATCCTTCTATCGAGACCTTATTTGCCATGCGCGACCCTAAAAGCATGCGTAAAGACTTAGATGAGCATCTGGATTATCACCGTGCAAAATACCCAGAGGAATCTTTTGTTGTTTTTCATACGCTTGTTGATGCGGATTTGACTTCAGAAATGAAGGATTTTGCCGACACAAATGATGATGTATATGTGGTTGATTTGATGGGTGGCCCTGTTGCAACTTTAGCCAAGGCTTCAGGTCGACAGCCTAAATACAGCCCTAGTCGCCTTCATTTAGTCAATGAGCATTATTTCCGTCGTATTGATGCTATTGAATTTGCAATTAGCCACGATGATGGGCGTAACCCACAGGATTTACCAAATGCTGATATGGTTATCATCGGAGTTTCTAGGGCATCAAAAACGCCTCTTTCAATCTATCTTTCGCAAATGGGTATCCGTGTGGCTAACGTTCCTCTTGACCCTAAGACAGAACCTCCCAAAGAACTTTACGAAGTAGATTCCAGTCGTTTGTTTGGCTTGATGATTGGGGCCGAAACTCTTGAGGGTATCAGGAAGCGTCGTTTGGGTGTTGCTGCGAATATCGCTTCTTCGTATGCCGATTTGGAGCATATCTACCAAGACCTTGAATCAGCGCGTGCTCTTATGCGCAAACTTGGAGCTATTGTGATTCATACCGATAACCGTGCCGTGGAAGAAACAGCAGCAGAAATTTTGCGGTATTATGGCATGGCTCACCCTCAATATCGAAGGATTGAGCCGTAGTGCCTACAACCACTAGGGAAGGGCGCTAAAAAGGACATATGCGCCCGGCTCACTGTGAGCAATGCAAACTATCTTTTGAGGAGATCAAAGATGTCTGAAACTGTTAAGCGCGTTTTTGCTTTTGGTAAAGACGCCGAAGGTCGCAATGTAACCGAGGGTAATACCCACATGAAGGCAGTCCTTGGTGGTAAGGGTGCCAACCTTGCCGAAATGGCAAATATTGGCTTGCCTGTTCCTCCGGGATTCACTATCTCTTGTCAAACCTGTATTGAGTATGCATCTGCTGGCAATGTTTGGCCTGAAGGCGCTCTTGAAGATATTCAGAAGTATCGTCTCGACCTAGAGCAGCGTGCAGGCAAGGTTATTGGCGATGTTAACGATCCTCTGTTAGTTTCTGTTCGCTCTGGTGCTCCTATGTCGATGCCTGGCATGATGGATACTGTTCTTAACCTTGGTTTGAACGATGAGTCTATCAAGGGCCTAATTGCTCAGACGGGCGATGCACGTTTTGCTTGGGACTCTTATCGTCGCTTTATTCAGATGTTCTCCAATGTTGTTGTTGGCCTGGATGGCGATTTGTTCGAAAATGCTATCAATTTGATGAAGCGCGCTCGTGGTGTTCAGTCTGACACCGAGCTCACCGAGGCTGATCTTGCTGAGCTTGTTTCTGAATTCAAGAAGATTTTCTCTGAAAACGTTGATCCTGCTGCCTATCCTTCTTTGGTAGAAGACGGCGTAGCTCACTTCCCTCAGAATCCTGATACTCAGCTACAGCTTGCAATCGAGGCTGTTTTTGGTTCTTGGAACAATCCTCGTGCCATTATTTATCGTAAGCAGAATAAGATTTCCGACGATTTGGGCACTGCTGTAAATGTCCAGTGTATGGTGTTTGGTAATAAGGGCGAAACTTCAGCAACTGGTGTCGCCTTTACTCGTAACCCTGCAAATGGTGTTAAAGAGTTCTATGGCGACTACCTGGTAAATGCTCAGGGCGAAGATGTTGTTGCTGGCATTCGTAATACCTCACCTATCGCTCAGCTCAAAGACACTCCTGGCCTAGAAGAAGCTGGCAAACAGCTCGAAGAGGTCTTTGTTATTCTCGAAAATCACTTCCGCGATATGTGTGATATCGAATTCACTATTGAGCAGGGTAAGTTGTGGATGCTTCAGACTCGTGTTGGCAAGCGTACCGCTGCTGCTGCTGTTTCTATTGCGATTGAAATGCAGAAAGAGGGCCTTATTACTAAAGAAGAGGCCGTCATGCGTGTTGACCCTGAAGCCCTTGATCAGCTCTTGCATCCTTGCTTTGATCCAAAAGCGGAGCGCAACGTTGTAGCTCATGGTCTTAATGCTTCTCCTGGCGCCGCTGTTGGTGAAGTTGTCTTTTCTTCCGAGGCCGCTGTTGAGGCTGCTCATGAGGGTCGCAAAGTTGTTTTGGTTCGTTGGGAAACCACCCCTGACGACCTTGCTGGCATGATTGCTGCAGAGGGCATTCTTACTTCTCATGGCGGCAAGACTTCTCATGCTGCTGTTATTGCTCGTGGTATGGGCGCACCCTGTGTTTGCGGTGTTGAAGCACTGAATATCGATGCAGTTGAGCGTAAGGTGTCAATTGCTGGTACCGATATCGTTCTTTCTGAGGGCGACGTAATCTCCATCGATGGCACCACTGGCGATGTTTGCCTGGGCGCTGTTGATTTGGTTGAGCCTGAACTTACGGGTGATTTAGATGTCATCCTTGAATGGGCAGACGAGTTCCGTACCTTGGGTGTTCGTGCAAACGCCGATAACCCTCACGACTCTAAGCTTGCTCGTGATTTCGGTGCACAGGGTATTGGCCTTTGTCGTACTGAGCATATGTTCTTGGGTGAGCGCAAGCAGATTATCCAGTCCTTCATTTTGAATGAGGACGAAGCTATTCGCGAAAAGGCAGTAAATCAGCTCTACGAAGCTCAGACCGAAGACTTCTATGAGATGTTTAAGGCTATGGATGGCCTGCCTGTTATCGTCCGCTTGCTTGATCCTCCTCTGCATGAGTTCCTTGAGAATCCTCGTACGCTTGCAGTTGAGCTCGCTAAGCTTGAAGCCACCGGCGCTGACCCCAAGGTTATTGCTGAAAAGCGAGCTTTCTTAGCTAAGGTTGATTCCTTTGCAGAGCAAAACCCCATGCTTGGCTTGCGTGGTGTTCGTTTGGCAATTACCTATCCTGTTTTGCCTCGCATGCAGGTCCGCGCAATCGCAAACGCTGCTGCTCGTTTAAAGAAGGAAGGCTTTGATCCTAAGCCTGAAATCATGATCCCTTTGGTTTCTGTTGTTACCGAGCTTTCCCGTTTGCGTGACGTTGCAACTCTTACCATTGCAGAAGTTGCTAACGAAATGGGTGTTGAGCTTGAGATTCCTATTGGAACCATGATTGAGCTTCCTCGTGCTGCTGTTACGGCAGACCAGATTGCTACCAAGGCAGACTTCTTCTCCTTTGGTACTAATGACCTTACTCAGACATCCTTCGGTTTCTCGCGCGACGACGTCGAGGCAGAGTTTATTCCTCAATATTTGAGCGAAAAGATTTTGCCTGCTAACCCCTTCGCAACTGTAGATTCCGGTGTTGCTCGTTTGGTTGAGATTGGTGTTGACCTTGGTCATAAGGGCAATCCCGATTTAACCTGCGGTGTTTGTGGCGAACATGGTGGCGATCCTGATTCCGTTAAGATCTTCCACAAGATTGGCCTTGACTATGTAAGTTGCTCTCCTTACCGCGTGCCCTTGGCTCGTTTGGCAGCAGCTCAGGCTGCACTTGCAGAAAAGCAGGATTAAGATATAAAATTCTTTTTCCTATTGGACATTCAAAATTGAATAGGCCCTTCTTGGGGGCGACTGGTTTCGACATGGCAAGTCGGACTTGAAAGGCAGGCCGTGGTCTCCTCACCACGCTAAACAGGGGTACTGTCAAGTTAATTGGCAAATTCAACACTCAGGGCCGTATGGCCCTCGCTGCTTAATTTAATAGCAGCGTGACAACTCGGGACGCTTCTCCGACCCCGACGCGTTATCATTTTTAGGAGAACGCTCCTTAGCACGTGGTTGGTATGGTTAAGGCTAAGATTGAACCAGCTCGGGTGCACAAAGTTTACCCGTGTACGATGTGTGCCTCAAATTTCAACACGAGATTATGTCTGTAATTCCTTTCGATGACGATTTGGTATGGACCGGAGTTCGATTCTCCGCGCCTCCACCAAACTTTCAGCGACATCCATTTTTGGGTGTCGCTTTTTTATTTCAGGGAATCTTTAAGACGAATTAGATATCTGAGATTGTGTTTTTAAGTAAACAAGTTTGAGTAAGGTTTTTTATTCGACGGTTATATTTTTATTTATTTAAATTTAAACAAATGGCGTTTCTATGGTGGAGCGATGTTGCTGCTATTTGCCTCTGGTAATTGCAGGTGACATTGCTATGATTTGAAACTACTGAGTAAGCATTTGCTTGCTTTTTGTATATACAACTAAAAACGGAGTCTTCATGAAACGCAGCGTAAAAATAGCAATTACTTCCGTTG
>CAVCRX010000068.1:0-6507 GCA_963604935.1 Bacteroidaceae bacterium
GGAATCCAACAGGAATCCGGGCTTTCGTTTAGCTACATCGTGCGCGTATCTGCGACGCTAAGCCAAGAATTACTTAGTCTTTACAGCCTTCTTGGCAGACCAGCTGGAGTAGTAAGTTTTGCCGTTGACTACCTTGTAGCTACGAGCCTGTACGTAATATTTAGTCTTCTTCTTGAGCTTCTTTACGGTCTTGGCTTTAACGCTTGCGCCTTTGGCCTTTACGGTCTTGGCGTTCTTCATGGACTTATTAGTAGAGTAACGAATCTGAACGCCGGAACGCTCAGTCTTGTTCTTGGTCCACTTAGCCTTGAAAGCCTTCTTTGCTTTGGAGACCTTAAACTTGCTTACACCCTTGGGGTTCACCACGAAGCTTGCAGTGGTATAGCCCTTGTAGGAAGAACCCTTGGCTGTAATAGTCACCTTGTAGGTGCCAACCTTCTTGCCGCTTGCAATAGAGGCAGTGTAGTCGGTGCCAGACTTTAAGGTCTTGCCGTTCAGAACAACAGACTTAACGCTGGGCTTTTGAGCCTTACCGTTGTAGGTAAATGCGGTCTTAGAGAGCGTTACCTTGGCAGCTTCAAAATCTGCCTGATTAATAGTAAATGCCTGCTCAACGGTACCCTCATAGTCATTTACGCCACTGATTACTACATATCCAGTGCCAGCATTTACGTTTGACTTATAGGAAACGGTGTAGTCCAAACCTTCGGTTAACGTTTTATCATCCAAGACAACTGAATCTACCTGAGGCTTCTTAGCGGTTCCGTCATAGGTATAAGAATCAGATTTAAGGCTTACCTTAGCAGTGCTCAAATCGATAGTATTACCGATTTCCTCAACCGCATACTTGTCTCCAGCGAAAGCCTTTGCTTCAGACTCAAGCTTGAAATAAATGTCCTTGGTAGTTCCTGTATAAAGAATTTGATCAGTGTCATTGAGCGTTACTTTCCAGCAATGATCGCTAAGACGCTCATCATCAGTAGACACAACTTTGTAATAGCCATCGTTGGCTTCCTTATATAAAGTTGTGTCCGAGTTTAGTGTTGTCCCTTGGGGGAACATATTGAAAGAACCGCCATTGATAGTAAGAGCCTTATTGGAGCTTTTATCAATCTCGAAGATTGTATCCATAGCATCGGATGCCTTATAGACACCGCTTTCAATCTTGGCCTCTGTATTGACGTAAATTAGTGAATTTGCCTTACCTGAAGCAGACATATTTACATTGGTGAGCGTAACCAACTTGCCATTCTGAGCCTGAAGACACTCAGTCGTCTTAGCTTTTACTTCAAGATTTGAAAGGTTAAAAGTTGTCGCACCCGTCGAATCGAGTCGGATAGCGCCATTCTTATCAACATCCTGGACGATGCAGCCAAGTTTTTCGCTATCGCTAGCAGCGCCATTAATATTAATTGTAGTAGGGCTTCGGTCGTAAGTATACAGAGCGCTATTGGCTCCATTTTCATTTTTTAATGTATGCCCATTGAGATTAATATTGAGAGTGCCGCCAATTGTTCCTACATATATAGATCCAGTTACGTCCTCTGTGAGGTTATAGGTGCCAGCCTGATTGATTTCGTATTTACCATCACTATTAAAGTCATTTTGACCAATGTTCGCCTCCTTATCAGCAAAAGCTAAACCAGGAGCTAAACAAAATGCGGTCATGACAGCTAGCACGCTGAGCATTAAGAGCTTCTTGATTGACTTCATACCTCACTCTCCTTTCCTTTTAATTCCTTGACTCACCAGCAAGCCATCCCTCGAGCTTGTCGTATTTAATAAGCCAGTTTTACTTCCTTGATTCTACCCGCTTTTATTGGCGTTACTGTATAAGCTAAGTAAATTAAATAGGTGCTGCATGCTATGGATATATACATGCAGAGTAAAACTCAAGAAGAACGTATATAGACACCAGGCAGGACTTCGAAGAAATATTTACAAACGCACGGCGAAGCCCCGAAGGCTTCGCTCTGAACGCTAAAAAGAGGATTTCGAAGAAATCCGCATATTAAGGCATGAAGCAGTGAGCGCATAAAAGAAGGCTAAGGTCGGTGCAGACCTTAGCCTTCTTGAACAGCGAAACGGGCGACAGCCTGAGCGGGCTTTGCCGTGCGCTTTTTGTATGACTTAAAGCTACTTAGTCTTTACGGCTTTCTTGGCAGACCAACTGGAGTAGTAGGTCTTGCCGTTGACTACCTTATAGCTACGAGCCTGTACGTAGTACTTGGTCTTCTTCTTGAGCTTCTTTACAGTCTTGGCCTTAACACTTGCACCCTTGGCCTTTACGGTCTTGGCGCCAGCCATAGACTTTTTGGTGGAATAGCGAATCTGGACACCGGAGCGCTCAGTTTTATTCTTGGTCCACTTAGCCTTAAATGCCTTCTTTGCTTTAGAGACTTTGAACTTGGCAACACCCTTGGGGTTAACAACAAAGCTTGCGGTGGCCTTGCCAGAGTAAGAACCCTTAGCCGTGATAGTTACCTTGTAGGTGCCAACCTTCTTGCCGCTAGCAATAGAAGCGGTGTAGTCGGTGCCGGACTTTAAGGTCTTACCATTCAGAACAACAGACTTAACGCTGGGCTTTTGGGCTTTGCCGTTGTAGGTAAAGGCGGTCTTAGAGAGCACTACCTTGGCCTTCGAAATGTCGGTTACAACTGGAGTGGGAGTAGGTGTAGGCTCTGGTGAAGGACTAGGAGCAGCTTTCACAGTCAGACTTACCTGCTGAGAATCGGCAGTAAAGTTGCCGTTCTCTGCGATTTTTACCGTAAGAGTTGCTGTACCTTCAGCCACGGCTTTCACCTGGCCGTTTTTGTCAACGCTAGCAACACCTTTATTGGAACTCTCGTAAGCAAGAGCAGGCTTTTCGCCTTCAATGCCAGAGTCAATCGTCACTGTAGCCCCAAGATTAAAGGATTCGTCAACGGTCTTTTCGCCAGGCTCCTTCACTTGAATAGTTGCTTTTGCTTTCTGGATATCAAACTTAAGTGTCTTGCTGCCCGTATAGCTACCAATACCAGTAAGCATTACCGTTCCTGCTTTGGTACCAGCGTTGATATTTTCGCCATAGCTAAGCGTAAAGTCGGTTCCTTCTACAAGTTTTGCATCGCCAAGTACTACCGACTTAATAGCTGGCTGTTGCTGCTTTCCGTTGTAGATATAAGAATTCTGCTCCAGCTCCACCTTTGCTAAGGCAATGTTGGAAGAATCAACAACAACCGTTAGTCGCACTTCTTTTTTGCCGGCATTAAAATTCTCGGCCTCCGCGGTGCTTACCGTAAGAGTTGCTTCGCCTACAGTCTTAATGCTAACCGTGCCCTCGCTATCAACTTCAGCGACCTCTTCATTGGAGCTTTCATATGTAAGGTCAGCCGTGGTAGCTTTCGTAGCGCCAAGGCTAAAGGGTTCATCGTTTAAAAGCTTTTCAAGCGCTTCACCTGTCGCAAGCGCAATTCCTGCATCGGCCTTAGCGATGACAAAGGCATCTGTAATCTCAGCATCACTACGCAGCACATACTTGTAATACTCTTTATCATCATTAGAAAGACCAGTCATCGTTGCCGTGTAGGAACCTGCATTAACTGGTGCACCAGCAAGCTTTTCGCCATCTTTTGTATATTCAATAACTGCACTTAGATCATCGGCTTCTACGTCGACATCCGTGCCACTAAAGCTGACAGTAGCTTCTTTAGACTCGCCGTCATAAACAGCATCTTTTGGTGCAGTAATTTCTGCGCTTACATAAATAGTAGCTACCGCACCTTCATCTTTATGAGCAAGAGCGTAGGCCTTAGCCTCTGTAGCTGATTCGTAATACACAGTCTTGCCAGAGATTTCTACTTTTGCAGGCGCATTCTTAACAAGATCAGCGTCACTATTTACAACAGAATAAGGAGAAGTCTTTTTATTTAGGTCGTCAGGATCATCCGGGTCGACGGGCTTATAAAGCACATAGCCATCAGTCACAGAATCAAGGTTTGGCATAACGGCATATTGACCACCCTGCAAAGACCAAGAAGCGTAGTCATCTCCATCCTTCAGGTCCGATGAAAAAGAACCAGAATTAATCGACGCAGAACCTCTGTAACTAACAATGGACGAAACGTCTTTTGGCGAACTAAAGGTGCCACCTTCGATAATCGCGGTAGAGTAGTCGCCAAGAGTTAAAACGCCGGGTTCAACACCCTCAGCTGTTTTGCCAAAGGTACTTACGTAGTTTCCATCATTAATTGTTGCCGAAGCACTGTAGTCTACATACACGGCAGTGTAGCTATCCGAGCTTGCATTAACGTTTAGGTCTGCACTTGCAGTACTGCCTTCAATCGAAATAGCAAAGTTGCTTTCGTTTACAGCTTCATCCGAAGCCCTGTACTTCACCATGCCATTCTGAAGATTGACGTGACCATTTTTGATAGTGAAGGTTGAAGACTCGGTGTCTTTATTAAGCAGGACATTTCCATCAAGGTCGACCGTTATATTTTTCGACGCATCCAGCGCAACGTTTTCGAGCGTGCTTCGCATTAGCTTTACCGTCTGACCATCATTTGTAGCATTTATAGCTTCTTGCAAAGTGCCGTAAGTAGTGCCATCAACCGAGGCAACGTTTCCGGAGTATTTTGCAACAAGAGTAAGGTCAGAGCTTAGCTTTGAGCTGAAATCATAATCAGTGCCATCAATCTGCCACGACTCAAAAGTTAATCCTTCATAGGAGGGATCGGATGGGTCTTCTGGCTGAGCGACCTTGCAGCCATCTGCGACATACTGATTAGGGACTTGAACCTTATTGCTCGAAACAAAGGTGACGGTGTGGAAGGATTTTTTGCTAAACGAATTTTTGTAAGCAAGAGCTTCCTCGGAAGTCTTAAACCAGACCCCCCCCAAATAAGATGGAACCACAGCATAATCGTAGCCATCATGATTGTCGCCAACAGTGTATTCGCCAGTGTTTGTCTGGCAGATATATTTGCCCTCGCCCAGGTTTGCCAGCTCGGGCACCTGATTATAGGTACCGCCATTTAGAGTGACCGCAAGATCGTTAGAGGTTACGTTGCTTTCACTCGAAATGATGTCATAGGGCTTTTCCATGGTACTCGCAACCAAAGACCCGCTATTCACCGTGAGTTTATTATTGCTTGCAGACTTAACATAGATTGCACCATCGCGAGAATCGGTGCCCACCATTGCAAGGCCTGAATTATTAACCGTAACTTCGCCACGCTTTATAGCCATGCAAGTAGCAGAGCAAGAAGAAACATTAACACCGTCAAGCGTGAGCGTAAGAGCTTGGGCTCCATCTGCTGCATCAAGGTAAATCGCATTGCAAGACTTATAGTCTTGTACAATTCCGCCAGATTCAGGAACACTGTTAATAATTCTTACGTTTATCTTGTATCCCGTATCTGCAACAAGATAAATCGTGCCGAGAACTGTACCCTCCTTTTTACCACCACTATAGGTATAGGTAATTTCCTCGGTCTGCTTAAGCGTATGGCCTCGAAGGTCGATAGTGACTAAGGTCCCTTTAGTATCGCCGGTAAGCCTTATAGCGCCATTATCGATATCTTCAGTTAGATAGTACGTGGTGGGTTCTGTAGCTGCACCAATATGGCGACAGCCATCTTTAAAATCGCTGGCCGAAATTGGAATTTCTTTAGTGCTTTCATCTGTACTGTCATCGTCCGCAAGAGCAAGTCCTGGAGCCAGACAAGCTGCTGTCAAAACAGCAAAAATACCAAGCAAAAAAATTTTCTTGAGCTTCATGGTCACCTCTTTTGTTTCCCTTAATATTCCTAGTTTAGCGCAGTGCCCCATAAAGAGTTTTCTTTTAATTGAATAGCAACTGGCAGGAATCGAGAAACGTGCGCAGTGGCGCCTTGGCTGAACACTTATAAGCACATGGCAAAACCCAAGGAGAATGAGCCTAAACGCACGGCAAAGCTCCGAAGGAATTCGTTTACCAAGTGCACGGCGAAGCCCGCTCAGGCTGTCGCCCGCTCCGCTATTCAAAAAGGAGAGAAGTTTAATTGCTTCTCTCCTTTTTTCATGCGCTCACTGCTTCATGCATTAGTATGCGGATTTCTTCGAAATCCTCTTTTTAGCGTTCAGAGCGAAGCCTTCGGGGCTTCGCCGTGCGCTTATGACTCTTACGGCACTCAGTGCCTCCATAAACAAAAAAGCCCGAGTTCCGAAGAACCCGGGCTTTCGTTTGTATGTGACCAACACGTATCTGCGGCGCTAAGCCAAGAATTACTTCGTCTTTACGGCCTTCTTGGCAGACCAGCTGGAGTAGTAGGTCTTGCCGTTGACTACCTTGTAGCTACGAGCCTGTACGTAGTACTTGGTCTTCTTCTTGAGCTTCTTTACAGTCTTAGCTTTAACGCTTGTGCCCTTGGCCTTTACGGTCTTAGCACCAGCCATGGATTTCTTGGTTGAGTAGCGAATCTGAACGCCAGAGCGCTCAGTCTTGTTCTTGGTCCACTTAGCCTTGAAAGCCTTCTTTGCCTTAGA
>CAVCRX010000069.1:0-5369 GCA_963604935.1 Bacteroidaceae bacterium
GAGCATCCGGCTGTTAACCGGAGGGTTGTAGGTTCGAATCCTACCCGGGGAGCCAGAATTATCAAGACCATCAAGTTCGCTTGGTGGTCTTTTTGTTTTCCTTTGCAATCCGTTCTAGTTCCCGCGCGCCAAACTTCCTTGAGTTGCTACAATTTTTACCCGAAAATTTTAGCCTGCTTGAAGGATTTAGTTTTATGACGAGCAAAGAACAAAACAACAACTCAGAACTAAACGATCCCATTTTTGAAGAGGAACAAGAACACCTCAGCCTTACTTATAACAAGCTGCAAGATATCGCAAACAAAGCGGCTCATGCTCTTGATGAGCGCATGAAAGTGGCTCGTGGCGATAAAGCAAATATGCTTGATGAGCTCTTTTTAGACTTCGGCAACGGCGTAAATCTTGAAACCTACGTTGAATACGAAGCCATGCATAAAATCATCGACGAATATAACCTTGCGAACGACATGGACGCCCAACGTCTTGAAACCGCAAATCTACTTATGCGAAAGCCTTATTTTGCAAAAGTTAGCCTGCAGCTCCGTCCGGGTGCCCCCGCTCGAGATATCTATATTGGAACATCTGGTATCACCGATGAAATGCGTCGCCATTTTATTGTGGACTGGCGCTCCCCTATTGCTGAGACTTACTACAATCAAGCAAACGGTAAAACAAGTTACATCGCAAACGGTCGCACCATCGAAGCTGATTTGCTCTTACGTAGGCAATTTGATCTTGAAGGAAACAAGCTAAATGCCTACTTTGATACCACCGTTGCTATTGAAGACCCACTTCTTCTTGCCTCGCTTGCCCGCGGCCGCAACGATAAACTCTCCGACATTACCGCCACCATTCAACGCGAGCAAAACCTTGTTGTACGCCATGAAGATGTTGATGTTCTTCTGGTTAATGGCATCGCGGGATCTGGTAAGACCAGCGTTCTTTTACAGCGAATTGCTTATCTGTTCTACCAGCAGCGCGAAAATCTTAATCCTCGTGATGTCTACCTTATTACGCCTAATTCAGTGTTTCAGCGCTATATCGACAATGTTCTTCCTGATATGGGCGAAGAAAATCCGCAAACCCTCACCTGGGACGACCTTATGTCTAGCCTTAAGCTTGATAATCGAGATCTTGGCAAACAAGGCAGCGCCGAAGAGCTCAAGCTTATCGATGCCTTGCTACCTAGCCTAGAGCTCGATGGTCGCGATTTTGCCGACCTTAAGGTTGATGACGAAGTTGTACTTGGTGCCTCAGTCGTGCGCAATGCTTACCGCCAATTTAAATCTATTCCTGCCGGAGCACATCGAGCCGCCCTTACCGCAGATGAGCTACACGAACGTCTTACTCAAAGAATTAAGCGTCTTTCTAGAAGCGAAGACACCTTCGACCAAATGATGGATCTTGATCACGATGAAATGATGCGCATATTTGGTATGCCCATCCAACCTGCAAGCGAGTCCGAATTCCAGGACTACGCACGCACCTACCTAGAAGATCGCTATACCCCCATTGAAGAAGCTATCGAAAATGGAGACTGGCTACGCATCGACAGGATTGGCATGCGTCTCCTA
Organism: Bacteroidaceae bacterium; assembly: GCA_963604935.1. Taxonomy (GTDB): domain Bacteria; phylum Actinomycetota; class Coriobacteriia; order Coriobacteriales; family Eggerthellaceae; genus Anaerotardibacter. The sequence continues at coordinate 1,575 of CAVCRX010000069.1, forward strand.
AAGAAAAAGGCTCTCAATAGCGCCGAATGGCTCTACCTCAAGCTTGCTCTTGCGGGTGGTAACAAACGAAGTGCTCGCTATGTCATGGTGGATGAAGTCCAAGATTATTCAGCAGCACAGCTCATGGTTCTTGCACGCTACTTTAATAATGCTCATTTTCTTTTGCTTGGCGACCCAAATCAGGCGATTAAAGAAGGAACTGCCAGCTTTGACGAAATTCGAGAGATTTTTAAAGCCTCGCGCGGCGAAGTTCATGAGTGCCATCTCATGACAAGCTATCGCTCGAGCCCTGAGATCACTGAACTCTTTACTAGTCTTATGCCCAAGGATGAGCGCATTAAGACCTCCTCTATTCAGCGTCCAGGATTTGCACCCACTATTACGGAATGTTTTGATAGCAACAAATACCAAGAAGCTATCCGTTTAGAGATAGAGCGCATGAACAACGAAGTTGAAGGCTTGGCTGCTGTCATTGTTGCAGAAAAGAGTCGCGTAAAGTGGATGCAAAAATGGCTTAAAGACTCCCCTGTCATCACCCTTGGTAATCATGATGAGCTGCCTGAATCCGGTGTACTACTTATGGATGTAAGCCTGGCTAAAGGACTTGAATTTGAACAAGTACTTATAGCTGACGCACAGGACGAGGTCTATAACGACACTGAACTTTCTCGCTGCCGCCTCTACACTGCACTAAGTAGGGCAACTCAAAAAGTAAGCCTTATAAGCCAAGGAAAGCTCAGCAAATTACTTGAGCGTGAATAACAAATATTTGATTACTTCATCATAAAGAAGCAAAACAGGCATTCTTGAAAGGAATCAGCATGAAGCTATTACATCTTTCCGATTTACATATTGGCAAAATCGTTAATAGCTTCAATATGCTCGAAGATCAGAGTTTTGCTCTTAAAGGAATCCTAGAACTTATCTCAGAGCATCAAGTAGATGTCGTTTTACTTGCAGGAGATATCTATGACAAAGCAACACCAAGCGCAGAGGCCGTCCATCTTGTTGACTGGTTTTTAACAGAACTCGTAAAACACAAGGTCGCTGTAATTGGCGTGCCTGGAAATCATGATTCCGCAGAACGCATTGCGTATGCTCAAGGCATTCTTCAAGAGCAAGGGGTCTTTTTCCCGCCGCTCTATGATGGGCATATTAAAAGTGTCACTCTTGAAGACGAATTTGGTCCTGTCACTTTTTGGCTACTCCCCTTCTTGAAGCCAGCCATGGTTCGTCCCTTCTTCCCAGAAGAAGACATCCAAACCGACTACACGCGCGCTCTTGAATGCGCACTTTCTCATTGCGAGATTAATAAAGATGAGCGAAATATTCTTATTGCCCACCAATTTGTTACCGCCACAGGCAGCGAGACCCAACGCAGTGCTTCTGAGTTAAATCTTGGCGGAGTGGACAATGTTGACGCGAGCATCTTTGATGACTTTGATTATGTTGCGCTTGGGCATATCCATCGACCTCAACGCATTGGCCGAGATACTTGCCGCTACGCTGGTTCATTACTTAAATATTCACTTTCGGAAGCGCTCCAAAATAAGTCAGCGGTGCTTATTGAACTTAAAGCTAAAACAAACCCGGAGGGACCTGGCAACTGCCTAAACTTCAAACTTGCCGAATACCCCATAAAACGTGATCTACGAAGCATTAAAGGACCTCTTGACGAACTTACTGACGAAACAAAATTCAGCAAATCAGATGACTATATTCATGCTGTTTTAACAGACGAGGTAGTACCCCTAAACGCCCAGGCACGTTTGCGAACAATCTACCCAAACCTTATGTCGTTCACAAAAGAACACAGAGAAGCTTCTCCCAATACAGAGAGTTCATCCCCGCAAGAAGATATTGAGTCAATTGAGCCTACAAAACTTTTCACTGAATTCTTTTTGAAGCAAACAGGAAAAGAAATTAACGATGAACAGGCTCGACTTGTTGAGCAATTGCTCAACGAAAGCATACAAAACACAAACATCAAGGAGGCCTAAATGCGACCACTCAATCTAACTATCAGCGCTTTTGGCCCCTATGCAGGAAAAGTTGAAATTCCACTACACGAACTCGGAAAAAGTGGACTTTATCTTATTTGCGGAGACACTGGTGCCGGAAAAACCACTATCTTTGACGCAATCAGTTATGCCTTATTTGGTACTGCTTCTAGCGGGAGCGCAAAAGGTAGTCGTAGCATAAAATCACTCCGAAGTGATTTCGCTTCGCCTGAGACAGAAACCTTTGTAGAGCTTGAATTTGAATACCATGGCAAAACCTATTTTATTCATCGCAATCCTGAATATCTGCGTCCAAAAACACGCGGAACTGGTCTAACAAAACAAGTTTCAGGAGTGGAATTTCATCAGCCTGGAAAAGCAGTAATCACCAAAGAAAAGCAAGCTCTAGAGGCAATCGTTGAACTTTTGGGGGTTAACCAAAATCAGTTCTCGCAAATAGCAATGATTGCTCAGGGTGACTTTAGAAAGCTTTTGGTAGCCGAAACCAAAGATCGCAGCGCTATCTTCAGAAAGCTCTTTAACACGAGCTGCTATATGCAATTCTCGGATAAACTTGACAATCTCCGCTCCTCAATCGAAAAGGAATTTTCAGGCACACAGCGCTCCATTAATGAGGCAGCGCGTAAAGCACTCTTTATCAAAGACGGCACTTACGACCTCGAGCGCAATGAGCGTATTAATAACAAGCTTGTTTTAGGAACATGGCTCAAAGAGGCTCTTGAGGCCCAAATCAACGAAGACAGCAACAACGAAAAAGTGCTTGCTCAGACAATCAAAGAAAAGCGATTCAAGCAAGAAGCCACTACTCAACTCATCAGCAAAGCTCAAGCTCTCATGATTGCACGTAAGGAATTAGTCGAAGCTCAAACTAAGGAAGCCGAGCTTTCGCAAATGCTACCCGAGCTCCAAAGTAAACTTGCCGAAGCAAAGAAAAATCTCCCCATTGAGGATAAGCTCAATACTCTCATCGTGGAACTCGAAAGCAAAGTTCCTAACTACACACGACTCACAGAAGCAAGCAAGGAGTTCTACCAGAAAAGCACCGAGAATAATCAAATCAAAGAAGCACTTCAGCAGCAAGTAGAGGCCAAAGATACTGCTTATAAGGAGTTAGAAAAACTTCAAGCAAAAGAGCAAGAACTCTCAAACTATGCTCTTGAGCTCGAAAAAGCCAACAACGAATACGCAAAACAGGAGCAATTATTTGACGAGGCTTCGTCCTACCTGGATCGCGAAAAAACATGCATCAATCTAGAAGTAAGCATTAAGCAAATTAACTCTGAAATCAAAGCAAAACAAATAAAGCTTGACGAGCTTAAAAAAAAGAAATTGCTTGAGCGTAAACAAATAGAATCCTGCGAAAAAACTATCCATAATCTAGAACCCGCTCGAACCTCCCTTGTTGAATCCCAGGCGGAACTCAAACTTCAGAAACAAACCAAGGAAACCTTAGATAAGACCCTTAAAGCACAAATAGATTGCCTCAAACAAATCAATGAAAAAGAACTTGAACTCAAAAACAAAAGCCTAGAGCTTAACAAGGCAATGAACGAGCGTAATCGGTCTCACGCAGAATTACAGCAGCTTGAAGATTTGCAAAAACTCGAACAAGCAGGAATCTTGGCCTCTGATCTTGTTATGGACAAACCCTGCCCTGTTTGCGGATCTCTAGAGCACCCAAAACCTGCAAGCTTTACCGCAAAAGCTCCAAGCCAAGAGGATATAAAAAAGGCAAAGGGTAAGATCAAAGACTGCGATATAGCTTTTGAAAATG
>CAVCRX010000070.1:0-13867 GCA_963604935.1 Bacteroidaceae bacterium
TGCCAAAGGCGTAGCAGTTGGCCGTGTCAATGAAATTGATGCCGTTTTCGAGTGCACGTTTGATTACTTCGCGGGTCTCGTCTGGCCCAATTGTCCACTGATGGAAGTCGGGACTGGCTTCGCCAAAACTCATGCCGCCGAGGCAGAGTTTTGAAATCTTGATGCCGGAGTGTCCGAGGCTTGTGTACTGCATCCTTACCGCCTTTCGTGTAGTGGTTTCTTTCATAAGTAAGATTACGGGCGGTGCGTAGTAATGTTAAATGCCTATACTGACTACTTGGATATACGCAATATGCATAACAAAGCGCAAACGCCAAAAAGAAAGGGCTTGTAATGGAGCTGCGAACCCTGCGCTACTTCCTTGCTGTCGCGCGCGAGGAGAATATGACCGAGGCGGCCAACGTGCTACACGTGACGCAACCCACGCTATCGCGCCAGATTGCCGACCTGGAACGCGAGCTGGGTGTGACACTGTTCGAGAGAAGCAACCGCTCGTGCACCCTTACTGGAGAGGGCATGCGCTTGCGCCAGCGCGCTGAGGAAATAATTTCCCTGGTGGATAGGGCGCAAGCGGAGCTTTCCGACGAGCAAGGAGGGCTTTCGGGTGTTATACGTATTGGTGCGGGCGAGACTCAGGCCATGCGTTTCGTGCTGCAGGTGTTTGCTGGTCTTCACCGAGACCATCCAGATGTGACTGTGGAGCTGTATACCGGCAATGCTGATGCAGTTGAGGAACGCCTGGAGCGGGGCCTGCTCGACTTCGGGCTGCTCATAGAGCCGGTAAACCTTGAAAAGTACGAGTGGCTACGCATGCCTGGTGTTGATCGAGTGGGTGTTGCTGTCTCTGCTGAAAGCGAGTGGGCGAAACTTCAGGGTGTAACGTCGGTCGATGTTGCGCACATGCCGCTGCTTCTAAGCTCGCGCACGTCCAACAAGGCTGTCGATCTCGAAGCCTGGTCGGGCGGGACGCTCGCGATGGATAATCTGAATGTTGTGGGGCGCTTTGACCTACTGGGTAACGCTGCTCATCTGGTGCGCACAGGCGAAGTCTGCGCCATGGGTATCGATCATCTGCTACAACTTGAGGGGCGAGACCTAAACTTTGTTCCGTTGGAGCCCCCGATGTCTATCAGTTCGTTTCTTGTATGGAAGAAATACCGTCTGCGAAGCCGTGCCTGCGAGGAATTTATTCGACGGCTTGAGAATCTGTGTTCTAAGGAATAAAGCAGTTTGCCAAGGCGTGCTAGTCAATTATTGTTGTCTTTATCCTTGCGAAATATGCCTTTGGTTTTCCGTCGGAACTCTCACTTACAATCGTTCGTTTATTTTGTAAGTGAGAGTGAAAGTGTAACTGAGACTGTAACTGAGACTGTAAGTGAGGAGTGAAACAGATGGAGCAAGATAAGTTACAAGCAATTGTTGAACGCCTTAAGCGACAAGGAACCGACGATGGCGATGTCGAAGTAAAGGAGTGCGCTCGTAAGTTATCTAGCGACATTTGGGAAACGGTAAGCGCTTTTGCAAATACGAGTGGTGGCCTTATCCTTCTTGGCTTGAGTGAGCGGGCTGGGTTTACTCCCGTTGAGGGCTTTGATCCCGACCGTACGTGTGATCAGTTTGTTGCTGGTATGGGCGACGGCGGGTCTCCTTCAAAACTTGCTAATCCGCCTAAATATAAGATTGAGCGTGCAGAGCTTGCTGGCTCTCCTGTTCTTGCTATCGAAGTTCTTGAGCTTGACCCAGCTTCGAAGCCTTGTTACATCTTCGATCGCGGCCCAGCTAAGGGCAGTTATAAGCGCGTCGACGATAAAGACATTTTGCTTTCTTCCAATGAGCTATTTTTAGTCTCGACAGCTAATCGTGTTGTTAATTTTGATCGTGCACCCGTTGTGGGAGCTACATCTGCAGATCTTGACAGAGCGCTAATTGAGCGCACTTTCGATAGAGCCTATGAGTTATCTCCTCGAGCATTGAAGGGTGCCCAGAATGAATGGGATAAGCTTCAGCGCTTAAATTTCATTGATGAGGTTGGAGAAATTACGAAAGCCGGTCTTTTGACGGCGGGTTCTTACCCTCAGCAATTCTTTCCGCGCCTAGTGGTAGATGTGGTTGTCCATGCTGGACTGGAAAAAGGTTCATCTGGCGCTCTGCGATTTCTTGACCGTACAGTATGCGAGGGTACGCTAGGTGAAATGCTCAGCGATGCTGTGGGAGCTATCGCTAAGAATCTCAAGCGTCGTTCACTTGTACTTGGAGCTGGTAGGATTGATGAACTAGAGATTCCCGAAGAGGTTATTCGAGAGGCTATCGCTAACGCTCTTATTCATCGAGACTACAGCCCGTGATATGACGGTCAGGCGGTTGCTGTGGATATCTTTGACGACCGCGTTGAGGTGGTGAACCCCGGCGGTCTTTGCGGCAGCAAGACGCGCGAGAACCTTGCGGATGGGCTTTCTTGCTGCAGAAATGCAACGCTTATGAAGCTTATGTCTCTTGTACCGCTGCCTACCTCGGTCGGTTCTCTCGCAGAAGGGAACGGATCAGGTGTACCTATGATGATTCGTGAGTGCGAGAAGCGAGGGATACCGGCACCTGAGTTTAAGCCGGGGCTCGATAGTTTCAAGCTTATTTTTATGCGCGTATCGTACGATGGCCTGCCTTTTGAGTCGGTTGCTACAAGGAGCGAACAGGGTGTTCTAGATGTACTAGGGGAGCGCGGAGAGCTTTCTGTGCGCGAACTTGCAAAAGAACTTGACCTTTCTGTATCTCAGGTTCGCTATCGTTTAAGGAGCCTGCTTTCTGAGGGGCGTATTGTTTCAACGGCGCCAGCAACAAGCAGGGATCGTAAATATCGACTAGCTTAAAACGATTGAAGCGACAACATTCTTTGGTTAACTCAGTCTTTCTTGATGCTGCTTCTGTGTCCCTGGACGGTGCGGTTAATAAGAGTCCTATAGCACGGCTGCCAGCATATCATTGCGTTAAGATAAAGAGATAAGGTAAGAGCATATTTCTGGAGGAGTTCTTATGAAGCCCGTCTGCGCAAAACTCTCTTCATTTCATCAGATGATGGCAGCGCTATTTATTGCTGTTGCAATCGTACTTGCAGCATTGTTTGCCCCCCCCTTTGCCAATACCGCTCACGCTGACGACCAGCCGGTTGGCGCTATTGGTGTTTATTCAGATTCAGAAGGCACCCAGTCTATCTATAGCGAGGGCATGCAAAATGTCTACGACATTAATCAGGTTGTTGGTGCTATAGAACAGCTTGGTTCAGCATCTTTTGTTAAGTCGATTAGGCTTGATCTTTATACAGACTGGAATACAAAGAGCGCCGGACGCATTGTGGTAGAAGAAGGAATGACGCTCTACCTCAACCTTAACGGTCACATGCTTAATCGCGCTAAGGCAGGCAGCTATAGCGATAAGTGGTATGCCGAAAGCGAAGGCGAGGTTATCTACGTTAAGAAGAACGGAACCCTAAAGGTCGATGGCGGCACCGATACCGAGGACGAGCGCAAACACGGCGGTACGCTGGAAGACAATAACAATTTCTGGTCTTACAACGAAAGCGGCACGGATGTCATTACAGGTGGCCTTATTACTGGCGGCGCTTGTGACGATAAGTATGGTGCTGGTGGTATATCGCTTGCTGAAGAGGGTGCTAAGGCGTATCTCAGCAATGTTACGCTTGCAGGAAATTTAACCGATCAGTGGGATTCGAGCTATGGTCACGGCGCTGGTGTTGCGCTGCATGGCAAGAGCTGCCAATTGGAGCTGGATAACGCCAAGATCGAATACAACCATGCCGAAGGCACAGGCGGCGGCATTTATGTGCGCAAGGATAGCAGCTCTGTTACTGCCAAGAATGGCAGCGAAATTTTGGGCAATCTGGGAATCCTGGGTGGCGGCGGCATCTATGTGGATGGCAATGACTGCACGATAAGCTTTGATGCGTCAAAGATTAACAGCAACAACACGCACGATTCTGGCGGCGGTATTTATTTCAATTGTAAGAACGGCTCAATCACGCTGGATAATGGCAGCGCGATATCTAGTAATTACACCCTCAAAGAAGGCGGCGGTATCTACAACTGCTACAACGGTACTTCCATCACTCTTAAAGGCAAAGACACCACAGTTGTCAGTAATACGGCGGAAGGTGATGGTGGCGGCATCTACCTGGAAGATGTTTCTACGCTCACGCTTTCTGATACGGCAAAGATCAACAGCAACAAGGGTGCTAACGGCGGCGGCGTTTATGTTAACGACAGCGATACAACAATTACCCTTAAAGGCAACTCCGAAATTGCAGAAAATAACGCGACAGCTGACAACGGCTGTGGTGGCGGTATCTATCACAATGGCAGCAACGGCTCCGTTACTCTTAACGATAGCTCTAAGATACGCGCTAATAAAGCAGAGCAGGGCAGTGGCGGTGCTGTCTACGACTGTTACAACGGTACGGAGTTTGTTCTTAACGGCGAGTCTTCTATCTGCGAAAACTCTACCGGAAGGAGCGATGGCGGTGCTCTATATCTGAATGATGAGGCAAAAGTCACCCTTAACGATACGGCAACTATCCTCAAAAATAAGGCGGAAGGCTATGGTGGCGCTATCTATACCGACGATGGTGAGACTTACGTCACGCTTAACGGTGAATCTAAGGTACAAGGTAATAATGCTGCTTTTGGTGGAGCTTTTTATATAAACGGCAGCACCACACTCACACTTAACGACAAGGGTTGCGTTACAAGAAACTGGGCTAATACTAAGGGCGGAGCCGTCTATTCTTCTGCGACCTTCACGGTAAAGGGTGACTCAAAGCATGAGGGCGCAATTATAAACAACGAGTGCGCTCCTTCGGCTCCGTCTATGTACATCGCAAGTGATCTTTATCTTGAGAATGTAACTATCGGTCAGAGAACAGATGCCGGCGAAGACATCAAAGGCCACACTAAGCGCTCTGACATCTATTACGAAAACAATAGAACCGGCACACGTACGTTTGAGCTTAAAGGTATTGTCAAGCTTACTTCTGTGTTCTTGGAATATGATCAGCGCATTACCGGAGGAAAGCTTGAATCTGGTAGTTCTGTAGGTATTTACCACGACGGTGATGAACGTAAGATTGCCGATCTTAGCTTGCTTGATGGGCTGGTTGACAGTGAGGGCAAACAGGATGTTCTCTACGCGACGTACGAGGCTCAGAAGATAGAGAAGAGAAGCGGCAGCGAAGACGAAGACAATGATGGTTTTTGGATTACTTGGGCTTCTGGCGATAGAACTATAACTTTGTATAACGAGGATGGCACCGAGAAACTTGATACTTTTGATTGTCAAGCGTGGGGCAACTATGAGTTTGACAATACGAAGTATGCAAAAGGGGTAGACGGCGATAAGCAATACCCGCTTTGGTGGGACTGGCAGTTGGGCGGCAGCGAGAGTACTGGTAGGTCGTATCCTAATGAGGAAGGTAAGGTCTCAGTAAAGGTAAGCGACCTTAGTATGACCTTGTATGCTCACTATGGCGCAACAAAAGAAGTGACGCTTAAATATGGCAACGATGAGACGAAGACCAAGCAGATGGCTATTGGTCTTACTGCGGTGCTTACCGGTAGCGATTACCAAAAGGATGGCGTCAGTCCAACGTCTTGGAAGATTACCTATCCGGATGGTAGCTCACGATTTATCTATGCCTCTGGGTCTGATAAGAAAGCAAGCTTCGTTATGCCTGATAGCGAACTGACGCTTGAGGCGCAGTACCCCGCTATACTCAAAAAAATGTCTTTGACTATTGGAGAGAGTTCCGAATATGACGACATAAGCGGTACAGGATGTGATACAAGCGGCAAGATTGATGGCGTGTCGATGAGCTTGTTTGAGCTGACAGACATGAGTGACCATAAGGTTCAACCCGATGCCAGCACCTTGTCGAAGGGAATTACTTATTTTGCGCGCACTGCTTTTGAGAATGAGGATAAGACGGCCAAGAATTTAACGTATTGGCTAAACGTGGATTCCGATTTGGTGACGAGTTGCGACATGGAGGTCTCCGGCGAGCTCACAGCTAACGAAATCGATGCAAAGATATCACTTCCATTAATAGGTACGGTATCGGCTGAAGTCAAAAAAATATATTTTGTGGGCAATAGGTACTGTATTGAGCTTTCTGCTAATTACGAGAAGCCTTCCGGAAATGCTCATACTGTTGCAGTCAATGCTGTAGACGTTAACTCCAAAGAGACGATTGCTACGCAGGACTACTCGCTTGTAGAGAACGGCTCGATAGAAATTCCTGTACCCGAGCTTTCTGGCTGGAAGTTCTGCGGCTGGGATACATCTTCTTTACCTGAATGCGCCACGCTGGACGAGACAAACAATATTGTTACAGTGAGTAAGCCCAGTGATGACGTTGCGCTTGCGGCTTTATTTAAGCCCCTGGTAAGCAAAGTGGAGCTTCAGGTAGCACAGCCTGAGATAGGCAAAGAGTTTCCGTCAGAGCTTAAGTCTTGCAAGGTGACTACATCTGAGAGTAAAGACATCACTGATGCAGTTACGAACATCTCTATTACCTGGAAGAAAGAAGACGGTAGTGCTGTAGGGACTAGTGTTGAAGCTGGTACTTATACTGCCGCTATCACCTTTAGTTACTCCAAAGGCGGCAGTGAGTTTGACTGGGCAGATGGTTCCGCTGTGTTTGTAAACGATGCTTTAGCTACCAATTTTTCAATTGATCAGGATAACAACAGCGCTACGGTGGACTATTTGGTAACAGTTGGAGGAGACGCCGCGTACGACAAAGCAGACGAGAGTGGGCTTGAGCAAGTCACCATCAATACTGAGAGCGAGTATAGCAACTATCTACCTGTTTCCATTTCTTACTGGCTTACCGATAAGACAGAATTGAGGGCTCCCATTACTTGGGACGACAAGACAGTGGTAGATGAGTCTACGGGTGGCTTTAAAGCTGTCGGTAGTTTTAAAGATAAGTTTGGCGTGAGCCATGAGGTGAGCCGCAGCTTTGTTGTGAGCTTTACAGCTCCTACACCTAGCGTTAAAGCAGGTACTTATGCTGGCTCTCAAAAGGTCAAACTTTTAGAGGGTGATGATTGGATCAATCCTGATCAAGTTCAAATTTACTACGCTATTGGCGAAGCGGACGCTACGAGCATGAACGACCTGGAATTTAAGGAGTATTCCAAAGGTAGCTTTATTGAAATCACAAAGAGCTGCACCCTTTTTGTCTACGCCAAAAAGAACGCTTACCAGCTAGGTTTAGTCTCTTACAACTACACGATAAAAGAGGGGCAGGCTCATACTGTGACGGTCGAGGGCGGCAGTGCTTTTGATAGCCATGGTGAGCCTATCAGTGAGGTAGCTGAGGGCCGCACTGTCTACTTGCAGGCAAACGAAGCACCTGCGGGTAAATTCTTTGATAAGTGGGTAGTCAAGGATGGCTCTGCTAAGCTTGAGTTTAAGGATGCTTCCAATTCTTCTACGTCGTTTACTATGCCGGATGCTGACGTTGCAGTTACGGCTACGTATAAAGACCCTGTGACGGTGGCGACTGCCGATATAGCGCTGCCTACTATTGCTGCAGGCGATCGGTTGCCTGCAGCGGCCAAGCTTAAGCTGGCGGACGAAAAAGGCGATGAGCTTGAAAGTATTAAAACTCAATTGCAATGGACAACAGAAGATGGTACAGCTCAGGAAGCATTCGCTAAGACTCAGGCTGGTAAAAGCTATATCGTGACAGTAACTCTGGCTTTGGCTGAGGACAGTGCTGCGGTGCTAAGTTCGGATACCAAAGTTACCTTCTCTGGTAAGGATGCACTTGAGCAGTCCAGCCTTGATGAAGACGGCAAGATTACCGCCAAATTCAAGATTGATATCCCTTCCTCTGAGGATTCGGTAGTTGACATTTCAAAGGCCAAGGTAACGCTCTCTAAGACCGCATTTACCTACAATGGTAAAGCTCAAAAGCCCAGTGTTAAGTCTGTTGTCTTGAATGGTAAGACCTTAAAGTCTGGCACCGACTACACCGCTTCCATTGCGTCTGGCAAGAAGGTTGGCACCTACAAAGTGACCATCAACGCGAAGGGTTCTTCCTATAAGGGCAAGACCACCGCAAGCTTTGTGGTTAACCCCAAGGGGGTAACTAAGTTCAAGGTTTCTAAGGCAAAGAAGGCCTTCAAGGTTAAGTGGACCAAGAACAAGACTGAGCGCTCTGGTGTACAGATCCGTTATTCCACCAAGAAGTCCATGGCAGGTGCCAAGACCGTAAAGGCCAAGGGCGCAAGTGTTAAAGCCAAGACTGTAAAGAAGCTCAAGAAGAAGACCAAGTACTACGTTCAGGCTCGTAGCTACAAGGTGGTCAACGGCAAGACCTACTACTCCAGCTGGTCTGCCAAGAAGGCTGTAAAGACGAAATAGCGTATAGCGTGTGGCGCGTATAAGCGCACGAAGAAATGGAGAGGTACCGTGAACGAAAACGCTGTTAAGCGAAATGAACTTTTGGGACAGCTTGTTGTCAAAGGCCTGGAGAGCCGCAATATGAGTGCTTGCTATGTCGCAACTAAAGAAGAGGCGCTAGCTAAGGCCTTGGAGCTTATTCCTTCTGGTAGCACAGTGGGCATTGGTGGTTGCGAAAGCGCAAAGGAGATTGGTCTTACTGCCGCGCTCGAGTCGGGTGACTATGAGTTTTTAGGCCATGGCGATATGGACCCGCGTGCTGAGCTTTTGGCTGCCTACGACAGCGATGTCTTTATCGCGAGTGCGAATGCCATTACCGACGATGGTGTGATTGTTAACATTGATGGCAACTCAAACCGAGTTTCTTGCATTGCTCAGGGCCCCAAGCAAGTGCTCTTTATTATTGGCATGAATAAGGTTTGCCCTGATCTTGATAGTGCTATGAAGCGCGCCCGCAATATTGCTGCGCCCATCAATGCTCAGAAATTCAACCTAAGCACGCCCTGCAAGTTCAAAGGTAAATGCTACGACTGCAAGAGTATCGACACTATTTGCTGTCAATTTCTTATCACGCGCTTTTCACGCCATAAGGGTCGTATTCACGTAATCATGGTGGGCGAGAACTTAGGTTTTTAGGCTTGTGGCTGCTGAAACTTTGAGTGATGCAGGCTTAAGAAATTAGCTTTACTTCTTTGGCGAGGCCAGTTACGAGGCTGACCTCGCCGATTTATTTACGGCACAATTATTTCCTTATGCTGGCTGTGAGCCACTTATTTAGAAGTTTGCAACACGGTAATACTTGCCGTTTGCTGAAATCTTGGCTTTAAGCGCTGTATTTATTAGTGTTGCGCACGCTTAGTACATAATGGCGTCGTCTGCAGTAAATGCACCAAGAGAACCCTGCTTTGTCTGGATGCATACGTAGACAATGCCTTCATCGGCATCAGCACTAAATTGACGCTTTGCTGCGGGGGAAACACGCAGCCACGTACCCGTCGTGAGCTCAATTTCTTCGTCGTCAATCACAGCAATGCCGCGACCTTCGAGTACGCCGTAGATTTCTTCGTTTTCTTTATGAGCATGAACAAAGGGTACGCCTGCTCCGGCGGGTAACTTGTTAATGCTTAACTCAGCGCCGGTAAGACCGAGGGTTTCGTGCAGCTCTGTGCGTGGTTCGTTGCCGATGATTATCTTTGCGTAATTTGCCATTGTTTTCCTCTTTCTAGTCGGACTACTTCGCAAGACTTCCTTGCATGGTTTATATTCAATGTCAGAGCACATGCAAAATCGAGTACGCACCTTTTTGTAACTACGTACATACTGTGAAATAAGTCTGAACAAAGGAGGGGAGCGATCTATGAAAACCAAGGAAGAGCTTCCGGAGTGCCCCGTTGCTACGGCGGTGGCGCTTGTGGGTGGAAAGTGGAAATTGCTTATTATTCGCAATTTGCGTGTACGCCCCTGGCGTTTTAATGAATTACGCCGTGACCTGGAGGGAATTTCTCAGAAGGTTCTTACCGATAGTCTTCGCCAGTTGGAGGGGGACGGTCTGGTTTTTCGTCGAGATTATGGTGAAAACCCGCCCCGTGTGGAGTACGGCCTTACCGAGCTTGGCCAGCAGATGATGCCTATTATTGATTCACTTGCAGATTTCGGTGCGTATTACAAAACGGTCGTGAGTTAAAGATGCGTTTGACTAAAGATTTGTAGTCAGAAACTGATCGGGTGACGAGCTTTTGGACGGGACTGTCCGGAATGATGAGGGCTTGCTCATCGGCTTGAAGAAAGGAAACAAGATGGACGATGCAAATAGTGATGTAAGCCGACGTGAAGACTTGCTTCAGGCTCTTATGCTCAAGATGATTGAGTTTGATGCGGGCGACGCCAAGCGTATTCAGCATTTTGTTAAGGTTGCGAGTTTTGCTAGGACTATTGGTGTAGGCGAGGGGCTTGACGCCGAGACTCTGCTTACTCTTGAGGCTGCGGCTATCGTGCACGACATTGGCATCCACCCGGCGCTTGAGAAATATGGTCGCAACGACGGTAAGCTGCAGGAAGAACTTGGCCCCGAACCAGCACGCAAGATGCTCACTGAACTTGGCTTTTGTAGCGAACGCTGCGAGCGTGTGGCCTATCTGGTAGGGCATCACCACACCTATAAAAATATTGATGGTGCCGACTATCAGGCACTTGTCGAGGCTGACTTCCTGGTTAACCTTTTTGAGGAAAAATCGTCTGAGCACGCCATTGCTTCCGTGAAAGAGAAAATCTTTCGCACTGCCACTGGTATCGCCTTGCTTGAAACGATGTTTGGTGTGTAAGACAGAAAATCGGTCGGACTAACCCGCGACTTAGGGGCAGAAAGCCAGTCGGACCAACCCTCACTTCGGGATTGGTCCGCTTTGTTTTTGTCCGCAGGGGTACGAAGTTAATGCTGGGCAGATATGATGCCTGTCACGTTGGTAATCAACCTGGCGCCAAAGTGTGGCTTTTAGCTCGGCACCAAGGGCGAGTAGGGGCGGATACTTGTTGATTGTGCTCGCATCGTCTTGCCCGACGATTTACCTCTTCATCTTCCTTAGTGCCGCTTTCATGGCCAGCTTTTTGAGCAGACTCACATGCTTTTCTGCTGCCAATAAAAGGCAGTTATTAAACTCAACCATTAGGTGCCACTTGTGGCCCTCAAGCATTTCCTTTGGGGCGGTCTTTGGTAAAAACACGCCAAGCTTGATGTCCAGACCATCTTCTTGTTCTTTGAATTGATGCATGCCGACGATTTTTGTGTCTAAATCGTTGTGCGCCAAATGGGTGTATCCGACCATCGCAAAACTTGTGTCCTTATCGAGCGGAATAGGCGTATAGCCATCGTTTGCCGGAATAAGGTGCATGTAGGTTGGGTTTTTGTACATGCCAAAGGTCTCGACAATAATCTGTTCTCCGTTTTTCACGTCAAAACTGTAATGCTCCGGGTGGATTAAAGAAGGGATGTAGAGGCCGTTTTGCTTTACAACCTCGGCGTTTACGGCTAGAAACTGATAAATCGATATGCCCTGTGTTCTGACATTGACTATGCCAGCCTGCAAGTCGCTCTTGGCTGGTGATGTGCTTGATATTTCGCTCCACATCTTGTCGGATGCCCTGAGCTCTTTGTCGTATAAGTGCAAGATCTCATCTCGACCAAGTGATTCTTTTGTTTGGGCCAGCAATTGTTTGGCGGCCTCTAGCGATAGATTTTCTACTTGCGAGGCCCGAAGGACTGACTTCTCTACTAGTTCGCCTAGGACCTTGTCGTACCGTTCCTTTTCGACCTTGCGAATTTCCTCTTGGCTTATTTCTTTACCATCAACCGTGAATGTGATGCTCTGCTCTTTATTCATAAGAAACCCCCTTGATTTATTGTCTTGCTATAATCTCCAACAAATGTTGGAGAAGTTCTTGCTTTAATCATAGGTAGATGCCAAATGGGGAAACAGTCATCAAATCATCGATATATGTCGGAGAACTCTATTGCTAGGAAAGAAGATCCTAGAGCAGTCTGTTCAAAAAACAGGATCATGCAGGCCTTTCAAGACTTGCTAGAAGAAAAGGGCTTTGCAAAAACAACGGTGACGGACATCATCGGTAAGGCGGGCGTCAATCGAAGTACCTTCTATGCCCACTACGTTGACAAATTCGACCTGCTTAATAAGTTTGAGGACGAGCTGTTGGCAAAAATGGCGCAGATTTCCCGAGCGATTCCCGATGACATTTCGCGTGAGGGTTTTATACAAGGGGATAAATTTAAGACGTATATAACGCGCATGCTGGAAGTTATATCAGAGAGCAAAGAAATCTTTACGGTTATTTATGATTCTGAGCAAGGTGCTCTGTTTCAAAAGAAATTATTCGTTCATATTGATGAGGTTTGGCAGGCGCACCACATCGTGGAAGGCCTCAAGATTGACACTCACTATGCACAAATTGCGCTTGTTGGAATGAGCTGTTCGCTTATTGGTAAATGGATTGAAGATGGGTGCAAGGAAGACGTCGAGGAGTTTAGCTCGATCATGTCAGATATTATTTCTAGCTTTATTGAGGGCGTGATGCGTTAGCGCAGTGAATCGTCTGCGGCGCACAAACAAGATGTCTTTCGGAAAATCCTGGTAGTTTGTTGAAGCCTTCGCGATGCTGCGTAGCTAGGGTGGGGCTTGCTTTTAGTTTCCTGGCAATTTCGTACTCGTTGATAGGGGATAAGCCGCTCATTCTGATGAAATGAATTTCTTGTTGTTGAATCCGATGTTCTAATCGTATAGGTAGTGGTGATAGGTGTAAGGTTCAGGTGATAGATATTCGTGGTGGCCGAATTGCTGCTTTGTACAGCTATTTCATTTCGGTAGTGTCAAGCCACGGTAAGAGGGAAAGGTAATGCCATGGAATTCAATGAAGTTATTGCCAACCGTTATTCGTGCAAGAAGTTTGACAGCAAAGCTGTGCCAGCCCAGAAGATCGAGGCTATCTTGAATGCTGCGCGCCTTGCCCCGACGGCCAAGAATCTGCAGGAGCAGCACATTTATGTGGTGCAGTCGGCCGAGAAACTTGCGCTTATCGATGAAATTACCCCTTGCCGTTATGGTGCACCGTGCGTTGCGGTGGTTGCTTTTGATACCGAGAATACATTTACCTACCCAGGTGATGAGCGCGATTCCGGCATAGAGGATGCCAGCATTGTGGCCACGCATTTGGTGCTTGCCGCCTATAACGAAGGAGTTGATAGCTGCTGGATTAACTTCTTCGATCCAGCGGTTGCTAAAGAGAAGCTCGGCTTGCCTGAAAACGAGGAAGTGCTTATGTTCCTGGACCTTGGCTATGCTGCCGAGGGTACTGGCCCACTTTCGAATCACTCCAGCCGCAAACCTCTTAGTGAAACAGTGACTTATCTGTAAGGGCTTTTGCGGAGCTTGTTGTTTGTTTCTTACCACTGGCTGCAGCTATCGCAACCTCGGACGGCGCTTAGTGAATGCCAATGTAAGGAAAATCCGGGATACGGGGTAGCTGTCTTGGCGTCTTCAAGATTCTAGGGTGAGGGGAAAGAGAAAAGAGGCATCAGTGGGGTGTCCTGCTATTCGTCATTGTTGCCGCCCTGAGCGCGGCTATAGTGACGCTGATTTAGAGAAGATTAGCTTTGCCGTATTCATCGTTAATGCAATTACCTTAACTTGAAGAAGACTAAGGTTGCGGACTATTTACCGCAGCCCTAGTTTTGTTTTTGTGAGAAGTTTTAGCACCTTAAGAAGCATGAAAAGGGCTTGCTGTGCCCTATGTGTGTATCAAGCCAGCATTCTGATTACCGCCCTTTCAGGTTCTTGATGCTCGCCCAGGAGCGCACCTGCTCC
Source organism: Bacteroidaceae bacterium (assembly GCA_963604935.1). Taxonomy (GTDB): domain Bacteria; phylum Actinomycetota; class Coriobacteriia; order Coriobacteriales; family Eggerthellaceae; genus Anaerotardibacter. The sequence continues at coordinate 13,848 of CAVCRX010000070.1, forward strand.
AGGCGGTCGACCTGCCATTG
>CAVCRX010000071.1:0-13368 GCA_963604935.1 Bacteroidaceae bacterium
TTCCGTCACATGGCGGAGATTATTCTGTCTATCTCGCGCGCGATCTCAACGAAGCACTCAGTACATCCGAAACCTTAGAAAAACGCTATGCGCAAATTCAGGAACTCTCGGATGTTGCCAACGGAAAACTAAATGGCCAAGCACGAATTACCTTTGAAACCTATATTCAAGGAATTTATTTTGACCAAATCATCGCCGCTGCAAATAAACGACTCTCAAGCTTAAGCTCAGGGCGTTATGAACTCTTACGCGATACAAGCGGCAGCACCCTTAAAGGTCAAACAGGCCTAGAACTCAACGTTCTTGATAACTTCACCGGTAGAGCACGAAGTGCCAGTTCTCTATCAGGAGGAGAAACCTTCCAAGCTTCCTTATGCTTAGCGCTTGGCTTGTCTGACATAATCCAGGCTCACGCAGGAGGAATTCAACTTGACACCATGTTTATTGATGAGGGGTTTGGGTCTCTTGACCAAGAGTCGCTCAATGCCGCAATCAGTATGCTTTCAGAGCTTGGCTGCGAAAATAAACTCATCGGCATCATTAGTCATGTTGAAGAGCTTAAGAGCGCAATCGACCGAAAAATCATTATCAAACGAGGACCAGCCGGTTCCGAACTTTCGATGTCCTTATAAGCACAATACAGATGTCTTTGCCTAGGCTAACAAAACAAGCTTAAGCAAAGGCATCTGCGGGCAAATTTGAAGCATCTTCGCCATTTACTAACGCATCAGTTTCGCGAGCAATACGCATCTCTTCGTCAGTGGTTACCACACAAATTTTAATAGGACTATCATCGATTGAAATTATGCGATTCATGCCTATCGCACCCGACACATTATTGCGTTCTTTATCCAAAATCATTCCCATATGAGCAAGACCAGCAAAGATTAATTCGCGCAGCTCAGCGGAATTTTCACCAATTCCTGCCGTCATAACAATTGCATCAAGGCGACGCATAATCGCAAAATAAGAACCAATAGTCTTCTGAATTTTGTAGACATACATATCGATAGCAAGCTGAGCATTTCCGTTACCAAGCTTTGCTAATTTAAGAATTTCACGCATGTCAGAGCTTATTCCAGTAATACCGAGCACGCCCGACTCTTTATTTAGAATGGTATCCATTTCGTCATAATTCAAGCCCTCCTGGCGCATCAAATACGTAACGATTGAAGGGTCTATTGAACCGGAACGGGTGCCCATCATGATGCCATCAAGAGGAGTAAAACCCATTGATGTATCAATCGATTTACCGTGATTGATGGCAGCAATAGAACCACCGCTGCCAAGATGGCAGGTTATTAAACCTAAATCTTCAAGCGGGCGGCCAATTAAATTTGCAGCCTGCTGAGCTGCATAGCGATGACTTGTACCATGTGCCCCATATTTACGAATGTGATACTGCTCGTAGTAGCGCATGGGTAAAGGATACATATAGGCCTTTGGCGGCATAGTCTGATGAAATGCGGTATCAAAAACCGCTGCCTGAGGAACTTCCGGCAGAAGTTTGTTCATATGTTCGATACAAGCGTCTGCAGGTGGATTATGCAGAGGAGCCAGAACTTCACATTCCTTAAGCTTTGTAAGAACATCATCATCAATCAAAATTGATTGACTAAAGTACTCACCACCCGAAACAACTCGATTTCCTATTGCGTCAATTTCACTCAAAGCAGTTATAGGAGAAGTCTCATCTTCAACTAAAGCTTGTAAGAGCCACTCTAAGCAATCCTCTATTGAAGCTGTATTTAAGCTGCCCTTATGAACAGTATCCGTTGCGCTATAGCTAATTTTTAAAGAAGTTTCAGGCTGTCCAATACAATCAGCAAGAAATTTCATGCGTGAGATCTTGCCATCAGTTTCAATGAGCTGACATTTTAAAGTTGAACTACCTGCGTTAATAACTAGAACAAGCATCCCGTGCCCCCTAACACCTGCTTTCCCCTATTGTCGCACTCAAGCCACTGCAAACAAAATTTCTAGTATCAAAATCACAACAATCTCAGGCGTGATAGAATTTTGCGCGTTGCACAAACGATGAGGAGAATCTATGAGCGAACAGCCTGCAATTAGCAGCACCGCAAGCGAAGCCCTTCTAAACTATATCCAGAAAGGCTTCCCTATTGCACCACGCTGGACCATCGTTTCTTGCGTCGTCTTTTTACTGCTTTTTGTCTTTATTGGAATTCAAGTCACTTCCGGGGCAGCTTGGGTAGACGACTTTAATGCTTTGACTGCATCCACTATTCAATCTTGGCGAAACCCCGGCCTTACCGAATTCATGAATTTCTTAAGCATGCTTGGCAGTGAACTATGGTCGAGCGTCATTGCCCTTGCCATTGTAGTCTGGCTTGCAGTAAGGCGCCGCTGGGATGACTTTTTGTACTGCCTTGGCAACTACTTAGTCTTTTTGGCAATTTCGCAAGGTGCAAAATTCATCTTTTGTAATCCCCGCCCAACTGACCAGGCCATCATTGATATTCCGCTTACATATTCTTATCCATCGGGACATACTGGCACCTGCCTAATGCTTGCCTTTATTCTCTCTATGCTGGCAATTGTTTACTTTAGGAAACAAGGAAAATCTGACCTACCCGGAATCATTATCATGATTGTCCTGGTGCTGCTTGCAATATGCGTTGCCCTATCTCGCGTTTATCTTGGCGTTCATTGGGGAACCGATCTTCTTGGAGGGTGGTGTGTTGCGCTCGCCTGGGGACTCCCCACTTTTACTTGGTTTGTAAAGCAATATCCTCCTCAGCGCTTCCAAGGGGGCTCCGACCCTTACGGCGTAAAAGCTATCCAAGAAAAGCGCGCAGGTGAACACCTATCAGCAAACAGGTAAAAGAGACTAGACTAGAAAGCTAAAATCTACAGGCTTGCCGCTTATTCCACCATTAAAAAAGTCACAAAATTAAATTGCCTCCCAATTCCCGAATACGTGAACTGGGAGGCTTTCTTATTTCTTGTTTTGCTTAAATGCTTTTAGCTTCAAACGAAGCTCTTACTAGAAAAGCCTTTTTAAGTTGTCAGAGCAAAATCTTTGAGACTTTAGCTTGAGCTTCACTTAATCTTGCTTGCACTAGGCACGCATAATGCGATAACAGAAATGAATCTTTTTATTGCGCGCAAAGTCTTCAGGAATAGTTTGCGCGGTAATATCTTTAGCCACCAAGCCAAGCTCTTTCAATCCTTGCAAATCAAGCTTAAATGAACGAAGGTTTCCACTGAAAATAATGCTTCCTTCAGGTGCTAGCACTCGTGCAATTTTAGACAGCAAAACAATATGATCGCGTTGAATATCCCAGGTGCGCTTGCCCATTGCTTTTGAATTACTAAAGGTTGGCGGATCGACAAAAACTAAGTCAAAAATCGTTTCCTTTTCCTGCTCGCCATTAAGCCAATCAAGCGTATCAGCCTTGCTAAAGCGATATGCCTTATCCCTAAAGCCATTACGCTGCATATTACGACGAGCCCACTCTAAATACGTGGGCGAAAGGTCTACCGTTGCACAAGATTTTGCTCCACCAGCAGCCGCATATACACTTGCACTGCCGGTATAGGCAAACAGGTTACAGAAGCGTTTATCTTTGGCTTCTGCTTCTATTAATGAGCGAACGGGACGGTGGTCAAAAAAGAGACCAATATCCAGATAGCCAGTAAGATCGAGCTCAAAAACATGCCCACCCTCAACGGTTAATACATACATTCCTTTGCGCTGCTTAGCTGCATACTGACTACCACCCTTTTCCTGCTTACGAACACGAGTGGCAATACGTTCTTCCGGAATATCAAACATAAGAGCCGCGATTTTAATAGCATCATCCAAACGACGCGCAGCCTTGGTTGGATCTATGTCTTTAGGAGCCTGATACTCAGAAATTACCAGGTAAGGCTTCATGTAGCTTTGCACTTTTTCAGCGTCAATAGACCTAACATGCACAAATCCACGCTTCTGCATATCGTGGGCAGCCCCGGAAATATTATTACCAGCTAATCCCTGATTCATAGCAATTTGATTGCGCCCAGCGCTCAAAGAACGACGAGAGTCACGCTGGTTTTCACGAGAATTCTTCTGGCTAAAGCGGCCCTTAAATTTAGCCTTGTGCCTTGAGTCGTATGCGCGCTGTTCCTCAACTGGATCTTGAATGCGCATACCCATAACCAAATCGATAGCGACAGCATAATCGGGAAGGTCAGCATCATATACACGATAAGCAAAGACATTTTCGCGTTGAGCCCACTTGCGGCGCTGCTTAGCTACCTTACGCAATCGGGCGGCAAATTGTTCGGCATGACCCGACGAAACCCCGACCTTACGTTCGTTTCCCTCTAAATCAAGAAACTCCAGTGTTTCAAGACGGGATGCGCCCAAATCATACATGCGAACACTTGACTCAATTCTGCCGTTATAAACCTTGGTAACGCTATAAGCGTCCATTGCAAGACTTACATCAAAATCAGGATCCGGCGTAATTGCAATCATCTTCCAATTTTCAGGAAGCGCCTCGATGCCTTGACGAAGAGATTCTGTAACACTTCGTAAATCTTCTTTAGCTAAACGAATGCCATAGGGAGGATTAACCGCAACAAAACCAGGTTTATCAACTTGTGCACCTGCTGCCGAAAGCAGTGCAGGCAAATCTTTGCAGTTGGCAGGAACAAAAGTGATCAGCTTGCCAACACCCGCACGCAAAGCGCAAGCCTTTGCAAGCTCAATACAACGAGGGTCGATATCGGAACCAATAAACATTGGCAGCGACTTAGCCAGACCAGCCTCAAAGCGCTCGTCTGCTTCATCTAAAAGTTCAAAGAAATCCGCAGATTGATATTGGAGCCAGCCCTCAAAGCCCCATTTTTCGCGAAGCAAACCGGGAGCCCTGTCAGCCGCCATCATAGCAGCCTCAATTACTAAAGTTCCACTACCGCACATAGGGTCGACAAAAGTTTCGTAATTAGAAAATTGCTTGTGCCAGCTTGCTTTTAAAAGCATGCCTGCAGCAAGCGCTTCTTTTAAGGGGGCCGCAACCTGTACGCCCTCTTCACGATATCCGCGGCGATGCAGCGAACCACCTGCAAAATCGATATTGATAGTGGCGCGAGCGCCATGCAGATTAACCCAAATGCCTAAGTCTGGATTTTCGGAATCCACATTAGGACGAGATCCTTTTACTTCGCGCAGACGGTCACAAATAGCATCCTTTACCTTTTGCCCAATAAAGGCAGTATTACGCAGCGTTTTAGAAGAGCCACGAGCAAAAACAGCCATCGTTTTTGCAGGACTCATATGCTCTTCCCAAGGAATAGCCTTTACCGATTGATACAGGGTATCCGCGTCTTTGGCATCCACGCGATCAATGACAAGCATAATGCGCGAAGCAGCACGCGACCATAAGCAAGCGCGATAAGCATCCTTAGGGCTACCTTGAAAGGAAACGCCACCGTTCAAAGGGCGAACGCGATACATACGCATAGATTTAAGCTCAGCAGCTACCACCTCTTCAAAACCAAAAGGGCAGGTAGCAAAAAATTCCAACAGGTTTTCTGTATGCCTATGCTGCGACTTAGTTTTAAATTCGCGACTCATGGCTATTCCTTCCTTAGACGCTTGCGTCTGTCAATCAAAAGCTTGCACCTTTTTGCAAGCTAAACAAGAACATCATTATATAAAGAAGGCGTCCAAATAAGCTCCAAAGAAAACTTCAAAGCAAATTGGACGCCCCATATCAACAAGTAATGTTGAACCTTGAATTAATCCTCCAAGTAATCCTTGAGCTTCTGTGAACGAGAAGGATGACGCAGCTTAGCAAGAGTCTTAGATTCAATCTGGCGGATACGCTCACGCGTAACACCAAATTCGCGACCAACCTCTTCAAGCGTACGAGGATGTCCGTCAACCAGACCAAAGCGGAGCTCGATAACCTTACGTTCGCGCTCAGCTAAGCCATCAAGAGTCTTACGAAGCTGCTCTTGCAACATGCTAAAGGAAGCAGCATCAGGAGGAACGATAGCTGCATCGTCTTCGATGAAGTCACCCAACTGAGAGTCTTCCTCTTCGCCGATGGGGGTCTCCAAGGAAACAGGCTCCTGAGAAATCTTTTGAATTTCACGAACGCGCTCTTCAGTTAAGCCCATCTCTTCGCCAATTTCAGCTGGGGTTGGTTCACGACCAAGTGACTGCAAAAGCTGACGCTGAATGCGAACGAGTTTGTTAATGGTTTCAACCATATGTACTGGAATACGAATGGTACGAGCCTGGTCAGCAATAGCGCGCGTGATAGCCTGACGAATCCACCAGGTAGCATACGTCGAAAACTTAAAGCCTTTGGTGTAGTCAAACTTCTCAACAGCACGAATAAGACCAAGGTTACCTTCTTGAATAAGGTCCAAGAAAAGCATGCCACGACCAACATAGCGCTTTGCGATAGAAACAACCAGACGCAGGTTTGCTTCAATGAGCTGCTGTTTTGCGTCTAAGCCGACCATCTCTACACGAGAAAGACGACGGCGCTCACGACGCTCAAGCTCAATTTCGCCAGCTTCTTCTTTTTCCAGCTGTTCGGTTGCAGCAACACCGGCCTCAATCTTCATTGCAAGGTCGACTTCTTCTGCTGCAGTAAGCAGGCTTACACGGCCGATTTCTTTAAGGTACATACGAACAGGATCGCCCGTAAGCAAAGTAACCGAAGCATCGCTTGTGCGTTTACCACGGCCACGAGCACGCGAACGACCGTTTTTGGATTTGTTGACCTTAGGAAGAGCAACATCGGAAGCAGCCTTGAGTTCGGACTCAGGGATACCCTCAAGCAAAGCCTCATCGCTCATTGAAGCTGCTTCTTTAGCCTCGGAAGCCTCATCTTCAACAGAAGAGATATCAGGCTCAGCAGAATCAAGATCATCGTCGTGATCATGCTCGAGCGTATCTGTGATTTTAGTTTTTTGAGCAGCCTTTTTCTTAGTGACTGACTTCTTTTTTGCGGTATCAGATTCACCGTTAGACGTGCTACTTGCCTTAGCGCTATCGCCAGATTCGAGTGCTTTACTTACTGCCTCGACCAAATCTGCTTTGAGCATGCCTTTGGGATCAATACCAAGCTCAGATGCCTTGCTTTTTAATTCTGCAACCTTGAGCTTTTTGAGTTCCGTAAGAGCAGGAACACTTGCGGATGCGGATTTTTCAGCGGATGCTTTTACCACGCGCAATCCTTTCAAACCTCTGATTTTTTACAGAGTTCTCCTAAACTAGTGCGAAGAAGAATAGTAGCACAAATTTATACTTTGTGGTAAGTCTACAGAAGACTTATTGGGTCAACATCAACTGCAACACTGACCCCATCAACCGGCTTTCGGCTCCTGAAAAAACTTAGAAGCACGTCAGTATCTAGGTTATTGCCATCCATATTTACCTCATACGCACCGTTTTGCGAAGAATTAGCAAGCGGAGCCTTGATGAGGATATGGTATCGCCAAACTCCTTTGAGTCTGTCAAGCACACAAGGTGTCGGAGGGAAAATAATCCAATCCTGCTCTCCAGCCTGATTAAGTGCCTCATTTATTTCCGTATAAAGACCACGGGCTACCGATTGAACTTGTGTAGCATCTTTACCCCAGGCAAGAATATTAATAAGACGCACAAAGGGTGGATAGGATAAGCCTTTGCGCAAATGTAATTCGTTATCTAAAAAGCGTTTTCGATCATAGTTTGCTGCCGCACGAATTGCCACATCATCAGGACTATAAGTCTGCACGATTACCCGACCAGGCAAGTCTCCACGGCCGCAGCGACCAGCAACCTGCGAAAGTAAATCGAAGGTACGCTCGCCTGAGCGAAAATCCGGGAGCTTAAGCATCGTATCCGCATTAATAACCCCAACCAGAGTAACCTCATCAAAATCAAGGCCCTTTGCAATCATTTGCGTACCAAGCAAAACAGCTGCATCCGCCTGAGCAAAAGCTTCCAATAAACGCTGATGGTCGCCTTTTTTACTCGCGGTATCGGCATCCATACGAATAATGCTTACTTCTTTGGTTTCTTCTTTTGTTTGCAAAAGAGAACGAAGTTCATCCTCAACACGCTGGGTGCCTGCACCAAATTTTTTAAGATAAGGGCTTCCACAGGATGGACACTTACTTGGAGCCATCCATTCATGCCCGCAATGGTGACAAACTATTCGATTTCCGCGCTCATGATAGGTAAGCGAAGTTGAACACAAATCGCAGACAGGGACAAAACCGCAATCTCGGCACAGAAGAAATTGAGCGAAGCCACGCTGGTTAAGTAGTAAAACGACCTTGTGACCTGCGCTTAATTCTTCAAAAAGAGCTGAGGTGAGCTTTTTTGAAAACATCGAGCGGTTGCCTTTGCCAAATTCACTCCCCATATTAACGATGTCAACAGGAGGCAAGGCTTTGCCATTAGCTCGATTAGGCATCTCAACGCGCTGCCAACGCTTATCGACCTTACAAAGTTGCAAACACTCAATTGAAGGCGTAGCTGAACCCAAAACAAGCGTTGCGTCAAGGTATTGCGCAAGCCACCAAGCAACATCACGCGTCACATAACGTGGAGCCTGATCTTGCTTATAACTACCCTCATGCTCCTCGTCTATTACGATGAGCCCTAGGTTTTTAACTGGAGCGAACAAAGCACTTCGCGCACCCACAACAACTCGAGCCTGACCAGACCGAATAAGCTCCCACTGATCAAAGCGTTCACCTGGAGTCATACGCGAGTGTAAGACCGCAACCGTATCACCAAATCGTCCACGGAAGCGAGCGAGCGTTTGAGGAGTAAGACTAATTTCTGGAACAAGAACGATTGCACCCCTACCATTAAGAAGCTCATCAGCAATCGCCTGCAAATAGACCTCGGTTTTACCGGAGCCCGTAACACCATCAACTACAACAGCGCGACCACCGTCAAGCATGCGAGCTTGACGAATAACAGCAAGCGCATTTTGTTGGTCTTGCGTTAAAACAGGCACTGGCTTTACACGTGCAGCAAAAACCTCACTATGAGCATCCGCGCCACGAATACGACGACGTTCTTCTATGCGAATAAGCCCTTTTGATTCAAGTGATTTAAGCGTTGCAGCAACACTGCCATATTCGGTATTTAGGTCTGCAACTTTTAGATCACCCTGTTCAAGCGCATAAAGAACAGCAATTTGCTTAACAGCTGTTTTTCTGGGAACAAAAGTATCGGCCTTAGGTAGACGCACGACCCAACGATCATCGACTTCGTGACTCAAGGCACTCAGAACCTGCCAACGCCCATCTATCATTTTCATTTTAGGAACGCCACCAGGCGGCGTAAACAAACGCACACAACTAGAAAGCGGAGCAATATAGCGCCTTGCCATGAAGAGTGCGCAATCGGCGCCAGCCTGCGTAAAGAAGGAAGTAGAAGCAACTTGCTTGATAGGCTTTAAATAGCGCTCGCTTTCGGACTCCTTGATTGAAATAACAAAACCAATCGCATCGCGATGTCCGAAAGGCACAACAACAGAGCAACCTATCTCTAAGTCAGCAGGATTACCTGCCGAGTCCGTAAGCCGCTCAGGCACCCGATACGTATAAGACTGATCGAGTGCCTGAGTTTGAATATCAAGTATGACCTCTGCGCATTTCATGTAAGCAAGTATAGCAAGGGCTTATTTCATAGACACAAAAGCCCTAGTTCTTACGCGAAGATTACACGCGCTAGACAATGCTCTTTAAGTAAAGTTACGAACCTCTACTGCAAACTTATAAGTTGCAAGCAGCTCTTAATTCATCAACCTTATCGCGACGCTCCCAAGTGAACTCAGGAAGCTCGCGGCCAAAGTGACCATAAGCAGCGGTCTTGCGGTAGATTGGACGCCTAAGATCGAGATGCTTAATTATTGCAGCAGGACGCAGGTCAAACACCTTGTTTACTGCAGCTTCAATATCAGCCTGAGGTACCTTGTTAGTGCCAAAGGTTTCTACCATCACAGAAACCGGATGAGCTACACCAATTGCATAAGCAATCTGAACCTCACAACGATCAGCTAAGCCAGCAGCAACAACGTTTTTGGCTACCCACCTTGCAGCATAAGCGCCCGAACGGTCTACCTTTGTGCAATCCTTGCCACTAAACGCGCCACCACCATGACGACCCATGCCGCCATAGGTATCAACAATAATCTTGCGACCTGTTAAGCCGGCGTCACCCATAGGACCGCCAACAACAAAACGTCCAGTTGGATTGATGTAAATTTCCGCATCAGCATAATCGATACCAATAGCATCAAGAACAGGTGCGATAACGAACTTACGCAGACCCTCTTCAATTTCTTGATTGCTTGCTTCTTCTGAATGCTGGGTAGAAATAACAAGCTTTTCGATTGCTACCGGTTTATCGTCAACATAACGCACTGAAACCTGGGTTTTGCCGTCAGGACGCAAGTAAGGCAGCAGACCATTTTTGCGAACCTCAGCCAGACGCTCAGATAAGCGGTGCGCTGTATAGATAGGCAAAGGCATAAGTGTTGGGGTCTCGTTGCAAGCAAAGCCAAACATCATGCCCTGGTCGCCCGCACCAACCAGGTCAAAGTCTTCCTGGGCACTACCGTGCTGAGCTTCCCAAGATTCATCGACGCCTTGCGCAATATCTGCGGATTGCTCGTGAATGGCATTGAGTACGCCACAGGTGCTTGAATCAAAGCCATACTTTGCACGGTTGTAGCCAATATCATCTAAAACCTGACGTGCAATCTCCTGCACATCAACATAGGCCTGAGTACGTATCTCACCCGTAACAATAACCATGCCTGTAGTAGCCATAGTTTCGCAAGCACAGCGTAACTGGCTTGGATCTGCAGGCTGACCATTAGGAGCAATGTATCCTTTTTTAGCAAGTTCAATTTCCTTTGCCAAAATTGCATCCAGGATGGCATCACTAATCTGGTCGCAAACTTTATCAGGATGACCTTCAGTCACGGATTCGCTGGTAAACAGATAGGAACGGGTCACGTTCAATCTCCTTTAGTTTTATACGCGGGCTCAAGCAGGCATTTAGTTTAGTTAGCTGTTCGAGCGATTTTATCGAAGCATCCAGCTAGGCAAATAAAAAGCAAGAAATTAGCTTATAAACTATTATGCTTGGCCATTACGTGTTTTTGGTGCAATTAATGTAGCACACGACACAGAAACAAACATTAGTTAAAGTGGAGCAAGCATAAAATCACGAAACGAGGGGCACATGAGCATCAACGCGCAACTCACTCAGGAATATTTTGATACTGCAGACGCACTTAAGGGTGATATCCCAGGACGCCGAGCTGCCTATTCCTATATGAAAAATTCAACAGCCATCGTTCATCATCAAGTGGTAGCTTGCTCATTTATTCCTCGTCTCTTTGACAACGAAACTTGGGAGACCTTTCGCACCACCGCAGAAACTACACATCGGATTCTGGTAAAGGTGATTGAGCGCTACCTTGAAGACCCTGATTATCGCAGTATTTTTTCCTTCGACCCCCGCCTTGAAGAACTTATCTTGCTCCCCCGCGGATATGATGCCGTTCTCCCCTTTGCACGTATTGATACCTTCCTAAACGAAGAAACTCTCGAATGCGGCTTTTGTGAGTTTAATGGCGATGGATCTGCTGGCATGAACGAAAATCGCGAAATCACTCACTCGATCGAGAATTCGGCCACCTATCAGGCTTTTGCCAAGAAACACAAGCTTAAACAATGCGAACTTTTTTATTCATGGATAGATGAATTTATTAGCATCTACAACACTTACGAAAACAAACGCGTTAATCCACGTTTTGCAATTTGCGATTACCTCAACCGTGGCGTTGTTGACGAGTTTAAGATTTTTAGCCAGTACTTTGCTGAGCGCGGTTATGAATGCGTCGTGCGTGATGTACGCGATTTACACTGGGACGGAGAGCGTTTGCGTGATGCGGAAGGCTTAGCGATTGATGCTATCTGGCGCCGCAGTGTTACTAATGACGTAATTGATTACTGGGATGAATCTCAAGGGCTTATCGAAGCAGTACGCAATCAAGGTGTAGCACTTATTGGTAGCTTCCAAGGTCATCTTGTTCACGACAAACAGATTTTCGATGCGCTTTATCACCCTAAAACACAGAGCTTTTTAAGCGACGAAGAAAACGCTTTTGTTGCTGCTCATGTTCCTCAAACAAGATTCCTAGACAGCAATCACGTTGACCTGGATGAAATTCGCTCAAGTAAAGATAAGTGGATTATCAAACCTACCGATGCCTATGGCGCACAAGATGTATATGCTGGACAATCGTGTAGCCAAGAAGAATGGGACGCCCTTATTGAGCGTTTTGCAAACTCGAAAGCAGGAGCTCCCTTCTTAGTGCAACGATTTATTACCCCCTACAAAACACACACCTTGCGCCCCGATGCACGCATTGAAGAACTCAGCGATGAAGAAGTAGATACCCTGGGTGCTTACTACAACAATCTCAATGGCTTGTATCTTTACAACGGTAAATTCCAGGGTATCTTTTCTCGCCTTGGACCACACCCCACCATCAGCAAACAAAACGAAGGCATGACTGCAGCCACTATTCACGTCTGTGAATAACAGCGGCTTAATTGCAGCTTAAGCAGACTTGAGTAAAAAAGAATGGCTAGAAAGAATCAAGCAGAACAAGCATCTCTTTCACAGCGTTTTATTGGCGCTGGCGTAAGCTTGCTCACTGCGCTGTGCCTAGCTTGGGCTCTATTTGGTGCGGGACTTTTAGTTTGCTCCACCCAACAGGCAACTAACACCATCGGTAATACCTTTGCTAATTGGAATAACAGTACACTTCCTGCTGAAGATATGGCAGCTATCGCCGAAGAGGTTCGTCTTTATTCCATGGGGCAAGCAAGCGAAGAAGAAGTTTCAAATACAGTACTCGAGCATGTAGAAAAGACTTATCCAGAGGTGGCCGAGGTTATTAACACAGGCAACCTCTTAGCCAGTAATGCTCGCAAGCTTGAAGTAGTTAACTCCCAAACCGACGCAAGTACCATTGCTCAAGCTCTTGAAGGAACAAGCTCGAGCGACAATGACGCCACAAACTCACAAGGTGCAAAATCCGACACAGAAGCTAATATCGCGCAAGAAAACACCACTACAAGCAGCCAAGATATAGACGCAAGCAATATCGCAAACTCCACTAACAATGCGGTAGCGCAAGTTGTTGAAGCGCTTGGCTTGCCTGCAAGTTATGCCGAAAAAGGACGTATTAGCGTTAGCCAAGTTGAAACTTGGTTCAGCCTAACCGATGACGCCATGAGTCATCTTTCAGATTGCATTCCGGTATTTATTACTGCACAAGGCTCAGTTATATTTGCCGCACTCGTTACGCTAGC
>CAVCRX010000071.1:13378-27969 GCA_963604935.1 Bacteroidaceae bacterium
TTTTTAGAGGTCGCAAAGCACTCGGCACAACACTCGTGCTAGGTGGCATAGTACCCTTGCTTGTTTTGTTGGCAATAATAGTTTGGGCACTCATTGATTTCAACGGATTGTTTGCTGCTATGCATTCACTCTTTTTTGCTAATGGCACCTGGACTTTCGACTACGACTCCCTGCTAATCAAATTGTTCCCAGAAGCATTCTGGGCAGCCATGGCAGGACTGTGGGCGCTTGTAAGCCTTGTGCTTTGTGGAATATGCATTACGCTTGGCAGGCTCATAAAAAAGCACTAGGAAATCCTAGTGCTTTCAGCAAATTACCACTTATATTTACTACCCTCACAGCAGCTTAAGCAGGCCTCTTTTTATGTAACCGCTTTAGCAAGATTAGGCCAGTTTGCCGCCTAGTTCCTTTGCAGCTGCAGCCTTGTCAAAATTACCGCCAGTTCGCTTGGTAAGCTCTCCCATAACACGACCCATTTCTTTCTTCGTGGAAGCGCCAGTTTCCGAAAGAACAAGATCAATCAAGTCGGATAGCTCTGTACCGGAAATTTGCTTAGGCAGATATTCCTCGAGTACTGCCACCTGAAGCTTTAAGCGATCAGTTCGTTCTTGGTCGTTGCCAGCCTTGATAGAGCCTTCAAGGGTTTCTTTAGTTTGCTTAATGGTTCGCTTAAGCATATCGTCAACGTCTTTATCTTCGACCTCGCGACGCTCGTTAACTTCAATATTTTTAAGCTCACCATGAACCTGACGCAAAATTGCAAGACGGTCTTTATCTTTGGCGCGCATAGCATCTTTAATAGCATCTTTAAGCTCGGTGTAATTCATATTTCCTCGATTCATTCCAATACTTTATTAGGGCAATAATACACCCGTGATTTTTTACAGAAGATGCATTTTGACTATACTAGGCAAGCTCCCACATATTATTTTTCGCAGATACACATACTTGCAGCTAATAGAAATAGGATGATTAATTTGATGAATTTCAGCGTGCGTTGGCATGAATTCTTTGACCAAAAGATTCCTAACTTAATCCTTCGCTTGCTGGTCATGTTTTTTGGCTTGAGTTGTGTTGCTTTCGGTGTTGCTCAGTCACGCGCAACGGGTTTAGGCGTAAGCACCATCAGCGCAATACCTGGCGTATTAAGCTTTGCGACACCTATCACCATTGGTGTATTTACCTTCATTATGAATATGATTTTTGTAGTGGTGCAGATTGTTCTTTTAAAACGCGACTACCATCCACTGCAGCTTTTATGCATTCCTTTTGTCATAATTTTTTCGGCGCTCATAGACTTTTTTGTTCCCATTTGCCAGCTGCTACCTATGCCCTATTACCCCATAAAAATCTTAGTCATTCTATGCTGCTGCATGATTACCGCCCTGGGTGTTTGGCTTCAAGTAAAAGCGGCGCTCATTATGTTGCCAGGCGATGGCATCGTACAGGCGATTAGCGCCGTATTTGGCATCAACTTTGGTAAATGCAAATTAGCTTTTGATATGACCAATCTAGTAGTTGGTGCAATTCTTTCGCTTGTCTTAATGGCGGGACTCTATGGCGTACGCGAAGGCACGCTTTTACTTGCGCTTCTTGTTGGCCCCATCATTAAAAAATACGGCGAACTATTCCCCAACATCGAAAAATTTATTCCAACCAAAGGACATATAACGCTAACAGCTAGCAAGAACGATGAGCCCGAGCTTAGCTACGAGCAAAGCGATACGCCCTTAGTTATTACCATCAGTCGCGAATATGGTTCAGGTGGACGCGAACTTGCACAAGCAATTGGCGATAGGCTCTCAATTCCTGTTTACGATCATAGTCTTATCAATATGACAGCGCGAGAATCAGGACTTACGCCTGAATATGTGCACAATCATGAACAAGAAGTACGACATGGGATTTTGTATAACCTCTATGCTCAGCAATATAGCTACATTGGCAAAACCCCCGCAGAAGAAGATACGCTCTTTCTTGCGCAAGCACGCACCATCACCAACCTTGCACAGCATGGAAGCTGCGTTATTGTGGGTCGCAATGCGAATGCAATTTTGGCGGAACGCGACAATGTCTTTAATGTTTTTGTTAAAGCACCAATTAATCGAAGGATCGAGCGCGTCTGTAGGCGTGAAGGTTTGGACGAAACACAGGCGCTCAACAAAATTAAGCGCGTTGATTCCGAACGTAAACAACATGCTCGAGTATTCCTTAATGCAAACTGGGGAAACTCTGGCTATGACCTAATTGTCGATAGCTCAAGCGCGCGCATCCCCGACCTAGCAGACAGCGTTATTGCCGCAGTAAAAAACAGTCTTACAGTAAAGCAATAAGACAATAAAGAGAAGAATTACTAAGAATGCCGCAAGGTCAATAAACGTTGTAAACTAAACGAATTGACTAACGAACCAGACCTTCGCACGAAAGGACTTTCCATGGCCACAGCCAACAAGCCTGTTCGCGTTCGCTTTGCCCCCTCTCCCACCGGAGAGCTCCATATCGGCGGCGCACGCACTGCAATCTTCAACTGGGCTTTTGCCCGTGCAACAGGTGGCACCTTTGTTCTTCGCATTGAAGATACCGACCCTGAGCGTTCCACCGAAGAAAACAAGCAGGTTATCCTGCGCGGTTTGCGCGGTCTTGGCCTTAACTGGGATGAAGGCCCTGAAGTTGGCGGCGATTACGGTCCCTATTTGCAAACTGAGCGCTTTGATACCTATACCGCTGCGCTCGAAAAGCTCAAAGAAAAAGGAGCAGTTTATCCCTGCTTCTGCACCAAAGAAGAATTGGATGCCAAGCGCGCTGCCGCCGAATCAAGCGAAGGTGGCTATTCTGGCTATGACCGCAGCTGCCGCGAGCTTAGCGCCGATGAAGTCCAGAAGCGCATCGACGCCGGCGAGCCTCACGTATGGCGCCTTCGTGTTCCCGATAATCACGGCCCCATTGAATTCGATGATGCTGTTTATGGTCATATGTCATTCCCCGCTGATGTAATGGATGACATGATCCTTGTTCGTAGTGATGGCAGCCCTACCTACAATTTTGCTGTTGTCTGCGACGATACCAACATGGCTATCACTCATGTCATTCGCGGTGACGACCACTTATCCAATACCCCTCGTCAGATTTTGATTTACGAAGCACTGGGCTTTGAAGTTCCTACCTTTGCTCATCTTTCGATGATCTTAGGTTCTGACGGCCGCAAGCTCTCCAAGCGCCGCAATGCTACCAGTGTTGAGCAATACCTAAAGATGGGCTTCCTGCCTGATGCGCTTGTTAACTTCTTGGCGCTTTTGGGCTGGTCGCTCGATGGCGACACCACCATCATCCCCCGCGAGGTTCTTTGCAAAAACTTCAGCCTTGATCGCATCACCAAAAAGGATGCCATCTTAGACGAAGTTAAACTTGACTGGATGAATGGTGAGTACATCAAGAACATGGGGGCAGCTGCCTGGGTAGACGCCGTCGCTCCCTTCTTAATTGAAGCTGGCCTTACCACTCAAGAAGAGATTGCAGCCAAGCATGGCTGGTTTGAACAGCTTTATCCTTTGGTAGCCGAGCGCATGAAGCGACTTACCGAAGCCCCCGAGAAACTGGCCTTTATATTTGCGGGCGCGGAAATTGAATACGACGAAAAGTCGGTACAAAAGAATCTCCTCAAAGAGGGCTGCCGTGCGGATGAAGTCTTAGCAGAAGTTCGTGCAATTCTTGCCGACGAATCTATTGCCTGGGAGTGCGACCCTCTGCAGGATACCGTAGCAACACTTGCTGAAAAGCTTGACCTCAAAAAGAAGCTTATCTTCCAACCTGTACGCGTTGCTGTTACCGGTTCTCAGGTTTCGCCTCCGCTCTTTGAGGCTATCGAGCTCATGAATCGCGAAACCGTAGTCGCACGTGTCGACAACTGCATTAAGCAAGTTTTTGGCAAATAAAAAAACTAAGCGCTACCGTTTTAATGTCTGAACATCTAGAACATAGTCAAGAAATTCCTAGCGGGCCACAAGCAAGGCCCGCTAGCGGCATTGACCCCGATAGCTCTCCTTCAGAGGACACTCTGGATTCCAAAGAATCCAAATTTGAAGATTGCAAGGAACAGAGTTCTGCCTTATTTCAAAAATCAAAGACAGAAGAACTCGAAGATTACGAAGAAGACGAAGAGGTCAGCGCCGGCTATGACAATGACAACTATGTAGACCTGGAGGCAAGCCCTGACGAAGGCGAAGATTTCCTAAATCCAGAAGATGAAGCAATTCTGGAAGATGATGACCCTCTATCTAAATGGGACGACATTCTACATTACGACCCCGAGGCCGAAGAACCCGACCAGCTCGCTTATCTGGAAGCCTTAGCTGCTCGCTTTAGCGAAGCAGAAGAAAGCGATGAAGAACCTGAACCCCTTTATCGCGAAGATATTCAGCAAGTAAAAGCCCTTTGTACGCGCCCCTTTAATACTGAGTGCACACGTTGCGCTCAGGCCTGCCCTCACAAAGCAATCAGCTTTAACGATGAAAATCTGCCCGTTATCGAAGATGAACTCTGTACGAATTGCGGTGTCTGCGCGGGCATTTGCGATGGATTTTCGAGTGTGCGCGTTACACTCGAAGACCTAATTCATAATGCGCTTGATATCTCAGACCAAGGCTTAGCAATAACCATTGCCTGCAATGACATGATTCCGCTCGGGGAAGACCCAGCCGACAACGTATTGCTTGTCCCTTGCTTAGCAGCGCTTCCGCCTGCAGCTTTTAGCTATCTTTTAGCCTTTGGTGCCCAAGTTAATATTTGCTGCGATTTTGAACTCTGCAACCACTGTGCTGTTGCAGGAAGCTTAGCTCCCGAACTCTTTAGCCATGCTATTGCCACGGCCGAAAGCTGGAATGAAAAAGAAATCGGCTTTGTTGACAAGGTTCCAACACAGCAATCTATTTTTGCTTCAGTTTTAGCAGATGCTAAGCAAGCTAACGACCGCCGTAATATGTTTGCAGGCTTAAGTACCACCATGACTGAGGTTGCAACAGGTGAATATCGCCTACATAGCAATTCTTCCGTTTTGGACTTTCAGGAGCGCATGGAGCGCCTTCGTGCAGCCGGTCATATTAAGCAGCATGAAGGGACAACACTAGAAGAATTAACGGCCAGCTATCGCATTCCTAAATATTGGCCACGGCAAAAACTCATATTGGAAGCAGCTGAAGAAAATCCTGAAATTGGTGCACGTATTCCTGTTTGGGTAGCCAGCATTTCAGAAGCTTGTCAGCAAAGCCATGCCTGCGTTGACCAGTGCCCAACTGGAGCACGCCAGATAAACGAAGACGGAAAACTTAGCTACGACAAAAGCTATTGCATAGCCTGCGGGGCATGCATGAAAGTATGTGTGCACGAAGCATGTGATTTCACTGAAGTCAGCGCCCTAGAACTAATTCAGGATTCAGAGCAGGTATCCTAAAGCAAACTAGTTTTAGGAGTATCTATGCCCAGTCCATTCCAGCCTAATCAGTACACCGTAATCCCAAATCCCAATCCTCCCCAAAAATCTAAAAGCTCAACGGTTCTCCTTGTGTCTTTAATTATTATTGCCTGCCTTACGGTTATGGGAATTGGTCTTGTAAGTTGTGCTGCGGTTAGTTTCCATATCTCAGAAGCAAACTCTGAGCAAAGCTCAAATAGCAATTCTTCAAGCAGCAGCGAATCTGAATACACAAGCGCTCAAGGAAACGCCACTTTGCGCAATATTTTGGGTGAGACTAATTCAATCGAAAATTTCACAGAGTCCGAACTTAAATCCCTTAAGAAGAAGTATTTTTCGGGCGCAAAAGCAAGCGGAGGCAATACACCGCAGGGCATCTATTTCGTGGGCGATGACAGCGATCTTAAAGCAGGCACATACTGGATGGGTGGCTCCGACACCGAACTGAGCTATTTCTTTGTATTAAGCAAAAGTGGTAATACTTATAGTTGCAAACTCACCAACAACTACTACGGGCACAACCTTATCGAAGTAAAAGACTCCGAAGTTCTTGTTGTTGTCAATGACACAGCGGGTTTTTGTGAAATTTCCAAGATGAACGAAAAATTTTCTGACCCTTACACCAATGGAGTTTTCCGTGTAGGAACAGATATTCCTGCCGGAACTTATCACTTAAAAGCTGGTAAAGATTCTTCTACTTACTTTGCTTACTACGTAATGAGCAACCTTTCGTATGAAGGAGATTATATTACTGACCAGCAACGCAGCACCGATTCAAGCACCTTTGCTGGCTATACCGTAACCTTACACGACGGTGAATATCTTGAACTCTACAACGCCACCGCCACCAAAGGCAGTAAAGCTTAGCGCGAAACTTGTTCAGTTTTTTAACCTTTCCGACACAAAAATTTAGAGCATTTTTATATACGACTGTTTAGAAAAATAAGAAAATAGAAAAGCTGATTATTACTCCACTTAAGAGGAAGCGATTACCGTATGACCGAGCTTGAAATCTCGATCGTTGGTGATAGCGCGCTCAACATCGTGTTTGGCAGCACGCTGGATCCTTCGAATGGAAGCCGCACCTACGACCCTGTAGCAGCACAACATGTCCGATGCGCCCTCGAGCTGCTTGAAAAACAGCCCATCCAGGGCACCGTCGGCGCAACCCCTGCATATTGTGCGCTCACCATCTACTACGACCCACTAACTATTGGTTACGACGAGCTTGTTCTTCAACTTAACGACCGCCTAGCTTCACTTGAAGACTACATCGCAAAGCAGGCAGAAGAGCATCCAAATCGTACCGTAGTTAAAGTCCCCGTTTGCTATGGCGGCACTTTTGGTCCTGACTTGGCAACCGTTGCGCAAAGTGCTGGCACTTCTGAGGAAGAAGTTATCGCTCGTCACAGCATGCCTATCTATGAGGTAGGCATGCACGGCTTCTATCCAGGATTTACCTACCTTACCGGCCTTGATCAAGGCTTAAAGATTCCTCGTTCAATGGAACCTCACAATTCTGTTCCTGCTGGTTCGGTTGGTATTGGCGGCAAGCAAACAGGAATTTATTCTCTTACAAGTCCTGGAGACTGGCACGTCATCGGGCGCACCCCTTTGAATCTCTTTGATATTAATCGCACGCCTGCTCTTCTTTTGGAAGTTGGTCAAGGTGTTCAACTAGAGCCAATTAGCGCGATTGAATTCGATGAGATTGCTCAACAAATTTCTCAAGGTAACTACCAGCTTCAGACCTATGAACAGGAGGCGTAAATGAGCATCACTATTTTGAAGCCAGGAACCTCCACCACTGTTCAAGACCTTGGTCGTTTTGGTAATACTGTTTGGGGCTTAGCTCATTCTGGCGCCATGGATAGGCGTGCAGCAACTATCGCAAATATCTTGGTAGACAACCAGGAAAATGCTGCTCTTTTGGAATACTCAAGCCTTGGTCCAACCATACGCTTTGAGCAAAATGCTGTTTTCGCCATCACCGGTGCTCGCTCACAAATCACTCTTGACGGCGAGCCTGTTGCGGAATACCGAGCAATACGCGCACGTGCGGGCCAAACCTTATCTATTGGCTACTGCCAGCAAGGCCATTATGGCTATCTTGCGTTTGCAAGCGGCATTGATGTTCCTTTGGTTTTAGGAAGCGCAAGTACACATCTTGCAGCACACATCGGAGGCTTTGAGGGTCGTTCCCTGGCCGAAGGCGACAAGCTTAAGCTCAAAGGAGAAGTTGCCGATATCCCTAACCTCTTTGGTCACTTCATGGAGCGTGACAATTACTACAACTTTGGTACACCTGGTGTCACCTTTATTCGTGTTGTACCTGGCCCCCATGAGCACCTGTTTGATCCACGAGGTGTGCAAGCCTTCTATAACAAGGTATTTGTAGCAACCGGCAAGTCTGACCGTTCAAGCTACTACCTCAACGGTCAGGCAATTGCTACCAAAGCCGAAACTTCAGATGTCATCAGCGATGGTGTTGCTTTTGGTTCTATTCAGGTACCAAGTCGTGGTCGCCCCATTATCGCAATGGCCGACCGTCACACCACTTCTGGTGTCACCAAAATTGGTACTGTAGCCAGCGTCGACCTTCCTCTTCTTGTACAGCGCCAAGCCAATGACCTTATTCGCTTTAGGCGCATTAGCGTTTACGAAGCACAAGATTTGCTCAGAGAACAGCGCATCTTTATGGATAAGCTGCGTCGCGGTATGAGACGCCCCTATATGGGAGAAGAAGCGACACGCGAACCTGCACGACGCATTGCAGAGCTCCTTACAGAGCAAGCAGCTCCCAAAGCAGGCAAATCAAAGATGCTCGCTAGTATGTTTCGCAATATCGACTGGGCTCAAGCAACCCAGGGCGACTTATTCCGCCACTAATTAACCAAGGAGAACTACTCATGCTTAAGAAGATTCTCGTTGCAAACCGTGGAGAAATCGCAGTTCGCGTTATCCGCGCTGCAAAATCTATGGGCATCAAGACCGTTGCCGTATATTCAGAGGCAGACAAAAATTCATTACATGTCCAGCTTGCTGATCAGGCTGTTTGTATTGGCCCCGCTCCTTCGCTGCAAAGCTATTTACGCGTTGATGCTATTCTGGAAGCAGCTCGCGAAACAGGCGCAGACTCTGTTCACCCAGGCTATGGCTTCCTTTCCGAAAGCAGTGCCTTTGCTCAAGCCTGCAAAGACAACGGCTTAGTATTCATCGGCCCAAGCCCTGAACTCATTGAATCCATGGGAAATAAGTCTCAAGCTCGCAAAACCATGATTGAAGCTGGAGTACCTGTTGTTCCTGGTTCTAAGGAGCCAATGCATAACGCAGCTGACGCTCTTAAGGCAGCTCACGAAATGGGTTGGCCTATCATGATTAAAGCTTCCGGTGGCGGTGGCGGTAAAGGCATGCGCGTTTCTATGGATGAGTCCGACTTTGAGGAACAATTCAATATTGCCCAGCACGAAAGCGTTTCCTTCTTCGACAACGACACCATGTATCTGGAGCGAGCATTATTTAACCCTCGCCACGTTGAAGTCCAGATTATGGCTGACTCCTTTGGTAACGTTGTTTCGCTTGGTGAGCGAGACTGCTCCATCCAGCGCAACCATCAAAAGATGATCGAAGAAAGCCCCTGCCCCTTCCTTTCCGAAGAAAAGCGAGCAGCCATTGCTCAGACCGCCGTTACTGCAGCTAAGGCTGTTGGCTATGAGTCTGCAGGTACCATCGAATTCCTGGTCGACGATGCCGAAAACTTCTACTTCATGGAAATGAACACCCGTATTCAGGTCGAGCATTCCGTTGCAGAAATGCGCTTTAATATCGACTTGGTACGTGAAATGATTCGCGTCGCAGGAGGCATGGAGCTTTCCTGGAAGCAGGAAGACCTAAAACCCGTTGGCCATGCGATTGAATGCCGTATTAATGCTGAGCGCCCTGCACGTAACTTCATGCCTTCACCCGGCCCTGTGACCGCACTCAACTTCCCTGGTGGTAATGGCGTACGTATTGACTCTGCAATGTATGCTGGTGGCGAAATCAGCAGCTATTACGACTCCATGGTTGCCAAAATTATTACCCACGCCCCCACACGCGAAGAGGCTATCGAGAAGATGAAGTGCGCACTCGAGGAAACTGTTATTGGTGGCGTCTACACCAACCTTGATATTCAATACGCTATCATGTGCAACGATGTTTTCCGCAATGGTGAGGCTACAACAAGCTTTATCGAACACTTCCTTGCAGGTGAGATGTAAAACAAGCTTATTAGGCAGTGCTCTGCTTTCGGATTAACGCCCCTTAAGCTGGTTTTTTGATACGCAAGAAAAAAGGTCGCAAGTGTAGTACTTGCGACCTTTGCTTTTTAGGCTTTAGAGCCTTACCAATCCATTCGATTCACTTTACGACCATTTCTTGATACTGCCCCACTTTTCCTTGTGCTAGACCCCGAACGACCCCTACGACTTGGCACCACTTTAGTTACTTTTAGTTCACGTGCTTTTCGCTGAGCTTCGGTTTCTTTGCCTTCAGCGCCATACGCTTGACCAGGCAAAGTAGATGCTTTATCTGCACCTAAAGTATCCCTGCCCGTAAGCGCTTCGGCTTTAGAAGCATTAGCTGCCACTTTGGGATTGTCATACATGCTCGGGATAGAACTTGTTCGGCCGGATTTTCGGGATGTTCGCTTTTGAGCACGCTGTTTACGACGCTCTTCTTTATCGCCAAAACGATCAGCTCCCTTTCCTTTGTGGCCCGAAAGACTTCCCCCCGTAGAAGAAACGGAACGCTGAGTTAGCGGCTTAGCGTCCATTCCCTGCTTATGCCCCACTTTTTGGGACTGCTGCGCGCGAATCTCCTTACGTTCTGCAAATAAAGATTCCAAATAAGCTAAGCTCGCAACAAGCGTTGTTTGGTTATCGGTCTTTCCAACAAGTCTCATGGGGATATTTGCACGTTGTTTATCCGCCACATAGCGGCCACCACTGCGATTAATGCGCTGCTGCTGTTCGCGCGCAAGTTGCAAAGGCTCCACTACCAGCTTGCCTGACACAAGTAAAATATTCTTAATACCCTGCTTATAAGCAAAAGCTTTTAGGCGTGCTTTTGCAAATTGATTAAGAGTTGCCTCAGGTGGCTCAGGATGTACCGCAATTAACTCCTCGAAAATATCGTCTACCGCCTCAAGCGTGTCAGCGCTCGCAATCTTGCGGTAATAAAGCACTCGCTCATCTGCATCAGGGATGTAATCTTCCGGAATAAAGGTTGGATCAGGTAAATTGATTACGATGTCCGACAAAGCAGGCGGTAAGTAATCGTCATCAACACCCTGACCTTCGCGCGTAAGATTTACCGCTTGTGCAAGCATCTGCGCAAATAAGTCAAAGCCAACTGCGCTCATATTGCCCGACTGCTCAGCGCCTAATAAATCGCCAGCTCCACGAATTTCAAGGTCACGCAAGGCAACCTGCATACCACTTCCCAGCTCAGAGTGTTCATTAATAGCAGTCAGGCGCGCCATTGCTTCTTCTGTAAGAGGGATGTCGTCAGGGAACAGAAAATACGCATACGCCTGCAAATTAGAACGACCAACACGACCCTTAAGCTGATACATCTGCGCTAAGCCTAAACGCTGTGAATCTTCGATAATTAAGGTATTGGAATGCGGGTTATCAATACCAGATTCAATAATAGTGGTAGCAACTAAGACATCAATTTCACCTGCATTGAAGTCTTCCATTACGCGTTCGAGCTCGTCTTTGTTCATTTTGCCATGAGCTACGCCAACACGTGCTTCACCTGCGGCTTCGTGCACACGCTCGGTAGCATCCTTAATAGAACGTACACGATTAGAGACATAATAAACCTGACCCTTACGTGCCAATTCGCGACGTATAGCATCGCTCACTACATCAGGGTCCCATTCGCCAACATGCACTTCAACAGGACGGCGGTTACCCGGAGGCGTAAGAATAAGACTCATATCGCGCACACCAGATAAGCCCATTTGCATCGTACGAGGAATGGGTGTTGCCGAAAGAGTCAGAACATCAACCGATTCGCGCATATTCTTTAATTGCTCTTTATGTCCAACGCCAAAACGCTGTTCCTCGTCAATAATAACGAGACCTAAATCATGTGGGTTTACATCTCGACTTAAAAGGCGATGTGTTCCCACCAAAACAGCAACCTCTCCATTGGCAAAACCTTCAAGGGCCTGTTTTTGCTGAGCCGGAGTACGAAAACGCGACAAAACCTCAACGCTTACCCCATAAGTTTCAAAGCGATCTTTGAAACTTGAGTAGTGCTGCTGCGCCAAAATTGTTGTTGGACACAAAACCATTACTTGTTTATGATCCTGCGTTGCCTTAAAAGCGGCACGAAGAGCAACTTCGGTTTTACCAAAACCAACATCGCCGCAGATAAGACGATCCATAGGGCGAGCTGCTTGCATATCCGCCTTAACGTCTGCAATTGCAGCCAGCTGATCAGGAGTTTCGTCAAAAGGAAAATCCTGTTCCATTTGAATTTGCCAGGGAGTATCCGCCGAATATCGATACCCCTTCGAAACGGACCTTCGCGTATACACATCCACTAAGTCAAAAGCGAGCTTTTTAGTTGCCTTGCGAGCCTTAGAGATAGCACGATTCCAATCGCTTGTATTCAGTCGCGTCAAACGCGGACTGGAACCTTCGGGGCCAACATAGCGCGAAACACGATCCAGCTGCTCGACAGGAATGTAGAGCTTATCTTTTTCCGCATATTCAAGCAGCAAATAATCGCGCTCAACACCGCCAATGCCACGGCGCACAATCGAGTTGAAATAAGCAACACCATGAAATGCATGGACAACATAGTCTCCTGGCTTAAAAGGAAAGGTAACCTCTGTCACATCGACACGACGTTTTGATTTTCGACGCATGGATCCAGAGGTGTCACTGAACGAAACTAAGGCAAGCTTCGCAGCGGGCAAATTCATACCCAAAGGGATATCAACATCAACCAATGAAACATGGCCACGGATAAGCTTTTTGGGTGCAGCCTCAGACACATCAAGCACCTCATCAAAAGGAACACCCATATCAAGCATGGCAAATCTAGCGTCCTCGCGAGCACGCACATTAGGAACACTCAAAACAACCGTAAAACCAGCATCACAAAATGAACGCAAGCGACCATAGAGTTTTTCCGTACTGCCCGCAACATCAATACGCTTAACCACAAGCTCGCTATCAGCGCTAGCTCCTACGCGCATCAAAGAAACGTAGTTTGCTCGCTGGCAGCTACCAAAATCAAGATTTGATGCAGAGCTAAATAACATATCAGCCGTAAGCGAAGTACCTTGAGCCTTCTTTGTAAGCTCGTCGGAAATATGAAGCGCATCATCGAAGAGGGAACGTGGTTCAAGTAAAACCATCAATGCGTCTTTTACAAGGTAGTCAGAAGTGTAGGCACATTCCTCATAAAGAAAAGGAAGGATTACATCGGGAGCTTGACGGGAATCATCTTCAAATGCTTCCAGAAGATTGCGCAAACCAGGATCCATTTCAGCTGGAACAAGCAGCTGAGCGCGAGCATGAGCACGTGCCACGGGCGAGACCTCAAACAAGCGAACAGGATAGATTTCGACACTATCCATAAAGCCTATTGTTTGACCTGTCGAAGGTAAAAAGCGACGAATTTCTTCAAGCTCGTCACCAAAAAAATCTAAACGAATAGGAGCCTTGAGGTTTCCCGGCCACACATCAATCGTTCCACCGTGCGTACAAAAACTACCCGGTCCCATCAATGAACCTGTATTTTCGTAGCCCAAACGCACAAGCTCATCACTAAGCTGACTATAGTCCTCTACACCAGGAACTCCCCCATCAAGTAAATCAATACCCTGATTCAAAACTAAAGGACGTGCGAACTTAAGCTTAGGCATAGGAAGCTTACGAAGAAGAGCTTTTGTGGAAGCGACAACAATCTGCGTGCGTCCACTTTGAAGCGTCCAAAGAGCCTTATTAAGGTTTGCAACCTCGGCTGGGTCCGCTGTCGCTTCAAGGTTATAGGGGTTATGGCTTAAATCCTCAAGACGAATTACCTGTTCGTCACCTAAATAGGCAGCAAGATTACGTGCAAAAATGTCAGCATTTTCTTCACCTGCACAAGCAACGAGCGTTGGTCTTGGATTGCGCGTAAACGAAGCAGCTACCAACAAAGGGCGCGCGGAAGAAGCCAAGGCCAAAGTTGCATCTTCTCCTGATGAAAGTTTTGCCCAAAAATCATCAAGAGCATGAGAACGCTCAAAGGTCTGCGTTAAGAGATCGATAAGCATTAGCTCCTCCAATTCATTTTTTATTGCAACCAACGATGCGGGCCAAAAGTAAATCAAACACAAAAAGCCGCTTGAGCGGCTCATGCGTATGTTCTTTAAGTTTACAACGGTACCCCGTTTAAAAAGCAGCCATCTTAGAGCCTTAGAGACAATCCACATAAGCGTTCACACAAAGATGCAACTATCGAGCAGTTTGCGCTAAGCTAACAAAGCTACAAGGAGGTGCCATGCCCAGAGAAACTAATACCCAAAAGACTTCTCGCGCAATCGAGATTTGCGAGCGCATGAATTCCCACTACCCTAAAGAACAGTGTCACTTACACTACGAAACACCTTTTCAGCTAACTATTGCTGTTCTTCTTTCTGCACAAACAACCGATGCTGGCGTAAACAAGGTGACGCCAGAGCTTTTTGCTAAATACGGAACTCCGGAACTTATGGCAAGCGCTCCCCTTGAGGATGTCATGAGGATTATCCATTCCTTAGGCTTTTACAAAACTAAGGCTGGCAACTGCATTAAGTGCGCGCAAATGCTTCTTACTGATTTTGGCGGCGAAGTTCCACAAGATATCGATTTAATGCAAAAACTCCCTGGCGTTGGACGCAAAACAGCCAACGTTGTTCTGAATGAAGCTTTTGGAATTGTAGAAGGCATTGCGGTTGATACTCATGTATTTCGCATTGCTCATAAATTAAAACTCGCGGGACCCTCGGCTGACACCCCCGCTAAAACCGAAGATAAATTACTACGTATTATTCCTCGAGATTATTGGGGTCCCGTTAACCACCAATGGGTTGTTTTTG
>CAVCRX010000072.1:0-22698 GCA_963604935.1 Bacteroidaceae bacterium
GTCCCGACTGGTACAAAGAGTCAGATGCTGAAGAGTCAGCTCTGCAATGCTTCTTTAGTTTGATGGAAAATGATGGCTTGAACCAGCAAATTATCGAGGCCCTTAATGAGCCAGTTATAGCAACTGCGAACAGCGATTCTGATGGAGAAGAGAGCGGAAGCATAGAGGATGCCCTGCCTTCTCTTCCCGACCAAGAAATGCTTGAAGAGTCTCTTGATGAAGACGAAACAGAAGAAGTCGATGAGGGCGCTGTACAAACTTGTGCTTCAGCGAAAGCTGCTAATCCGTCTAGGCTGAATGGTTTTAATAAAACCAAAGGTATTAGCTATGCAAAGAAATATGCGGACGTTCCAAATACAGGAAAAAGGGTTTGCCGCCGGATTTTATAAATGGCGGAGGCCTCTTATTTTTTGTATCGGAAAAGACGGTTAGGTGAGCATGATGATAGTTCGTCGTAGAAATACTAAAAGCCATACTTTTTCTAGGGCTCATGTGATTGTTGCCCTGTTTGCGTTGGTGCTCGTAGGTGCGTTGGCCTGGTATTTTAGGCCTTTTTCAGGAGGAGTTAGCGGTCCTATTCAGGCGCAGGAAGGCCAGAATCTGGAGCAATTTCACAGCAGTCTTGATGCCGATGGTGATGGCATTGATGACCAGGTAGACATCCTTCAAAGCGCAAAGAATTATGTAGCTGGTAATCCAAAGTATGGGAGCAACTATTATCAGGGTGGATATCCCACGGATAATCAGGGCGTATGCGCCGATGTAGTTGCTTTTGCTCTTCAGGACGCAGGCTATAACTTGCGCGATTTAGTCAATGAAGATATCGAATCCGCGCCGGATGCCTACGATATTTCAGAGCCTGATTCCAATATTGATTTTCGCCGCGTAAAGAACTTGCAGGTCTATCTTGATCGACATGCAAAGAGTTTAACTACTGATTTGTCTCAAACGGGGGAATGGCAAGGTGGCGACATCATCACCTTTGCAAAGCATATTGCCATCATTTCCGACAAGCGCAATGAACGCGGTGTTCCTTATGTGATTCATCTTTCGCCTACACAGACGGCCTATGAAGAAGATTTTTTGGAGTGGTCAAGCGATATTGTCGGGCATTATCGTTGGTCGGAATAGAATTTGAGCTTCGTTAGCCGGCGACTTCTTTTTGAGTGAGTATCTGAGCGATACAATTAAAAGGCGCTCAGCGTTAAAGGGGGATTTATGGCTGGCACAGTTTCAATTCGCGAAATTCGAAAAAACCTATACAACGTTAAGGTACCGCTGCCAGATAATCCACTTGTGGCTTGTAATTCCTATTTCATCTTAGGTCCTGATAAGACGACAATTATCGATGTTGGTTTTAATCATCCCGAGTGCGAACGCGCGCTTGATGAGGCCTTAGAAAAGCTAGGCCGCAGCTGGGAAACAGTTGAGATTGTGCTCACCCATTCGCACCCCGACCATACCGGGAATCTTGATCGAATTTGGCGTCGCTGGATTCGCATTTATGCCAACATGCATTCATTCCAAGAGGTTAAGAATCTCCAAAATATGCAGTCCACGGTATATAACCCACTGCTGCGACACCTGGTGGATCCAGCGCTTTTTGATACCGCGCAGCAAACACGCGATGCGTCCCAGTTCGAGGTTTCGGCCGAGCTGTTACCTTTGCGTAGTCAGCCCGATTTGTTCTATTTAGCTGATGGTGATGTTTATCACAACGGCGATTATCATTTTCATGTGATTACAACGCCAGGTCATGATGATTGGCATATTTGTTTGTACGAACCTAGCCAGAAGCTGCTGATTAGCGGCGACCATGTCTTGGAGCACATTACGCCTACCATCATGAGTTGGGTAACTTCATATGATGCACTGCACGAGTTCCTGGCATCGCTTGATAAAGTGCGCGATTTAGACGTTGAACTTATCTTACCTGGTCATGGTGATGTTTTTAGCGGTTTGGCTCAGCGCGTCGATTTCCTTAAAGAATTTCATGCGGCGCGTTTGGAAGAGTTATATGCGCTCGTTGTCGATGGCCACACAAGCATTATTGATATCGCTCGTTCGGCTTCGTGGAAGCACGACAATTGGGATGGCTGGTCTTTGGACCAAAAGTTCTATTCGCTTGGCGAAACCTTTGCTCATCTGGTGTATCTGGTGAATGCGGGGCGCGTCACAATGACTATTTGCCAGAACAAGCGTCGTTTTTATGTTGCCGATCAATGGGATGTTAAGCATCGCGATAATTAACTAGTACGCTATGGCTTGCTGTAGCTTGCCCTTGCTAATTCTTGGGTAAGTTCGGTATACTTGGCTTCGCATTTTTGCCGACGTGGCTCAGTTGGTAGAGCAACGCATTCGTAATGCGTGGGTCGGGAGTTCGAGTCTCCCCGTCGGCACCACTTAAAATTCCAGGTCAGTCGTAGTTTTGCGGCTGACTTTTTGTTTTCTTGGGCTTAGTGGGATCCAGTGTAGTTAGCGCTGTTTGCCGGTAGTTGTAGTTTGGTGGTCAGTGCGATTGACGCATTCTGCGCCTGGGGGTTTGGCCGAACTAGCAGGTGGCAGAGTTGACCTACAAATCGAGCTAGCGCATAAACAAGGTTTCTTCGAGTGCGCAAAGTTTGTCGGCTAGGCAGACTATCCAGGCTTCACGACATTTCGGAATGCGCGTTGGAGGCAGTGGCCACATATGGGCAAGGATGATGTTTCGTTCTTTTGGCGATAATCCAAATTCGCGCCGCGCCCTTCCTTCGGCAATCTCAGGATGATTGACGGCATGCTTATTGTTGCTGGTATGGTGCCAGTCATAGCCAAAGTAATCATGCAATAATCCTGCTCGCACCAGGGCATTTTCGTCTGACTTTAAATGGAACACGCGATTAATCCGATAGCTGCACCAGGCGACACGCATGCTGTGTTGATAAGTGCTCACCTTGCCATGGTGGCAAAAACTTTTCATTTCAAGCACACCTTCGCTGCGTACTGATGTGGCAATGTGTGCAAATTTTGCTTTGTCGGCCGTTATCTTTTTACTCATGTTGGTCGCCGCCTTTTGCGGGCGTTTTGCAATTATCGTCCTGGGTCGCCTCGTGAACATTTTTTGATCGCGCTAAACGAAGGTTCGCCTTATGGATGGCTTGACGTGCACTTTCGCCAAAAGCGCTGGCACGGCGGCTGCGATAACCCTTAATGCTGGAAAGAACTCGTTTCTGGCGTTCGGTTAGCGAGCCAACAAAGTTTTGTACCGAACTAGGAATTTTTTGCTGTCGAGCAGGAATAAGGCTGGTCATGCGGCCAAAAGTAAGCGCATTAAACAATTTGAATTGAATGCGAGCTTGGGTGGCGCCATTGCTAATCTTGCCAGAGGCGCTACGTGCCTTATCCTGCGCGTTTTGTAAGCCTTCAATCATTGCTTGATCAAAATTTTCACTTGCTTGTTCAACCTTGGTAAGAAGTTCGGTCAAAGCGCTAAACGACAAGGTGATGTCTACGGTAATCAAAATTACAACAGCAAAAGCAGCTGCTTCCCAAACAAAAATCGGGGCAATATCAGCAACTGCGTGAGCTAGGGGAATAAGAAGCAGCACCGTGCCAAGTCCACCTGCGCCAAACAGTAGCGAGGCAGGCAAGCAGATGCGTCCGTTGATATTGAGCGGTGTATTACTGTAATCCCACCAGCGCGCGCCAAAAGCTTTTTCCATAGCAAAGCTGGTTATATATTCCAAAATGGCGCTGCCAAACATAGCGATAAGAAAAACTCCCCACAGAGGAATAGCGCCAGAGCTAACAGCCTCATTGTCGAATGCCATCATAAAAAGAACTACACCTAAGCCATAGATAGGGCAGGCTGGCCCATAAAGGAAGCCACGATTTTCCCAGACTCCTTCTCTAATCACGTTAAGGATGCATTCGAAAATCCAGCCAAAAAATGAAAACAAGGCAAACCAAATAATGTAGTGACTTATGGTCAAGCGATTCCTTCCGTTGAACATCAGCCGCTAATTGTAGGCTTGTCTTGCGCGATATGGAGGAACTTCATCATCTTCCCGTTAATGCTTATTTTTACTTGAAATCAACTATGCTGTAGTGGGCGGCGATAAGGGTTAGTAATTCGTAAATTTTTAGCTCTTGTTGTAAAGAATAAAGAGGGAAGGGGTCCCTGATGAAACGCTTAATTCTTGCAGTAACAGCCTTAGCATCTTGCCTGGCTTTGGCATGCGCTTTGTGTGCTTGCTCTCAGCAAAGTTCCAGCTCGCAAAGCGAGGATAAGATCGCAAGCTATGCTTCTGAATCTATGATTAATTACAAGGGGACTTTGTACTACGCCAATTTTGGATATGTTCCAGAGGGCCAGGCCGAAATTGATGGAGCAACTAAGCTCAAGCTCGAAACAAGTAACTTCTTGATTTACGAGGATACGGTGTATTACACCTCTAATCCCAATGGCACTTCGGGCGATACCCCGGTTGAATTACACTCGTGCGGGCTTGATGGCTCCAACGATAAAACTCTTGCAAAGGATGCCTATCCTGCAGGTAAATTTTATGTAGTGTCGGGGCATTTGGTGTACCAGCACATGGATCCTATTGAATATACGAGTGATGAGGAAGCCGATTCTTCATCTGCTTCTGACGATTCTTCCTACTCCGAAAGTGAAGACATTGCCTCTTCGAACGAAAGTATTTATTGGCAGTCTTTGGATTTGAGTAACGAAAAGGCTGAGCCTGCTGCCCTAGACTCCAAGAAAGAGGTTCAGGTGGTAGCTGCTTCGGCTGACGCTTTGTACTACGCCAAGACCGACGCTATGACAGCCGAAGGCGCTAAGCTCTTTAAGGCTGGAATCGATCTTTCTGACGAAAAGACCATCTACGAAGGCAAGTTCCTTATTGACGATTGTGCTGTGGACACAGACGGCAACTTGATTGTTGTATCTGCCGCAGGTGAGAAAAATTCTGATGCGGTAGTTACCTTTGATAAGGACGACAAGCAGTTGGCTGCCTTTAATCTGGACATCGATGATGACGATACCGATACTTCTTACACCGCTGGTACCTGCGGCTTGTTTGTGACCAATGCCAAGAATTCAACAATTACAAGTTTTGACCCTGCTTCGGGCGACAAGACCGAGCACAAGGTGGCTGGCGACGTTTCGTATTACATCAGCGTTCAGTATGCCGACGATGATCAGGTAATTTACGTTAGCGGCATCGATGAAGAACAGGTCGACAAGGCCACTGAGGAATCTAAGGAAGATTCTCTTGCCAACAATACTGTGCTCTATCAGCAGAAATGGGGCGATTCCCAGGCAAGCAAGTGTGGAACTTGGTTTGAGAGCTAGGCCTTGTTTGGTAAGCCTAGTCAAATAATTTTTTAAACTGAAAGATGGTTGTACCTATTTTGGTACAACCATCTTTTTCTTTCTTCCTACTATAGGGTCCATAAGGCCACCACGTTTGGAAGGAATGAAAATGGGCGAAATCATCGCAGCAATCATCTTGGTCGTAGGTCCAACATTGCTTGCAATTCGGGAACATCTTGCTGGGTACTAATCAATGTTGGGGTGGTAGGGTGGATTTCGTGGCTTTCACGAACTTATAGGTTTTGATGTCTGTTAAATGCATTTTTTGAATGATTGGTTTTGCTGGGTAATAATAAATGCATTGCGCATTCGCTCAATGGCTCAGCTTTAAGCTTTAAACAATATTGCAAGCATAAAGCCAGCTAAGATGCGAATGGGACGTACACCTAGAACTAATCAAGGAGAATTCTATGGCTCAGAATCCTATCGTCACTATCGAGATGGAGAACGGCGGCACCATGAAGGCCGAGCTTTATCCCGAGATTGCACCCAATACCGTTAACAACTTCATCTCCCTCATCAATAAGGGTTTCTATGATGGAGTTATTTTCCACCGTGTAATTCCTGGCTTCATGATTCAGGGTGGCGACCCTCTGGGCCGTGGTACTGGTGGTCCTGGCTACTCCATTCACGGCGACTTCAAGTCCAACGGCTTTGACAACGACCTTAAGCATACCCGTGGCGTTCTTTCTATGGCTCGTTCTATGATGCCTAACTCCGCTGGTTCTCAGTTCTTTGTCATGGTTGCAGACGCTCCTCACCTGGATGGTCAGTATGCTGGCTTTGGCAAGGTTATTGAGGGTATGGAAGTTGCTGACGCTATCGTTGCTTCTGATCGCGATCGCATGGATAAGCCTTTTGAGGATCAGCGCATGGCAAAGGTTACGGTCGAAACTTTCGGCGTTGAATATCCTGAGCCCGAAACCTGCTAAATCAGCTGTTAAGCGCTTTTATTTAGTATTTATTTAGCAGTCATTTTTTGATAGCAAAAAGCCACCGAGTTTTTCGGTGGCTTTATTTTTCCCAGATTATAGGGTGCCAGGCTATAGGATACCGGGCAGGACAAAAATCGTGCCCTACAAGCCTAGTTCTTAGAGAAGAACGAAACGGCAATTGCACCAGGTCCAACATGGGTTCCAATAACGGCGCCAATCATGCTTATGGGTGGATTGCCTTGCCAGCCTTCATAGAGACTATGGTTATCGTTCCAATACTTTTGCAAAAGCTTGGAAGAAAGGCCGCTGTAAGCCAGGCGGAAGGGCATGCTGGTGTCTACGCCGCCGTAGTGATTAATGGCTTCTACCAGTAAGTTCCTGCCATTTTTGGAACCACGTGCCTTACCGATAAGCTTAACTTCTCCGTCTTCGATGCAGATTACTGGTTTAATAGAAAGAAGGCTGCCAGCGATTGCGGCACCGGAAGAAATGCGACCACCCCGGCGCAAATACTCCAGCGTATCTAGTAGGCCAACTACACGGACGTTTTGGCGATGGGCTTTAATGTTTGCCTCAATTTCCGAAATGGTCCTTCCGGCATCGCGCATTTGTATAGCTAGATGTACAAGTAGCTGTTCGCCAATAGTTACATTTTCGGTATCAACAATGCGAATATGTTCCTGGTCTTGCGCAGGGAGTCCCTCTTTAGCAATGTGGGCGCTTTGATTAGTGCCGGAAAGCTTAGTGGATAGGGTTAGGCACAAAACCTCTTGACCTTTTTCTCGAGCGCGACGAAACGCTTCATCAAAAAGATAAGGCGAAACCTGGCTAGTAGAAGGCATGTCGTTTGTCTCGATGAGCTTTTCGTAAAAGGCTGGCGCCGAAAGCTCAATGCCATCTTGATATTCCTTGTCGGCAAAAATGGTTTTAAGAGGAAGAACATCGATGTTAAGAAGCTGAGCTTCCTCCTGCGTAAGGTCGGACGCCGAATCGGTGATGATGCGAATATTTGAATTTATGCTAGACATTTATCTCCTAAAGTTCGAAACCAAAGGGCTTTCGCTGCCGCGTGTGTTTGGCTTGAACCGCTATTGCGCTGTTAAGCTGCTCCCTGAATAGCTATCGCCACTTGCTTGTTTGCCGCGATGTTTAGCTATCGCACGCGTTAGTTTGCCCTTGCCTAATTGTTGTGTTTGCGCCTTAAGACGAAAGCAGTGATAGCAGAAACGAAGGCAATAACTCCTGCTACGATGCCTGCAAAAACAGTCCAGGGGATTTCTCCGGCGCTATGCGAGGTCTCAACTTCGCTGGTCGAAAGTTCAACAGGGTTCGACATCATCTGCTTTTTGGCAGAAATTTCGTTATCGGAGTAATCCATTTTTTCGGTTGCGGTTGAAAGGCCTTCGGCTAAGTCGTTCGAGCCGTCCTTTGCGGTGCCCAGGCCTTCAGTAAGAGAAGATGAACCTTCAGCCAACTGCGTGGTTCCGCTGGTGATTTGCGCAGCGCCCGCCTCGGCAGAAGGGGTGCTTTCGGCCAAGGTGTTTGTTCCAGCAGCAAGCTGCTTAATGCCTTCGACCAGGCTTGGCGATGCGTCGTTGAGTGTATTCATACCATCAGCCAAGGTTGAGCTACCGGAGCTCAAAGAGTTAGCGCCTTCTGCAAGAGCGGTTAGGCCAGAAGCCCTGCTTTCGCTGCTTGCGCTGGTTCCAACCAAAGAATCAAGGCCTTGGTGAATGGAGCTTGCGCCTGATGCCAGAGCAGTAAGGCCGGTAGCTGCGTTTGATCCGCTACCCTTGCTTCCAACCAGTGTGCTAGCACCGCTTGCAAGCTGTGAGGTGCCCGCCTTGAGCGCACTTAATCCAGAAGCAGAAGTGCTGGCAGACTTAGCCAAGATATTGCTATCGCTGCTTTCGCCTACAAGGGAATCAAGACCGGATTCAAGCTGCTGAGCGCCTGGCAAAATTTGCTTATCAAGTGCTGTGCTTGCCTGAGAAATCCCAGTTGAAAGGCTGTTTGCCCCGCTGGCTAAGTTTGAAAGGCTGCTCTGCATGGAATCGAGCTTGGCTACGTTTTCGGTGCTTCCTAAAGCAGAAACGGTCGAGCTTACGGTCTTTGCTTTGTCGGTAACATCCGAAACGCTGCTAGAAACGTTGTCTTTTGCCTCGGATACTTCTTCCTTTGCGCTTGTTAAAGAAGAGGTGGCGCTGCTTGCTGCCTCTTGTGCGTCTGACATACCGCTCTTTGCTGAGCTTGCATTGTTTGCTGCAATTTCTGCTTTGTCGGCGGCGGTGGAAGCTTTAGATTTTGCTTCAGAGGCAAGGTCTTTAATGTCGTCGACCTTGGTTTTTGCGGAGCTTAGCTTGTTGGCTGCGGCGCTAATCTTTTCGTAATCGCTCTTGCTAATAACAATGTTGCCGTCTTCGTCTTCTTTAACTTTGTCGATGCCTTCAAGCTGGCTTGTTGCGCTACTTAAAGAATCTTTGGCATCGCTAGCTTTGTTTTCGGCTGAGCTTGCAACGCTGCCAGCTTCGGTTGCAATGGTTTTGGCGTATTCAGCATTTGTTTTAGCCGAAGAAGCGCTGTCAGAGGCATCGTCCAAAGAAGAAGAAACGCTGCTTACTGCGCTCTCGCCCTTTTTAAGCGCGTCAGTTCCATCGCTGAGTTTTTCGGCGCCATCCTTAAGATCGCTTGCGCCGCTGCTGAGCTCTTTAGTGGCAGAACCTAAGGTAGAAACGGAAGTCTTAATGCCAGAAACTGCGCCGTCGGCTGCTTCGGAAAGCTGACTTGCGCCCTTGCTAATCTGTTCGGCTCCTGATTTTGCAGCAGGTAAGCCAGAGTCTGAATCGTTGAGGCTCTCAAGGCCTGTGGCGAGGCTACTTGCTCCCGATTGCAGCTTTTTAGCGCCTTCAAGTGCGCTTTCGGTGCCAGCATCAACCTGGTTAATGCCGGTCTGTAAGCTCTGGGCGCCAACAAGTGCGCTGGATGCTCCCGTATCAAGCGAAGCGGAGCCGGTGTCAAGAAGGGTAGCGCCAGCAAGGGCAGTAGTGGCACCACTTGCAAGCTGGCTTGCACCATTCTCTATGGAGCTTGTGCCGTCGGCGAGCTTTTGGGTGCTCTTATCAAGGGTGGAAGTGCTGCTTTCTAGTTTTGCAGCGCCATCGTCGAGCTTTTTAGTGCCCTGAGTCAACTTAGAAAGTCCGGCCTGCAGTTCATCGGATCCGCTTACTACTTTATAGAGGTTGGTTGTGATGGTACCCGAGCCCTCTTCAGCATCGGCCAGGCCATCATAAAGGCTTACCGCGCCATCAACGGCACTTTGCAGCTGAGTGCCAGCATCGTCAATGCTTTCAAACGTGGTTCCAAAATATTCTTCAACTACCGACTTATTAACGGAGTTCACCATCTTTTCCCAGGCGATATCGCCAATAAAGTTGGCAAGCGCATTGCCGGATTTGTCGTAGGTGACCTTAATCTGACTCTTTTCTGGGTCGCTCGTGTTGGCAGATGCGATTTGCTCCGAAAAATCTTCAGGCAATTCGCAGGTCATGTAGTAGCTGCCGTTATCAAGTCCAGCTTTTGCTTCTTCCGCGCTTACGAATTCCCAACCTAGGCTCTCACTTGCGGGTTGTGCCTTGAGCTTTTCTACGACCTCATTACCAAGATTGCGCTTTTCCTTATTAATAGTGGCGCCCTTGTCGTTGTTAACAATTGCCACAGGCAGTTCGTTGCTGTGGATCAGGGGGTTTGCGAGTGCTGTAGCCCAAACTCCACCACATAAAACAGGAACGAGCACTGCGCTTGCAACGCCTGCCTTGGCAATTACTCCGAAAGTTTTCTTTGATTGCAGCATAAAAGCTACCTCCTCTTTAGAAACAATGCCGAGCATACTAACACAGCATGTTAAACATGCGATGCAAGAATAAAGAAAATCACATTACGAAGTTTGCTTCGTACTAAATGAGCGCATGCATGCTAAACTCAAAACCAAAAGGAGGAAGCTATGACCGATAATGCATTTGCCGAAATTAAAGAATTCCATTGCCCTCGTTATGCCGAGTTGCCGGATATGGGTTTGTACTTAGAGCAAATGCTTGGCGTAGTTAATGAGGTTCTTGCTTGCTTAGTCAGCGAGCCAATCACTAAACCGATGGTTGGTAACTATGTAAAGAATGGGGTAGTACCGCCTGCGGTTCGCAAGCGTTATTACCGTGATCATCTGGCGCAGCTTATCGTCATGGTTATCTTGAAGCCGGTGTTTTCGGTTGATCAGGTAGCTCGCTTTTTTGAAATCCAAAGGAAAACTTATCCATTTCAAGTTGCGTATGACTTTTTTTGCACTGAGTTCGAAAACGCCTTGCATGAGGCTTTTAGCTTTTCGGGCAAGGCGCTTCCTTGCGTAGAAACAAAGCGCACCGAACAAACAATTCTTCTTCGCTCTATGGTGCTTGCTGCGGCAAACAGGGTCTTCGTGGAAAAGAAATTAGAGATGCTCGAAGCCTAGTTACCCTAATCCTCAAATCTGTTACTAAAATCTATTGAACTTTCCTTTAGGTTGGTAAAAAGAGTCCAACAGACGCTTGCTGCTAAGTAGGTAAGACCCACAAAATCAACTTTCTGTTACAAATTTGCAAGAAAAATTGCCTTTGGAAAAAACCTTCCACTATATGAACGTGTTTTCTTAAGTTTGCCATGCGTATAATGGACAACCGTCTGGGCATGCCCCGGCCATTTTTCCATGCCGTTAACAGCTTATTTCGGCATGTTGGCAAGGGATGTTCAAGCAAGTTTCTTGAGAGGCGTTACTCTCAAAAAGATTAGGCGGGTACGCGCAAGCTGAAAGGACATTACGTGCTGATTGCCATTATTTGCGGAGTCGTTGCAGGCCTTTGTGGCTTTCTTCCTCTGTTTGGCGCAATTCGTATGGCTCGTAAGTCCGAATCTCAGCAGAGCATTACCTTAGGCTTATACGGCCTGGGTGGTTCGTGCGTATCTCTTATTGTCGTTGCTGTACTGCTTATTGTGTGTGCAGTGGTCGATCGCCCCTCGGTAGCACCCTTTGCTATCGCCGAGATTGCCACGCTCATCGTAAGCACAAGCATCTACGTCATATATAAGAACGTGCTTGCAAAGCGCAAGCGCGGGTAGATAGGAAGGTAAGGAAGAGATGGACCAACTGGGTTTCGCCCTCAATGAGTTCGTCGAGGAGGCACAGGGCCTTTCCGCTCAGTTCGACTCGGCAACGCTGTTCTCCATCGGCGCATGGAACGTATCGCAGTACACCCTGTACATGCTTATTGCTTTCGTGCTGACCATGATTGTTGTGCTTGTTGCAGCACGCAAGCTGGAGATGATCCCACACAAGAAGTTCCCCGCAATCGTTGAATACGGTTACAGCTTCGTTAAGACCAGCATCGGTGAAGATGTTATCGGCGAAGGCTTCAAGAAGCACATCCCCTTCTTGGCAACGCTGTTCTTCTTTATCTTGGTTGCAAACCTCATTGGTCTTATCCCTGGCGCAAAGGCTGCAAACGGTACTATTTCCGCTACTTGGGCTTTGGCTTTGGTTTCCTTTATTTACTTCAACTTCTACGGCCTAAAGCAGCTTGGCTTCTTTGGCTATTTCCGTTCGCTGTGCCCCCACGGCGTGCCTGGCCCTATGGGTCCCATTATTTGGTTCCTTGAGTTCATTTCTATGGTCATTCGTGTTCTGACCTTGGCAGTTCGTCTTTATGGCAACATGCTTTCTGGTCACATGGTTCTGGCCGTATTCTCTATCGCAACTACCATCTTCCTGCAGGTAGCAGTTACCCAGGGCGCAATCCTGGCTGGCCTTCCTGCAATCGCATGGTTCTTCTTGCTTTTCTTTATGTATGCGCTCGA
Organism: Bacteroidaceae bacterium; assembly: GCA_963604935.1. Lineage (GTDB taxonomy): Bacteria > Actinomycetota > Coriobacteriia > Coriobacteriales > Eggerthellaceae > Anaerotardibacter. Next base: position 12,175 of record CAVCRX010000072.1, read on the forward strand.
AACACTGGTTGCTTTCTTGCAGGCATACGTTTTCACCATCCTGTCCGCTTCCTACATTGGTATGGCCATTCATCCTCACTGATGCAGGGCCGGACTCGACCGGTACTTGGGGCTTGAGTTTTGCTCTTGCCTGGCAGCCTAGTTTTGCTGCCGAATAACTTTGGTAACTGCAGCTGGTACGAATAATCTGCAGCTGGAGATGTAAGCATGAGTGGGATAAAAGGATTCCTGCTCGACAAAGGAGGTAATCGTGGAACTTACCATCGTTCTCGCCGCTTTGAAGGTTGTTGGCTATGGCCTCGCCGCAATCGGCCCTGGCATCGGTATCGGTGTCGCTACTTACGGTCTGTGCGTTGCTGCAGCCCGTCAGCCTGAGATGAAGGGTCAGCTTATGGGCTACTTCTTCATCGGTGCTGCTATGTCCGAGGCACTTGCACTGCTCGGTCTGGTCCTCTTCTTCATCGGCTAATCAACTTATAAATCGTTTAGTTGTTAGCAACTCTTAAGAAGAAGGAGGAAAGCGAATTGATCGCAAACGCAAGCAAATATGTTCGCAACTGCACGAGCGGTGTCATCGCTTTCGCTGCTGCTTCTGCAATTTGCCCGCTTAACGCCTTCGCTGAAGAAAGCGCCGGTATCTCGGCAATTTTGCCCCAGATGGATGAATTCATCCCCATGCTGGTTGCTTTCATTATCTTGTGGATCATTCTTGCTAAGTTTGGTTGGCCTCTGTTTGAGGGCATGCTGAACAAGCGCGAAGAAACCATCAAGAACTCCCTGGAAAAGTCTGAGGAGGCTCGCATCGAAAGCGAGCGTCTGCTGGCTGAGTATCAGGAGCAGCTGGAAGGTGCTAAGGCGCAGTCCCAGCAGATTCTTGCTAATGCACAGAAGTCCGCTGCTGCAATCGAAGCTGAAATCAAAGACAAGGCACAGGCAGAAGCCAATGCCATGATTGAAAAGGCTAAGGTTGCAATCGAGGCAGAGAAGCAAAACGCCATCAAGGAGCTTCAGGCTTCCATGGCTGATACTTCTATTGCCGTGGCTTCTCGCATCATTGGCGAGGACTTCAGCGACGATGACCATCGCAAGCTCATCGAGCGCTACGTCTCAGAGGCAGGTAGCCTAAATGCCTAGTAATCGTCATGTCGTCAACCAAACGATTGCTGCCTACGCAAACGTCGCTATCGACAGCGCAGAAGCTGCTGGCGGTCGCGAGGCTGTTGTCGAGGTCCGCAACCAGTTGATCCAGATTCTTGGCTTCATGGGCTCCAACATTGATCTTCGTCTTTCTTTAAAGGATGAAGGCTACACAAGCGAGCAGCGTGGCGAAATGGCACGCAATGTCTTTGGTAGTTTCAATCCTGTTTTGGTAGATGTTGTTGCAGCAATGGCATCCCGTGGTGACACGGATTTGCTGCGCCGCGTTTACAACCTGTACGAAGAGCTCATCGAAACCAAGCTGGGTTTCAGTGTCGTGGACGTCACGACCGTAGTTGACCTCGATGACCATTTGCGAACGGTAATCACAAACAAGGCCCAGTCCGACCTTGGTAGGGATTGCGTGCTCGTCGAGCACATCGATCCTTCCCTTAAGGGCGGCATCATCATGAGCACCCGTAACCGCTATGTCGACGCAAGCGTTCGTTCTCAGCTCGACAAAGCTCGCCTGGTGCTGAAAGAACAAGATGGAGGTGAATGCTAGTGACTGAAATCACCGCACAGTCCATTGATGAGCTGCTTCGCAAGCAGTTGGAAAACATCAATACCAGCGTTGAGTCCCGCGAAACCGGCACCGTCATGCAGATTGGCGACGGCGTTGCTCGCGTCGACGGCCTGAAGGGTGCGATGTCTGGTGAACTCCTTGAGTTCATCGGTGAGGATGGCTCGACCGTCTACGGCATGGTCCAGAACCTCGAAGAAGAAGAGGTTGGCGCCGTTATCCTCGGTGACGTCACCGCAATTAAGGAAAATGGCCAGTGCCGCACCACTGGCAAGATTTTGGAAGTCCCCACCGGCAAGGCATTCCTGGGTCGCGTTGTTAACGTCCTGGGTGAGCCTATCGACGGCAAAGGCCCCATTGAGGCTGATGGCTTCCGCCCTGTTGAGTTCAAGGCTCCTGGCGTTCATGAGCGTCAGCCTGTCGAAGAACCCATGCAGACTGGTATCCTCGCTGTTGACTCCATGATCCCCATCGGACGTGGTCAGCGTGAGTTGATTATTGGTGACCGTCAGACTGGTAAGACTTCTATTGCCATCGACGCAATCATCAACCAAAAGGGCAAGGACATGGTTTGTATCTATGTCGCTATTGGCCAGAAGGCTTCCACGGTAGCCACTATCGTTGAAACCCTCGAGCGTTTTGGCGCTATGGAATACACCATCGTTGTTGCTGCAACCGCTTCTGACGCTGCTGCTCTTCAGTACCTTGCTCCTATGGCTGGTGCTGCAATGGGTGAGTACTTCATGTACAACGGCGCAGACGGCAAGCCTGCAAACGCTGAAAATCCTGGTGGTCACGTCCTGTGCATCTACGACGACTTGACCAAGCAGGCTATGGCTTACCGCGAGATGTCTCTGATTCTTCGTCGTCCTCCCGGACGCGAGGCTTACCCTGGCGACATTTTCTATCTGCACTCTCGCCTGCTCGAGCGCGCAGTTAAGCTTTCCGATGAAAACGGCGCTGGTTCTCTTACCGCTCTGCCTATCATCGAAACCCAGGCTGGCGACGTTTCCGCATACATTCCTACGAATGTTATTTCCATTACTGACGGCCAGATTTATCTGCAGACCGACCTCTTCTTCCAGGGTCAGCGCCCTGCTGTTAACGTCGGTATTTCCGTTTCCCGCGTCGGTGGCTCCGCTCAGGTGAAGTCCATGAAGTCCGTCGCTGGTAACCTGCGTCTTGACCTGGCTGCTTATCGCGAGCTTGCTGCCTTTACCCAGTTCGGTTCCGACCTGGACAAGGCAACTCAGCAGCAGCTGACTCGTGGCGCTGCCATGACCGAGCTGCTCAAGCAGGGTCGCTACATGCCTATGCCTGTTGAAGAACAGTCCATCGCAATTTGGGCTGGTAACCAGGGCTTCTTGGACGACCTGCCCGTCAAGTCCATCACTCGCTTCCGCGCTGAGATGCTTGACTACTTGCGTCTTTCCGGCAATGGCGTTGTTGCTAAGCTTGCTGAAGCAAAGAAGTTCACCCCCGAAATCGAGGCTGAGCTTAAGAGCCTGATCGAAGCTTTCAAGCTTCAGTTCATCGCGTAAGGTAGGTACCTGATGCCTAACCTTCACGATATCGAACGGCGAATCAGCTCGGTTGAGTCCACCAAGCAGATCACTCGCACCATGCAGATGGTTGCTGCAGCTAAGATCCGTCACTCTCAGGAGCGCGTGGATCATGCAACTCCTTATGCAGAAGCGATGAAGGAACTCCTTGGCAATATCGCCCGCATGGGTGGTACCGAGGCTCCTTTGACCATGCCTCACGACGAAGTAAAGACCACTTTCTTGTGCGTCATTGTTTCTGACCGTGGCTTGGCCGGTGGCTTCAATTCGAACATCCTTCGCCGTGCAGAGCGAATCCTGAAGGCACGTAAGGCTGAGGGCAAGGACATTATCGTTGCTGTTTGCGGCAAGAAGGGCATTGCCTACTTCAACTACCGCGGCATCGAGCCTGTCTTGGCCTTCCGCGACCTTTCCGCCGACCCCCGTGTCGAGGAAGCCGATGCGCTAACCGACTACGTCATCGAGAACTATCTCTCCGGTAAGATTGATGAAGCTATCGTTCTTTACAATCACGCAAAGAACGCAGCGGAGCAAATTCCTTGCACTGACCAGCTTCTTCCTATCGACCTGAAAGCGTTCTTGCCCGATGGCTACGTCTTTAACGTATCTGGCGCAACGGAAGCCGATAAAAACGCCGAGATTGAAGGCTCCATCGAGTATGAAGAGGACGAAACTGTCGTTTTGAACCAGCTTCTCCCCGAGTACATCGCTGGATACTTCTACTACGTACTTATCGACTCTGCCTCTGCAGAACAGGCCGCCCGTCGTAACGCTATGAAAACTGCGACGGACAACGCCAATGACATGATTGAAACTCTCAATCGCCTTTATAACCGCGTACGTCAAGGCGCCATTACTACCGAGATCAACGAGATCGTCGGCGGCGCCGCAGCTTTGGAGGACTAAATGGCTGAAGAAACCATTAATGCATCCGCCCAGGGCGCAGTTGGCCACATCGTCCGTATCGTCGGACCTGTTGTCGACGTTGAATTTGCACCGGAGACCATCCCTGCAATTCACAACGCTCTTACCGTTGATGCATCCACCCCTATGGGTGACATCCATGTCGTCCTTGAGGTCCAGCTTCATCTCCCCGGCGACCTGGTTCGCGCCGTTGCTATGTCGTCTACCGACGGCTTGGTTCGCGGCCTGGACGTTCAGGATACCGGTGCTCCCATGAAGATGCCTGTTGGTCAGGCAACCCTGGGCCGCATTTGGAACGTCATGGGTCAGCCCGTTGACGGTAAGCCCATCCCCGAGGACATCGAAGGCTGGGCTCCCATCCATCACCCCGCACCTGCTTATGACACCCTTACCACTCGCACCGAGATTTTCGAGACGGGCATCAAGGTTGTCGACCTGATTCAGCCCTTCATCAAGGGTGGTAAGACTGGTCTGTTCGGCGGTGCTGGTGTTGGTAAAACCGTTCTGATCCAGGAGCTTATTAACAACCTGGCTCAGGAGCATGGCGGTACTTCCGTCTTCACCGGTGTTGGTGAGCGTACTCGTGAGGGTACGGACCTCTTCCTCGAGATGAGCGACTCCGGTGTTATCAACAAGACCTGCTTAGTCTACGGTCAGATGAATGAGCCTCCTGGAGCTCGTCTGCGCGTCGGCCTTGCTGGTCTGACCGAAGCAGAATACTTCCGTGACAAGGGTCAGGACGTTCTGCTGTTCATCGACAACATCTTCCGCTTTACCCAGGCTGGTTCTGAGGTTTCCGCACTGCTCGGTCGCATGCCTTCCGCAGTTGGTTACCAGCCCACCTTGGCAACTGAGATGGGTGCTCTTCAGGAGCGCATTACCTCTACCAAGACAGGCTCTATTACCTCTGTTCAGGCAGTTTACGTCCCCGCTGACGACCTTACTGACCCTGCACCTGCAACCACCTTTACCCACCTGGATGCAAAGACCGTTCTTTCCCGTGCGATTTCTGAGAAGGGTATTTACCCTGCAGTTGATCCTCTGGAGTCCAGCTCTCGCGCTCTCGATCCCGAGATCGTCGGCGAGGATCACTATCGTGTCGCCGTTGGCGTTCAGGAGATCCTGCAGCAGTACAAGGACCTTCAGGACATCATCGCTATTCTGGGTATCGATGAACTTTCTGAAGAGCAGAAGCTCGTCGTTAACCGCGCTCGTAAGGTAGAGCAGTTCCTGGGTCAGCCCTTCCACGTAGCTAAGCAGTTCACCGGCAACGACGGTATCTACTGCAAGCTCGAGGACACTGTTCGCTCCTTTGACGAGGTTCTCAAGGGCAATTGCGACGACATTCCTGAGCAGTGCTTCCGTCTGACGGGCACCATCGAGGATGTTTACGCTGCCTACGAGAAGATGAAGGAAGAAGAGTAATCATGTCCGTAATTAGGTGTGACGTCGTAGCAAAGGACAAAGTCCTTTACTCTGGAGAACTTTTTAACGTTATGGTCCCCGGAACAGAGGGCGAACTTGGCATCATGGAAAACCATGAGCCTTTCGTCTCGGCACTCCGCGACGGTGTCATCTGGGCGCGCACCAAGGAAGATGGCGGCCAGGTTTTAGCTGCAGCCATCATGGGCGGTTACGTTCAGGTTCTCAAGGACCGCGTTATTGTCATCTGCGACAAGACGCGTGCCATTGACCGCATCAATCTCGAGCGCGTAAAGAACGATATTCCTGTCTTGGAAGAGCGCATTGCTAACCTTCGTGAAGACAGCTTGATTTCTCGTTCTTTGCTTTCTCGTAAGCTGCGTTGGTGCAAGGTTCAACTTGCAGCAAAAGAGAAGGAGCAGGAGTACTACGGTCGATAAGCTTTAAGGCTTATAGGCACTAGCACTTACTGAATCTTTCGATTCGTACCAGAAAGGCGACCCTCACAATGAGGGTCGCCTTTTGTGTTTCACTATGTTTGCCAAGTAAGCGCAGGATTCTTAGTCGTAATTTTTGCGAATATTATCGTCCTGATAAGCTCACAATTATCAGGAGTAGGATTGCAACGAGCAATCAGGTAAACGCAAGAGTAATAAGGATAATGTAGGCCTATTCAACAACGTGGTGCTCGGGGACAACGCATAAGATTTCAGCTATTTCAGTTTCGCTGGCATTCCTAAATCCATGGCTATGTCCCATTGGGCAATAATGAATCTGACCTGCGCTTACTTCTTCAACTTCGTCGTCAAACTTTCCAATGAGTTTGCCAGAAAGCACAAAGACAACTTCGCTGTTTTGCTTATGCTTGTGGTAGCCAATGGTGGACCCTGGTTCTAGCCTGCCAGAGCAGATGCGCACTTTGTCATCGTTAAACATTTTTGCGTCAAGGTGACCTTCTCCACCTTTAAAGTTGGGGACAGGTATAAAGTCTTCCTTTGCGAAATCAATAATCATGAGTTCCTCCTTACTATGCGTCGCTGAGTCGAATCGCTTTATCAGTTTTAATAAACGATTCGTCTGGGCGCACCAGTTTTTAAATCAGTTCAGCCGCTCTAGTGACCTTGGCCGGCAGACATAGAAACGGCATGGGGAAGAGCATCAGCAATTGCTTCCCAATTTTCGATAGCGGCTTTTTTGCTGCCGGGAAGATTGATAACCAAAGCTGATGTATCGTCGTTAAAGCGTTGCGCGCAAATTGCACGAGAAAGCATGGCGCGATTAGTGATTTTAAGGCTGTAGACGCGCATAGCTTCGGCAATACCAGGAACCTCGCGTTGGCACGCTTTGCGTGTTGCTTCAGGGGTGACATCGCGAGGGCTTAGGCCTGTGCCGCCACAGGTAAGCACGATATCGACATCCTTGCGGTCGGCAGCCTGTGCAATTTCTTCAGCAATTAAATCAATATCATCGGTTACCACGACGTGGCTCTGGCACACCCAGCCGCGTTGTTCGATGAGCTCTTCAAGAGCTGCACCGGCAGTATCTTCTTTGATTGAGCGCGTGTCGGAGCAGGTAATAATGGCGAATCGAGGATCAGGGTCCTGGTATTCGTGCTGATGAACAGCCTTCAACTTGGTGTCTTGCTCTTGGTTGTTATGCTGATGGGCTTCATGCTGGTGAGCTGTTGTAGTCATTGTCTCTCCTTAGAAAGTGATGCCTCGGGAGTTTAGAAATTTGAAACTTGAGGTTGTAATACGAAATTGAACCAAGGCTACAGAACCGTTCCTTCTTCAACATCCATAAGCAGTACGTCTACCAGGTCGCCATTTTCATAAATTACAAGTCCTTCGGGTTTAACAATTAAACAAGTGCAGCGCTGCTGAGTACTTGCAAGGCCGGAACTCTGGTTTCCGGCAGGAGTAACAACAAGCTCGCCAGCAACACGCTCGAGAGAAGCGCGAAGATACATGCGTCGTTCGTTCTTTTTACGAAGAGCACCATTAAGGTGAGCTTTAATCATTGGGCGTTTAAAGGAGGTGAAGCCCTGCATTTTGCGCAGTGCCTGGCGAATGATAATTTCAAAGCCGCACCAAGCTGCAGCAGGATTTCCGGGAAGGCCAAAGACAGGGGTACCGTTAACAAGGCCGAAGGTCTGGCACTTTCCTGGGCGCATGTTGACTAAGGTCATAAGCAGGGTGCCATTGTCCTCAATAACAGGCTTGATGAAGTCAAAGTCGCCATTAGAAGCGCCACCGCTGGTAATAACAAAATCGCATTCCTTGCTAGCTTGAAGCACCTGCATAGTAAGAGCCTCAAGCGTATCTTCAACAATAGGGTAGCGCTGTGGAATGCCGCCTGCCTGCAAAACCTGAGCTTCAAGCGCGTAGCCATTGCTGTTACGGATTTTGCCGCGGGTGGGAACTTCGCTAGGATCAACAAGTTCGCTACCGATGGAGATGACGCCAACCTTAGGTCGGCGATAAACGGGAACACTCGTAATACCGCAGCTTGCTAAAAAGCCAACGCCCGCAGCTTTGACAGTTTCGTGCTGGGCGATGGCAACGGCTCCTGCCTCGATGTCTTCGCCTGCCTTACGGATATTGTTGCCGACTTCAACTGGCTCACTAAAGACGACAATACTGCCTTCGCGACCATCGCTGTTCAGGTAGTCCACCTTTTCGTATTGGACCATGCAGTCGCAGCAACTAGGGAGCGGTGCGCCGGTCATAATGCGGATGCATTCGTTGTCGGCCATCTCGCCGTCGTAGTAAGAACCGCAGGGAACCTCGGCGATAACCTTAAGTTTTACGGGATTGTTAGGGGTGGATTCCTTGATTTGGCTTGCTCGGAGTGCAAAGCCGTCCATGGCGACATTGTCGAAGGGTGCAATGTCGATATCGCTGCGAAGATCTTCAGAAACCACGCGGCCAACAGCATTAACAAGGTCAACGTACTCGGTTTCGAGCTCCGAAACGCTTGAAACTACAAGCTCTACTGCTTCTTCGGCTGAAATGCGAGTGTAAGGGTCAGTCATGATAGCTCCTTCAATTAAAACTAAATAAGATATTCAGGTGTTTCCCAAGAAATAAAAGCCCAGGTAATCATGCGTTTTTTAGTGGCTACCCAGACTAGTGGTTTGTTTAAGTTTTGCGCCTTTGGGCCAAGAGATTCAAGTGGAACTTGTACTAGATAGCTTTGAATCCAGTCCTTGATACGTGCCTCTGCTGAAAGGCGGCTTTCCCCCTGAGGATTTTCTTTCGTTAACGAAAGCATGGCGCAATATTTTTCAAAGGCTTCCTCGGGCGTAGCAAAAGCCTCTTCTCGCTCGGAGTGAATATAGCGAACTTCTGGCAAAAGCCCCAGCTCTTGAGCGATTGCAAAGGCAAAGCTGGCATCCTGATGACCAGAAGGGCTTAAGCCAATGTCACGTAGCATTTCAGTGTGGCAGCGCGGTGAACATCCGGGCACAACCGTAATACACACCTTGTGCTTGGCTACATTGCTTAGTTTGCGGATTGAATCTTCAAGGTCGTCGGTAATGATGGATCTAGAGGCAAAAGCGCAATCGTGTGATTTTGGAACAATGCCATGAGCCTCCCAGTCGTCGCTCCAGGATAGCTTGTGTCGCTGGATAGCCTTGGAAGGCAGCCCATGCTGCTGCATATTCTTTTCAAGTTGGGCAAGCATGCCTTCACTAAAATCTGCGGCTGTAACTTGGCGCCCCTCAAGAGCGCAAGGGATTGCCAGAGATCCTGCGCCACAACCCATATCAAATATAGACTCGCCAGGGTTTAGCTGGGCGAGCTCAAGAAAGGCTTTTGAATAAGCGCTGGGGCCATAGTTGTGGGGAGTTTCAGCTATGCGCTTGTTCCAGGTCTCAACTTCGTCTGCCTTGTGTCGCAGGGGAACCCTGTCACGCCAGACTTGAGCAAAGGAAAACTCGGCCGAGTTTTCCTTTGAGGTCAAGTCGTTGCTTTTAGCTGAAAAGGCACACATACTTTAGTCTTCGTTCTTGAGCTGGCCTTCAAGCTGAGATAAACGTTCAAGTGCACGAGCAGCGGTTTGACAGGTGTCGCCCTCGCCGTATTCGACCATTTCATCAAGTGCTTCGGTAGGGGTGTGAGTACTAAAGCCTTCACCCATTTTTGTTACCTGGATGTGGTCGCCTGCTTGAATTTTGCCACCCTTAAGAACAGCAAAAAAGATACCTTCACGTGGGAAGATGCAATCACCAGCAAGGTGATAAATAGCGCAGCGGGTATGGCAAACCTTGCCCACCTGCGTAAGCTCTAAAAGGACCTCATCACCAATGGCAACCTGAGTGCCCATAGGCAAGGCCAGCAAGTTTAAGCCTTCAGTGGTTACGTTTTCGGCAAAGTCTCCCTCGGCAACATCTAAGCCCATTCCTTGGGCCTTTTCGATGGATTCCCAGGCGAGCAAAGAGACTTGACGATGCCAGTCGCCCGCATGGGCGTCTTCGATGATTCCCCAGTCGGGGCGCACAGTAACGCTGCCCTCAACAGGCTTTTTGCGTGTGCCTTTGCGCTTGGAAATGCAAACAGAGCGGACGGTGCCGCAGGGGAGTGATTCAGTCATTTTAAGCTTCCTTAGAAGACGAAAATTTGCTTACAGAAACAAGGCCATCTTTTGTGCGGTCCCAGGTGCCCGATTTGCCGCCTTCTTTATGTATGACGCGTATCTGGCTAATTTCCATGCCGCGGTCTATTGCTTTGCACATGTCGTAAATAGTGAGAGCGGCAGTGGAGGCAGCAGTAAGAGCCTCCATCTCGACACCAGTTTTTCCAGTTAGGCCAACGCTTGCTACAACATGGATGCCACAGGCTCCGCTTTCAGGGGCTGTGGTAGGACTTTCTTCTGGCTCTTCTTGATCACCGT
>CAVCRX010000073.1:0-5277 GCA_963604935.1 Bacteroidaceae bacterium
GGTGTTTATATTTTGGTAAGTTTTGGTTACTGGAAACACCCGAGCCAGTGGTGTTAGGAGATAGGCTATCAAGTAGATCAATACATAGATACTAAACACACTAACTAAATTAGACGGAGCAAAAGAACTCATGCTCTATAACTAAGTTAAGTGTAGACAAACAAACTTGCTCAACGCTTCAACTAATTAAGCTAGAAGCAAAATCAACAACAAGCACCTGGACTCTTGAGTGTTTGATCAAAAGCGCGTACCCACCAGATTGCTTTATCGCGCAAACCACCCTTACCTTGCTGATGCTCTAAAAACACCTGGGTTACACGTCCCCCCAAGCGAACATCAAATACCATTGTGCGACGTCCATGATGTTCCGGACAAAATGCCGTACACGAAATAATCTCATCTATATGAAAAACGCGCCCATCCTTCCACATAATAGTTACTGGCTCTACTGAACCGTCTCGGCCAAAACGCGCAAAAACATCTACACGTTCCCGATGAACGCGCCTCATCTCTCCATCTTTTGCTCGATAATCCATATGTGATATATTCGAACATATGTTCGTAAAAAGCTAGAGGGAATTATATAAAAAGATGCATGCGAAAACACAACATAAGCAGTCAAGACAGCCTGGGCAAAACACTAGCAAGTTAAAAAGCCCTCTAAAGAAGAGCTATCTTTGTATTGACCTTAAATCCTTCTATGCCAGCGTGGAATGCGTAGACCGAGGGCTTGATCCTTTTACAGAAAAGCTCGTAGTAGCCGACCCTGACAGAGGCCCCGGAACAATTTGCCTTGCCGCGTCTCCCGCAATCAAAAAAGCTGGGGTTCCTAATCGATGTCGCATTTTTCAAATTCCCAAAGATATTGAATACACCATGGCCACCCCTCGCATGAGTCGCTATATGGAAGTAGCCGCCAAAATTAACTCAATATATATGCGACATGTTTGCCCCGAAGATATGCACGTCTATTCGATTGACGAATGCTTTATAGATGTAACACCTTATCTCGAGCTTGCAAAAATGAATGCTCATGATTTTGCGGCTCTGCTTATACAAGAAGTATTAGAAGAAACGGGAATAACAGCCACCGCAGGGATTGGCAGTAATCTTTTTCTTGCAAAGCTTGCGCTTGACTTACTTGCTAAGCATGAACAGAGCGGAATCGCAGTACTAAACGAAGACTCATTTAAGCAACGCGTCTGGTTTCATCAACCTATTACTGATATCTGGGGCATCGGACCAGGTATCGCTCGCAGACTTGCGCGCAAAGGAATTTTGGACCTAGCAGGCATTTGTGCAGCAAACCCCCAATGGATCATGAAAGAATTCGGCAAAAATGGAAAATATCTCCTTGACCACGCATGGGGGCAAGAGCCTTGCACTATTAAGGAAATTCGCGAATGGAAGCCATCGAATAAATCAATTTCCAGCGGACAGGTCCTTATCCGTGTCTATTCTAAGCAAGAAGCACGAACGGTAGTCAAAGAAATGGCAACTAACTGCGCCTTAGAGCTTTGTAAGCATGAAAAATCATGCCAGCAAATCGCACTTTCAATAGGTTCAGGCTACGTAAAGCTCAGTAATGGTCAAAAAACCGTGCTCCACTCGGGCGGAAGCAAGAGACTTAACACGCGCTCAAACTCTCTATCTTATATAGTTAAAAACTTGCTCTCTATCTATGACAAGCAAGTAGACGAAGCTCTTCCTATTAAGCGCATATCAATATCGCTTGGATCACTAGCTCCTGCTCGCTATGACCAAGGCTCTCTTTTTGAAGACAGCGAGCAACAAATTAAAGAATCAGCTCTTACCGATGCCACCTTAGCTATCCACAAGCGCTTTGGAAAAAACGCTCTTCTTACGGGAATAAACCTTAAAGAAGAAGCAACTATGCGTGAGCGCAATCTGCAAATCGGAGGACATCGCGCCTAAAGCGCAAGGCTCCAAATCTTTATAGAGCAGGACTACGAACTACGAACTACGAACTACGAACTACGAACTACGATAAGATTCAAGGCAAACATGAGCAATACTAATAGAGTCCCACATAAAGAAGCAAAAGAAGAAATTCTGCCATCTTTTGACCTTACAGGTCTTAGTTTTGAAGAAACTGAGCGCAGACAAGCAATCCTCGCCGATATCGAGCGTCGCGTAAACGAAAATGGAACACACCAAGCAATAAAAGACCCAAACAGAGCAAGGCAGTTCATGCCCTTTGCGGCCCTTGATGGTTTTACTCAAATTATCAAAGAAGTAGAAGACCAGAATATGAATTTAAACTAATACAAAACAAAAAGACCAGCAAAACTGCCGGTCTTGATTTTAATGGTGGGCCCACCCGGATTCGAACCGAGAACCAAAGGATTATGAGTCCCCTGCTCCACCATTGAGCTATAGGCCCAAATTACAACGCACAAGGCGTGAGCGATATTCTAGCGCATAAAGGCGCAAATTTGCATACTTGATTATATTAAGCAAAGCTAGACCACAGATAATGAGTGCTCTAAACTGCTCTACATGACTAAAGAAATTACCTTTTCATCCCTGGACTTAAGCGCTCCTGTCCAGGAAGCAATCAAAGATCTTGGCTTTACTGAGCCAACACCAATCCAGGCCCAAGCAATTCCCGCAGGTTGCAAAGGGCGCGATATCTTAGCTGCCGCCCAAACAGGCACCGGTAAAACCGCAGCGTATCTTTTGCCAATTTTCGATCAGATGGTACGCCACTGGCAGAGCAAACGCCCTAGCGGCAATAAAGGCCCCTATGCCTTAATTTTGAGTCCCACCCGCGAACTTGCAAACCAGATTGCGGACTGCGCAAAGATCATTGCGAAACATTGCGACTTCCGTGTACAAAGCATTATCGGTGGTATCAAATACGACAAGCAGATTAAAAGCCTGAAACAAGGCTGCGATATTCTAATTGCAACCCCTGGTCGTCTCTTGGATTTAGTTCAACAAAAAGCCTGCACTTTAAGCAATGTCCATTACCTAGTTCTTGACGAAGTCGACCGTATGGTCGACATGGGTTTCTGGCCAAATGTTCATACGCTTTGCAAAGCGGTAACCGGCAAACATCAAAGCTTTTTATTCAGTGCTACTTTTACGCCAACGCTTGAAGCTAAAGCAAGAATTCTAGTAAACGAACCCACGCGCATCGAGATTTCGCAGCTTGGTGAAACCGCTGAAACGGTTGAAGAGTTTCTAATCCCAGTGAGCTGGAATCAAAAACAAAGCTTGCTAGTGGCTCTTCTTAAAGAACAAGGCTCCGAGCGCGTTTTAGTTTTTACTCCTACAAAGATTGAGGCCGACGCTTGCTCAAGACGCCTTGAAAAAGAAGGGATTAAAACCGATTCGATTCATTCCGACAAAAACCAAAGCAAGCGCAACAAAGCACTTAAGAATTTCCGCGAAGGAAAAATTGATGTTCTTGTTGCAACTGATGTTCTTGCTCGAGGAATCGATATCAATGAGGTGCGCTATGTAGTTAACTACACCGTACCTAATTCACCTGAAGATTATGTGCATCGAATTGGCAGAACGGGTCGCGCAGGCGAAGCGGGTCGTGCCTACACTTTTATGTCACCCGACCAGCTACTTGAGCTTCGCGAGATTGAATACTTCACGAAAAAGCTCTTAACAAATTATGACGTAGAAGGTTTTGAATTTGACAAAGAGCGCCTTATACCCGACCCTAAGCGTCCAACCAAAAAGGTCACTCGTAGAGGCCGGCGCCCCTTACGAATGGGACGAAGGTAAACTCGGGAAGTCTGCTTTAGCAACAAGCATAAGTTCAGCCCCGTCAGCCTCCAAGATAAGGCTGTCGGGGCTTCTCTTTTGCGGCTAATCAATAAGCAACTGCCAGGAAGTAATGAGGAAAGGCAATCACGGCAAATTTACGCTGATTAAGGTAAGAACATGGCAAACGCAACAATACTTGCAAATACACGCAAACAAGGTCTGATCTGCATTGTCTTATTGGTACTTCTAGCCTTTTCTTTAGGGGTATCAGAATTTAATGTAATCGGAATTGAGGCTGAATTGGCCCAGGAATTCGGGGTTAGTCTGCCTCAGGTTGGGCAATTTATTAGCCTATTTGCTCTAACTTATGCAGTAGCAACGCCAATCCTCACCCTAATAACCGGACGCTTTAAACGCTATTCTCTTTTGCTCGTCTATTTACTTGTATTCATTGCAGCAAATCTGATTGCTTCATGCGCAGGCGGATTTGAAACCATGCTATTTGCGCGCATTGCTCTTGGCTTAGTTTCCGGAACTCTCATTGCAGTAGGTGTTACCTATGTGCCTGAGCTTGTAAGTTACAAAAAGGTTCCTATTGTTATTTCAATCATTTATGCTGCCTACTCAATGGCTATGATTATTTCTACTTCGGTAGGCAAAATCATGGCAGATACCATCGGCTGGCAATATGTCATGTATTCTTCGTTCATACTTTCGGTCCTTGTAGGCGCCGCTCTTCTTATCTTCATGCCACGCAGCGGAAACACCGACGAACCGGTTACCATTAAAGAACAGGCAAAGCTTCTTATCGAACCAAGCATCATCACAGGAGTTTTGATTTTTGTTTTTGGCGTTGGTGCAGTGTATGTGTTTTATGGCTACATAACACCTTATCTGCAGACCATCCTCGGCATGAATACCATAGAAGCAAGCAGCACGCTTATGGCCTTTGGTTGTGTTTGTTTGATCTCTAATCTTTTGGGCGGCGTTGTCGATTCTAAGATAGGTATTAAAGCTCTCCTTGTTCTTTTCCCCTTACTTGGATTAGCGCTGATAGCCTTGATGCTTTCTGGCTCAAACGTCATAGCAGCCCTAATCAGCATGGCAGCAATTGCGCTTCTTATGTATTCCTTTTCCGTTTCATGTATCACGCTTTTTATGCGTATTGCAAACAACCTGCACCCCAAGTCGCTCACCCTAGCAAGCTCGCTTGAGCCACTTGCCTTCAATATTGGAATTTCGCTTGGAACCGCAATTGGTGGCATTGTTGTAGCCGACCCGGGACTAGCTTCGACAGGAGGCGTAGGTTCTGTCTTCGCTTTTGTCGCCTTTGTAATGGTTGCTTTAACTATTGCCTTGTCTAAGAAGGCGCTTTCGGTTTCTACCAGGGAAAATGATAGTTTGAAAAAATAATTTAAAATTCTTCTTGCACTGACGCGTTTAATCCCTATAATACTGTCTTGCGTCGAAAGACACCGTATTCCTCGGTAGCTCAACGGCAGAGCATCCGGCTGTTAACCGGAGGGTTGTAGG
>CAVCRX010000074.1:0-10048 GCA_963604935.1 Bacteroidaceae bacterium
CTCCTGAGTTGTGGACGGGCATTGCTTTTGATAATGCAGATGCCATCGCATCTGGTTTGGAAGAAATGCAAGAAATTCTTCATGAGTACTCAGATGCGCTTCGTAAAGCCGACAAAGAAGAATTTAAGTGCTTGCTAGAACGCGCCGCAAAAGCTCGTCGTGCTTTGCCTGCAAAGTGGATTCCGGCTTCCGAAGATTTGCTGGAAGTTCGTGTTCCTATGGATAATCGCAAGGGTGTTGTTGCTGAAGTTACAACTATTGCAAGTCAGGTAGGCTGCAATATTCAATCTATCGAGATAGATCATGTGACTTCTTCTACCGCGGTTCTTTCACTTGTTCTTACCGACGAAGGGGATGTCGGGAAGTTATCGATTCAGCTTATTAGGGCTGGTTATCGAGTTTCGTTTAATCCTATGTTTGCCAAGGAGGGTGATGGCAATGAGTAGTAATGTGACAACAATTAAACCACTCCCTAGTTCTTTGCATGGAGTAAGTACCGTTCCTGGAGATAAGTCGATTTCTCATCGTGCCATTTTGTTTTCCGCAATGGCTGAAGGAACGTCTCGCGTTACGGGTGTTCTTGATTCTGCTGATGTTCGTTCGTCAATTGCAGCCGTAAAGGCCCTTGGCGCACAAGTAAATTTAGAGATTCAACCAGATGCTTCTCTTGCTGGTGGAATTACTGGCTGGGGTGCTGCTGGTCCTAAACAGCCAGATGGAGTTATTGATTGTGGCAATTCTGGTACAACGGTTCGCTTATTAATGGGCGTTGTTGCACCTTGGGATATTCGCGCAAGCCTAACAGGCGATGATTCCTTGAGTCGACGTCCTATGCGCCGCATTATTACACCTCTTACTAAGATGGGTGTAAGGTTTGAGCCTGAGGAAGCTGAAACTCTTCCTTTAACAGTTGTTGGTAATCCTGATATTCGTGCGATTACCTACGATTCTCCGGTAGCTTCTGCTCAAGTTAAAACTGCTGTCATGCTGGCTGGTACGCGCGCAGAAGGCGTAACGACCGTTAATGAGCCTGCTCCTTCACGCAATCACACAGAATTGATGCTGCCTGAATTTGGGGTAGAAACTACAGCTTCGCTCACTACTGCTACGGTTAAGGGTCCCGTTGTGATGCATGCATCGGAAGTTGACGTTCCTGGTGATCCTTCATCTGCGGCTTTCTTGGCGTGCGCTGCTCTTTTGAAGCCGGGTTCAGCTATTCAAATTGAAAATGTTAGTTTGGCCTCTACACGTACAGGATTTATCCGTACACTTGAACGAATGGGCGCTTCTATTGAGGTTCGTTTTGCTGGTGCTGAAGGTAAAGAACCAAAGGGCATGATAGAAGTTGCTTATACCAAGGATTTGGTTGGTTGCGAGGTTCCTTCGCAACATATCGCTAGCGAAATTGACGAAATACCTGTTCTTTCTTTGGTCGCAGCTCGTGCAAAAGGAATTACGGTTTTTCGTAGCGTGAACGAATTAACCAAAAAAGAATCCAATCGACTTGAGGCAATTATTGAAGCTCTTGATAAATTGGGGGTTAGCGCTTGGACCGAAAATCGCGATGATGCAATCGATTTATATATCGAGGGCCAGCCTGATTTACAGTATCCAAGCGGCTTAACTTTTGAATCGTATGGTGATCACCGCTTGGCTATGACCTGGTCTCTTGTTGGAATGTGCGGTTTGCATCCTGTTGACATCGTTGATTTTGATTGCATCAAGGTAAGTTTCCCGCAGTTTGTATCTACCTTAGAAAGGCTTTGTTTATGATTATTGCTATTGATGGACCTGCTGGTGCTGGCAAGTCTTCGGTAACAAAAATTGTTGCTCGTAATCTGGGGTTTTCTTGCTTAGATACCGGAGCTATGTATCGTGCAATAGCATGGTATGCGCTCGAAAATAATATTCCTTTTGAAGATAAGGAAGTGATTTCTAAGGTTGCCCAGACGCATGAAATTTCCTTTGGGCATGTTGCTGGGGACCCTTCTCCTGCTCATGTTTATCTGGACGCGACAGAAATTACCAATGAAATTCGCACCGCTCGCATTGACAAATCGGTAAGCTCGGTAAGCTCTATTCCTGCGGTTCGTGAAGCCTTGGTTGCCCAACAGCAGCGCATCGGCTCTGACGGCGATTATGTTGTTGAGGGGCGCGATATTGGCACGGTTGTTTT
The DNA here is from genome assembly GCA_963604935.1 of Bacteroidaceae bacterium. GTDB lineage: Bacteria > Actinomycetota > Coriobacteriia > Coriobacteriales > Eggerthellaceae > Anaerotardibacter. The sequence continues at coordinate 2,177 of CAVCRX010000074.1, forward strand.
TCCTGGTGCTGAGGTTAAGATCTTTCTTACAGCATCTCCCGAGGAGCGTGCTCGCCGTCGTGTTTCTCAGAACGAGAATCGAGGCATTGGATCTACGAATTTTGACGAAGTGCTAGCAGATATCATCAAGCGTGATGATGCTGACATGAATCGTGCCGATTCGCCTTTGAAGCCTGCTGCAGACGCTGTGGTTCTTGATTCAACAAGCTCTTCAATTAGCGAAATTGTAAACTCGATTTGCGACCTAGCTCATTCAAGGATGTAGCATGGCGCAGTCTTACGACCGATTTTATGACGGCGCTCTTTCGGGCAATGATCCAGAGCGTCGTTTTAGCCTTACGGTAGCTCATGTCTTGAGCGCGCTTTTTCATGTTCTTGCTCGTATTTTGTTCCGTTATGAAATTAAGGGCCAAAATACGCTCTGGCAGTTCACTGGCAAAAAGAATGGAGCGGTTCTTGTTGCGCCGCATGTTTCCTATATTGATGCCATTATGATGTTTTTAGCGGCACGCCCTAAACAGTGGGTACGCCTTATGGGCAAGAGTGATTTATTCACTTGTGCTGGGGGCTTTTTGGGCTGGTTTGTTGCTCGTGTTGGCGCGTTTCCTGTCACGCGAGATACCGCCGACACTACCGCAATTAAACGTGCTGCTCGCATGCTAAAAAATGGCGAACTTGTTGGTCTTTTTCCTGAGGGAACAAGGCGTGGAAAGGGCAATGTTGAATCATCTTTGCATGGTGGTGCAGCATTGATTGCTAGGATGGGTAAGGCTCCTCTTATTCCTGTTGGCATTGTTAATGCAGATAAAATCAAGCAAAAGGGTCAGCGTATCCACTTTCCTAAGTTAACGGTCAATATTGGAAGTCCTTATGCGCTTTCTGCATTTGATTTTTTGCCTAAAGAAGAGCGTTTAGAGGGTGCCACTTGGTATGTTATGCGCGAGTCGTTTGCTCTTTCGCGTAATTGTGCAGCAAAGGATATTGATATGCGCGAGCTTTTCCCTGAGGGCAAAGATTTTACTCAGGTTTTCTCTGAGCATGATATTGAAGCTATTGATATTTCAAGTTTGCCCGAGTATGAGCCTTCAACCAAGTAGAAAGGCCCTCCAATGTCTTCGTTAAAGATTATTCGTGCTGCTTCTTCTGGTGCCTGTTTTGGTGTCCAGCGTGCTCTTGATATGACTTTAGAGGCCGCTGAAAAAGGGGCAGATGTTTGTACGCTTGGTCCTCTTATTCATAATCCTTTAGTTGTTGAAGATTTGAAAACTCGAGGTATTAATGTAGCTGACGATGTCGCTGAGGTTTCATCGAGTGCTGTTGTTATTCGTTCCCACGGTGTTGTTCCTGAGGTTATAGAAGAACTAAGGCAAGCCGGAAAGCAGACCATCGATGCAACTTGCCCACATGTCATGCGCGCTCAAAAAGCGGCAGCTCGCCTTGCTCGCGATGGATACAAGGTGGTTGTGGTAGGGGAAAGTGGTCATCCTGAGGTTGAGGGTATTAGCGCCCATGCTCGCGCTGAGGGCGGCTCATGCGTAGTTGTTGATTCAGTACAAGAACTCTCCGATGATATTGTCGACCCGGTAGGAATTGTTATCCAAACTACGCAGCCTCGTGCAAAATTAGATGAGGTCGTTGGTGCCCTCACTGAGCGCGGGCTTAAGCCTAAAGTATGCGATACGGTGTGTTCTGCTACAGTACATCGCCAAGAAGCGGCAAGTGCTCTTGCTGCAGAGGCTGATGTGATGATTGTTATTGGCGGGCGTAACTCTTCAAATACCACACGACTCTTTGAAATTTGCAAAAGCGTATGTCCACGTTCTTACCATATCGAAAGTGCCGATGAGCTTGATGCTTCTTGGTTTACAGAAGGGCATGTCGTAGGTGTAAGTGCAGGAGCTAGTACACCAGAATCTCAGATAGAAGAAGTTGTTTCAAAGCTTGAGGGAATTTCTTTTTAATTAAGCTTTAAGGCTTTAAACCTTGTATGGAAAACTAAGCGCAAGGCTAGAGTCGTGGTACTCTTTAGTTTCGGAATTATTATCTAAATCAAGTGAGGAGGGCTCTATGCCCCTGCCAATTGTCGCAGTCGTCGGACGCCCCAATGTGGGTAAATCCACCCTCGTTAATCGAATTGCAGAAAATAACGAAGCTATCGTTCATGAGATGCGTGGTGTTACGCGCGATCGTTCATATCATCACGCCGATTGGAATGGCCGAGATTTTACCCTTATTGATACTGGTGGTATCGAAATGGGCGATGACGACCGCTTCCAATCATCAATTCGTTCGCAGGCTCTTATGGCAACCGAAGAAGCAGATGTCATCATTTTGCTCGTTGATGGCTCAACTGGTATGAATGCAGATGATCAGGAGGTGGCACGTCTTCTTCGTCGTTCAAAAAAGCCACTCTTCTTGGCTGTAAATAAATTAGATAATCCCGCTAACGATTTACCTATGTGGGAATTTATGCAGCTTGGTGTTGGAGAGCCTTGGCCAATTAGTGCAACGCATGGTCATGGTACTGGCGATCTTTTGGACGCAATTGTTGCTTGTTTTCCCGAAGAAGAGGAATCCTCCGATGAGGGGATAGAAACCATTGATGTTGCAATTATCGGTCGCCCTAATGCTGGTAAGTCTTCGCTTACCAATAAGTTAACCAATAATGAGCGCTCAATTGTCTCTGATGTTGCTGGCACAACGCGAGATGCGATCGATACCCTTGTTGAACATGAGGGTCGTTACTACAACATTGTTGATACGGCTGGTATGCGACGCAAATCAGTTATCGACGAAGATGTCGAATATTATGGATTTGTTCGTTCTTTGCGTGCGATTGATCGTGCGCAGGTTGTTGTGTTGGTGGTTGATTCTACTTTAGGTCTAACGGACCAGGATCAGCGTGTTGCCGGTATGGCTGCAGAACGTGGTTGTGCCATGGTAATTGTTCTAAACAAATGGGACCTTGTTGAGGGTCCTGAAGCAAAGCAGGAAATTAGGGATCGAATCGAAGATCGTATGACCTATGTTGGTTATGCGCCCGTTATTGCTATTAGTGCTTTATCAGGCAAGAACGTTCATAGGATTTGGCAGGCAATCGATAAAGCCCATGCTAGCTATACCGGTCGAATTTCTACTGCTCGTCTTAATGGCTGGCTGCAAGAGATTCGCGACTTTGGACATACGGTTTCTAAGGGTAAAAAGCTCCTGAAGCTTAAGTACTGCACTCAGGCGGGTGTTGAGCCACCTCAATTTACCTTCTTCTGTAATCATCCAGATATTATTGAACCTGCGTTTGAGCGTTATCTCGAAAATCGCCTTCGTAAATCATTCGATCTCGAAGGTACCCCTGTTCGCTTTAAATTCAAGAAAAAGGACTAGCGTATGCTTTCTATTGCTGGCGCTATGATCGCTTTGTTTGTCGTAAGCTTTTTACTGGGCTCCGTTCCGTGGGGCTTGGTTATTTCGTCTTTGGTTTACCACAAGGACCTACGAAGCGAAGGTTCAGGAAATATCGGAACCACTAACGCAATGCGTTCTTTGGGTAAGGTCGGTGGCGCTGCGGTTTTTATCCTTGATTTTGGCAAGGGTCTTCTATCTGGTTATCTGGGTATTGTTGCTTATACTTGGATTCTTCAGCAGGAAGCAGCAACTGCCCTTGATCCTGAGATTTGGACACTTTTCCCTGGTTGGTGTATGGCTCTAGCCTTTGCCGGCTGTGTCCTTGGTCATATTTTTAGTCCTTGGCTACACTTCCGTGGCGGTAAAGGAATCGCAGTTGCTGTTGGTGCTTTGTTCATTGTTTATGGCGCATTAGGTGCTTGCATTGAACTTGCGTTTTTCGGAATCCTTGTCGCAGCAACGCGCTATGTCTCGGTAGGGTCTATCGCTGCCGCTTTGCTGTGTCCCTTCTTTGCCTTTTATTTTTATTGGGGCAATTGGGCAGCGGCGTGCTTGATTAGTTTTACCGCTTTGGTTGTTGTTTGGGCGCATCGCGCTAATATTTCACGACTGAGGGCAGGTAACGAAAATAGAATTGGCTCCAAAAAGAAGGAGGCCTAAATGACTCGCCGTGTTGCAGTAGTTGGTGCAGGCTCTTGGGGCACTGCTCTAGCTCAGGTTGCAGCTGTTGCAGGTAGCGAAGTTGTTATGTGGGCTCGTAAAACTGAGGTCGCTGATGCGATTTCGAGCGAACATCATAATCCTCGTTATTTGAGCGATGCTAAGTTATCCTCTGCGATTACTGCTACTACTTCTATTGAAGAGTGCGTAAGTGGAGCAGATGCAATTCTTGTAGTTACACCTTCAAGCTTAATGCGTAAGTTTGCCCAAGACATGCTGCCCTTTGTAGGTGATGATATCCCTATAGCTTTGTGTTCCAAGGGTATTGAAGAAGAAACATCCTTATTGCCTTTTGAGGTATTTTCGGAAGTTCTTGGTAATCCCTCTCGCCTTGCTGCCTTGTGCGGCCCTAATCATGCTGAAGAGGTAATTCGCGGCCTATCATCCGGTACGGTTATTGCTTCAATTTGCGAAGATACGGCAGTTTATTTTAGAGATTTACTTGCAAACGATTTCTTCCGTTGTTACACCTCTGATGACGTTGTGGGTGTTGAACTTTGTGCGGCCTTCAAGAACGTTATTGCTATTGCGGTCGGCCTTAGTTACGGCATTGGGAATGGCGATAATACTGCTGCGATGTTGATGACTCGCGGTATGGCTGAAATGGGCAGACTGGTGCAAGCTTGTGGTGGTCAGCCAATGACAGTCATGGGCCTTGCTGGTGCTGGTGACTTGATTGCAACCTGTACCTCAGAGCATTCTCGTAATCGTTCCTTTGGTAAGTTATTGGCGCAAGGCGGGACTCTTGAAGAGTATCAAGCTAAAACTCATATGGTTGTTGAAGGTGCGCTAGCTTGCAAAACCATCCTTCCTCTTGCTGCGAAACATAATGTCGAACTTCCTATTACCGAGCGTGTACGCAAGGTTGTTTGGGGCGGCGAAAGTCCTGTTGAAGCTTCGAACCTTTTGGTAAATCGCCCTCTTAAAACTGAATTTTGGGGGATGTAGCTTTAAGTTTGTTACGTTGATAGCGTCTTTTGATGCATGGTAGGAGATAGACTTATGGCGCAAATGGGTAATACTTATTTTGTCTACAACACACCCTTAGGTCGTTTAACGATTGCTTCTAATGGCTCTGCTATAACGCATATTCTTTTTGGTGCTTGCGATTTACCTGGTCAGAAGCGTGCTACTGAGCTTACGAATCTTGCTTCTAATCAGCTGCAGGAATTTTTAGCAGGAAAGCGTAAAGAATTCGACCTTCCCCTTGCGCCAGCTGGTACCGACTTTCAAAAGCAGGTGTGGCAAGCCTTGCAGTCAATCCCGTATGGGGAAACGCGAAGCTATGCTCAAATAGCAGAAATGATAGGAAATCCTCGTTCAGCACGCGCTGTAGGTATGGCAAATAATCGCAATCCTATTAGCATTGTTATTCCTTGCCATCGCGTTGTAGGCGTAAATGGCAATCTAGTTGGTTATGCTGCGGGTATACATATTAAAAAGTGGCTTCTTGATATGGAAGTCAAGCATGTTTAAAACCAAGTCTTATTATTGGCTCTGATTTTGTTCTCAAGACTTTTGGAAAGGTAATCTTGTGTTTGGTGCTGTAAAAATTTCGCCTTCAATTTTGTCTGCTGACTTTATGAACCTCGAGCAAGATATCCATATGCTTGAGCGCGGCGGGGCTGACTTTGTCCATGTTGATGTTATGGATGGTCATTTTGTGCCCAACCTAACAATCGGTGTTCCAGTTGTAAAGCAGCTTAAAAAAATCACTGACCTGCCTCTTGATGTTCATTTAATGATTGATAATCCGCTTGAGGAGCTTCAGTGGTATTTGGATGCTGGCGCTGATATTGTTACGGCTCATATTGAAGCTTTCCAAGATGATAATGAAGTTTGTGAATTTATTGCTCGAGTGCGCCAAGCCGGAGCTAAGCCTGCTCTAACTCTTAAACCTGATTGTCCTGTTGAGTCGCTGAAGCCTTATATTGCAGACATTGATATGGTTTTAGTTATGAGTGTTTTTCCTGGTTTTTCGGGTCAATCATATATTGATGGATCCGAAGATCGTGTAGCTATGGTGGCTCAATGGGCAAAGGATTTAAATCCTGAGCTTATGATTGAGGTAGATGGGGGAGTTAGTGCCTCTCGCACGGCTGGTCTAGTTTGTGCGAATGGAGCTGATGTTTTAGTTGCGGGTTCAGGCGTTTTTGCTGCAGAAGATCCCGCTCAAGCTATTACTGATATTCGTCAGGCAGGAACTCTTGCCCAGGAAGCAAAATAGTTTTTGCTCTCTAGTGTCTTGAGCGCTTGTCAACTTTAAACTTGTTTTCTTCTTAGCTTATTTGTGGTTTTAGTTTTTATGTACAAGAAAAGGAATTCATTATGTCAGAGCCTGTAGGGCAACTTGTATATCTTGATTGGGCGGCTACTACCCCTCTTCGCGAATGTGCAGTGAAGGAAATGGCTCCTTATTTTCAGCCAGGTTTATCTGGTCTTATTCAAGGTGGTGGCAATGCGAATTCGCTCTACACTATTGGACGCACTGCATTTAAGGCGCTCGAATCTTCGCGTGAAGACTTGGCTCGTTTGATTGGGTCGCGACCTAACGAGATTACCTTTACTTCTAGTGCTACTGAGGCTGACAACGCTGCCTTGTTTGGCATTATTGATGCGCTTATGATGCAGGCAGATCATGATGGTGACCACGATTGTGTCCCCAATGTTGTAATTAGCGCTATAGAACACGACGCTGTTCTTTCAGCTGCAAAGGTATTAAACGGCTGGGGAGCCGACGTCACTATTGTTTCACCTGATAAAAATGGTTTTATTACACCTGAAGCTCTGGCTGATGCCATGAATGAACATACAATTCTTGTTTCGGTTATGGCGGTAAACAACGAAGTGGGATCCGTTATGAATGTGGCGGAGCTGTCCAAGATTGCGCATTCTTATGGCAACCATGGTAAAGGTGCGCTCTTTCATGTGGACGCAACGCAAGCTCTGGGAAAAGTGCCTGTAAATGTTCGCGATTGGAATGTTGACGCTATGTCTCTTTCTTCGCACAAGGTTGGTGGTCCTAAGGGTGTTGGCGCGCTTTATCTTCGTTCGCGGACGCCATTTAGCGCTCAGATGGTGGGCGGCGGTCAGGAGTCTGGTCGTCGCAGTGGTACGCAAAACGTGGCTGGAATTGTAGGTTTTGTTGCTGCTGCCAAGGAGGCAGTTACGGATTTAGATTCCGAAGCGGAGCGTCTGTGTAGTCTGCGCGACCTTTGCTATAAGGCCTTATGCGCAAATCCTCGCGTTGAGGCTTCCGTCAACTGTGAGTCTGAGTCATTGGATTTTGCGCCACACATTGTCAACGTTACCGTTAAGGGTATCGAAAGTGAAACGCTTATTCTTCGACTTGATAACGCTGGTTTTTGCGTAGCGGGCGGATCTGCTTGCGCATCTCATTCTCTGGATCCCTCGCATGTCTTAACCGCTCTTGGCATGCCAAAAGATCGTGCTCTTACCAGTATGCGCGTTTCAATGGGTTGGCTTACTAAAAAAGAAGATATCGAGGCATTCTTATCGAAGTTTGAAGAAATTTTTGGAAACTAAAAATCTTTTAGCGATAACAGGCTTACGATTGATCTCAATTAAAGAAGGAGTCTGTTATGGAATCTTCAATTTCGAAAATTGAATCTGGTGCGCTTGAGGCCATTGGCTCTCAAGCGCCTTTTACTATTGGTGAACTGGAAAGAATCTTGCTTGATTATTTTCCTGCATCCGATGCATGTGATTGGGATAGAACCGGTCTTTTGG
>CAVCRX010000074.1:10127-11295 GCA_963604935.1 Bacteroidaceae bacterium
TTTTGGTTGGTGATCCTTCACAAAAGATAAAAGCCGTCTATGTTGCCCTTGATCCAAGCATTAAGGCTATGAAGGCTGCCCTTGAAGCTGGTTGCAATCTTTTGCTTACGCATCATCCAATTTATCTTGATGCGCCGGTTGATTTTAAGCCTGCCGAATTTATTGGTGAAACGCCTGGCTCGCGCGTAGCGTATGCCTTGTCGCATGGTTTGGCTTGTATGAATTTTCATACTGCTCTTGATGTATCAGCTGAAGCTCTGGCAGCCTTGCCTCATCTATTTCGACTAAAGCCTATTAAACCTCTAAAACCTTTACATGATTCACAAGTTAAGGGTTTTGTGATGTCGTGCGCTGTGTCTGAAGAAGAAAGTTTATGCCTTGATGATTTAGCCTCTCGTTGTGTTGCGGTAAATCATGCTTATCCTCGAGTTTGGGGCGATTCTGCTAAACAAATTACTCGCGTTGCTGTTTCTGGTGGTTCTGCTAATTCGTTCCTAAATACTTGTTTAGCAAATAATATGGATTGCTTAATTTGTGGCGAGGTGGGTTATCATCAGGCGCTCGATGCTAGTGCTTCGGGTTTGGCGATCATTGAGCTTGGTCACGACGTGTCTGAAATTCCATTATGCGCAATTTTGGCGGCCGCCGTTTCTCGAGCAGGGGTTCCCGACGCTTGTATTACTATTATGCCTGCTGAATATGCATGGCATACCCCCGAGGCTACAAGACAATAAACCTTTGACGAAAGGTAGCTAAATGGACGCTTCTCAGTCAGATATCGAGATTCTTATTAAGCTGCGTGAACTTGACCGCGACATTGCACTCGCTGATCGAAAATTTAAAGAACTTCCTCAGCGCGCGGCAATCCTTGAAAAGCGAAAACAAGTTTCAGAGCTTGAAAATAAAAAGCAGCAAGTGCAAGAAATGCTTGATTCTTGCGAGGATGAGTTAAGTAAAATTGCTCAAGAAGATTCTTCACTTGAGGCTAAGCAGTCTGCAACTCAGGCAAAACTTGATGCTTCAAAGGGTGATTATCGAGCCGTTGAATCTTTGAGTCGCGATTTAAACGGCGTAGTTAAAAGACGCTCAACCTTGAGTGAAAGTTTAGGCGAGGTCGAAGCTCGTTTAGCTAAGATTCAACCTGTCATGGCTCAAGTTAATAAAGCTC
>CAVCRX010000075.1:0-12876 GCA_963604935.1 Bacteroidaceae bacterium
TCAGCTGGGAGAGCGCATGGCTGGCAGCCATGAGGTCAGGGGTTCGATCCCCCTATGCTCCACCAAATTTTCTAGAGTCGGCTTTATGCCGGCTCTTTTTGTTTCTGTTGGGCTTTCTTAGCCTGTAGCTTGCGGCTCTTGGTCCTCTTTGTCTGTAGGTTTATCGAGGGGTCTAGCTGGATGCTCTTGCCTTTAAGCCTGTGGTTCTGTAAACCTGCTTGTAGCTTCCTCATCGTCTTACTCTGTAGTTGCTCATACCTATTCCTAACCCTTACCTTCTTTGCAAAAGCTTGAAAATGAAGCAGGATACTTTGCTTGCTTTTTGCTCTTTTGTGACGACCTCTTATCTCGGCTTTTCTTAAATAGTTGTTGCGCGCAGATGCATGAGCGTGCCGCCGTCTTCACTGATGGCTATAACATTCGAGAAAGGAAATTCATGCGAGCAAAAAGTGTCCTCGCAGCAGCATTCGCACTCGCCCTGGTTGGCGCATTCGCACTCGCTGGCTGCAGCGGATCCAACAGCAACTCTTCTAGCTCTGAGAGCAAAGATCTTTCTGGAACAGTTGCAACTAATGGTTCTACCTCCATGGAAGAAGTTATCGGCTCTTTGTCCGAGCAGTTCATGAGCGATAACTCTGGCGTAACGGTAACCTATGACGCAACTGGTTCTGGCACGGGTATCGAATCTGTTGGTAATGGAACTGCTGATATTGGACTTGCTTCCCGTGATCTTAAGGAAGAAGAGACCGGCCTTACTGCTACCACCATTGCAAAAGACGGTATCGCAATCATCGTTAACGAAAACAACAAGATTGACGATTTGACTATCGATCAGATTTCTCAGGTTTTCACCGGTAAGGTCAAGAACTTCAGCAAGCTTGGCGGAAGCGACCTTGATATTGCCGTAATCGGCCGCGAGGCTGGCTCTGGCACTCGTGACGGTTTTGAGTCCATTACTGGTACTGCAGATGCTTGCAAGCTTTCTCAGGAGCTTACTTCTACTGGTGCTGTAATTCAGGCAGTCCAGAATTCTAAGAATGCTATCGGCTACGCTTCTTACGCTTCCGTAAAGGACCAGAAGGGCATCAAGATTCTTAAGGTTGAGGGCGTCGAGATTTCCGAGGATACCATTGCTGATGGCTCCTACAAGATCCAGCGTCCCTTCAATCTGGTAACCAAGGATGGCACCGAGCTTTCTGAAGCTGCTCAGGCATTCTTTGATTACGCAACTTCCGCTGATGCAGCAGATCTCATCACCGAGGCTGGCTGCGTTCCTACAAGCAAGTAGACGGAGTGAATCTTGGCTCGCATCACTAAAAGAGCCGCTTTAGAAAACAGCGTGAAAGCGCTGTTTTCTTTATGTGGACTTATTTCAGTTGGCTTTGTTCTTTGCATCTCGGCTTACTTGATTGTTTCGGGTATTCCGGCGATTCAAAAGATTGGTTTAGTGGATTTTCTTTTAGGAGAAACCTGGGCTCCTACCAATTCAACAGAGCCAAGCTATGGCATCTTGCCTTTTATCCTTACGAGTATTTATGGCACCGCAGGAGCTGTTCTTCTGGGTATCCCTCTGGGTGTATTGACTTCAATCTTTTTGGCAAAGATTGCACCACCTAAGATGGCTTCTCTTGTTCGTTCTGCTGTGCAGCTTTTGGCTGGTATTCCCTCCGTTGTTTACGGTTTGGTTGGCATGATTGTTTTGGTTCCTGCAATTCAGGCAATCTTCAATCTGACAAGCGGCGCTACCTTGGCTGCTGCAATTGTTGTTCTTACCATTATGGTCTTGCCTTCGATTATCAATGTCTCAGAAACGGCACTTGCTGCTGTTCCTAAGGAATACGAAGAAGCTTCCCTGGCACTTGGCGCAACCGACATGGAAACCTTCTTTCGCGTCAGTTTGCCAGCGGCGAAAAATGGCATTGCAGCAGCTATCGTCTTAGGTGTTGGCCGCGCTATTGGTGAAGCAATGGCAATCATCATGGTTTCGGGCAATGTTGCAAACATGCCTGGTTTGCTTGATCCGGTTCGCTTCATGACCACCGCCATCGCATCCGAGATGTCTTATGCCGCCGCTGGATCGCTTCAGCGTGAGGCTCTCTTCTCTATTGGCTTAGTGCTTTTCTTATTCATCCTGATGATCAATGTATTCCTTAATGTTTTTGTTAAAAGGAAGGGATAGCATGCAAGGCTCTAACTTTAAAGGCGCTTATGCCAGCACTTCTTCAGCTTCTGCTGGTTTTGCAAAAACAGCATCAGGTGTTCTTGGTGAACCAGTAAAAGGAATGCCGTTGATTGGCCCTATTGCCGATGCTAATAACTCTCCTAAACCTCAAGGAGAAACTATTTCAGTTAAACGAAAGCTCTGGAATACTGGTGCCAAGATTTTGGTTTGGGGTGCAGGTCTTACCACTGCATTGCTCTTGTTGCTGATAATTGGCTACATTGCGTATCGAGGAATTCCTTGTATCACTTGGGACTTGTTGAGTTCTCAGACTAGCTATCGTGAGGGAACAATCGGCATTCTGCCTAACATCCTCAATACGCTTTATTTGATTATTGTTGCGATGTGTATTGTTTTACCCTTGGGTGTTGGTGCCGCGGTTTACCTTACTGAATATGCAAGCAATCGAAAGCTGGTTGCCGTAATTGAACTTGCAACCGAAACTCTTGCAGGTATTCCTTCCATCGTTTTTGGTTTGGTTGGCATGTTGATGTTTGTCCAGTTCCTAGGCTTAAAGCAAGGTATTTTGGCCGGTGGTTTAACACTGGTTATGGTTACCATTCCAACTATTATGCGTACTACCCAGGAAGCTTTGCGCTCTGTTCCCGAAGGTTATCGCGAGGGTGCTCAGGCTCTTGGTGCTGGTAAATGGCGCACTATTCGAACAGTAGTTTTGCCAAGCTCTATCAATGGCATTCTTTCCGGTTGTATTTTGGCTATTGGCCGTGTAATTGAAGAATCGGCTGCTCTTTTGTTTACGGCAGGCTTTGGTCTTGTTCTAAACGACTTTGTTACCTCGCTTACTTCGTCGTCTGCAACACTAACCGTGGCTTTGTATGTGTATGCCTCCGAGCGCGGCGAGATTGATGTTGCGTTTGCGATTGCTTTCGTTCTTCTTTGCTTGGCTTTCCTTATTAACTTCCTTGCGAAGTTTGTCGGCAAAAAGCTTGCAAAAAATTAGAGCTCGCATTTCTAGGGCGCTCTGTAATAAGGCATCAAGAATTCATTTGTATTAGTACGTAATTTCTTTACTACAGCAGGAGTTATCTCTATGACCGAACCCGTTTTGGATCGTACTCAGGCTTCCATTTTGGAAGCAAAAGACCTTAATCTTTGGTATGGCTCAAACCATGCTTTGCATGACATTAATATGAAGATCCCCCGAAATCGCATTACTGCTTTAATTGGGCCTTCTGGTTGCGGCAAGTCTACCTTTCTCAAAACGCTTAATCGCATGCAGGATTTGGTGCCTTCGGTAAAGATTGAGGGCGAGATCAGGTATTACAGTAAAAATATCTTTGATGACGATATTGACGTAACCTGGCTGCGCAAGCAGATCGGCATGGTTTTTCAAAAGGCAAATCCATTCCCTATGAGCATTTACGACAATATTGCCTATGGTCCTAAGACTCACGGTGTTCATGATCGTAATCGCCTGGATGAAATCGTAGAGAATTCTTTGCGCGGTGCTGCAATTTGGGACGAGGTTAAAGATCGCCTGAAAACATCTGCTCTGGGGCTTTCTGGCGGCCAGCAGCAGCGCCTATGTATTGCTCGTGCTTTGGCGGTTGAGCCAGACGTATTACTTATGGATGAATCTACTTCTGCGCTTGACCCTATTTCGACAAGCAAAATCGAAGAGCTTTCGCGCGAGTTGGCTAAAAAGTACACCGTAGTCATGGTCACTCACAACATGCAGCAGGCGCAGCGTATTGCAGATAGGTGTGCTTTCTTCTTGATGGGCGATTTGGTTGAATATGGTGCAACAGCTCAAATCTTTGAAGATCCTCAGGATGAACGAACCAAGCGTTATGTCTCTGGTAATTTTGGCTAAGTTTGGTGTGCTGGGGTTCTTAAAGTTTAATGTGCTAAGCAGTGCTATTTTTGATCTAAGAGAGGCCCTACATGAAGATCGCAGTAAGTGCATGCTTGCTTGGAGTCCCTTGTCGATATGATGGGCGCTCAAAAGGGGATAGCGAGCTTGTGCGTTTGCTTGAAGGCCATGAAGTTGTTCGAGTGTGCCCTGAGGTTATGGGCGGTTTGCCTATTCCTCATCCAGCTAACGAAATCCAAACAGCCGAGCCTGAGCTTCGTGTTGTTGATTCCGAAGGCACTGATAACACCCAGGCTTTTATAAGGGGTTCGCAGGCGGCAGCCGATAAAGCGGCATCTGCTGGCTGTACGCTGGCAATCCTAAAAGCAAAAAGTCCATCCTGCGGTTCGGGCAAAATTTATGACGGCAGCTTTACGGGTACCTTAGTCAAGGGGGATGGCGTGGCAACAAATTTGATGCGTGAACAGGGAATTCAAGTAATTAATGAAAAAGATGCAAAATTCTTCTTGCAAAATTCCTGAGGCTTTGCCATAATCATCAAGCTGCCAAACGGCATCAGTCCCGTTCGTCTATCGGCTAGGACGGCACCCTTTCAAGGTGCAGAGACGAGTTCGACTCTCGTACGGGGCACCATAAATTCTAAGAGCTCGGTTCGCCGGGCTCTTTTTGTTTCTTTTTGCTGATTTTTAGCGACTTTTTGGTTTTCACACCACGCATAGCTTTATTGGGCGGATAATGACCATCTGTTAAGAATCTGTCTGATGGAGGAATGGATGGAAGTCCAGTTTAAGCTTATGCGCCGTCATGGTGATAAAGCCTACATTCTGACCGAAATTACTGGCTATGACGAACAATTGCCAGTTGTTTTGGCTGCTTCCACTGAAGAGGGTGTTCGCATTCCTTCTGATTCTTTTCCGTTTTGTAATCCTCACGATGCAACCGAGGTAGAGGCTGTTCTGCGCGACGGTTCTTTGGCTAACTTGGAAAGTGGCACCGCTTTTATCCATACCAAAAATACTGCCGAGATTCGCCTCTTTGTTATCGTTTTGCCTTGGATGCGCGTTCGCCGCTGGGTGCTCGAATTCCGCGCTATCGATTCAGTGGGCGATGCTGTCGATAGCTGCACCAAGATTGTTGACCAGGCTTCCTTTGGCTTGCTTTCGTTTGTAGGGCAGCGCACGAATCATGCGAATTTGGAATCCATTCGCAGCCTTGATGGGCGCTTTGTTCACGACCGTATTCAGATTGATTTTGTGCGTGCCGTTGAGCTTGAATCGAGCGTTCTTGTTTCTGCTCAGGTTGAAATGCCGTATCACGAACAAAGTCAGATTGAATACGACTTTTTAGGCGATCGTGGTCAGAGCCTGCCTTTCGAAGAAAAGGTTATCGAAGACTCCATCACGCGTGCTCCCGATTTTGGTGAATATGATCGCCGTCATATGGTTGTGAGCTTTGAGATCGACCGAGCTGAGCCTCGTCTGTGCTTGTGCGCAACCGATACTGCAGGCAATGTGGCCCCCGGATTTGCAGTCTTAAGCCCTAAGAGCCTGTATCGTCTTATGCGTGAAACAGCTTGTATAACCATGGCTGCCGACGAAGACCCTGAATATAATGAATGGTTTGTTAGTCAGCGTGCCGATCTGCCTACGCTTTTGGAGCAGGTTTCATGCCGCTTTGATGCAAGGCCAAATTTCAGTGTCATTGTTAACGCAAGCAATACGCTTACTCACTATGTACACGACCTCATCTCTTCCTTTGTAACCCAAAGCTATGGCGATTGGGAGCTAATCCTGATTCATGCAGGTAGCCTGCATCCTGAATTGGATGACTTGGTGGATGCTTTTAAGGACGAGCGTATTTTTGTTCTTGATGTCCCTGAAGATAGCTCGCGTTTAGAGGCATTCCAGGCGGGCTTGGCCGCTTCCGAGGGTGAATTCGTTGTTCATATGGATGGCTCCAGCGTTGTTTCTCCGGATGCCTTGTTTGAGTTTGCGCGCCTTATTAATGAATCACCTGAAAGTGATGTCATTTATGCCGATCTGGATACATTTGATGCGGATGGCATTCATTTTGACCCAGTCTTTTTGCCTGATTTTTCGCCTGAGCTTTTGCGCTCTTGCAATTACATTCAAGACTTTTTTGCTGTGCGTTCTTCCCTTGCTTATAAGGTTGACACTTTGCAAGACACTACCGAGCAGGCGGTCCATTACGACTTTGTCCTGCGTTTAACCGAGCTCGCACGTAAGGTGTCCCATGTTCCACGTGTTCTTTGTCATCGTCGTTATGCGGTAATGAGTGCTATTGATCCTGAATCTTTTGACGATGTAGAACAGGAGGCAGCACGTAAGGTCTTGGTAAACCACTGCAAGCGCGTGGGTCTTACTGCTGAGGTTTTGCCTACGAGTATCCCTTTGCATTTCCGCGTGCGTCATGTGGTTGCTGATTCGCCCTTAGTTTCTATCGTCATTATTACGAAGAATGATTTTGAGCAGCTTTCGCAGTGCCTGTGTTCTATTTACACCAAAACTAGCTATCAAAACTTTGAGGTTGTTGTTGTAAATCAGTGCGCCGATGCTACGGCTTCAGAGCCTCTTGTTAAGACTCTTACCGAGCGCTATGAATCGCTGTCTATCTTCAATTCTATAGAGCATAGTCGCGCTGTTCTTACTAACCTTGCTGTTA
Organism: Bacteroidaceae bacterium; assembly: GCA_963604935.1. GTDB lineage: Bacteria > Actinomycetota > Coriobacteriia > Coriobacteriales > Eggerthellaceae > Anaerotardibacter. The sequence continues at coordinate 6,738 of CAVCRX010000075.1, forward strand.
GTCGCACAAAAGGGGAGTTCCTTCTTTTCTTGAATGATGACACGCGCGTTATGAGTGATGACTTTATCGAAACACTCCTGGGCTACTTCCAATCGCCACAAACAGGCATTGTTGGTCCTAAGCGTTTGTTCTCGGATGGAACCATCGATCACGCAGGTGTTTCGGTTGGCGGAACCAATATCACAACGCCCTTATTTAGGTTTATGCCTGGTTCTTGGCGTGGTTATTTGAATCGTGCGGTGGTGGCGCAAAACGTTACTGCAGTTGCCGAAGACTGCATGATGGTTCCCCGGAGTATCTTTGATCAGGTGGGCGGTTTTACTACCGAGCTTGCTACTGCTTATGCTGGTATCGATTTCTGTTTAAGGGTGGGCAAACTTGGGCTTTATACCGTGTTTACACCCCACGCAATCCTCGGTCATTTCCGCGGTCTTTCGCGTACTCATGTGGTATCCCGCTCTCAAGAAATCGAGATGCGTCGTGAGGCTTCTTTGGTGCAATATTTGTGGCCGGAGCTCTTTGTTGAAGGCGACCCCTTCTTCAACCAAAATCTAGACCAAGATAGCCCCTACTACGCGCTAAGGCACTAATCTATGAACGTGCGTTTGGAATCCACCTGCTTAGGTGATGGAAAAATATATTTGCAGATGGTAGTAGACCGTCTTTTGGATGATGCGGTCATTGGCGTGCAGGCGCACGCAAAGGATGGCTCCGAAATTCCTTCGTTGTTGTTGCCATTTCATCCGAGCGACGGTCATTCGCAGGCAAACTTCATTGTGGTTATGCCTCATTTTTCTTTGCGTGAAGTTGATCTAGATTTTGAGGAATTTGGTGCAAGCGATACTCCTATTTCACGTGGCCATTTAACTGTCGAACTTAATAGTGTTGGTTGGCGTTCTCGCTTTAATCAATTTATTCGAAACGACCTAGTGAATCAGATGCTCGATATTGAGCATGAGTACTCAGCCGGGCGAATGAATGTTTACCTTATATCAGCCATAGACGATGGTGACGACATTGTGGTGCGTATGCTTGTTGATATGCCTAATGTCTCTGATGCGGATGTCATGGTTGATTTCTTGGATAACCGCGCTCATGGCTTTGAATTGCCTGTCTATCCTCTTGTGGACGAGGTTGTGCCTGCTTCACGCATTGGCGACGATGAGCATTTGCGTATTGAGTTTTCGGTGCGTGTGCCGCGTGGAAATAAAGATTTCTGTGTCAAGGTTTACGATGCTTCCGAGCTCATTGAAGGTGGCTTTGCTCGTTTCTGTGACGAGACTTATGTTCCTTTGCGTGACCGAACCGAAAATCAACTTGCTGATGCTGGCTACGACGAGGATTACCCCCTGTGGTACTACCGCCATCGTGCAACGCTTTCTGAGGTTGAAGTCCAGCGTCAAACATCGCTGCCTTATGAGCCTTTAATTTCTTTGGTGCTTCCTTTGGCGCCCGCAGATCGCAGGCCTGCTTTTGTGGCCTTAGATGCGCTTTTGAGGCAAAGCTATGATCTGTTTGAGGTTGTCATTGTTGATAAATGCCCCCAAGAGTATTCCTACGATGGCTTGCTAAGTGCCTGGGCGGGTGATCCCCGTTTGGTACGCATTGAAGTTGGCGAAGAAACGGATGATGCTACCTGTATGGCAACGGGTTTAATGCAGGCACGCGGCGCTTATCGTGCTGTTTTACAACCAAGCGTTGTGCTGGCACCCGAGGCTCTGTTCTGCTTTGTTCGCAAGATTAATGAGTCGCTTGATTCTCGTTCTGATTTTTGGACAAGCGGCTGGAGCGGTAATCGTGCAGGCGCGGGCGTGCCAGATCAAATGGCTTCTGTGGCTGCAAGTCTAGGCGAAGATCCAATTGTTCTTTACTGTGACCACGACCATCTTGATGTGCAAGGTAGCCTTTATGCTCCAGAACTAAAGCCAGTATGTTCTCCCAATATGCTTCGTAAGGGTAATTATCTTGGCCCTTTGCTGATGTTTTCTGCAGAAGTAATACGTACAGTAGCTGAGGCTCGTGGTTTTGCGAGCGAAGGCTTTATGCATGATTTGTTGTTAAAAGCATGGGAGCTTGGCGCGGTATTTTGCCGTGTGAGTGGTGTTTTGTATCACGTGCAAGACGCCGATACCACTGACGCTCAGCTCTATGCGCTTTCAGAAGAACGTCGTGCGCTTGAATTGAAGGGGAACAGAAAGGCTGTTGCTCAGCATTTGCGTCGCTTAGGGCTTCAGGCAACGGTGGTAGCCGAACCAAATGGTATGGCAATCACCTACCACTTGCCCAATCCTGCTCCTCGAATTTCTGTTGTGATGTTTGGTGCTGATAATCTTGATCGATTAAGTCAAGGTGTTGAGCATTTGCTAAAAATTGAAGACATGCTTAGCTTCCAGCTCGTTATTGCTGATTCTTCGAAAGATAAGCGTTCCGCTGCTAAGTTGCATGCTGAAATTAAGAAGGTGCATCCTGACACAGAAGTTGTATCTCACGATGGTGTCTTGTCGCGTGCAAGCCTGGCTAATATTGCAGCAAAGAAAGCAACGGGGACCCATCTTTTATTTGTAGATGCTGCAGTTGAACTCATAACACCTGATGCACTCGCCACTCTTGTACTGGAATGCTTAAATCCAGGTGTTGGAATTGCAGGCGGCAAGATTTTGCTCCCTGACGACACTATCGAACATGCTGGTACGGTCATTGGCGTTAATGGTGGTGCTGGTTTTGCTGGCGTTGGTCTGCCTCGTGGGCGCACAGGTTACCTGAATCGATTCGTGGGAAGCTCCGAGGTAAGCGCGGTTTCTATGAACTGCATGATGGTTGCACGTAAAGTGTTTGATACTCTTGGTGGCTTTGATGAGCGATTCCGAATGGGCTTAGCCGATGCAGACTTCTGCTTGCGTGCAGCAAAGGCGGGCTATCGCTGCGTTCTTTGCTCAAAGGTCGAAGCGTACGATCATCGTTCCACCAATCCTGAACGTCTTGTTACTGACGAGCAGCGCTTGCGCTACGAACAGGAGCGAGCTTACTTTAGGTATCGTTGGCCTCGCTACTTTGTTGCGGGGGACCCTTACTTATCGGATTCGCTTAATTGGCAGAGCGCTTATTTCCGTCTGGGACGCTAGACAGGCCTACTTTTTAAAAGACTTAGCTTTAGTTTTCCTGAAGTTTTGACTTTTTGTGTAGCTTGCTGGTCTTTTAATTGGGACTCGCGTGGACGGATTTTGTAGGTTTTTACGGCCATATTGTTCTGCAGTTTTGTTTCTTTTTATGAATAAATTTTAGCTGCGGAACCTGCTTAAAATACTGAACCTGAGTGGACTTTTACTGAAATAAAGACGAAACAAGTACCGCTATAATAAGACTTTAGGAATTTTACAGGTATAACAAAGGGGAGCAGTATGGCTACTAGCCCTGATCAAGATTTCGTCCTTAAGACTGTCAAAAGCAGGGACGTTCATTTCGTTCGTTTTTGGTTCTGCGATGTTCTTGGCCACATGAAATCGTTCGCGGTTATTCCAAGTGAGTTAGAGCATGCCTTCGAAGAGGGTATGGGTTTTGATGGCGGCAGTGTTCGCGGGTTTTCTTCAAAATCCGAATCTGACATGGTTGCCTTCCCCGAAGCTTCCACCTTCCAGATTTTGCCCTGGCGCCCTAACAAAAATGCAGTAGCTCGTATGTTCTGCACAGTGCGCACTCCCGAAGGCGAAATTTTTGACGGCGATTCTCGTGCTGTGCTTGGCCGCGCTGTTTCCAAAGCTGCCGAAAAGGGCTTCATTATGAATGTTGGCCCCGAACTTGAGTACTACTACTTCAAGAACTCCCAGGGTACCCCTTCCGGCTACGACACCGACCCCCAAACAGGTGAGCCTATTCCTATCGACTATGGCGGATACTTCGATCTTACTTCGCTTGATTCCGCAAGTGATCTTCGTCGTGACACCATTCTTACGTTGGAGCATATGGGCATTCCCGTTGAGTACTCACATCACGAAGGCGGCCCCTCTCAGCAAGAGATTGACCTTCGCTATGCAGATGCACTTACCATGGCCGACAATGTTATGACCTACAAGATGGTTGTAAAAGAAGTTGCTCTTCAGCATGGTCAGTTTGCTTCCTTTATGCCAAAGCCTCTGTCTTCTGCTCCTGGTTCGGGCATGCATGTTCATCAGAGTCTTTTTGACGAGGATGGTAATAACCTCTTCTTTGACCCTGAAGACCCCCAGGGCTATCGTCTATCCAAGCTTGCTAAGCACTACATCGCTGGTCTGCTTAAGTACGCACGCGAGTTCTGTTTGATTACTAACCCCAGTGTAAATTCTTATAAGCGTCTTGTTCCTGGTATCGAGGCTCCTGTTTCGGTTAGCTGGGCACGTAATAATCGCTACACCCTTATTCGTATTCCTGGTTATAAGCCCGACAAAGAAGAGGCTTGCCGTGTTGAGCTGCGCAACCCCGACCCATCGGCTAACCCTTATCTGACCTTCGCGGTTATGCTTGCTGCTGGCATGAAGGGTATCGAGGATGAGCTTGAGCTTGGCGATCCTGTTGATGATCCCGATTTAGCAGAGACTTCTCGTCAGGAACTTAAAGATCATGGCATCGAGACTCTTCCTGATAATCTTGGTGAAGCGGTAGAGATTTTTGCTCAGTCCGACCTTATGAAAGAGGTTTTAGGTGAGCATATTCATAGCTTCTTGGTTGAGGCAAAGCGTCGTGAATGGAACGAATACCAGCAGCATGTCTCCTCTTGGGAGCGCGAGCACTATCTGCCGGTAATCTAGGAAAGGAGTCACGATGCAACGAAAAAATGTTATTTTCATCGCTGACAGCCTTGACAATGCACATAAATTTCAGGCTGTTTTAAGCGGCTTAGACGTAGATGTTACCGCTGGTTCTTCTTTGCAATTCAAAAAGATTATCAGCGAAAACCCTTCGTACGACCTGGTTATTTACGAAGCAAACGGGGCCGAAGCTGCTGCTGCCTTAACCACGGTTGAGCAGACCCTGGTAGACGATGGTGGTTCTTCGATTTTGGTTATTGTCCCCGAAGAAAACCTTGGTAATTTCCGCTTGCCTGTACAGCTTAATTCTGACTTTGTTGTTCATGGTGCAAGCTCCGAAGAATGCTCATTGCGCATTCGTCAGCTCTTGTGGCCCGGCAACGAAAGCTCCGCAAGCGATTTCATTGTGGTAGATTCCATGGCTATCAACCTGGCAACCTATCAGGTTACCGTTGGTGGCGAACCAGTGGACTTTACCTATCTTGAGTATGCGCTGTTGGCTTTCCTGGTAACGCATCCTGGTCGCACTTATTCGCGTGATGCTCTGCTGCGCCGTGTATGGGGCTTTGACTACTTCGGTGGTAGCCGCACTGTTGACGTTCATGTTCGTCGCGTTCGTGCGAAGCTTGGTCCTGAGTTGTCTCAGCACCTTGAGACCGTCCGTGGTGTTGGCTATCTCTGGAGTGCCTAAGTAAGCCTTGGTTTAGGCTTTAAGCAAACAAAACAAGACGGCTCTTCCTTTCTTTAGGGGAAGAGTCGTCTTTGTTTGCACGTTATAATTCTTCGTGTTTTAACTGAGAGGAATTCTTGTATGTCTAAAAAGATTGCCGTTATCGACGGAAACTCCCTGATGCATCGTGCCTTCCATGCGGTACCTCCTGCAATGGTTGCACCTGATGGCACGCCTACTAATGCGGCTTTCGGATTTCTTTCTATGCTCATTAAATTCATTGAGATTTCTGAGCCTGATGCGATTGTTTGCGCTTTTGATAAAGGTCGCCCTGCTTTTAGAACCGAGGCACTCGAGCAATACAAAGCAACGCGCCCTCCCATGGATCCAAACTTAAAAGCACAATTTCCCGTGATTGAAAACTTGCTGGAAGCAATGAACATTCCAGTGGTTGCGCTTCCTGGTTGGGAAGGCGATGACATCCTAGGCACCGTCTCGGCTCGTTGTGAAAAGCTTGGCTATACCAGCCTACTCGTTACTGGCGACAAGGATGCCTATCAGCTTTCGAGTGATCTTACGCGTATCGTTACCACAAAACGCGGCATTACCGATATCGCGGTTTATGGCCCTGAAGAAGTGTATGAACGCTACGGCGTAACCCCTCAGCAATTCCCCGACTTCCTAGGTC
>CAVCRX010000075.1:12886-21745 GCA_963604935.1 Bacteroidaceae bacterium
GCGACTCTTCAGACAACATTCCTGGTGTTCCTGGAATTGGCGCAAAGACTGCTGCAAAACTTTTAGCCAAGTACGGAAGCATCGAGGGGATTTACGAAAATCTTGGCGACCTTAAAGGCAAACAGCTCGAAAATTTAACCAACAATAAGGAAGCTGCCTTCCTTTCTAGGCAGGTAGCCACTATCGTGCGCGATGCTGATTTTGAGCTCGATTTGGAAGAAATCACTTGGCCAAGCTTTGACCCTAGTGTGGTTTCTGATGTCTTTAGTGAATATCGCATGATGTCTCATTTGGGTAAGGTGCTATCGTTCGCAAGTGCTGATGTCTCGGCGGTAGCTCAGGTTGAACTTCCTGCCTGGGAACCTGTCCTTTACGAAGAAGAGGCTCGCGCCAAGCTTGATGAGCTTTTGGTAAATGGAGAGGAACTCTCTTTAGCTTGGTCAGAATCGGGGCAGGCTTCCTTATTTGAATCCAGTTTGCTTTTGGCGGTTCATCTGCCCGAGGGTGAGGGAACTGCGATTTTTGCCGGCGACGCGGCTGAGCGAGCAATTGCAGATATTGCACGTGGTACTACGTTTAAGTGTCATGATGCTAAAGAGGCCATCAAACTTGCTTTCCCAAGCGATTCTTCCATTCCTTCTTTATTGAGCCCCGCAGAAGTTATGGCTGCCCATTTCTTCGATGTTGCCTTGGCTAACTATGTTTGCAACTCTGATGAGGGCAAGGCAAGCTTGGCTGATATGGCGCAAGCTAAGCTTGGCGTTTTGCCCCTTGAGGAAGGTGCGGATTCTGCTCTTGTTCTTGCACGTGATGCTTCTATCGTCGAGCTTTTGGCGGTAAAGCTTTCTGACGAACTGGAGGAGCAGGGTTCAAACGGGGTTTATCATTCAATCGATGCGCCCCTTGTTTCGGTACTTGCTTGTATGGAGCGCGTGGGTGCAGCTATCGATGCTGAAGCTTTGGCGTCAATTTCTGTTGAAACAGGTGCAGAGCTAGAGCGTTTGCGCTCACAGATTTATGAACTTGCGGGTGAAGAATTCAATATCGATTCGCCAAAGCAGCTTGGACATATCCTTTTTGAGGTTTTAGGTCTGCCGGTAATTAAGAAAACGCGCACAGGTTATTCGACTGATGCCAAGGTTCTTACTGAGCTTGCACAAAATCATGAATTACCTGCCAAGGTGCTTGAATATCGTGAGTACGCAAAAATCAAGAGCACCTATGTGGATGCCCTGCCGCGCCTTCGTGCCAACGATGGATTGGTGCACTCGAGCTTCCATGAAATGGTTACCGCTACCGGACGCTTATCTTCAAGCAATCCTAACTTGCAAAATATTCCTGTTCGTACGGATTTTGGTCGTACAATCCGCCGTTGTTTTGTTCCTTTGAAACCTGGTGAGATTTTTGTTTCGGCTGACTATTCCCAGATTGAACTGAGGCTTCTGGCTCATCTTTCAGGGGATGAGGCGCTTATTCGAGCCTTTAATTCGGGTGCTGACTTCCATGCTGCTACTGCGGCAAATGTGTTTGGTGTCGCAATTGATGAGGTGACTGCACAAATGCGCAGCCGTGCTAAGGCGGTTAACTTCGGAATCGTTTATGGTCAGCAGGCTTTTGGTTTGTCGCGTACGCTTGGAATCCCTATGTATGAGGCGCAAGAGATGATTGATCGCTATTTCGCGGCGCATCCGGGCGTTAAAACCTACCTTGATAAGGTGGTTGAAGATGCTAAAGCAAAGGGCTACGCAGAAACCCTCTTTGGTCGCAAGCGCTTTATTCCTGATTTGCGCTCAAGCAATGGCAACAAGCGTAAATTTGGTGAACGCACTGCTATGAATCACCCCATGCAGGGAACCGCTGCTGATATTATTAAGATGGCAATGGTTCAGGTGGCAGAGCAGTTAGAAGCCGGTAAGTTTAAGGCGCAAATGATGCTTCAGGTTCATGACGAATTAGATTTCAGTTGTCCTGAAGATGAGGTGGAGCGCTTAAGCGAAATGGTTTCCTCTTGCATGCAGGGTGTTGCAGAGCTAAGCGTACCCTTGCTTGTTGATGTGAGCGCCGGAGCAAATTGGGCCGAAGCTCACTAGATTTTATCCAAGTTGCGCTTGTATAAAATTATTCTTCTGCTATCATTCAACAGGTTGCACCACAAAGGCGCAACGAAGGAATAAGTGCGATGATACGCGGAGATGGTGCATATGTTCCATCTCGTAAATTAAAAGCCCTGTTAGCTTTGATTTACTGGATGACTTGCTACTGTCACGCAAACAAGCTATCGCATGCGTTTATTCAAGGAGAATTATGTACGCAATCGTTAAGACTGGCGGCAAGCAGTACAAGGTTTCAGCTGGTGACTGCCTGAACGTCGAGAAGCTCGAGGGCGAAGCTGGCGACAAGGTCGCACTGGATGCTATCGCAATCGTAGACGGCGCTAACGTCGTTGCAGATCCTGCTGAGGCAGCTAAGACCAAGGTTGAGGCTGAAATCGTTGAGCAGTTCCGCTCCGACAAGGTTATCGTCTTTAAGTTTAAGAAGCGCAAGAACTACAAGCGCACCAAGGGTCATCGTCAGAACCTCACTCGCATTAAGATCACTGCAGTGGGCTCTGAGTCCGCAGAGTAAAGTTTAAGGAGGGAATGACATGGCACATAAAAAAGGTCAAGGCTCCATCCGTAATGGTCGCGACTCCAAGGCTAAGCGTCTTGGTTGCAAGCGTTTCGCAGGCGAGTACGTCACTCCTGGCGTAATTCTCGTTCGCCAGCGTGGTACCCACTTCCATCCCGGCGAGAACGTCGGCCGTGGTAAGGATGACACGCTGTTCGCACTGACCGAGGGTACTGTTGAGTACACCAAGGGCGTTAAGCGCAAGGTTCACGTCCGTCCTGCCGTCGAGGCATAAAACGGATTCATACCGACTTTTTGGAGCCCCCTGCTTTGTCAGGGGGCTTTTCGTTTAGAATCGAGAAATACTTTAAAGGACCCCTAGTAATAAACGGGGCTTGAACTACAAGATTTTGGAGCACCTATGTTTACAGACAAAGTGCGAATTTTCTTAAAAGCAGGCGATGGCGGCGCGGGCTGCATGTCTTTTAGGCGTGAGGCTCATGTCCCTAAAGGCGGACCTGATGGCGGCGATGGTGGTCGTGGTGGTAATATTATTGTGCGCGCCGATTTGGGTTGTTCGTCTTTGATTGACTATCGCTTTAAGCATCACTTTAAGGCAACCCGCGGAACCCACGGTAAGGGTTCTAAGATGCATGGCTCCACCGGTGAAGACCTGATTTTGAAGGTCCCTGTTGGCACCATCGTGCGTGAATATAACGATGAAACAAAAGAGGTGGGCGAGGTTGTTGCCGACCTTACCCATGATGGTGAAGAAGTAATCGTTGCTCGTGGAGGATATGGCGGCCGCGGTAACTGTCATTTTGTAACGCCTACTCGTCGTGCTCCAGCTTTTGCTGAATTGGGTGTCCCCGGTGAGGAATGCTGGGTTGAGATGGAAATGAAGCTTATGGCAGATGCTGCACTTGTTGGTGTGCCTTCTGCTGGCAAGAGCTCCATTATTTCGCGCATTTCTGCTGCTAAGCCAAAGATTGGTGACTATCCTTTCACCACACTTGTCCCTAATTTGGGTGTCGTTAAAACCAACGACTACGACTACGTTGTAGCTGACGTTCCTGGTCTTATTGAAGGCGCACATGAGGGCAAGGGTCTCGGACACGAATTCCTTCGTCATATTGAACGCTCTGCGGTAACCCTGCATGTTGTTGATTTAACGGGCGGTTACGAAGGTCGCGATCCGGTTGAGGACTATCGCATTATTAAACGCGAGCTTGAGCTTTATGCAAAAGAATTAGCTGATAGACCATGTATTGTTGTCGGCAACAAGATTGATATGCCTGGTACTGAGGATGCAGCTAAGCGTCTGCAGGCTGAAGTTAAGGCTGATGCAATTGCTGCGGTTGGTGGCAATGAATGGGATATCGATAAAAGCCCTATTGAGCCTAAGGTCTTTTTGGTTTCAGCTGTTACCGGTCAGGGTATCGAAGCTCTTAAGCAGGCAGCGGGTGCTAAGGTTGAGCAGCTTCGCGAGGAGCGTCGTAAGGCTGAGGCTAGTGTTGAGCATTACGACCAGGTTTGGCAGCATCGCCGCGAAGAGCGCGAAAAGAAATTTACGATCACCGAGATTGCCCCTGGTTCTTTCCGTGTTACTGGCAAGCAAATTGAGCGCATGGTATACCAGACTGACTGGGAAAATGACGAGGCAGTTGCTTTCTTGCAGCATCGCTTTAAGCGTTTAGGTCTTGACGCTGCTTTGGAAAAAGCAGGAGCTCGCGATGGCGACGAAATTACCATTTTGGAAGTAACTTTCGAAATGGAATCAAGTCATATGCACGACGACGTATATGAGGGATTGGATCTTTAGTGTCTGAGCGAAAAGTTATCGTCATTAAAATTGGTTCATCTACCTTGGTAAACGATGAGGGAGTGCTTGATCGTGAGTACCTGGCACAGCTTGCTGATAAGGTGTTAATGCTGCGCGAGGCTGGCTGGTCTCCTGTCATTGTTTCAAGTGGTTCCATTGCTTGCGCTTTGCCAATTTTGGGTTACTCAAAGCGTCCAAGCGACATGCCTTCTCTTCAGGCAGCTGCTTCGGTTGGAACCAATATCTTATTTGGTGGCTATAACGAAGAGTTTTCGCGTAAAGGCTTATTGATTTCCACTGTTTTGCTTACGCGCGCAACCACTTCGAACAGAGACTCATACCTTCGTGCAAGAGATACTTTGTTGCGTCTTTTGGAGCTAGGGGTTGTTCCGGTTGTAAACGAGAATGACACCATTTCGGTTGATCAGATTAAGTTTGGTGACAACGATACGCTAGCAGCGCTTGTTTCTTGTTTAATCAAGGCTGATTTATGTGTTCTGTTTAGCGATATTGATGGTTTGTATACAGCAAACCCTAATACCGATCCCAATGCAGAATTTATTCCGCGGGTGGAAAAGGTAACTCCTGAAATTATGGCGCTCGCAGATGGCGCTGGCTCTTCGGTTGGTAGCGGTGGTATGGTTACCAAGCTTCGTGCGGCTCGCGTTTTGATGGTTGCAGGCATTTCGATGCTGATTTGCCACGGTCGCAAGCTTGATAACCTTGATGCAATCGCTCAAGGCAAGCCTACTGGTACCTTGTTTGATGTTGCTGCAAAGCGCCACGAGATTACTCCGCGTAAGCTTTGGATTGCTCTTGGTAACACCGTTAAGGGTTCCGTGTTTATTGACGAAGGTGCTAAGCACGCTCTACTTGAACGTGGTTCTTCTTTGCTTCCGGTTGGTATGACTAAGGTTGAAGGCTCGTTTGAAGTGGACGATGTTATTGATATTAAGGATCAAGAAGGTCGCACTTTGGCGCGCGGCTTAGCCGGAGCTACGTCTGATGAAGCTGAGCTTGCTTGCGGTTGGTCTCAAGAGCGAATTGCTGGAAATAATCTACTTAGCGATTTATCGCGCCGCCCTATGGTACATCGTGATGAATTGGTGGTATTTGACTAGGATATGATTTGCCGCCTGTACTACAGCTTAGTGCGGGCGGCGTTTGTAATCCAATGACTCAGTAAGCTGGGTTTGTTTGTAGTGTTGGAGGATATATGAGTGAAGCACGTGATGCCGCTATAAAAGCCAAAGAAGCCTCGCGCCTTATGGGACTTCTGAGTGAGGCCGAACGCAATAATATCCTTCTTTCGATGGCTACCGCCCTGCGCAGTCATGCTGCAGAAATCTGTACTGCAAATAGCCTAGATATGCAAGCTGCGCGTGCTAAGGGCACGAAAGATTCTTTGTTGGATCGCTTATTCTTAGACGAAGCACGCGTTTGCGCTATGGCTGAGGGTTTGGAGTCTTTAGCGCAGCTGCCAGACCCTTTGGGTAAAGTGCTTGAGCAGCGCAAGCTCTATAACGATATCGAGCTTACTAAAGTCTCGGTGCCTATGGGTGTTGTTGCCATGGTGTATGAGGCTCGTCCAAATGTTACTGCCGATGCGGCTGGTATCTGCCTTAAGAGTGGTAATGCTTGCGTGCTTCGCGGTGGCTCTTTGGCAATTAATTCCTGTGTAAAAATCGCCGAGTTTATGCACAAGGCAGCTGTCGCTGCAGGTGCTCCTGAAAATTGCATCACCATTATTAAATCGACTGACCGCGCCGAAACCGGCGAGCTTTTAAGTCTGCGCGGCTTGGTGGATGTACTCATTCCTCGTGGTGGCGCTGGTTTAATCCAGCGCTGTGTGAGCGAAGCTCAAGTTCCTGTTATTGAAACCGGAACAGGTAATTGTCATATCTACGTGCAAAGCACTGCTAATTTTGAAAAGGCACGTGCCATTGTTATTAATGCAAAGACCCAGCGCACGGGCGTTTGCAATGCCTGCGAATCTTTGTTGATGGACGAGTCTATTGCGCAGGATTTTTTGCCGGAAATGCTTCTTGAGCTTGCCCAGGCTCAGGTTGTTATTCATGGAGACCAGGCCTCCTTTAATGCGGTAGTTCAGTCTTCTTTGTTGGATGAAGAAAAGGCTCTCATTTTTGATCACTTTAAAGAGGCCACCAATGAAGACTGGGGTCGCGAATATCTTGATTTGGAAATCAGTGTCAAAGTTTTGTCCGGCGGAGTAGAGGAAGCTGTTGCCCATATTAACACCTACGGTACCGGACATTCGGAGGCTATCATCACCGAAGATGCGGCCGCTGCAGATGTCTTTACCAGGGGAGTCGATGCGGCAGCTGTTTACGTGAATGCTTCTACTCGCTTTACCGATGGTGGAGAATTTGGCCTTGGTGCCGAAATTGGCATCAGCACGCAAAAGCTGCATGTGCGTGGCCCCTTTGCCTTGGAGGCTCTTACAACCTATAAGTACATCCTGCGCGGGCATGGTCAGGTACGTGGATAATGCCTGAGTTGCTAAATAATTCAGAAGCTTCTTTGGGAACCTTGAGGGATAGCTTGCCTTCAGTCGAGTGTAGCCTGCCTAAGACTCAGAGCATATTAGGGAATCAGGGCGCCGTATGCGGATTTGAGACTCTTAAAGAAGCTCTTGATGTGCGCGCTTGCGGCAAGTCTCCTTTTAAGCTTGGCATTATGGGTGGAACCTTTGATCCTATCCATGTGGGTCATCTTATTTTGGCTGAGCAAGCTTATGAGGCGCTTAATCTTGACCTCGTCTTATTTATTCCAACAGGAAATCCTTCATTTAAGCGAGATAAGCTTGTTCGCCCTGCAAGTGATCGTTTAAAAATGGTTGAGCTTGCGATAGCTGATAATCCTCATTTTTTGGCAAGCGATATAGAGGTTGTTCGCGAGGGAATTACTTACACGCTTGATACCTTGACTCAGCTTCATTCGATTCTGCCGGCATCAGCAGAGCTTTATTTCATTATGGGTTCTGACACGCTCTTGACACTCAATAAATGGCGTGCCGCAGACAAATTAGCTTCTTTAGCAACGTATGTGGGAGTAAATCGCCCTGGAGACACGTCGGTTACAGAGGCTGATCTATCTGACTTGCGCTCGCTCGGTTTTAGGGCTTTGCTGCTAGAAGCTCCGGCGCTTGAGGTTTCGTCGAGTGACATTCGTGAGCGGCTTAAAAACGGGCGTTCTGTGAGATATCTTCTTGCGGAATCAGTGCTGCAGTATGCTAAAGAAAGGCATTTGTACTGCTAAAATTTCTATAATTGTTTTAAAGAGCAGAGGGGGTCTGTTATGGGGAAACTCGAAAAGAAGTTAAAGAAGTGTTGTGAAGAATTTGCTGCTGCTGAACTTCAATCCGATAAACAGATAGATAAAACGCTTGCTAAGATTCTTGCCAATAAGAAGATTAGCGCCAAGCGTGCCCATAAGCTCTTTAAGGCTCAGGATGAAGTGGATAGACTATCTGCTCGCATTGAGCATCTTGAGTATAAGATTGCAAAGAAGAATGCAAAAACCGCACGTCAGCAGCTTATTGACGCAATTGAGGCCGCCGAGTTTGATAACGGTGTTTTTTCCGAGCATAAAGTCTTGCCTGAAAGTAATGCAGCTCAAGCAGAATCTGCTGCGCAGCCTAAAACGCATGATGCCAGCGCAGTAAAAAAGCAGGAAGCTAAAGAGCTTTCCGAATTTGCATATAAGCCAACTCGTGGCACGCTGCCTAACCCAAGTAACCCTTATTCTGAAGGTAATTATTTTTTCTTGGCTGCCAAGCTCAAGGAGCGCGTTAAGTTTTCGCGCTATGAGCATTCTTTGGCTGTGGCAGAAACTGCTGCTAAGCTCGCCCAGGCCTATGGCTTAAATGTGGCACAAGCTCGCATGGCGGGTCTCTTGCATGATTGGGATAAAGCGCTTGACCATGAGCATTTGGTATATCGAATTACCGACTACTCTTTGGACATCGATGCTCATATGGTTGCGGGAATGCCTTATGTTTTGCATGGTCCTACTGCTGCTGCAGTTTTACAAGATCAGTTCCCTGAACTGCGCTCAGCTGTGTTTAGCGCAATCGAAAAGCACACGCTTGGTGCGCCTCATATGTCTGCGCTTGATATGGTTATCATGATTGCCGATAAGCTCGAACCAGGGCACGAAGTGCCCGTATATCGTTCGCTGTATGATCAAATTGGCGTTCTTTCTTTGGAGGATTTGTTCTTCCAGGTTTTGAAGGAAGGTTTGGTATACGTGCTTGATTCTGCTAAGCCTATCAGCAATGAATCGGTTGAAGTTTGGAATTATTACGTCGACCAACTGATCTGATTTTAGCCAGAATGTGTGAATTCTTTCTTGGTTCGGGTAAGATTGCATTCCTGTGAATCAAAGTAGCCTCTATGCTTTCGAATCTA
>CAVCRX010000075.1:21755-23097 GCA_963604935.1 Bacteroidaceae bacterium
GAATCTACTTTTGAAACAAAACGCTTAAACCTAGTGAAAGGTTTTTAATGACTGAACTTTCTTCTCGCAATATTGCTTTAGCTGCTGCTCGAGCAGCAGATGAACGCAAAGCTTTTGACATTATGATTTTGGATGTTCGTGAGCTTGTTGATGTAACTGATTATTTTGTTATTGCTACCGGTCGCAATAATCCTCAGGTCGAAGCTATTGTAAGCAATATTGAAGATGAGCTAATTGATAAGCTTGGCGTTAAGCCCAATCATCGTGAAGGCGCAAATGATCCAGGCTGGAAGCTCATTGATTACGGCGATGTGGTTGTTGATGTTTTCCAGCCAGAAGTGCGCGAGTATTATCGCTTGGAATCCCTTTGGGGTGATGCGGCTGTTGTTGATTTGGCTGAAGCTGGTATTGAAAATCCTGAGTATTCAGATCGTATTAGCCAGTTGGTTGAACGCCACGAAGGCGCTGCTGAATAAGTTAAAGCTTAAAGCCTGGGAAATCCCGGGCTTTTTTGTTAGGAACGTCATGAATAAAAATGAAGTACTAGGTCTTGCGCAAACCTATCTTGATAAACACTGGAAAGATGTTCTTTCTGATATTGAGACTCTGGTTAAGATTCCTTCATTCAAACAGGCAGATAAGGCGGATGCTTTATCGGGAACTCCCTGGGGTCCGGGCCCAAAAGTCGCCCTTGAAGCTGGGCTAGGCTTGGCGGAAAAGTATGGTTTTAAAGCTACGAATCTTGGAGGCTACATAGGATATGCCGACCTAGAGGGCATGAGCAAAACACAGCTTGGCATTATTGGGCATATGGATGTGGTGGCAGCAGGTCCTGGTTGGGATTTTGAACCCTTTGCTCTTACGCGAAAGGATGGCTATTTGCTTGGCCGTGGCGTGATTGACGATAAGGGCCCAAGCGTTGTTGCTCTACATGCGGCAAAGTTTGTAGCTCAGCATTCCTGCAAATTCTTCAACACAGAGCGATTGCCGTATACACTGCGCTTTATTTTTGGTGCGGACGAAGAATGCGGAATGGGGGACGTCCCTTATTATCGCGCCGCACAGCCCGATCCTGCTTTCTTATTTACTCCTGACGCTGAATTCCCTGTTTGCTACGGTGAAAAGGGGCATTTCGACGCAAGCTTAGTTTCGGATAAGCTCGATGGCTGCATCGTTTCATTTGAGGGTGGCACGGCGCCTAATGCCGTTCCTGGCTTAGCGAATTGCGTAATTCGCGCAAATATTGCTCAGATGCCCGCGGCTGAAAATATCGAAATTAGCCAACCTGAAGGCGGGCTTGTTCGACTTTGCGCGCATGGTAGAAGCGCTCATGCTTCCACCC
>CAVCRX010000075.1:23107-24782 GCA_963604935.1 Bacteroidaceae bacterium
GGGTCTTAATGCTATTGCTTTGTTAGTAGATTACCTACTTACTTATGCGCCCTTGTCCAACAAAGAGCGTAGTTTCTTGAGCTTAGAGTCTCGGATTATGTCGAGTACTGCCGGTGCAGGTGTGGGCTGCGAATCAAGCGATGCTTCCTTTGGTGCGCTAACGATGGTGGCTGGTTTAATATCTTTTGAGGATAATCGCTTACATCAGAGTATTGATTGTCGTTATCCAACTTCGATAACAAAAGAAGAACTGGAAAATCGTCTTGCTGGTTTGGCTCAGGATTATGGGGCAAGTCTTGTTGATGTGCATGCGCAAGAGCCCTTTTTAGTGGACGATAAGTCTCCCGAAATCCAGGCACTCCTTAAAGCTTATTGCGATGTAACTAACGAAGAAGCCAAGCCTTTCACTATGGGTGGCGGCACCTACGCACGTGAGTTTTCTTGTGCTGCAAGCTTTGGCCCGGAGTTTCCATCGATTAGTTACCCTGAGTGGGTTGGAGCTATGCATGGCCCCAATGAAGGAGTATCTGAAGAAAGCTTAAAGCAGGCATTCTTGATTTACTGCTTAGCGATTGCAAATCTTATGGAGCTGGATTTGTAGGGCTCAGGCTTGAGATTGTGAGTTTTAGCGCCAGGTGAAGATCCAAAGTAAGCGCTTAGCGAAGCCCTAAAAGGTATCACCCGTTCCTCTATTGAAGTCCTAAAAGATCGTTCCGTTATTTAAAGAGGAGAGACAGTAGGTCTCTCCTCTTTTTATTTGCTCACTGCAACATATTTTACTATGCGAATTTCTTCGAAATCTTCTTTATGCTTTTCAGAGTGAATTTTTCGGAATTTTGCTCTGCGCTTACTCTGCCTATTTGGCACGCTTAAAAATTGATACCGTTTCTATGTGGTAGGTCTGAGGGAATAGGTCAACAGGATGAGCTTTTACAAGCTCATAGCCAACCTTGCGCAAACGAGCGACATCTCGCGCCCAGGTGGCAGGGTCGCAGCTTACATAGGTTAATTTCGTGGGAGCTGCGCTTGCGATGCTTTCGGCAACTCCTTTAGCGAGTCCAGCACGTGGTGGGTCAACTACTAGAGCATCAAGATGACCAAGCAAGGGGAGTTCTCGGGCACTGTCGCCACCAATTACTTCAGCCCAGGTTCCATTGGCTTCAAGGTTGCGCCTTAAATCTCGAACAGAAGAAGCGGCGGATTCTACGGCGAAGACCTCTTCAGCGTAGTCGGCCAAGGGTAGAGTAAAAGTGCCAGCCCCGCAGTAAAGGTCGGCTACGATATCGTCTTCTTGAATATCTAGTTCATCAATTACAAGCTTAATCATCTTTTCAGCTTGAGCAGTGTTTACCTGGAAGAAGCTTGGTGCACTGATGAAATACTTAAAATCGCCAAGTTGTTCTTCCCAGCAACCTTTGCCGCTAAGGCGCTCGACTCCTTTGACTTTTCGTGCTTTTCCGGGCTCAGCCATAACGCGCACAATGCTCGTAGTTCTAAGTGCATCACCTAATGTCTTTGCAACTGCGGCACGCGGGAAAGAACCAGGGCTAGTCCAAAGGGCAATCTCGGTGTCTTTGGTTCGTAAGCTATGACGCACGCCTACGCGGAAAATGCCCAAATCTCCAGAGCGCGAAAGAAAACTCAACGCGCCACGGAGGGCGCCAGGGGCTTTTTC
>CAVCRX010000075.1:24792-42067 GCA_963604935.1 Bacteroidaceae bacterium
CGCGAGCTGCAACGGGGCAGGTTTTTGGTGCAGTAAGATTTTTGCTTGCCTGTTCATGGAAGCCCAGCTGAAAGTGCCCCTTTGCATCGGTGAAGGCTGTAAGTTCTAGTTTATTGCGATAAGCCATCTGTCGCTTTGAGCCTAGAGCAGGTGCAACAATTTCTTCTGCTTGTTCACGAGGAACGCCACCAACGCGACTGAGTTGGTTTACTACATCGTCGCGCTTAGCCTTGAGTTGAGCCTCGTAGCTAAGACCCATCCAGGGGCAACCTCCACATACACCTGCATGAGGGCAGGCGGCTTTTTCGCGCAGGGGAGAGGCTTCAAGAATCTTGAGCGTCTTGGCTTCAATGAGTGAATTAGTTTCTTTGGTGAATTCTGCCTCAACCACATCGCCTGGTAGAGCGCCGGCAACAAAGACAACTTTGCCGGATTGGCTACGAGCAATTGCGCGGGGGCCATGTGATAGACCTGTTATAGTAAGTGTTTCTTGCAAGGGTTTGATTCCTTTTGTGTTGAATTGTACGAAAACAATTTTAACGTATAGAATAAGACGTTAAGCCCTCGTAGCTCAGGGGATAGAGCGTCTGCCTCCGGAGCAGAAAGTCGCAGGTTCGAATCCTGTCGAGGGCACCAGTTACTTTGGCGCCTTTAGGGTATGCTTATTGGTCGTCTTAGAAAATCATAAGTTACCTTGTGATTTACAAGAAAACTGGTCACCCGACCAAAGAGAGGAATCTCAAATTTATGAACAACGAGCTCTTTCAAAAGGCGCGCAGTTCCTATGTGGCAAAGGATTTTGAATCTGCGCTAACGCAGTTTACGGATTGCCTGCAGGATCACGACATGGCGCTTGAACCTGGCGAGATGGGCCTTTTGTATCACCAAATTGGCAATTGCCTGGTTAAATTACACGATCCCGAAGAAGCTATCCGTGCTTATACGCAGGCTGGTTTCGACAAAGATTATGATTCTTTGGGTGCCGTAAGCTATAACCTGGGTATGGTTTATGCATCTCAGCACGATTATGAAGATGCAGTCGAATACTTCAAAAAGGCAATTGACGACAAGGGTTACCCCACTCCTTTTAAGGCATATCAGGCAATGGGTAATGCTTTGCTGAAGCTTGGCAAATCCGCTGAGGCGGGTGCTGCATTCCGTACTGCTGCCCTGGATGAGCGCAATCCCGATCCAACGCGTGCCCTATTAAATTTGGGCGTCTGCTTTATGGCCCTTAATCGTCCTCTGGATGCGGTGGCTTCTTACGAAAGCGCACTTCAGTTTGAGATGGCTCCTGCAACACGCAATAAGCTTTTCGCTAATATGGGCCAAGCTTATGTTTCTGCGGGCAAAAACGAAAAGGCAGTTCGCGCTTTTGAGACATCTCTTGCAGATAAAACTTACGTTCTAAACGATGCAGCAAACGTTGATTATCAGCGTGCAGTTGCTGCAGTTGCTGCAGGCATTGCAGAAGAGTCTGAGCCTGAACTCGAAAACGACCTTTCTGGCTTGGATGTTCCTGCTGATGGCATGCCTTTGCAGGATGTTGATAATTCTGCTCAGGCAACAACAATCATGCAAGCAGTCGATCCATCTGAAAGCGGCTTCTTTGAGCAGGCAAGTGCTAACTCAGAAAACTTTGCCGATTGGGGTCAGGTCGCAATGAAGAAGAAGCGCCGCGGTGGCTGCCTAAAATTCATTGTAATCTTGCTTATTCTGGTAGTTCTGGCTGTTGGTGGTACCGCTTTGGTAATCACTCAGGGCTTAGGCTTTCCTTCTAAAGAAGATGTTGCTCTTGATTTGATGAGCAATCCCTCTTCAGAAGATGTTTATGCAAGCTCTCTTGACGCAAACGCACGTCAGCAAATTGCTGATACCTTGGTAGCCGACACAACTGCTACCGTAAAGGGTGACTCCGTTACTATGACTACCGCTAAGGTCTATGTTGAGGCAACAGCCGAAGGGGGTTCAAAAATCAATTACGAAATTGATTTAGTGCGTGACGGAATTTCTTGGAAAGTTAGCGGTGCATCCTTTAACTTTGCAAGCCAACAGGACTAAACTTTAGCCATGTGCGCTTTGCTTTTTGCCAAGCGCTTATGAAGATAAAACTCGAAAGGATTGAATATGGCAATCGAGAAGACTTACAACATGATTAAGCCTGACGGTGTAAAGAATGGCCACATCGGCGAAATCATTACCCGTATTGAGCGCGTTGGCCTGACCATCGAGCGCATGGAGCTCGCTATGGTTACCCCCGAAGAGGCTCAGGCAAACTACGCTGAGCACGAGGGCAAGCCTTTTTATGATGGTCTGATTTCCTACATCACCTCTGGCCCTGTTGTAAAGATGGTTGTCTCTGGTGAAAATGCAGTTGCTACCATGCGCAAGCTCATGGGTGCAACCAACTGCGCAGAGGCTGCTCCTGGCACCATCCGTGGTGACTTTGGCCTGACTGTTGACGAAAATGTCATTCACGGCTCCGACTCTGTTGAGTCCGCAGAGCGCGAAATTGGCGTTTTCTTCGGCGCTTAATTGCCGCTTGGGATTTATCTAAATTTTTTCAACAAGGGCTAAGCGCGCGCTTGGCCCTTGTTTTGCGCTCTATGACCTGCTTTTTTGTAGTGAACATAGATTTCCTGTAGTGTGTGCTCTGTATGATAGAATTCAAGTTCGCAAAACATACTCGTTAGGACTATGCATGTCTTTTCTTGATTTCCTAGGTAATGCCACTAACTCGGCTTCGTACGATATGGCTATCGACCTTGGTACTGCAAATACGCTGGTGGGTATCACCGGTCAGGGTATCGTTATTAACGAGCCCTCTGTTGTTGCGCTTGAGCGCAATACCAATCGTGTTTTAGCAGTTGGTCATGAAGCTAAAAATATGATTAACCACACGCCGGACACCTTTACGGCAGAGCATCCTCTGCATGACGGTGTTATTGCTGACTATGATGTTACCGAGGCTATGCTGTCTGCTTTCATTAACAAAGCAGCTCCTCGTCGTTATCCTTGGCAGCCTAAGCCTCGTATTGTTGTCTGCATCCCTTGTGGTGCTACTTCTGTTGAGAAGCGTGCTGTTTTTGAAGCAACCATTCAAGCTGGTGCACGTCAGGCATACTTGATTGAAGAGCCTATGGCTGCCGCTATGGGTGCTGATCTTCCGGTGACTGAGCCCACCGGTTCAATGGTTATCGATATCGGTGGCGGTACTACCGAAGTTGCTGTTATTTCTTTAGGTGGCATTGTTACTTCAAGCTCTTTGCGTCTGGCTGGCAACAAGCTCGATGAAGCAATTGCGGTTCATTTGCGTGATTTGCTTGGTATTAAGATTGGTGAGCGCACGGCTGAGGTTATCAAAATCAAGATTGGCTCCATTCTTCCTTTTGAAGATGGGCGTGAGCGTGACATGATTATTTCTGGTCAGGACCTTATTACCGACCAGCCAAAAGAAGTCACTATCCAGTCTGAAGATGTTCGTGAGGCTCTGCAGGCCCCTATCGACGAAATGGTTCTGCATATCAAGGAAACTTTCAAAAAGACTAACCCCGACCTTGCATCTGACATTATTTCTAATGGCATTTTGCTTACCGGTGGCGGCGGTCTTCTTTCTGGTTTGGATCGATACCTCAGTCAACAGCTTGAGATTCCTGTCTGGACAAGTGAAACTGCGCTAACCAATGTAGTTTCAGGTTGCCTCAAGGTTCTGGAAACCCCAACGGCACTCAAGCAAGTTTTAATGCGTTCTAAGTAAGCTGGTAAATAACAAGTGGCCCTGAAAATCCCTACAGAAAAGCTTCAGTTCGGTGGCCAACTTGGAGGAAGAGCTCTTGCAGTTCTTCTTCTAGTTGTTTCGCTTGTTCTTGTTGTTGTCTACGTGCGCGAAGGTGAAGAGGGTGTTTTGCATTCGGTGCAAAACACAAGTTCCGCTGTGTCGTCCCCTTTATCTTCGGTAGGGGCTTCCGTTGGTTCTCTTGCTGCAAGTGCTGGTACTTCTGTTGAAGACTTAACGGCAAGTGACGCTAGCTTAAGTCAGACGCGCGAAAACAACGCTACGCTTGCTCAGATGGTTGTGGAGCTTGAGCAGTATCGCCAGGAGGCACAACGTCTAGAGGCTCTTCTTGGTCTTTCTGATGCCTATGGCTTTAAATCGGCGGCGGCGCGCGTAATCGCATATTCTTCAGATTCTTACAATAAGATTCTTACCTTAGACGTGGGTACTAACGAAGGCGTTAAGTCAGGTTTGCCTGTTATGGGTCCAACTGGCGTAATTGGTCAGGTTGTTTCTACTACGGCAACAACTTGCCAAGTTCGTCTCATTACTGATGCGCAAAGCGGCGTTTCTGTTGTTCTTCAAAACTCCAAGGCAGAAGGTATTTTAACCGGTTCGGTTGATGGAACCCTAACGCTTGAGGGAATTGATGAATCGGTCGACCTTAAAGAGGGCGATGCGGTTATTACTTCTGGCATTGGTGGTGGCTATTTCCGTGGCTTGGTAGTTGGTACCGTATCCAAGGTTACCCAAAGTCAGGGCGATGCAACGCGCACTATTGTGGTTACGCCAAATGCTAACTTCGATAATATTTCTGAAGCGCTTGTTGTTATCTCTATGGACAAGGATGCAACATCTGATTCTTCCTTGGTAAAGCAGGTAGATCCATCAACGCTTACAAGCTCTAGTTCGAGTACATCTAGCTCTGATGCTTCAGGCAGCTCAAGTTCCGATAGCTCTGGCTCTAGCGATTCAAGCTCTGAGTCGGATTCAAACTCAGGCGAATCAAGCTCTGAGTCGGATTCAAATTCAGATGGCTCTGCATCAAGCTCAAATGACAATTCAGGAACGGGGGAATAATAATGAATGAACGTTTGTTACTTCCTCTGGTTTGTCTTATTGCTTTTGTGCTGCAACTTGTCGTTGCGCCTAATTTGCCCATGGGTATGGCAGTGCCAAGTTTTCTAATTCCCCTGGCTATTTGCCTGGCTATTCTTCGTAATCGTGAGACTTGTTATGTTTATGCCTTTGTGCTTGGCTTGCTTTCGGATTTGCTTGCCATAACTCCACTTGGTTTAAGCTCGCTGCTTTTGCTTGTTGTGGTCTTAATTCTTGAACGCGCATTCGAGGTTCTTGATAAATCGACCTTTGTTATGCCCTGTATTGCAATTGTTGCTAGCTGTTTTGCAATCGAGATTATTAAGCTGATTGTTTTACTCGTCTTGGGTTACCAAGGCTCACCACTCGACTTCTTTTTACAGGCTGCACTGCCAGGCATCGTGGCAAATAGCCTTATTGGCGTCATTTATTTCTTTGTGCTTGGTCGTTTGGGTATTAATCAAACGAGTTCCGGCAATGCATGGGCTGCAACTGTCGGAAACCAGCGTTTTCATTAAGGGGATCAAATGCTAACGGCTATTTTGGTCACCCTTGTAGCGCTTGTAATTGCAGCGGTACTAATCTTTGTTTTCTTACGCCGCAAAGGATCCATTGATTCGGGTGCGCATAAAGGAAAACTCAATATTGCGCATATTAATTCGGTGGGGGTCTCTGCCAAGACACCCAAGGTCACCTCTTCACCTCGTATGCCTAACGCTCAAACTCGTTCGGTAGCTAGTGCTCCTGACGATAGTCTAAAAATGCGTTTTATTGCTGTTGGTGTTATTGCTGGTGCTGCCCTTACGGCTTTGACCGGAAAGCTTTTTAGTGTTCAGGTGCTTTCTGGAAGCGATTATCAGCGTCAGGCAGAAAAGAATCTTTATACAACTGTTGCAACACCCGCACCTCGTGGTGTTGTTTATGATGCACAGGGTATTGCTCTTATTACAAATCGTCAGGTTCAGACTGTTCTTGCTGATTCCGATGTAGCCGACAATCCTAATGTGATGCTGCGTTTGTCTGCTGTATTGGGTATTCCTTATAACGTGGTTCGTAATCGAATTCTTGACCTAACAAGTGGCGCACAGAGCCAACGTGTAGTTGCAAGCGATGTTTCACTGCGAAGTATCGCTTATATCAACGAACATATCGATTCTTTCCCTGGTGTCGTAACGCAGGTTCGCACAACCCGTTCTTACCCTCATGGTTCGCTTGCGGCTCATGTTTTAGGCTATGCGGGCACTGCCTCAAGTAGCGATCTAGAAAACGTTACTAAAGGCCGCGATATCGAAATGGGCGACGCTGTTGGTAAAGCAGGCATCGAGGCTGCTTATGATGATCTGCTTGCGGGCGACCATGGTCAGCGCGTTTTGGTAACTGACGCCAAGGGTGCGATTAAAGAGGTTGTGAGCGAGACCGACCCCACAAAGGGTAATGACCTTTACCTCACCTTAAGTGCCCGCGTGCAGCACGTTGCCGAAGAAGAAATCAAGAGCGCAGTAAAGGGTTCTACGGGTAAGGCCGGCTCCATTGTTGTAATGGATGTTGAAACAGGTGGCATTCTTGCCATGGCAAGTTATCCAACTTATGAGCCCGAAACATTCGTTGGTGGCGTTTCTCAAGATGTTTGGGACGAATATCAAACCGAAAGCTCCCGCTACCCAATGCTTAATCGTGCTATTTCGGGTACCTATCCTGCAGCTTCTTGCTTCAAGGCATTTACCGGTATGGCGGGTTTGACCTATGGCTTTGTTAACAGCTCAACAACGGTTAACTGCACCGGTACCTGGACTGGCTTTGGCGAGGATTATCCTCAGAAATGTTGGGTTTCTTGGGGTCACGGAAATGTAGCCCTGCATCAGGCGATTGTAGATTCATGCGACGTTTACTTTTATGAAATTGCACGAAGCTTTTATCGTAAGCGTGAGTCTATTGGTACCGATGCTATGCAAGATTTCATCAAAGAATATGGCTTTGGTTCCAAGACGAATATTGAAATTTCCGGCGAATCTGAAGGCCGCGTTCCTACTCCTGAATGGAAAGCCGAGTACTTCAAAGATGCTCCTGAACAGGCTCAGTGGCTGCCTGGCGATATTTCGAATATGGTTATTGGCCAGGGCTATGTCTTGGTTACGCCTTTGCAGGAAGCCCGTGCTTATGCCGCAATCGCATCAGGTAAGCTCATGAAACCGCACTTCTTGCATGAGGTTCGCAATTCGATTGGCGATACTGTTCTTAGCGAAACTGTCGAAGAAGCTTCTCGCCCAGAAGTTTCAAGCGATCATCTTGATAGCATGCGTGAAGCCCTGCATGGCGTTATCAACGAAGAGGATTCAGTTGTTCCCACTTTTTCGGGATATAGCTGGTCATCTGCTGGTAAGACGGGTACTGCCCAGGTTTCAGGCAAGAATGACTTCGCCTGGTTTTCGATGTATGCACCCTACAAAAAGCCTCGCTATGCTTTGTCTGTTTGTATTGAAGAAGGCGGTTCTGGTGCCACAACAGCAGCTCCTGTTGCTGCGGCGGTCATGAATGCTGTCATGAAATATGAAGATGGAAAACTCGATGATGATGCTATGAAGGATTTGGGTTATAGCTTCGAAGCGGGCATAACTGATTCATCCTATTCAAAGTCGAGCAAAAAGAAGAGCTCGAAAAAATCCAGTTCTAGTAGCTCTGAGAGCTCTAGTTCAAGCACCGATTCGCAGGGGTAGGAGGTAGTACATGGCTCAACAATTTAGAGAAATTAGTTCAGTACAACCTCGAGATCCGGATCTCTTGAAGGCCGCAAAGCCTAAGCGTTTTGGCTTCATGAATGTTCCTTTTGTGGTTGTTGTGGCCACTTTGGTTATATATGGGCTTGTCGTCCAGTTCTCAGCCACTTCATCAGATGCCGACTATAGCTTCGCTAGGCAGCTTAGTGGTGTTGTCATTGGACTTATTTTAGCTATTGGTATTTCACGCTTTGATTACCATGCGCTTGGTGGCTTTACGACACTCTTCCTTATCTTGATCGTGGTGTTACTTCTTTCGCCTCACTTACCTGTGATTGGTGTTTCCGCCAAGGGTGCAACATCTTGGGTAAAACTTGGACCTCTTCCTCAGGTGCAGCCTGGTGAATTCGCGAAGGTGCTCGTTGTTCTTTTGTGCGCCTCCGTTGTTTCACGCTATGGCGGACGCCTTAATGACCTGCGTGAATATATAAAAACGCTTGCTATTTTGGCAGTGCCTTTTATTGCGATTATGACTCAGCCCGACTTCGGTACCGGTTTGGTTTACCTTGTTATTGCGGGATTTACCCTAATTGCTGGTGGTGCAAACTGGCGCTTTTTGGTAGGCACGGTTGTTGCAGGTTTAGCCTTATGTGTTCTAATTTTTGTTACCGACCCAATCTTGGATAGCATTGCGGGCACTGATATTGGATTAAAGGATTATCAGCGTTCGCGTTTGATGGTCTGGAACGACTCCACAACCGATACCTCGGGCGACGGTTACAACGTTCAGCAGGCAATGATTGCTATCGGTTCTGGTGGGTTAACGGGCAAGGGCTTCATGAACGCCACGCAGTCAACCCTGGGCTTCTTGCCTGAGGCACCAACAGACTTTGTCTTTTGCGTTTTGGCAGAAGAATTTGGCTTCATTGGCGCGGTGCTTCTTATCGTTTTGTATGCCACCCTCATTCTGGTAAGCATCCTTATTGCACGCCGTTCCAACGACTTGTTTGGCATGCTTATCGTTATGGCCTGCGTTGGTTTATGGACCTTCCAAATTTTTGAGAATATGGGTATGGATATTGGCCTAATGCCTGTTACTGGTATTCCATTGCCTTTTATGAGTTATGGCACCTCATTCATGATTATGAATTTCTGTCTCGTCGGTTTAATTAACTCCATTTGGGTTCATAATGGCCATTAAGCCTTAGCTGTAAGGCGTCTAAGCTGCGTCAAAGGCCAGCTTAAGAGTTTGCATAACCTTTGAAAGGGGAGGACATGAAGGTTTCTGTCGGAAACATCAAAGATATCCTCACTGCTGCTATTGATATCGAAAAGGCAAAAGATACGCCTGTTTCTGTTCTTGTAATGATCGACGAAGCTGCACATCCTGATTTTCAGGTTTTTGTTCGTTCTGGTTTTAGCTCTGAATCCATTAATTCGAAGCTGATGGTGGGCTATTTTCCAACAATGACGGTTTCGGCTGATGTTAATGTCGACCTTGTAGTGGTGGCCGCTGGTGAGGGTCAAAAGGTTGCCGAGCTTGTAGAGTCCTTCGAAGAAACCGAAACTCCTGTTTTAGTTGTTGCAGAGTCGGGGCCTGCTGTTCAGCAAATCGCCTTAGATAATGGCTATAGCCTAGATGCTGCCAATATTATTGCACCAGCAAACGATGAAGTCTTGGATGACGAAATTAAGGGCGAACTTGCCGATCGTATTGGTTATTGGATGGCAGAGCATATGCCGCGTGAAAAGCATCTAGCATTTAGTATCGCCTATCCTTTCATGCGTCGCCCCTTGGCTTATGCCGCCATTAATGCGACGGCCGTTCAAAATGCTGGTATTGGCGCCGTTGCTTTTCTTCCTGGTGCAGACATGCCTCTTATGTCGGTAAATCAGATGAAGATGGTTTTGCAGATTGCTGCTGCTTATGGTCAGCCTCTTGATGCGGCTCGCGTTAAAGAATTGGCCGCCGTTCTTGCGGGCGGATTTGTGTGTCGTGGCGTTGCTCGTGGCGTGGTTGGCCTGATGCCGGTAGGCGGATGGATCGCTAAGGGAGCAATGGGTTTTGCGGGAACACAAGCAATCGGTCGCTGCGCGCTCGATTACTTTGAGCATGGTGGCGATGCTGCGGGCCTAAGCTCGGTTATTGCTCACACACGTGATGGCTTAATTAATGCTGCAAGCACGATTGCTGCTCAGCCTGCTACAAAGAATTTTGTTTCCGTGGCAGCTCCTGCTGCTGCTAAGGCAGGGCAAGTTGTTGCTAAAAATGCAAAACCGGTTGCTAATGCCGTTATTAGTACGGTTCTCTCGAATGGTCGAAGCGTATTTAAGGGTAAAAAAGAAGAACCAAAACCCCAGCAAAAGAAGTCAAAAGGCTTCTCAATTATGGCTGGCTCAAAAACTAAACGAAAATCTTCAAAATAACCCCTTGCGTCTCTTGATGATTCACGTATAATTACCGTTGCTGTCGCAGCACATGGGGTGTTAGCTCAGTTGGTTAGAGCGCCGGCCTGTCACGTCGGAGGTCGCGAGTTCAAGTCTCGTACATCCCGCCACTTTTTTCAGCAGCAACCTTTAGATGGGGTGTTAGCTCAGTTGGTTAGAGCGCCGGCCTGTCACGTCGGAGGTCGCGAGTTCAAGTCTCGTACATCCCGCCACTTTTTTCAGCAGCAACCTTTAGATGGGGTGTTAGCTCAGTTGGTTAGAGCGCCGGCCTGTCACGTCGGAGGTCGCGAGTTCGAGTCTCGTACATCCCGCCAGTTTAATTTTTTAAAAGGACTCATTTGAGTCCTTTTTCTTTTTTGTTTTCCTCTTCTATTTCCTTAGCAAAGCGTTCCATCTTTTCTTCGACTTCGCTTTTAATACCAAAGAGAGTACGCATGCTTGCAGCAGGGCGTGGGCTTTTGCCAGAGATTTCATATTGAAGCGCATCTTGTAGCTGTTGCCAGCGTTTGCCCCATTCGTCCATACTTGCTCCTTGTTAAGCCGAAGTATTTTTCCTGTATTTCATTTAAGCTCAAATAAGTTTCAGAGTCCATTTAGTTTAGAATTCTTGATAGTTTAGAAATTAAACAATCCAGAATAAGGATTTTACGCATGGATAAAGAACTTCAGAGTGCCTACGAGGATCTGCTTGGCTCTGTTGCAAAAATGAGAACCCTTAATCACTTTAGTCGTTTTGCAATCGAGGGTTTGACGCAAGTTGAAATGAGAGTGCTTGCTTCGATTTTTATTGCTTGGGGTCGCAAGGAAGAAGTTCGACCTGGCATGATTGCGGGGGCTGTTGGTTCTAGTAAAAGTGCTCTTTCTCAGGTACTACGCTCCTTGGAAGAAAAGGGCTTCATCGAGCGCCGCCGCTCTGAAAAGGATTCTCGCGCGGTTGTCCTGGTGCCAACAAAGCGCGCCAAGGAAGAAATAGATGCTTTACGTGGTGTGCTCGATCAAGAAATGGCAGAGCTCATTGCCTATATTGGCTTGGATGACTTACGTCATCTCAAAAAAACGGTCGACAAGATAGTCGTCTTTAAGGAAATGCGCGAGAAGGACCAGGATGTTCATGACGGTTCAACGCTGAATCAGTGCTGCACTCAATCTAGCCAGGATGCATCGACTGACATGCCTCTTCCCGGTTTTATGCCTCCACCGCCTTTTATGCGTCATAGCGAGTTATTTGATTGCATGGGTAGCAAGGATAAGCCATGCGAGTAATTCGTTATTTATTTCAGCATAAGGCCGCTCTTGTTCTTGTGGTCTTGCTTTTGCTTGTTCAGGTATTTTGCGATTTGTCTCTTCCTAATTACACTTCGCAAATTGTCGATATTGGCATTCAGCAAGGGGGAATTACTGATGCTTCTCCGGAAAGACTCACTCAGCAAACGTATAAGGACCTAGATTCACTTTTGCAGGGCGATCAAAAGGCGGTATTCGAGTCTTCATATGAAGCTGCAGGATCAGATTCGGGTGATTCAGCACAATCAGAAAATTCGGATAAGTCAGCAGGTGTGAGCTACGAATTGAGCGAGCAAGGCATGGTGCATCGTGCTGAATTAAATGAGGCGCTTGGGTCTTCTTTGGTGGTGATTGATGCCTTGCGCACTGCAGGATATGAATCTCTTTCCCAGGATGGTGCTGATAAGCTCGCTATAAAGACTCTTCAGAGCATTGATAGCACAAGCGAAGATATAGTTTCTCAGCAGCTTATTCAGGCAGCTCGAGCAGAGTATCAGCGCGCCAATTATGACCTTAATTCGCTGCAGCTAGCTTATCTGCTAAGAACAGGTGCTGCGATGCTTTTAGTAGCTGCCTTATCAATGATTGTTAGCGTGATTATTGGTTTTGTTGCTGCTCAAACCGGAACGAAAATCGGACGTCGTCTTCGCGAGCAGCTTTTCGAGCATGTTGTTTACTTTTCGGATAAAGAAATCAATTCCTTTAGTGCTGCTTCGCTTATTACGCGTGGAACAAACGATATTCAGCTTATCCAGATGGTTGCAATTATCCTTCAAAGAATGGTGCTCTATGCTCCTCTTATGGCAATAGGCGGCATCATTATGGTGGTGCAAAACACCCTATCTTTATGGTGGATCATTGTGATGGCGGTAATTGCAGTGCTTGTTGTTATTTCTGTTCTTATGGGTGCAACTATGCCAAAATTCCGCATAGTTCAAAAACTCATCGACAAAGTAAACCTGATTGCTCGTGAGCAACTTACTGGTTTGTCGGTCGTTCGTGCGTTCAACCAGGAGTCCTACGAAGAAAAACGTTTTGAGCAAGCTAATAACGATCTCTTTAAAACGCAGCTGTTTACCAATCGAGCTATGGCTTTTATGATGCCAGCCATGACGCTCATCATGAACCTCACGAGCGTTGCTATTATTTGGTTCGGTGCTCAGTTTGTAGATTTAGGCACTATGCAAACAGGCGATCTTATTGCTCTTATCACCTACTCCATGATGATTGTCATGAGCTTCTTGATGATTGGCATGGTTGCAATTATGTTGCCGCGTGCAAATGTTGCAGCGGAACGCATTGATGAAGTTATTGCGACCGAATCTTCCATTCAGGATCCTAAGCATTCTTTGGCGCCAAGCACCACCGAATTGGGCGCGCGTATTGCTTTTGAAGATGTTTCATTTGCTTATTCAGAAGAAGATGCCTGCGTTTTAGAGCATGTAAGCTTTATTGCGGAGGCGGGAAAGACTTGCGCCATTATCGGATCTACTGGCTCAGGCAAATCAACCATAATGAAACTCATAGAGCGTTTCCGCGATGTAAGTTCAGGGCGTATCACAATTGATGGTGTTGATGTTCGTGATATCCCCCAGCATGAATTGCGGGAAATGTTGGGCTATGTTCCCCAGAAGGCCTTCTTGTTCTCGGGAACCATAGAGTCGAATCTTAATTATTCTGGTGACACCACAGCAGAGCGCATAAATCTTGCTTTGGATATCTCGCAAGCAAAGGATTTTGTTCAAGAAAAAGAAGATGGCATTAATACCGAGGTTGCTCAAGGTGGTACTAATGTTTCGGGTGGTCAGCGTCAGCGTCTGGCGATTGCGCGTGCGCTAGCGCGTGATGCCAAGGCTTATCTGTTTGATGATTCGTTTAGCGCTCTTGATTACAAAACAGATACCAAGCTTCGCCAAGAGTTATCCAAAAAGCTTAGTGGTAGAACCATAATCATTGTGGCTCAGCGAATTTCCACCATCATGAATGCCGATCATATCGTTGTCCTTGATGAAGGTAAGGTAGTCGGCCAGGGTACGCACTCTGAGCTTTTGCACAACTGCGAGGTCTATAAAGAAATTGCCCTTTCGCAGCTTTCTGAAGAGGAACTTTCCGGTATTCAAGATAGACGAGATTTAAATCTTGAAGGAGGTGAGTAGTATGACACAGAACAACGGACCTAGGCGTCGTGGACCGGGTGGTCCTGGAGCAATGATGATGCCGGGCGAAAAGGCAAAGAATTTCAAGGGCACACTACTCAGATTCCTTCATTACCTTGGCGCCTATAAACTGGCTCTAGTGTTAGTTTTTGCTTTTGCAATAGGATCGACAATTTTTAACATCGTTGGCCCAAAGGTTTTATCAGAAGCTACAACGCTTTTGTTTAATGGCATTGTCGCTAAAGTTGCTGGAACGGGCGCTATAGACTTCAGCGCCATTGCCTTTGTTCTTTTGTGTACCCTGGCGCTTTATGTCTTATCTGCTGCTTGTAGCTTTGTTCAGAGCTGGCTGATGAGTGGCATTTCGCAGCGTACTTGCTATCGTCTGCGCCAGGATATCGACGAAAAAATTAACAGGATGCCCTATGGCTATTTTGAGCGAACCAAGATTGGCGACACTTTGTCGCGTATTACCAACGACGTAGATACGCTTGGTCAAAGTCTTAATCAGGGCGTGACGCAGCTCATTACTTCGATTACTACGGTCGTGGGCGTTGTGATAATGATGCTTATCATCAACGTGCCTATGACGCTCATTACTTTGTTGATGGTGCCCTTATCCTTGGTACTTATTAAAGTAGTAGTTTCGCGCAGCCAGCGCTACTTTAAAGCGCAGCAAAAAACTCTTGGTGAAGTTAATGGCTTAGTAGAAGAAACCTTTAGTGGTCACACTGTTGTTAAAGCCTTTGGAAAAGAAAAAGAAACAATAGAGCAATTCAAGAAGATCAATAACAAGCTTTATGACGTGGGTTGGCGTGCGCAATTTTTGTCTGCACTTATGATGCCTATCATGAACTTCGTAGGTAATTTAGGTTACGTTGCCGTTGCTGTTGTTGGCTCAATATTTGCTGTTCAGGGAATTATTACCGTCGGTGATATCCAGGCGTTCATTCAATATGTGAAGAATTTCACGCAGCCTTTGTCTCAGCTTGCACAGGTTAGCAATACGCTTCAGCAAATGGCTGCAGCACTCGAGCGCATCTTTGAATTTTTAGACGAAGACGAAGAGGAGCCTTGCTCCGAGACTTCAATTGAAAGTCAGGCAGCCCCTACATCTCTTGCTAATCTTTCTTGCGATGTCGAATTTAAGCAGGTAAGTTTTGGCTATTCACCCGATAAGCCAGTAATTAAAAACTTCAGCGCAAAGGTTAACGAGGGTCAAACAGTTGCTCTGGTTGGGCCAACTGGCGCAGGTAAAACCACCATCGTTAAGTTACTTATGCGCTTCTATGATGTCGATAGTGGTGCTATTACCTTGGGTCCGCGCGACCTTCGCGATTTTTCACGTTCCCAAATACGCGAACTCTTTGGTATGGTTTTGCAGGATACCTGGCTCTTTAGTGGAACCATCAGGGAAAATATACGATATGGACGCTTGGAAGCTACGGACGAAGAGGTAGAACAAGCCGCCAAAGATGCTTTTGCTCATCGTTTTATTACCACGCTGCCAAACGCTTACGACTTCGTTATCAATGAAGATGCATCGAATATCAGCCAAGGTCAAAAACAGCTTCTTACTATCGCTCGCGCTATTTTGGCTAATCGCAAAATGCTTATCTTGGACGAAGCAACAAGCTCAGTTGATACTCGTACTGAAGAGCGCATTCAGCGCGCTATGGATAACTTGATGGCTGGTCGTACGAGCTTTGTTATTGCTCATCGCCTCAGTACTATTCGTAATGCTGATCTTATTTTGGTTATCAACGAGGGTGACATTGTTGAGCAGGGTACTCATGAGCAACTGTTAGAACAAGGCGGCTTCTACGCGGACTTGTATTCTTCGCAATTTGCTCAATAGGTAATAGCTGTCTGTATGAGCTGCTCAAATCCATGTTTGAAGTCTAAGAAAACTAAAAGGGGAGTCTTGGCTCCACTTGGAGCATATTCCAAGCACCTCAAGGCTAATACTTCCAATCTTTTACTAAAGCAGTAGGTAGGCATTGCGCCTTAAGTCTTTAAACCTTTTGGCTAGTATGGCAAACTTTTATAAGTTGTTTTTGTATGGCGCAAGGGAGTATGCGCTTTTAAAGGGGGCTATGTGGATAGCAAGCTAAGTTCAGAGACTTCTCATAGTGAAGTTTTCGACGCTGCTACTAGTTGCAATACTGAGTCTAAGTTGGTAGAGCTTGTCGTATTTGACTTTGATGGCACCTCTATGAAGGGTAATTCTCCCGTCCAATTAGTTTTTTACCTCTGGCGCAAAGGTATGCTTCAAAAGCGCGTTATGTTGCGCATTGGTACTTGGGGCCTTCGTTATAAGTTCCGTCTTCCTCAAGACGAATCTTGGGTACGTGGTTTAGTTTTTACCGCTTTTGAGGGTAAGCCTAAAGATAAGGTCGATCAGTTTTTGCGTATCTTCTGCGACGAAGAAATTGAGCCTCGTTTTCGTAAGCAAGCAGATGAAGCTATCGCAAAGCATCATGCAGAAGGCCGCGTTGTTTTGCTTGTTTCTGCCACCTTTGAGCCAATTATTCAACGCATTATGGAATTGCATGACTACGATCATCAATTTTCTACTCGTATGCGTCTTGATAAACAGGGTAACTACACGCGTGAGGTCGAAGGTTTGCCTGTTGAAGGCGAAGAAAAGCTTCGCTTAGTTCGCCTTTATGCAGATCAGACCTATGGTGCTGGCAATTGGAAACTCGCTTATGCGTATGGTGATCATCATTCGGATCGCTCGCTTTTAAGCGCCGCTGAGCATCCCTGCGCAGTTACACCTGATCAGCCACTTGAGCGCACGGCAAAAAAGAAGCGCTGGCAAATTCTTGATTGGGATAAATAAATAAGAAGAAATAGCAAACCTTTCTTTTCTTTTTGTGATGGCGTGAATTTCTTTGAGCTTACAGAATCTTTGCGCATACAATAAAAGGTCTAAAATTATTTTGAAATGCTAGTAAGGAGGTGCGCTGTCTATGATCTTCGATGCAGACCGAAGTGATGCTCCTAAGGCTGACGATCGCTCCAATTCTTCCGAAGACTTTTTGCAGCGTGCTGCTCGTGCGGTTAATGCGGGCGATGCAATTTTGGGCGTTCATTTGTATCTTGCTGCTTTTGAGCGCGCTTTAGACGAAAATTTAGTTCCCAGCCTCGATTCTTTACAAGGCATGGAGGAAGCTTGGCATATTGCGGTCAAAGAAAAACAGCGCTCTCTTGCCGAGTATATTTTTGAGCGTCTTGAGCCCTATTTGCCTGAAGAAGAAATCACGCGCCATGCCGAGGCGCTTCAGCGTCTTGCCCTTGATAAGCTTGAGGATTTAGGTTTCCCGCGTGAAGCGCTTGAAGGTGTAGCTGATTTTGTGGGTCAAGAGTTTGGCTCCCAGGCTGAATCCGAAGAGCTTGATAATGTAGACTCTGCCCTTTCTTTTATGGGTTTCAATATCGCTGGTGAAGGTGGCTTGTCTGAGCTTGTTTCTAAGCGAGCAAGCAATCGTGGTGGTTCGCTTGATTCGAATGAACTTATCCCTGAAGATTCGCAAAGTGATGCGTTAAAGGCTTCCCAGGAAGACTTGCGTCAGCGTATTGCGCAAGGCGTCGCTGAGTCATTGGGTAATCTAAATCAAGAGAATGAAGCAGAGTCTTCTTCGGGTGCTCCCAATAAGCCTTCAAAAAATTCTGAATCCGGGAAACCTTCCGTTCGTTTTTCTCAGATAGTAATTCCTGCAAAAGAAAAGCCTGAAGAGAAGTCTTCTCGTTTTAATTATCAGGATCTGTATGGCTATAGCAGCATAGTTGAAGAG
>CAVCRX010000076.1:0-14730 GCA_963604935.1 Bacteroidaceae bacterium
CCATTAATCGTCATAAGCTTCTTGTTATGCGTCATTGTTTTCAAGTTGGTCTGTATCGCCAGGGGCTAGCTCATGATTTATCAAAATATAGCCCTGAAGAATTCTTTACCGGTGTTCGTTATTACCAGGGTCACTGTTCTCCTAATACGGCAGAGCGAGATGAGCTCGGTTATTCTCGAGCTTGGCTACATCATAAAGGCCGCAACAAGCATCATTTTGAGTATTGGATTGATCAGCGAGCAAATCGCGACCCTGAGTACGTTGGTAAGCCCATGCCGACGCGTTATGTGGTTGAAATGCTGTGCGATAGGGTAGCGGCCTGCAAAGTCTATCAAGGCGAAAAGTATACTGAGCGCTCTCCTTTGGAATACTTTTTGCTTGAGCAATCATTTGGGCATATTTTGATGCACGAAGAAACTCGTGCCTTTTTATTCTGGCTTCTGGAATTCTTTGCCGAAGTTGGCGAAGAGGAGTGCTTTAACTATGTTCGAAAGAATATCGTTGAAGCTCGTTTTACCTACGGATCAAACGTTTTTTAGAATTCTTGCTCTGAGCCTTAAGGTTGAATCCGTTCATACTCCGTGAGTGGTTTGATCATTCCCTGCTTAACCCGCTTACCGAGCCTTGTCGCTAATTGTCACTTATGCACTGTCATTAACAATGGATTAAGCGTACTTTAACTAGGTGGCTAAAAGCTGCAATTTGTCCGTATTTCGGGAAGAAAAGGTTTATCGCATGGAGCTCATGGGATTCCTGATACTGTTTCCGGTATTTGTTGCCGCGTTACTAATGATTGTTCGTCATGAGATGGCGCGCAATGTTATTGTCTGCTTGTCTACCTGCGCAATAGCTGTTGTTTCAGTTGTTTTTGTTGCGCTTAACATTGGTACGGTTGGGCAGTACTTTGAATTTGAGTCAGAAATTATTAATTACGCGACTTTTGGTCTTGACTGCTTAGTTGGTCTAGTTGTCCTTGTTTACGCAATTAAATATCGTAAATTGCTAGCTGGTCTTCTATCTGTATTGATGCTTGCTTTAGCGCTTGTTTATGAGTTTGTTGTTTCGTCTTTGGCAACATGTGCGCGTGGATTATATTTCGACTCTTTGTCGCTCATCATGGTTTTAATTATTGGTGTTATTGGCTCAGGCATTATTGTTTATTCGCTTGGCTATATGAAAGACCACTATGACCACAATCCAAGCCAACCAAATCGCAGTCATACCTTTTTTGCCTTAATGTTTGTATTCCTTGGTGCGATGTACGCCATTGTTTTCTTCAACAATTTGGCTTGGCTTCTTTCTGCTTGGGAAGTTACGACCTTATGCTCATTCTTGCTCATTGGTTTCACTAAAACCAATGAATCAATCGTTAATTCTTTTAGGCAAATTGTCATGAATATGATTGGTGGTATCGCTTTTCAGGTTGCTTTGTTCTACTTGGTGATTAACTATCAGATTCTTGATTTTGCTCAGTTTATTGTTTATGGCGCTTATGCTCCTGCACTTTTTGTCTTCCCGCTTACCTGCTTAACGCTTGCTGGTATGACAAAGGCTGCACAAATGCCATTTCATACTTGGCTACTTGGCGCAATGGTTGCTCCTACGCCAACTTCAGCCCTTTTACATTCTTCAACCATGGTTAAAGCCGGCGTCTTCCTGCTTTTGAAATGTGCACCAATTTATGCGGTGAGCTTTGCTCCTTCTATGCTCATCATCCTTGTCGGAGGCATTACCTTTATGCTCTCTAGCTTCATGGCTATTACTCAGTCGAATGCAAAACGCGTTCTTGCTTACTCAACGATTGGTAATTTGGGTCTTATTTCTGCGTGCGCAGGTGTTGGTACTACCGAGGCAGTTTGGGCTGCAATTTTCCTAATTATCTTCCATGCTATTGCAAAGAGCTTGCTGTTCCTTTGCGTTGGAACTGCGGAACATCACATATCTTCTCGAGATATCGAAGATATGGATTTGCTTTTCGAGCGTATGCCTAAGCTAGCTCGTTTGATGCTTATTGGCATCATGGTTATGTTTATTGCGCCCTTTGGTATGCTTCTTGCGAAATGGGCTACTTTAGTAAGTTTTGTTGATACTCATCAGTTTATTTTGCTCTTCTTGCTTGCTTACGGTTCGGCTGCAACCTTTATGTATTACGCAAAGTGGATGGGTAAGCTTACCGGTATTGCTGCACAGCCAGACAATCTTGAACTGACAGTTCATCGATCTGAGTGGATCCCTCTCTTTTTAATGGCTCTTCTTGCGGTACTGTGCTGCATCTTAATGCCTGTGATTTCAGAAGCATTTGTCGAGCCCTACATTGTAAGTATTGCAGGATGGTCTATTCAGCCAATTTCTGACGACAATCTCTGGCTTTGTTCAGTAGCTACTATCGCAGTTATTGCTGTGATGTTGTTTGGCCTCAATAAGACATCCAAGAAGCGCAAGGTAGGCGTTTATCTGTCGGGTGTTTCTCTTAATAATGAGCGCCGTATTTTCAATGACGCAAAAGATCAACCTCTACAAGCAACGGGTCGCAATATGTATATGGAAGAGTACTTTGGCGAAAACCGACTAAAGCGAATCGGATATGTTGCTACCAATTTGCTTTTATTTGCTGCATTTGTTTGGGCAATTATGGCCATGCTTGGCGTTGCGCCTACGATTTAAGGATTAGAGGTATAGGCGATGCAAGCTATTATTTCTATTTTGACAACCCTGGTTGCTGCTTGTTTGTTTGCTATTTTGGCGGCAATTATTGGTGGATTTTTATCTGGGCTCGATCGTGTCGTCTCTGCACGGATGCAGGGTCGCGTTGGACCACCAATCAAGCAGCCCTTTTATGATGTCATTAAGCTCTTTTCTAAAGAGGGCGTTTGCGTTAATGGGGTCATGGATGCCTATATCATTGTCGCTTTTGTTTTTACGGCAATTGCTGGAGGCATATTTTTTACCGGTGGAAACCTGTTACTTTGCGTGTTTATTTTGACCCTAGGCCAACTCTTCTTTATTCTGGCTGCTTGGTCTGCTCGCTCTCCCTACTCCGATTTGGGTGCTCAGCGTGAGACTTTGCAGGTTATGGCATATGAGCCAATGATTTTGCTGATGGCCGTAGCTTTTTATATGGCTACTGGTAGTTTTGATGTGTCTAGCGTCCTGCATATGCAGAGCCCTATTATTCTTACGACTGTTGGTGTTTTTCTTGGCTTTTTATTTGTTCTTACTATTAAGCTTCGTAAGTCTCCCTTTGATTTGTCGTATTCACACCACGCTCATCAGGATTTAGTTAAAGGCATTACGACAGAAATGTCTGGCTCCACTCTTGCCTATGTTGAGATAATGCATTGGCTTGAAAATGTCTTATTTTTGGCTTGGGTTGGTATGTTTTTTGTTTGGTCAAGCCCTCTTGCTATTGTTGTAGTGGTGCTAGCTTTAGCTCTGGTCTACTTCTTTGAAATCTGGATCGACAACAATTTTGCTCGTGTTAAATGGCAAACACTTTTGTGGTCTGCTTGGCTTGTTACCTTAATTCTTTGCGGTGTTAACCTAACCGCACTGGCTTGTTTGTAAAGGAGGCATCATGGCGCTCGTTTCTAAATCTCCTTGGGTAATTCATTACGATGCCTCAAGCTGCAATGGTTGCGATATTGAAGTTCTTGCAGCCTTAACGCCAGGCTACGATGCTGAACGTTTTGGTGTTATCAATACTGGAAACCCAAAGCATGCTGATATTTTCTTAGTTACCGGCAGTGTTAACGAACAAAACAAAGCTGTTGTTAAGGAAATTTATGACCAGATGCTTGAGCCAAAGGTTGTTGTTGCCTGTGGTGTCTGCGCATGTACGGGTGGTATTTTCAAGGATTGCTATAACGTTCTTGGTGGTATCGATAAGGTTATCCCTGTAGATGTATATGCTCCAGGTTGTGCCGTTCGCCCTGAATCTATTATTGACGCTGTGGTTGAAGGCATAGGGGTGCTTGAGCAAAAAGCTCAAGCCATGAAGGCCGAAAAGAAGAAGAGGTAGGCATATGCAAACCTTGGAATATCTAGATCTATATGAGTTAATCAATCTGTCCGATTTGCTCTCAAAGACTCGCGAGTACAAAGAGCAAGGTTATCGTCTAGTGCAGCTTCTTCCTAAAATGCAAGAAGACGATCGAATTACGCTTATTTACACCTTTAATAAACTTAACGAAGTCATTAATCTTAAGATTGAAAATGTTGTAAAGGGCTTAACAAAAGTCCCCTCTATTACTTCTATTTTTATTAGTGCTTTTGTTTTTGAAAACGAAGCTCACGATTTATTTGGTGTAGAGGTTGTAGGTAATTCCCTTGATTTTCATGGGCATTTTTATAACTTTGCCGAGGGCATTGAGGCCCCTATGACTATTGTTACGCCTGCTCAAATTGCTGCACGAGAAAAGAAGGCTAAGCTTGAGGCTGCTAAAAAGGCTAAGGCCGAAAAGCTTGCTAAGCAGGCGAAAGAACAGGCTGGTCAGAGTGATGCTCCTTCAAAGGCCAAGGCTGAAGAAGATGCCGAGCTTGAAGCTAAGCTGGCAAGCATGGACCCCGAAAAGGCAGCTAAGGTTCGTGCGGCAATGAAGGCTAAAGCGGCCCGTGATGCAAAAAAGAAAGCAGAAACTACTAAAGCTTCCTCTAATTCCGAAACTTCGAATGCGGAGTCAGTGGTGCCAGAAGAAAAGTCAACTAGTAGTTCCAACCAGTCAAAGGAAGGGGAGTAGGAATGGCTCGTAATCTCGTTATTCCTTATGGTCCTCAACATCCTGTTTTGCCCGAGCCTCTTCATTTGGACTTAGTTGTAGAAGATGAAAAGGTAATTGATGTTGTACCACGTATTGGCTTTGTTCACCGTGGTCTAGAAAAGCTAACTGAGACGCGCGATATTCATCAATTCATTTATGTTGCCGAACGAATTTGTGGCATCTGTGCTTTTGGCCACTCGTATGGTTATGCACAAACAATTGAGCGCTTGATGAATGTCGAAGTGCCTGAACGTGCTGAATATCTGCGCACTATCATGCACGAGCTTTCTCGCATTCATTCTCATTTGTTATGGATGGGTTTAGCGGCTGATGCTTTTGGTTTTGAAAGCTTATTCCATCATTGCTGGCGTTTGCGTGAGCGCATTTTAGATATTTTTGAAGCGGTAGCTGGTGGTCGAGTTATCTTGTCATATACCCTGCTTGGTGGTGTAGCTAAAGATATCGACGAGCCTACTCTCGCTTTTATTAAGGACACCATCAATGGCATAAAGTCTGAATATGCTGAACTTTGTGCTGCCTTCTTAAAGGACTCATCCGTTAAGAATCGAACAGTTGGTGTTGGCTATATTTCTCATGACCATGCTGTCGATTATGGAATGGTTGGTCCTTTTGCACGCGCAAGTGCAGTTAATAATGACGTTCGAATGCTTGGTTTGGGTGCTTATGCTCATCTGAACTCTTTTGAGCCAATTATGAGTGAGCAAGGCGATTGCTATGCTCGTGTGGAAGTTCGCGCTAAAGAAGTTTTACAGTCAATTGAAATGGTGAATGAGCTTATCGATAAGCTCCCCGGTGGATCGATTTTGAATCCTGTTAAGGGTGCACCAGCTGATGGCGCTGAAGCTACTAATTTGCTCGAGCAGCCTCGTGGTGAAGTTTATTATTACGCTTCTGGAAATGGGACCAAGTTCCTGGAGCGTATGCGTATTCGCACACCAACAAGCCAAAATATTGCTGGTATGACCATGGCGCTTAAGGGCTGTGAAATCGCTGATGTAAATATGATTATTTTGACTATTGACCCTTGCATTAGCTGTACGGAAAGGTAGTGCCATGGGTGGTTTTAAATTAGGAAAAATGACCTTAAGGTCCTTAGTAAAAAAGCCTGAAACTGTACTTTATCCTGTTCAGCAAAAGAAGCAGCCCGAAGGATTGCGTGGTAGTGTCGATTGCGATATTGACGCATGTATTTTATGTGGCATTTGCTCGAAAAAATGTCCAACAGCTTCCATTAAGGTTGATAAAAAGGCTGGTACCTGGGAAATTGATCGCTTTGATTGCGTTCAATGTGAAACCTGTGTGCGTGAGTGTCCAAAAAACTGCTTAATCATGAATAAGGATTACCAAAAGCCTTCTGGTAATAAGTTTTGGGCAAGCTATACCAAAGCTCAAGAATCTGACGAATAAGGCGTATACTTGATGGGGTTTGCACGGTGCTATTTTGTATCGTGTGATTATAGGAGGAGCTAAGAAGGGGAGCCCTTTTTCGTTGGAGAACAAATACGAACAGTATGAAGCGCATGATGAAATCTTCACCATTCCTAATTTGATTTCGTTTATTCGTCTTTGCATGATTCCTATTGTGGTCATGCTCATTTTGGACGATAAGGATATTCCTGCGATTATTTTGTTTGCAATTACAGCAGGAACAGATTGGATTGATGGTCAGATTGCACGTCGTACCAATTCAGTTTCAAAATTAGGGCAATTGCTTGATCCCGCAGTTGATCGACTGTTGGTTATTTTTACGGTACTCGCTCTTTTGATTATCGGTAGGCTTCCGTTGTGGATTATTGCATTTGTCCTTATCCGAGATTTGATAATGCTTGCAGGAGGCTTTGTTCTACTTAACCGATTTGGGGCACGCGTGCCTGTTGTTTTTGCTGGTAAGCTAGCTACAACCTTGCTTTACTTTGGTTTTGGCTTGCTTATTATCAATATCCCGCTTCTAAGTGGTTTTGCCTGGTGCGATTTTGCGTTTCTTCCTATGTTTAATGCTGATCCTTATCCGCTTGGTTTCTGCTTTGTATATGCAGGTTTGCTTCTTTCTTTCTTTACAAGCGTGTATTACATCATGCAGGGCGTAATGACGTATCGCAGCTGTTCGGCAAAGAAGAAAGCGCAGAGCTAAATTCTTTATATGGGCTTACCTATACTCTGTATAGGCCTTTTACAAAACATCATAAGCTTCATTTATCGTGTAATAACTACCAGTGACCTTTAGTGCCTTTGTGACGCGCAAGATGCTCAGTAGACTAGTGGTGCTCATTCACCAACACGAAGAGGAGTATTGCGGTGTATTACCAGCCCGAGATTGAGACTATGTCTCGCGAGAAACTTCAAGATCTGCAAATTGAACGCTTGCGCGAAAGTCTCAAGAACGCTTATGAGAATGTTGATTTTTACCGTCAGTCTTTTGATGAGGTAGGCGTAAGTCCTGATGATTTGCAGGAATTGTCAGATCTCAAAAAGTTCCCCTTTATAGTTAAGCAAAATATGCGCGATAACTACCCAAATAAGCTTTTTGCACGTCCCGTTAAAGATGTTGTCCGTTATCATGCTTCCTCCGGTACAACAGGTCAGGCAACTGTTGTTGGTAAGACTGCACAGGATCTCAAAAACTGGGGCGACTGTTTTGCTCGTGGTATCGCAATGGTTGGCGGTAGCGCTGAATCTACCGTTCAGGTTTCCTATGGCTATGGCCTGTTTACTGGTGGCTTAGGCGCGCATCAGGGTGCTGAGGCAATGGGTTGCGCTGTTGTTCCTACTTCTTCTGGTAACACTAAGCGTCAAATTCAGATGCTTAAAGATTTAAACGTAGACATTCTTTGCTGTACGCCTTCTTATGCGCTTCATATTGCTGATACAGCTATCGAAATGGGTTACGACCCAGCTAATGAATTTGCCATTAGCGGCTTAATTTTGGGCGCTGAACCAGCCTCTCAAAATATGCGCGACGAAATCTCAAGGAAGCTTGGCGCCCAGTATTGTGACGTCTACGGTTTGTCGGAAGTTATGGGACCTGGCGTTGCAATGGAATGCGCTGAGCGTAATGGCCTGCATCTTGCAGAGGATCATTTCTATGCCGAGATTATTGATCCTGAAACACTTGAGCCTTTGCCCGATGGTCAGTGGGGCGAATTGGTTTTGACCACTCTTACTAATGAATGCTGCCCTATGATTCGTTATCGTACGCGAGATTTAACTCGTATTATTGCTGAGCCCTGCGGCTGCGGCCGTACGCATCGTAAGATTGATAAGCTTATTGGTCGTACCGACGATATGCTTATTATTCGTGGTGTTAATGTGTTCC
The DNA here is from genome assembly GCA_963604935.1 of Bacteroidaceae bacterium. Classification (GTDB taxonomy): domain Bacteria; phylum Actinomycetota; class Coriobacteriia; order Coriobacteriales; family Eggerthellaceae; genus Anaerotardibacter. The sequence continues at coordinate 8,092 of CAVCRX010000076.1, forward strand.
CTTCACAAATTGAACAATGCATTACTGATGTTGAGGAAGTTGTACCTCACTATCAAATCATTCTTACAAACGACGATGGCCAAGGCCTTGAAAAGGTTCAGCTTGACGTCGAATGCGATCCTTCTTTCAAGATTAGCGATGATATCGAGCTTTCTCGCGTAAAGAAGGAGCTGGCTGCTGCACTTAAATCGAATTTACAGATTGCTGTAGCACTTAATATTGTTCCCTCTGGCACTATTGCTCGCTCTGAGGGTAAAGCTAAGCGCGTTTTGGATATGCGTAAGAATTTGCATTAATTTACATGAGTTTCTTTAAAGTTTAAGCTGTTCTAACTTCAATCCTTCCCAAGATGAATTTTTGCTAAGGCGGGTGATTCTCTTGGGAGGGATTTTTTCTATGCATCATGTAAATCTGCTTGCGCAGGGTAGATAAGGCTCATTAAACTCATTAGCACTGGTTTCGATGAGAAGGGTTGGTTCATGGCCACCTCAAACACACGTAATACGTATACCCTCCTTGCTCTCATGTTAAGTGCAGTATTTTTCTGCTGCTCTTTCTTTGGTGTATATACGCAAAGTTATGCTGACATTCAAAAAACCGATGTCATTATGGGAATAACGGTTGATCAGGGGAATTTCCCAAAGAAGGATTGCCCAAGTATTGCTGCTAACAGCGCAATTGTGGTTGATAGCGATGGCACCGTTTATTTTCAACGTAATGCGGATGAGCAGGTTCAAATTGCATCGGTCACTAAAATCATGACCGCTCTCGTGGCACTTGAGTATGGTGACTTATCTTCAACTAGCATCGAAGTCAGTAAGACTGCTGCACAGATCGGTGAGTCGAGTGCGGGTCTTCAGGCTGGCGATACGATGGATTTAACTTCAGCGCTTAAAGCTATGATGATTAATTCAGGTAACGATGCCGCTCAAGCGATCGCCGAATCGATGGGTTCGACAGTCAAGGATGCTCTTGCGTCTCAGGATGGGGTTAATCAAGACGAAATTCCCTCGAGTGGCTATGATGCTTTTATTTATGCAATGAATCTTAAAGCAGAGCAGCTTGGTATGAGCGACGCTGTGTTTGTAAATCCTCATGGTCTTGATTACGACAAATACAAGGGTGACATGCAGTGTAGTGCTCGTGATGTTTATAAGATGACTTCGGCAGCAATGCAATATGACACTTTCCGCTCCATTGTTAAGACGTCTAAAGATTCCATTTCAGTAAAGCGTAATAACGCTAAAGCTACCGTTAAGCTTGAAAGCACTGATACCTTATTAGGGGGCAAAACCTCTTGCATTGGTGTCAAGACTGGCTATACCGAAAAGGCAGGAAACTGTTTTGCGGGTGCTTGGGAGTGGAATGGTAAAACCCTCTACACCATAGTTCTTGGCTCACCAAGCCACAGCCAGCGTTTTGATGATGCCCAGACACTATATGATTGGGTTGATTCGCATCAGGTTAATTATTCGCTTGCTCATAGTTCGGAAAAGATAAGTTGTAACCTTAATGGAAAAACAGTAAATGCCCCTGTTGTGGCAACTGTCGCTAATACTTCCTGGAACGACGTTACTTTTAAAGCAACAATTTCTGATCCTGAGCAAAAGATTTCTGTATTTGCTTTGTCTGGAAATATCAGTCAAGAGGCAAGCTTTGATAATGTCTCTGGCGACATTCATGTAGGTGATAAGGTTGGTACTCTGACTTTCTATCAGCATAACCAGCAAATTGCTCAGGTTGATATCGTTGCTGCAGAAAACTGCGCAGCTCCGAATTTCATTGATGGAATTGGAATTTTCTTTGGGCGACTTGTTGGTAATTTCACTGGTGGTACCTCACAGGTGCAGAACACGCTTCTTAATAAGACGCCTCTTCTTTACGGTGAGTAAGAACTACCAAGCATGCTAGTATAAATTTGTAACCGTAATGGTTCATTGATATAGGAGGTCTCATGGCTCAATGCCCTGTTTGCAATAATACGGTAGCTGCTGATATCGATTGCTGTCCTCTCTGTGGTTATCACTTTCAACAAGGAACTCAAGCTTTTCAGGTAGTGAGTATCGGCGATGTTGATACTGCTGGTTCTTTAGAGCCTGCCGGAACACCTACTCTGACGGTTCGTTACTCTTCAGGTAGGCAAGAAGGGCTTGTTTATAATCTTGACAAGGACGAGCTAACTATTGGTCGTAATCCAAAATGCGATATTTTCCTAAACGATATGACTGTTTCTAGGTCACATGCGCGTTTGCAGCGCATGGGTTCGGATTGGTCTATTAATGATTGCCAGTCTTATAATGGCCTTTGGGTTAATAATCAACCCGTCGACCACGTAATGCTTAAAGATGGCGACGTAATCCAGCTTGGTTGTTTTATTCTTAAGTACGAGAAATAAAATCTTTTCTGCGAATATTGCACAGTTCGCGCTAGTAATTTTGAGAAGTAGAAGAGGTAGTTTAGATGCAACTCCTTTCCGGTAACGAGGCTATTGCTCGTGGCGCTTGGGAGGCAGGCTGTCATATTGGCGCTGCTTATCCCGGCACTCCATCAACTGAAACTATGGAGTCATTTGCAAAATATCCTGAAGTTTATGCCGAGTGGGCCAATAACGAAAAGGTAGCGCTTGAAGTTGCCATGGGTGCAAGTACCGCTGGCGCTCGTGTTTTGGTTACTATGAAACATGTCGGCGTAAACGTTTGTGCAGATCCACTATTTACTGCTTCCTATACTGGTGTTAATGGCGGCGTACTTATTCTTGCTGCCGATGACCCAGGAATGTTCTCTTCTCAGAATGAGCAAGATTCTCGTTTTTATGCGATGGCAGCTCAGGTTCCAATGTTTGAGCCATCGGATTCTGCTGAGGCTCTTGCTTACGCGCGTGATGCTTTTGCTTTGTCAGAAAAATTTGACACTCCTTTCTTTATTCGTTCGAATGTTCGTATTTCGCATACTAAAACCCCAGTTGAACTTGGTAATCGCGTAGAAGTGCCTATTAAGGATTACGAAACTGATCCTACTAAATACGTAATGATGCCTGCATTTGCAAAGCCTCGTCGTAAGGTTTTAGCTGCTCGCGTTAATGAATTGCGTCGTTGGGTAGAGACTTGCGAATACAATCGTATCGAACAGAAATCTGACAAGATTGGCATTATTTGTGCTGGTTCTCTGTATCAGCATGTACTTGAGGCCGCGCCTGAAGCCTCTATCCTGAAGCTTGGTATTACCTGGCCTTTGCCTGCTCAGATGCTTAGAGATTTTGCTCAGAGCGTCGATTGTTGTTACGTCGTTGAAGAAGCTTCAACGTATCTTTCCGATCAGGTTAAAGCCGCTGGTGTTATCCTTGATGAGTTTGAAACTCCCTTGCCCGCAGTTGGCGAGGTTCATCCACGAGATATTCGTGCAGCGCTAGGCTTTGAGCAGCCTGAACATCTTCCGGTTCAGACTGATGTACCCGGACGTCCTCCTGCATTCTGCTGTGGCTGCCCTCATCGTATTGTGTTTAAAGAACTTTCCCGTATGCGCGCTATTGTTACGGGAGATATTGGTTGCTACACCTTAGGTGCGCTTGCTCCTTTGTCAGCCATGGATACCACCCTTGATATGGGTGCTTCGGTTTCTATGGCTCATGGTTTTGAGCTTGCGCTTGATAGGAAAGAATCTTCTGGCAAGCGTCGACCCGTTGTTGCTGTTATTGGTGACTCTACCTTTGCGCATTCAGGCTTGTCGAGTTTGCTTTCTACGGTTTACAACAAGGGCGCTGGTACGGTTTGCATCTTGGATAACCGTACAACGGCTATGACTGGTCAGCAGGGTAACCCTTTTAACGGTGTTACTTTGCAAAACCGCGTTTCAAACGAACTTAATCTTCCCGCTATTCTTACCGCATTGGGCGTCGATAAAGTGCATGAGGTTGATTCTTATGACCTTAAGGCTGTTCGTAGTGTTTTAAAGGAAGCTACGCAAGCAAGTGATCGCCTTGATGTTATCGTTTTCCAGCATCCCTGTGTATTGCTAGACAAATCTAAAAAGCCTAGCTTTGTTGTAAATGAGAATTGCACTGGTTGCGGTGTTTGTTCCAAATTGGGATGTCCTGCAATTAGCGTTGATGCAGAAACCGGAAACGCTGTAATTGATCAAACGCAGTGTATAGCTTGTAATCAATGTGCTCAGTACTGTCGCTTCGATGCGATTGGTCCTAAGGAGTAATGATGTCTGAAAATCAGGTATTTACTATTTTGCTCTCCGGTGTAGGTGGACAGGGCACAATCACCGCTGCTGATATGTTGGCTAAGGTTGCCTGCGCTGCGGGTTTAGAGTGCAAAGTTTCTGAAATCCATGGCATGGCACAGCGTGGTGGCGATGTTACTACGGTAGTTCGCTTTGGTCATAATGTAACAACCATGGTTTGCGATGAGGGTTGCGCTGACAACATTGTTTCTTTTGAGATTATTGAAACGCTCCGTAATCTTCATTTTCTTAAGAAAGATGGAGTTATGGTTGTCAATGATGAAACCATTACGCCTCTTCCTGTTTTGATAGGTAATGGCACTATGCCAGAATCCGCACGTGAGCGTCTTCTCGATGCAGGTGCAACTCTTATCCCTGCTTCAAAAATTGCTCGTGAAGCTGGTACCGATAAATGCGCAAATGTTGTTTTGCTTGGCGCGCTTGCTGTTAGTCTGCCTTTTGAGGTTGAGCTGTGGGAGGACGTTATTCGCAATAAGGTTCCCCCTAAGACCATCGACATCAACCTTGAGGCCTTCCATAAAGGCTATGACTACGCAAAGGCTAAGTAGTTGATTGTTGGCAGGTTAGCTCCAAGTCCTTCGGGGCGTTTGCATATGGGTAATATTTTGTCATTTATGCTTGCTGCCTTAACCTGTGACAAGCTTGTTTTACGCATAGAGGACTTGGATCCTCAGCGTTCTAAAAAATCTTATATTGAGCAGATTTTTCGCGACCTAGACTATCTTGGTTTTGAGTGGGATGGGCTTATTTTCTATCAATCGAAAAGAAGCGAAGTTTATCAAGAAGCTTTTAATAAGATCGATGAATTAGGCTTAATTTATCCCTGTTTCTGCTCAAGAGCAGATTTGCATAGTGCGCAAGCGCCGCATTTTGGTGATGAACTTGTCTATGCAAATACTTGCCGAGGTCTGACAGAGGAGTCTCTTCGTTCTGCGTTTGAGTGCTCTTCTACTAAAGGTGCTAGGCAGCCATCATGGCGAGTTATGGTTCCTGATAAAAACTTCGAATTCCAAGATTATCTCCAGGGTTTTCAATCCTGGAATCTTAGTAAATCATCTGGAGATTTTATTTTGCGCCGCTCTGACGGTGTCTATGCTTACCAGTTGGCTGTGGTGGTAGATGATGCAGCTCAGGGTGTAAATCAAGTAACTAGGGGAGTGGACCTACTAAGTTCTGTTGCACGTCAAAGATATCTTCAAGATTTACTTGATTTACCAAAGCCTGATGTTTGTCATATTCCTCTACTTGTTAATAAGGATGGAGTTCGTTTATCTAAGCGTAATGCGGATGCAAGTTTAGCTTATCTTATTGATGATAAGCAGTTTTCAGGAAAGCAAATTCTTGCGTGGCTTGCATATCTTTCCGGAATAATCCCGGAGCCTAGTCCGATGCGTATTTCAGATTTAAAAAAACATGCTTCCGTTGATGCTCTTGCTGGAAAAAAGAGTATTGTTTGGCGTTCTTTGTCGTAAATCAAGAGTTAAGAACTCTTACTTATTTATGAGTTTGTTTTGCTTATAGGTATGCTAGTCGATGTAATTATTGATATTCTTATAGCAAAATAAAAGCCGACGATTACTACAACAAAGCAATAATCGTCGGCATTATGCTTATCAGCGACTTGCATCTCTGGTTTAAATCAATGCTCGAACACGGTCTGAAGTACTAATCGATGATGATGATTCATTCGTGTTGAAGTACATGGTGTTTCCATAGAAGTCCACGCCTTCAATTTCGTAGCCTTGCTTAGAGATTTGCACCGTTGAACTTGCGTCGACAAGCGCCTTATTGATGCGATAGAGTTTGTTGCCCCCAGAGATAGCGTTTGCCACCGAACCAATCTTAAAACGAAGAATTACATTTCGGTTAGTGCGGTAATTCCCGGAAGATTTTTTGTAACGCTTATCCTTTTGATCTGAAACAGGAAGATATAAATAGCCCCCATGGTAGGCAATGTCTTGTTTGCCTGGCCCACTGGATTTACCAGCGTTAAAGGTTTCTTTGCTTGAACTAAAAACACCCTTAGGAATATAGATGCTGTCTGGCAGTTCAATTTTGAATTTCGAGATGTTTGTAACAGAAACATTCATAGCCGAAGCATCGGTTGTGGGTGCACTAAAAATGTAGCAAGTGCAGCAAGCTATGCCAGAGCTTGTGCCTCTTCCGTTGCGTGCAATAAATTTTTTACTCGAAGCATCGTAGGTAATACCGCGTGGCGTAAAGTTACACTTCCAAGAACCAAGCTTTCCCCATTTAAGGAAGTTTGCTGGGTCGTAGGAGGAAGAATCAACACTTGCTGCATTCGGAATATAAATTGTGCGAATGCTGTTATCGCTGTCGTTGCTGGTAGGAATATAGAGACGTGTGCCTGAGCCATCAGGAACACAGCAG
>CAVCRX010000077.1:0-14447 GCA_963604935.1 Bacteroidaceae bacterium
GTAGTCCGTGGAAGGATAGGTCGTCCCGCCCATGCAGGGCGTTTTTTTGTTTTTGCAAGCAGGTGCTGGTATGCAGTGCAAGATAGGTTAGTTTTTGTGTTCTTATTGGAAATAGCCTGTGCTATAGAACTCATCTTTTGTTCTCGCTAAAATCGCTTTTGAAATTAATCTCGTGAAAGGTGAATCATGTCTTTTGTTGAAGTTGATCCAAAAGAGCTAACAGAGGCTCCCTTTAAGCTTTTTGATAATGAATGGGCTTTGTTGACTGCTGGTCCTGTAAATAATTGCAATACTATGACGGTTTCTTGGGGTGCAGCAGGAACAATCTGGGGAGGGCCTGCTTGTACCGCATATGTTCGCCAAACGCGCTACACCAAGGAATTCATGGACTCTCAGGATTCCTTTACGCTTTCTTTCTTTGGGGGCGAACAGAAGAAGGCTCTAGCTTTATGCGGCAAAGTTTCTGGTCGCGATGAAGACAAGATTGCAGAGTCCGGATTAACCGTTCAGGATTTTGATGGTTCCGCTGCTTTCGCAGAGGCGCGCTTGGTTCTTAAATGCAGCAAGAAGTTCGTTCAATTCATGGACCCTGAGAACTTCGTTGATAAGAGCATTCTTGATTCCTGGTATAGCGACGAAAATTATCACAGTATGTATATCGGCTTAATTGAAAAAGCTTATATCTGGGCTTAGCCAAGATATAAGCTTTAAAAGAGAAGCTTCTAGAACGTAGTGATGTTACGAGATGGCGTCACTACGTTCTTTAATTTTCTTAGCGATACGTGTTTTTTCGGAACCAGTAGCTGGTGTTGGCTGATAGTCGTTATAGGATGAATGGCCAGAAAGCGAACAGGGGATGGTATTGATACTATCGGTGTCGATGCTGTCTTCATCGATTTTGAAGGTCTGCTGGAAAATCCAAGTGTCCTTATCGCTTGGATTGGCGTTGCCTCCAAAGCAGAAGTTACCCATTGAATAAACAATATAGCGACCATTGTACTTTTCGTAACCTTGAATTACGTGAGGGTGGGAGCCAACTACAAGCGTTGCACCTGCATCAATGGCGGCATGGCCGAGCTCTTGCTGATCGGAATCGGGAGTGGCTTCGCGCTCGATGCCCCAGTGGATATAGTCAATAATTACCTGAGCCCCGTTATTCTTAGCCTCTTCAATTTTAGAGACCATTTCATCTTTGATGCCAATACCTTCTGCTAGCTCGTAGGTGCCGATAAGAGCTACCTTAACACCCTTTACGTCCATATAAGCAATGTCGTCATAACCGAAGCTTTGGATGCCTGCGTCCTTGAGTGCGCTTAGAGTGTCGGTATAGCTTTGCGTGCCGTAGTCATGGCTGTGATTATTGGCAGTACTTGCTGCCTCAACTCCGCCGGAGGTAAGGATTTCGGTGTAAGCCTTCGGGCCTTTGAAGGCAAATTTCTTATCTGCACGAGCGGTTTCGGTGGTTAAAGTGCCCTCAAAATTAACGACAGTTAAATCGTCTGCGTCAAAGATGCTTTTAACGTTTTTGAAGAAGTAAGAATAATCTTTGTCCTGCTTGTTAACCATTGCAGTGAAATTGGTTGAGGTATCGAAATTTTCATCGGTACCCAAAGTGCAGTCACCCGCAAAGGAAACCGTGAATTCGGTAGCTTGAGTTTCGGGGGCTGCAGTATCGTTAGCGGTGAGCGTTTCTTGCTGCTGTGCGGTTTCGTCGCTGCAGCTGCATGCATTGAGCAGGAAAATTGCAAGAATAATTAGAATTGCCAGTACTATAGCAAGAATAATATTGATATTGATGCCAAAGGGGCCAGGGCCTCCGGCACTAAAGCCGCCTCGACCACCTGATTTGCCGCCGCTAAAGCCATTGCTTCCTATACTGCTGCCAATTCCTCCACCATTGTTACTTGCTAAGGGCAGGTTTATTCCGTGGGATTGACTGCCGCGATTACGCTCCTTTTTTCCAAGATGAAGGTTGCGCTGAGACTGAGTATCGCGTCTAGAACCATGGAACTCTTGATCTAGCACACTGCGGGGCTTGATCTCTTGGTTGGCATTTGATGTGTTGTACCAAGAAGGCTTGTGGGCATGGTTGCTACGTTCGTCATCTTGGGCTAAAGCGGAGCGCTCGGAAGCATGTGCGTCATATTCGACAAGATTACGACTAGCTCCCGCTCTTCGTGCTGAGCGACGTGCATTGCTCTGATTTGACTCATTAGAAATGCGTTTTTTGTTTTGCTCTTCTTTATCGCTGGGGCTGTCAAAGGAAGAACTGCCACTTGCTATATTTTCTGAGTTGCTAGTAAATGGATTACTAATAAAGTTGGAGCGACCGGAAGTTTTATCTGTTTCAGTATTTACTTCGTCTGTGTATTCCCAGGTATTTGGGCGAGCGCCACGATTGATGTTGGGGCTTGCGGGATTTGCTGGGTTGCCGCGAAGAGGCGCTTCACGGTTGGTTGTACGAGGGGCTGGTGCAGGTTCTTCTTCCTGGCGAGTAATAAGTTGGCTGCTGACAGGGTTTTTTTGGCGGGTATTAGACCAAACAACCTTGCCATTTACAAGCTGGGCTGACTTACTTTTAGTGTCGTTAACCTGGCCATTGTACCAGCTGCCAGTAAATCGGCCTGGTTGCACACGGTTAGAATGCCAATGACTCTCTGATTCGGAATGCCATACCCCATTTAAAGCATTTTGCTTATCGTTTTCACCGGGCTTATTTTCAGCCATCGATGCCCCTTTCTTTGCTTAGAGTCATGTTACCAGTAAAAACGCAGAATCATTGTGTAGCTACTAAAGGGATTTGTGAGTGTTGGTGTATCCTTGCCCTTGAGAAAAGAAAGGCTAGGCTTAGAAAAAATGATTATTTATAAAACTCCTAAGCAAATTGAAGAGTATGCACAGGGAGCTGGCGTTTTAAGCGCACGCGTTTTACGTGAGGTTGGAGCACGTGTAAAACCAGGTGTTTCAACGCTTGAACTTGACCAATTTGTTGAAACCTATATTCGCTTGCATGGTGGCACTCCTGGTTTTAAGGGCTTGTATGGCTTCCCTGGTTCAATTTGTGCTTCAGTTAACGAGCAGATTGTTCATGGTATTCCTTCGCGTAATGTCATTTTGAAGGAAGGCGACATTATTTCCATTGATACGGGAGCAACCGTTAATGGTTGGGTCGGCGATAACGCCTGGACCTTCCCGGTTGGAAAGATTAGCCCTGAGAAAAAGCGTCTGCTTGAGATTACTGAAAAGAGCCTTTGGGCAGGAATTGAAGCAGCTCGTCCCGGAAATCGCTTGGGTGATATCGGACATGCTGTCCAGGAGGTTGCAGAAGGTGCCGGCTATGGTGTTGTGCGCGAATATGTTGGTCACGGTGTTGGTCGCGTTATGCACGAAGATCCCAATGTGCCTAACTATGGCAGGAAACATACTGGCATCGAGCTTAAGCCTGGCATGATTATCGCTATCGAACCTATGATTAACGTTGGCACACATCGTACGCGTACCTGTGATGATGGTTGGTTGGTTGTTACTCGCGACGGTAAACCCTCTGCTCACTTTGAGAAGACAATTGCTATTACCGAAGATGGCCCTCGTGTTCTTACGCGCGAGCCAGATTTCCTGCGACCAGTAAATGAGTAAAGGCTTGTAGATACTTAGCTTTTATATCTGGTTTTAGCTCAAGAAGCGCATTAGCTTTAAACTAAAACAAAACTTCCCAATTCTTGTAGATAAGAACTGGGAAGTTTTTACTTTTGCTTACTTTTGCTGGTGTCTTTAGCTAAAGAAAACCTCAGAGGCGCGCTCGTAGAAAGAACCAGACTTATAACGTAAAAGAATTGTTGGCTCTTCACCTGGTGAAACGATAATTCGTTTAATGGGGCTTTCGAAATGCACAGGCTCGCCGTCGATAAATAAAGAAGATTCTCGATTGTCGTCAGAATCGCGCATAACGATTTCGACAACATCGGATGGTGCGGTAACAAGAGCGCGAGAATGCAGTGTATGCGGTGCGATAGGAACAACAACCAAGCCATTGTATCCAGGGCTAACAAGGGGGCCGCCCGCGGAAAGCGCATAGCCCGTAGAGCCTGTAGCCGAAGAAACCACCAAGCCATCGCCGCGCATATCGGCAATTTTGATGCCATCTACGTGGTAGGTGAAGTCGATACTGCGACCGCGTTCACCTCGTGTAAGTGCCATTTCGTTTAGGGCAAAAAATTCGTAACTGGGTGCTTCTTCTTCGGCGAGGGCGATCTCGGTTGGGTCGCGCGTGAATTCTGTAGGCTGCAGTTCTACACGGACACTAAGGTTGGTTCGAGCCTCAGTAATGGCATCACCACTTAAAGCGGCAGCAACAAGGGGAATAAGACCCTCAGCATTTGAATTTGCCATAAAACCAAGGTGGCCATAGTTAGTGCAAAGAATAGGAATACGGCGATAGCCCACTTGCCCAGCAGCGCGGAGAATTGAGCCATCACCGCCAAGCACAATAACCATGTCAAACTGGCTCATATCACCTACAAGACCAACAATTGGCTTAAAGAAGGGAACCTCGTTTGAATCAAAACATTCGTATTCAATCCCTTGACTCGAAAGATACATTTCAAGGGTGAATGACGCTTCAAAGGCCTTTGAGTTGTATTTATTGCGGACAATAAGAAAGCGCATACAAAATTACCTTACTATGATTTATCTCAAACAAAACGCATGTGCTAAAGGTGCCTGCGTTTTGTTTTTTGCAGATTATCTATTCACCAGGTATAACTGATAATGTTTGCTGGCATATGAATTCTGCAAAGTAATTACACTATAAAACAAAAGCACCTGGGGGCTTTGTGGCGAACGATACAAGTATGAATATTCTAAAAAACACCGGTCTCATTTCGCTCTGTACACTTCTTTCGCGCGTTACGGGACTTGTGCGAACTTGGGCGATGGCTTTTGCCCTGGGTAATACCTTATTTACTTCCGCTTACCAAATCGCTAATAACCTACCGAACATGGTATTTGAGCTTTGTGCTTCAGGCGTTCTTGGTACGGCAGTTTTTGTCCCGCTGTATTTATTGCAGAAAGAAAAACATGGACGTGAAGCAGCACAGCGTTTTACGAACAATATGCTTACGCTGACTACTATTTTCCTGGGTCTGCTTTCGCTAATTTGTGCGATTGCTGCGCCTTGGATTATTCATACGCAAACCTTCACAATTGGTGCTGGCGAAACGCAAGATTTAGCAATCTTCTTCTTTAGGATTTTTGCGATTCAGATTTTGTTCTATGGTTTGAGTGCTTTAGTGATGGGTGTACTTAATGCTGAGCGTGAGTTCTTGGCCCCCTCGTTGGTGCCGGTGCTAAATAACATTATCGTTATTATTACGATGTTTGGTTTTGTGCCTCTTTCAGCCTGGGATACTACTGCTTCGATGTGGTGGCTTGGTATCGGTACGACCCTTGGCGTTTTCGTGCAGCTGGCCGGCCAGGTCCCAGCGCTTATAAAACATGGTTTTAAAATTAAACCGGTGGTTGACCTGCGCGATCCTATGCTACTCGAGGCTTTTAAGATGGCAGCGCCAATGTTTCTCTACGTTGCAGGAACCATGATTACCATCAGCTGTCGAAATGCTTTTGCTCTCGATGCTGCCTCGAACGGACCTTCTACTTTGTCGTATGCTCGCATGTGGTGGCAGCTTCCTTATGGTGTTATCGCGGTATCTATTTCGTCAACCATGCTTACCGAGATGGCGGAATGTGCTGCAGCCGAAAATTGGACAGGATTCAAAGATTTCGTTTCGCGCGGTCTGCGATCAACTCTGTTCTTGATGCTTCCTCTTGCTGCCATGGTGGGTGCGCTTGCGGTTCCGCTTATTCAGCTGTTCCAAGCTGGTTCGTTTACCGCTGAAGATGTTGCCTACGTATCTGAGGTTTTGGCGGTCTGGACTATCAGTTTGCCCTTTTATGCGGGCTATATGTATTTCTATAAAGTTTTTGCTGCAATGCGCAAGTTTACGCAGTTCGCTTGTATTGATATCTGCATGCGCTTAGTTCAGGCGCTCCTTTATTCATGGCTGTGCAAGCCCGAGAATTTTGGTGTTGTTGGTATTCCTTTGGGTGACATCTTCTTCTATGGCTGCATGTTTGTGATTTGCTCGTTTATTGTGTATCGCAAGGTTGGCAGTTTTGGATTTGGCCAGGTTGTCGTACTTGTAATTAAGGGAGGCATTGCTTCTTTGATTGCTGCGGCAGTGGTTTATATTTTGTCGACTGAGGCAAGTGTTGCTTTTACTGCCCTTGCTCTTCCTATACCTGTTATTGCGACTGCTTTTATTACGGTTTGCGTCTGCGGAATTTTGGGCCTTGTGGTGGCTTTTGGAATCTGCAGGCTAATGAAGGTGCGCGAGTACGATATGTTGGCTGGCTTACTAAAGCGTCTTGCGGGTAAGCTACATCGTGCTCCTCGTACGCATTCGTAATTGTTTAAGCTCAAATAAAAAGCACGCAAGCATTTTGGCGCTTGCGTGCATATTGCGTTAACGAATTAAGGAGCTTTCTCGCTCACTTTTCTACTTGTGATAGTAGTGGTGGTTCTCAAACTGAGGCTCGCAGCAAACATTAATGCCGAGTGTGCGATAAAGGCGTTCATCGGCCTCGGGGATAATCACGCTAAAGAAGGCATCGCAGCCTTGTAGTTTCTTGAGTGCGGCAAGGGCTTTTGCTGCTTCATCATCGGTTGCAGAGCTAATAGAAAGCGCAATGATAGTTTCGTTAGGATGTAAGCGAGGGTTCTGTGAATGAAGAAAATCGGTCTTCATATTGCAGATGGGCTCAAGTGCTTCATCCGAAATCAAAAGAGCATCGTCTTCAATGCCAGCAACCGCTTTAAGAGCATTCATAAGAGTTGAACTTGCGGCACCTAGAAGCCCAGAGGTCTTACCAGTAATAACACGACCGTCCTCAAGAATAATTGCACCCGCAGGAGCACCGGTAGCCTCGGCCTTAACAAGGGCTTCCTTGCGACCGGGATAGGTATGATAGTCCAAGCCCGATTGCTGCATAATCAGCTCAAGACGGGCAACTTCCTCGTCTCCGGAACCTGTGCGCTTAACCTTTACAGCGGTATTGAAGTAGCGACGCAGAATTTCGTTGTTGGCAGCAGTGCGACAAACCTCATCATTGCAGATAGCATTGCCAGCCATATTGACACCCATATCGGTGGGTGACTTGTAGGGGGACTCGCCCAAGATCTTTTCCATCATTGCCTTAAGCACAGGGAAAATTTCAACGTCGCGATTGTAATTGACGGTAATTTCGTTATAGGCCTCTAAATGGAAGGGGTCGATAATATTGGCATCATCAAGGTCTACTGTTGCAGCTTCATAGGCAACATTGACGGGATGCTTTAAGGGTAAATTCCAAATAGGGAAGGTTTCGTATTTGGCGTAACCAGCCATAACACCGTGCTTGTTTTCGTGGTAGAGCTGGCTTAAGCAGGTTGCCATCTTGCCAGATCCGGGGCCAGGCGCTGTTACAACAACGAGAGGTTTTTCAGTGATGACATATTCGTTTTTGCCATAACCCTCATCAGAAACGATATGCTCAATATCATGAGGATAGCCTGCGATGGGGTAGTGCAGATAGTGGGCTACCCCCAAGGTATCAAGACGTTTAATAAAGGCGTCCGCTCCTGGCTGATTTGCATATTGAGTAATAACAACGCTGCCGACATAAAAGCCAAGGCCCTGAAAGATATCCATAAGGCGCAAAACATCTTCGTCATAGGTGATGCCTAAATCGCCGCGAACCTTGCTCTTTTCGATGTGATTAGCATTGATAGCGATAACAATTTCTACCTCATCACGCATACTTGAAAGCATGCGAATTTTGGAGTCTGGCGCAAAGCCGGGGAGAACGCGCGAAGCATGATAATCATCAAAAAGTTTACCGCCAAATTCAAGATATAGTTTGCCGCCAAATTGAGCGATGCGCTCTTTGATATGCTCGGCCTGCATAGAGATATATTTGTCGTTATCAAAGCCTATCTTCATTAACAACTCCTTATGTTTCTGTAATTCGTTTTATTTCCAAATTGTTACAGCCTGCGCCCAATTGTAACGTGGGGAGTGCAAAATAAGCCCAAACACTTGCCTTAAAGTCTTATTTAGTAAAAGAAAAAAGCGCAGATGTGCTCGTCGTGCTTTAAAGACATGAACTATTGTTTTGTTTCGGCTAAGTTAACGATGAAATCTGTCGTGCGCTCGATAGACAAAGCATCTTAAAATAGAAAAACGTTTGCAGGACATTTTGTCCGGGCAAGCGTTTTTTGTTTTCTAGGCACGTCCTAAGAGTTGCTAGGGCGTGAATTTGTTTGATTGGCGCATGAAAAGATAGGAGAACTATGACCAAACATATCTTTGTTACCGGCGGCGTTGTTTCGTCGTTAGGCAAGGGCATTACTGCTGCTTCTTTGGGTCATTTGCTGAAAGCTCGTGGCTACAAGGTGACAATGCAGAAGATGGATCCCTATCTAAATGTCGACCCTGGCACCATGTCTCCTTTTCAGCATGGCGAGGTTTTTGTTACCGATGACGGCCACGAAGGTGACCTTGACCTGGGTCATTACGAGCGTTTTATCGATGAGAACCTTTCGCGTGAATCCAACTTTACTCAGGGCTCGATCTATCAGAGCCTGATTGCACGCGAGCGTCGTGGTGACTTCTTGGGTGGCACGGTTCAGGTTATTCCTCATGTAACCGAGGCTATCAAAACGCGCCTTCGTCGTATCGCTGAGCAGTCTAATGCTGATATTGTTATCTCTGAAATTGGCGGCACGATTGGCGACATCGAGTCTCTTCCTTTTATCGAGGCTGCTCGTCAGTTTAAGAAAGAAAAGCCTTATGGCGATGTCTTGTTTGTTCATGTAGCACTTGTTCCTTATATTGCTGCAGCTCATGAGGTTAAAACAAAGCCCGTTCAGCACTCAGTAAAGGAGCTAAGGTCGCTTGGTATTCAGCCCGACTTTATCGTTTGCCGCTCCGACCATGAGATTTCTGATGGCGTGCGTAAAAAGATTGCCCTTTTCTGCGACGTTGCTACGGGCGATGTTTTGGATTGTATCGATGCGCCTTCGATTTATCAGGTTCCCATTTCCTTGCGTGAACAGGGCTTTGACGTAAAGGTCCTAGAGCGCCTTGGTCTTGAGCCTGGCGAGATTGACCTTACGCCATTAAAGACCTTCCTTGCGGCTGCTGATTCCTGTGAAGGTGAAGTTAGCATTGGCGTTGTTGGTAAGTATGTCGACCTGCCTGATGCTTATCTTTCTATTGTTGAGGCTCTTGGCCATGCGGGCGTTGCAAATGGCGTCCATGCTGATGTTCAACTTATCGATGGTGAAGAACTCAATCACGAAAATGCAGAAGAGGTCCTTGGAAATCTTGACGCAATTCTTGTTCCCGGCGGTTTTGGTCAGCGTGCATTTGAAGGCAAAATCGAAGCTGCTCGCTACGCTCGTGAAAACAAGATTCCCTTCTTGGGAATTTGCCTTGGCTTGCAAGCAGCAGTATGCGAATTCGCGCGTAATGTTGTTGGTTTAGATGGTGCAACCTCTGCTGAGTTCGACGAGGATGCTGATTACTTGCTTATCGACTTGATGCCCGAGCAGGAAGATGTTGAAGACAAGGGTGGCACAATGCGTTTGGGTGCTTATCCTTGCAAGCTTGAAAAGGGTTCGCTCGTCAATCAGATTTATGGCGAAGAAATCATCTATGAGCGCCATCGTCATCGTTACGAGGTTAACAACGCATATCGTGATCAGCTACAAGAGGCTGGTCTTAAGATTTCCGGTCTTTCTCCTGACGGTCGCCTGACTGAAATGATTGAAATTCCTGGTCATCCTTATTTTGTGGCAACTCAGGCTCATCCTGAATTCAAGAGCCGTCCTATCAAGCCTCATCCTTTGTTTGTTGGCTTGATTAAGGCTGCTATTAAATAAGCTTTACGTTCAAACTTTTTTAGAATCACCCGTTTTGTCTATTTGTTGTGATAAAGCGGGTGATTTATTTTTATTGCTGCATTGGCTGCTTTAAAACGTAGAATGAAGTCTATGCACTACGCTCGTCAATATATTGCTTATTTAGTTGTGGAACGAGGCTCGTCTGAGCATACGGTCGAGGCTTATACACGCGATCTAGACCAGTATCTTCAGTTCCTTGAAGCGAAGGACATCAAAGATTCTTCTGCTATTACGCGTGGTGACATTTTGGCTTTTGAGCGAAGCCTCGTTGAGGATGGATTGGCACCGAGTACCATTAAGCGCAAGATTTCAGTCGTTAAGGCTTATCATCGCTTCATTGTTCGTGAAGGTTACGCCGAAAAGAATCCAGCATCTATCATTCAAATGCCAAAGCAGCTGGAAGCTTTGCCTGATGTAATTTCAATCGAAAAGATGCAAGAGCTGCTTGATGGCTGCGACATCTCAACTCCTCTGGCGCGCCGTAATCGCACAATGCTGGAAATTCTTTATGGTTGCGGTTTGCGTGTGAGCGAGCTTTGCGGTCTTGACTTGGATAAACTCTTAATTAAAGAGGGTTATTTGCGCGTTTTAGGCAAAGGCTCAAAAGAAAGGGTAGTGCCTCTTTCTGGCTATGCGCTTGAGTGGCTTGTTTCTTATTTAACCGAAGATCGTAATCAGTTGCGCTGTTCTACGACCAAGCCAACTGCAGCCGTGTTTGTAAATGCGCACGGAAAAAGAATTTCGAGGCAGAGTGTCTGCAAGATTGTTGAGCGAGAAGGACTCCGTGTCGGAATAAAGGGGCTTCACCCACATACATTGCGCCATTCTTTTGCTACCCATCTCTTAGAGGGCGGAGCCGATTTGCGTGCCATTCAAGAAATGCTTGGGCACTCCAGTATTTCCACTACGCAAATTTATACACATGTGCAAACACAGCAGCTAATCGAGGAATATCTTTCAAGTCATCCTCGTGCTCGGCTCTAGTCAGCTCTAGCATGTTCTAAGAAAACTCTAGCCACTCGTTGATAAAGATTTAAATTCCAATGGCAGCATGCTTAGAGCTTTGGCTGCTTGACTCAAGGCAAAGGAAATCCAGCTTTTCAAGGGTATCGCAAACTTGCTCATTGATTGAATTAAGTATTCTTCAGGGGAACACGCCCCACTTTTTGGGCTTCAAGGGTCGCCAAGGTCCAAAAATTCCCTAAATTTGACCAAAATATGAAGCTTTAAGCAAAGTTTCAGGAAGTTCATGGGCCATGTTTCCCACTTAAAAATCGCCCAAAATATACCTTATTTGTAGCTAATTCTTTAATTCCATACAACATATAGTGACTAGGAGGGAAGAGCCTAATATTTCACTCAACCGCAGGTGGTTTGTTTTCCCAATTTTGCCCATGAAATCCCAAAAATCGTTGCAAAAAGGCCCCTTCTGCCGTAGCATTAAACACGCAAAAGTCCCGAAAGAATTTTGAAGGGAGGGATTGATGGCCACGTTCGAAGGCTCATACCGCCACAAAATCGACGCTAAAGGTCGTCTGTCTCTGCCTGCTGAATTTCGTAAGGACTTAAAGCAAGATCTCAAGGTTGTTTTGTCTGATGATCCGGAGCATCCGAGCTTGATGGTCTTCGAAGCTGAAGCATTTACCGATTGGCTTGATCACTACTTTGATAAGCAAGGTGGTTATGATCCCTCTAATCGTCAGATGCGTAATTTTCGCAAGGTCATGTCTTCTCGAGCTAACCCTTGTCAGATGGACGACGGTGGTCGTATTCGTCTTTCGGCTGATTTGCGCGAGCGTGCAGGTTTGTCTAACGACGTCACGATTATTGGCGACTTTGACCACCTTGAAATCTGGGATACCGAACGTTGGAACGAATTTGAGTTGAACGCTCTTTCGTTTGATTTCAGCTAAAGCTAGACAAGGTAGGGTCCCAAAGAACAATGACAAGCGAATACCGGCATATTCCTGTCCTCCTTTCCGAGTGCCTCGAACAACTCGCACTTCAACCACACCACACGTTCGTGGATGCAACACTCGGAGGGGCGGGACATTCTCTTGAAGTTGCTAAGGTCCTAGGACCTGAGGGTCATCTGATTGGGATCGACCAAGATGAGGTGGCTCGTGCAGCTGCAACCGAGCGCCTTATGGCCTTGCCGGCCGAAACGCGCCCAAAGATTAGTGTTGTGGCAGGCAACTTTGGAGATTTGGATCGCTTGCTTGTGCAAGAAGAGATTCCTGGAATCGATGGAATTCTGTTCGATATCGGAGTTTCTTCTGTGCAAATTGACACGCCAGCTCGTGGCTTCTCTTTTAAAGAGAATGGCCCTCTAGATATGCGGATGAACCCGAGTAATCAAACTTTAACCGCAGCAGAGATTCTCAACACTTATAACGCAGCAGATCTCGCTCGGATCATCCGGCATTATTCTGACGAAAAGTGGGCAAGCCGTATTGCTGAGTTCGTGGTGGAGGCTCGTAAAAAAGGTCCTATCACGGAAAGTGAACAGCTTGTCGAGATTATCAAGGCAGCTGTTCCAGCTTCAGCAAGGCGAAGCGGTGGGCATCCCGCTAAGCGTACGTTCCAGGCTTTGCGCATCGAAGTTAATGGTGAACTTGATGTTTTAAAGCGCGGTTTAGAGTCTGCTATCAGGTGGCTCAATCCGGGCGGCAAAATTGCAGTCATTAGTTACCATTCGCTCGAAGATCGCATCGTCAAGGATATGTTTCGCGATTTTTCGCAGGGTTGCACCTGTCCGCCAGATTTACCTGTGTGTGTCTGTGGTAATAAGCCGGTACTCAAGGTCATTACAAGGAAGCCTATTCTTCCTACTAAAGAAGAAATAGAGCGCAATGCTCGCAGTAGAAGCGCAAAGCTTCGTGTGGCAATGCGTTTAGATGAAAACGCCTAAAGTCAAGTTTTACTTGTCGCTTTAGGACTCACAAGCGTCCAGGTTAAGGAGGTCGCATCATGGCAGCACCCGCACTCGCCAACGCGGCCACCACCGCAAGGCGCAGTTACTCTTCTGCACAACTAAAACAAAATCCCTCAAAGCAAAGGTCTAAGCGCCCAGAGCGTGCTAGCGTGCGCGTTGTTCGTGGTGGTAAGGCTCAGTCTCAGGGTTTTGATATTCGCGTTCTAGCTAAGCCGATTATTGCTGCTGCTCTTGTTTTGCTGCTTGCATCAATTATCAAGATTACGATAGTTGGCTTCTCTTACGAAACTGCTCAGCAAACAAGCGAACTGCGAACTCAGATTAGCGAACTAGAGTCGCAGACCTCTTCTCTTTCTATTCAGAAGAGCCTTGTGGCAAGCCCAACTAATCTGCGCGATAAAGCCGAAAAGCTTGGTATGTCTGCTTCTACTAATTCGGAGACTCTTAAACTTTCAGAAGATGTAGTAAAAACGGACTCTGAAGGTAATTTGTCTTTGTCTTTGAGCTTAGCAGCTGTTGCTAAGGAATAACTCGCATGCGCGATAACTTTGGTAATAGACGCGACGGTCACTCTAGAGGCTCTCGCTCAGGTTCTAATTCTTATAATTCTCGTAGTTCATATCGTGACGCTTACTCGGCTCTTGGTGCTGGATCTTCCCGCAATCATGGCTCATCAAATCGACAGGCTTCTGTTGGTGGGTCTTCGGATGGTGTGGGTAGTAGACGCTATACGCAAAACTCCGATGTAAGAGCCCATAGTGAACGTACACGTGGTGCGCGCAGAAGTGCATCTGGACCAAGTCAGAGCTTTGAGCATTTTTCTCAATTTAATCTTTTTGGCGTAGCGGGAGTTTATGCTGTCGCATTTGCAATGTTTGTCGTGATTGCTCTTATTGCTTGCGGACGCCTTATTTGGGTTCAACTTATAGACTCCGAAGGCATTCAAGGTAGCAGCGGTGGTCAGGCGGTTCAGACCTATACTATTCCTGCAGTTCGCGGCACGATCTACGACTGTAATGGCACTATTTTGGCTACCACAATCGATACGATTAATATTTTCTGTCACCCTCATATGCTTACAACCGAGCAGGTGGATACGGTTGCTGATTTCTTGGTTGAAAATTGCGGTGGCAAAAAGGCTGATTACACAGAAAAACTCACGGCATCTAAAAACTTCCAATACCTCTATAAAAATGCCGATGAAAGCCTGAAAGCAAAAATCACTGCTTTGGGTATAGAGGGCTTGGATTACGAAAAGTCCAATAAGCGCATTTACCCCTGTGGTTCTATTGGTAGCCAAGTTATTGGTACGCTTACTACGGGCGAAAATAATGAGCTAACAGGTGTTACTGGCTTAGAGCGTTATTACAACGATATTCTTGCCGGTAGTTCGGGTGAACGCGTTGCCACCTACAGCCGCGATGGCGTTTTAATTCCTGGTTCTAGTTCAACAACAAAAGAAGCCGTAGCTGGTAAAGAACTGCAGCAGTTCCTGACCTGTGGCGAATCCGG